>NZ_JACGCJ010000013.1 GCF_021030645.1 Agrilactobacillus fermenti | reverse complement strand
TAACAACAAACGTCGCCAAGAAACACTTAACGGCATGACCCCCAACGAATATGGGTGCCATGCCGTTAAGAAAAGTGCATAAGCATTTTAATTATTTAAGTTGTCTACTTGACACGGAGTAGTTCCAACAAAACGTTAGTTTTTCACCCTCTATTTGTTTACTATTAACAACTCATTTTGAATATTTCCACTGTCTAATTTTAAGCTTCAATGCGCTTTAGTATCTTCAGAAAATCATTTACGGTCTTTTGCCAAGAAATATTGTGTAAATATTGGTGACTAGTTGCAACGACCTTAGCAAGTAATTCGGTGTCTTGTGCGGCCGTAAGCAAGGTGTCAGCTAATGCCGTTTCATTGAAATGGGTGGGGAAATAACTGCCCTTTGGTAGAAAATAGGAACCAGTTCCTTCAAGAAAATCGATGAATGGTAATCCAGTGCTCATCATTTCGAAAGGCACCAAGGAGAAATTTGTCATAGAAGGGGCAATACCAAAGTCGCAGCTATTGTACAAGTCAACCATTTCTTTGCGCGTTAATTTACCTAAATTGGTGCCATTGACAAAGCGTGCCGTTTTATTCGTGCCAAAGTACCAAACATCCAAGTGAATGCCCTTTTTAGCCAGTAACTTCTGACAATCCAGCATCGTGATTTGAATGCTGATGGGCGCACGTCTAGGACTTGACCATTTGGTATATACTGCAATCTTTAGTCGTTTCTTGGTTGGGTAGTTAGAAAAATCTCTTGGGGAGAAAGGATAGTTATCCAGATCAACTGGAAAATTGATTTGATCTACTGGCGTTTTATTTTTAGTGTGAACGTTGATCATATGGGCACACCAAGGTCCTAGTGATACCATATGTAGACCAAAATCATAAGTCTTTTTTGCAAGTTGATAGCGATCACCAAAAGGATAGAAATAAGGTTCATAGTCTTGCACAAAGTAAAATTTGTAGCCAGGTTTGTTTTTGATGATATAGGCCGTTTCCCACATAGTAGCAATCCAAATATCTGATTGGTGTGTGTCCAAGTGCGACATATCTAAACAGGTCCCACCAAACTTAGGAAAGTTAAATTCTGCATCGTCAGTCATAGATGCTTGTGATTGCGGAACGTAGCTCAAATAATAAACTTCATAACCGGCTTGTTGTAATAAAGTACCCAAGTGCAACATGGTTGTTTGACCGCCATCATAGGGAATGATGCCAGTGGTGACAAAGGTAATTGATCGGTAATGTGCTTGACGCTTTTGCTTTGCGGGACGGTCATTAAAATATTTTAGGATGGCGTCATAATCGTGAATATCACCTTGCATCACATCTTGCATTGTATCGTTTTCTTTTGCCAATATTTCGCGCTCCCTTTTCATCTTAATGACAAAAAAACAGACTAAAGTGGACAAATACCGCACAAAAGTCAGTTAGAAAACTGGTTTTTGAAAACTAGTAGCACTGTTTAAGCAAGTGACAACAGCGAGCTAGGATACCGTTCACTCTAGCAACGTGTTTTTGAACTACTTTTATTATAATACTTTTATAGATTGATAGCTTATTTTCTGAAAAACTAAGCGATAAGTTTGATAAAAGGCCGTAATTGGTCCGGTCCAAACTGCTGTACTTGATGAATCAAAATTTGGGCGCAAGCAATGCTGTCGGCGAGCGCATTATGATGATGCTGTAATTGAATTTTAAGCGCAGCAGAAACCGTATTTAAACGATGATTCGGAAATTCAGGATATAGTTTGCGACTTGTTTGCAAGGTATCGATAGCTAAATAATGGGGTGGCAAGATCTCAAAACGTTGTAGAGATTGGCGTAAAACATTGATATCAAAGCGGGCGTTATGCGCAGTTACTAAGTGATTCGTGTCAAATAATGGGGCAATATGCGGCCAAACTTCTGCGAAAGTTGGGGCATCTTGAACATCACTTTCATGAATACCATGAATCTGTACGTTACGACGATCAAAATACATTTTAGGATTGATCAATGTGTAAAATGAATCTACAACTTTGTTGGCTCGTACGACCACCAGTGCAATAGAGCAAGCACTTTTGGGGGAACGATTGGCGGTTTCAAAATCCATGGCAATGAAATTCATGGCTAACCTCTTTTCTGTAGTTTAAGATTTTTGTACTAGGTCAGCGATATCAAGTTCGATCGGGCAATGATCGGAACCATAAATATCCGTTAATATTTTGGCATCGTGCAATTTGTCTGTTAAATCATTGGAAGTACAAAAGTAGTCGATACGCCAACCGGCATTGTTTTTGCGGGCATTAAAACGATAACTCCACCAAGAATAAACACCGGTTTGATCGGGATAAAAGTGACGGAAGGTATCCGTAAAACCAGCATTTAGTAAGGCTGTAAACTTGGCACGTTCTTCATCTGTGAAGCCAGCGTTATGGTGATTCGTCTTATCATTTTTTAAATCAATGGCTTCATGAGCTACATTGAGGTCACCACAAAAAATAACAGATTTGTGTTGGCTAAGCTGGTGGACATAATTGCGAAAGGCATCGTCCCAAGTCATACGATAATCTAAACGTTTTAACTCATTTTGTGAATTTGGTGTGTAGCAAGTGATCAGGTAGAAAGTTGGATATTCTAGCGTGATCAAACGGCCTTCATGATCGTGAATATCAATACCTAAGCCATAAGTGACATTTAAGGGTTTGTATTTTGTGAAAATAGCTGTTCCAGAATAACCCTTTTTTTCAGCATAGTTAAAATACTGGTGATAGCCTGGCAAGTCTAACGTAACTTGCCCAGCTTGCATCTTTGTTTCTTGTAGACAAAAAAAGTCCGCATCTAATGTATTAAAAGTAGTCATGAAATCTTTTTTTAGGACTGCTCTTAAGCCGTTAACATTCCAAGAGATTAATTTCATCGTAAGTCCTCCGTTAGTCTAAGTCTAAAAAATATCTTATAACGCTGTTCTGTAAATAGTCTACATGTTTTGGGCCGCCTTGCAAGTGACATGAGTTGACAATCAAAAAATACTGGGTAGATACTGGGAGTTCAGACTATCTATATCAATGTTTTTTTGTTAAAATGGCAACTAGAGTTGTCTCAGAAAATGAACTGTGAACAGGGGCGAAGATAGTGATCGAACAATTGCCTGATTCTGAAATTTTGATCAAATATAATGAACCATTAAGTAAGTACACATTTACAAAAACCGGTGGACCAGCTGATCTATTAGCTTTTCCTAAAAGTGTCACAGAGTTAAAAACTTTATTGCATTTTGCAAAGGTACGACAACTACCGTTAACTTTTATAGGTAATGCTAGCAACTTGATTGTTCAAGATGGTGGGATCCGTGGGTTAACGATTATTACCACGGCCATGACGGCGATCCATGTATATGGTCATTATATTGTTGCACAAGCGGGCGCCCACATTATAGATACCTCAAAAACGGCTCAGCAAGCGAGTTTATCAGGCTTAGAATTTGCTGCTGGTATTCCCGGAAGTGTTGGCGGCGCCATTTTTATGAATGCGGGTGCCTATGGTGGTGAAATTTCAGACGTAGTGGCGGCTTACGATTATTTGGATTCTCAAGGTGAGTTACACACGCTGACCGGTGCGGCAATGGCTTTTCACTACCGACACAGTGCGGTTCAGGAAAATCATGGTATTGTGATTTCAGCTCGGTTTAATTTGATACCAGGTGATCCTGAAGTGATTTTGGCTAAAATGACAGATTTTAATACCAAGCGAGCCACCAAACAACCGCTAGAGTACCCATCTTGCGGCAGTGTCTTTAAACGGCCAAAGGGTTATTTTGTCGGACCGCTGATTCAAAAAGCTGGCTTACAGGGGCGTATTATTGGTGGGGCACAAATATCCACCAAACACGCTGGTTTTATCGTAAACCGTGGGCAAGCAACTGCGACCGACTATATGCAAATGATTCATTTGATTCAAGCAACAGTGCTAAAGAAATTTGGTGTTCGCTTAGAGCCAGAAGTTAGAATTATTGGCGAACCCAAAAAATAAGATAATATGTCAGGGTCGGTAGATAGATTGATGACCGACTCTTTTATTTTGAAATCAACTGATTGGGGGCAGGACATTGGAAATTATTGAAGCTGTCATTATATTGACAATTTTTGTAGTGATCTCAAATATTATCAGTCATTACCTTGTGGCCATCCCTGTTAGTCTGATTCAAATCATACTAGGTTTGTTGATTGCTTTGATTTTTAAGCTAACGATTCCGCTACGAACCAGCTGGTTTATGCTACTGTTCATTGCACCACTACTATTCAATGACGGGCGTCACTTTCCTAAACGCGAATTGTGGGCGTTGCGGGGGCCGATCGTTGCTAATGCCATTATCCTGGTGTTTTTGACCACATTTTTAGGCGGTTTCTTGATTCATTATCTGATTGCTGACCTCCCCTTATCTGCAAGCTTTGCGTTATCTGCGATTCTGTCGCCGACAGACCCAATTGCTGTGCAGTCGATCTCTGAACGGGCAAAATTACCGACCAATATTTTACATTTGGTTAGTGGGGAAAGTTTGATTAATGATGCTAGTGGATTGATTGGTTTTAAGTATGGCATTGCAGCAACAATGACCGGCTTTTTTTCTCTGACGCATGCGACGGGTGATTTTATTTATATCAGTATTGTTGGCGCCTTATTAGGATTGGTCATGATTTTTGGCATTCATTTTTTGCGCGGCTTTTTCTTACGTCAAGGCATCAACGATGTGATTTTACATACGATCATGCAAGTGAGTACGCCCTTTGTGATTTACTTGGTGGCGGAAGAGATTTTTCATGCATCGGGTGTAATCGCGGTTGTAACGGCAGGCATTTTTAATAGTACCCAGCGCAACCTTTATTCAGATTATTATTTAGCTGAATTAAATATCGTCAGTGAGCGGACGTGGGACTTGATTGTCTATATTTTAAATGGGATCGTCTTTTTGATTTTAGGGATCGAATTGCCAGTTGCTTTTGGCGATGTCATTCGTGCGGCTAATGTCGATACAAAATCGGCCATTTTATATGTCTTTGTCACATGGTTTGGTTTATTGATCATTCGGACTTTATGGACTTATGGGTACAGTTTTTTATCCTACTTACGCGATCGGCAAAATAAAAAAGCGCCCCAATGGCGAATTGCTATTTTATCAGGCTTGACAGGGGTTCGCGGGGCTATTACCATGGCTGGTGTTTTATCAGTGCCCGTGGCGTTGACAAATGGGGCAGCTTTTCCAGAGCGGCCTTTGATGCTATTTGTAGCTGGCGGTGTTATATTATTGAGTTTGGTTAGTGCAATTGTCTTTATACCACTGTTTGTGCCTAACGGGCGGCCTTTAAGATTGCGCGGCAGTTTGCCGGATGATGACGCAGATGGTAGTTTGGCTGAAGATACCACTGAAACGGCAGATGATCTACCATTAAAGAAATATACCTCAGCACAGGCACAATTATATATGTATCGGGTTGCCGTCCAGCGTTTAGAATCTGAAAAACATGAAGATAACCAGCGTGCAGCGTTAGACTTGATTGACGAATATCAGATTATGATCCGCCGTGCAGAGTTAGATATTAGTGAGGACGATCAGTTACCGCCACTCTTGGCTGATGAATTGATGCTAAATAAAGTTGGCCTAACTGGTGAATTGCAGACATTGGATCGTTTATGGCATGATAATGAGATTCAAGCACGCGCTTACCAATACTATCGTAAAAATTTAATCCAGCGTCAACGTAATCTGGAAGATATTATTACCGGCAGTTGGCGCATCCGAATCAAGATGATTTTATTTAGGATCCAGGTACGAATCAATCATTTGCTTGCTGAATTAACCTTGCAAAGGAATGATAATCGCACATTTTACAATGAACAGCTATTTATCGAACGTCAAATGGCCAAAGGTGGCTTGAAATATCTATCTTCATTTTTGAAACAAACGGAAAATCGCAAGCATAATTATAACCGCCAAGCTATTTATCAATTGGTGACACGCTATCGGCGGCGTATCGTAAATCTAAAAAGTATTGGTAATCAGCAAACAGAAAGATATGAACACCAATTAGCGCTCTTGCGAACGCACGCGTTGGCAAGCCAGCGGAGTGCGATTCAGGAGATGGTTGAAAAAGGGCTAATTGAAACAAGCGTAGCCGCTAAGCTACGCCAGCAAATCAATTATACGGAAAATGCTATGGTAATGACGAATGATCAAGAAACGGATTTATCTTAAGGAAAAGCAACGATCGTTCGACCCAGTTTTGGTTTTTTGAGAAAATCTTTTAAAACGGGAATCATTTCTTCAAAACCAATTTCGTGAACAGCAACATTGTGTTCGTGATCAGGACGCAGTGCCGTAGCTAATAGTTGCCAAAGTTCAGCGCGGTCATTGTTGGGATAAAAGACAGAATCTACACCGATCAAACTGATATTGCGCAGAATAAATGGTAAGACGTTTGCTTGAAAGGTAGCTTTATCTGCATTGCCATAAGTGACCACTTTACCACCATACTTGATGTACGGCAAAATATGACCAAGTAGATCCCCGCCAATACCATCGATAGCCATCATATAACGGCCTGTTTGTAACGGGTGATCAGTTGCTTGTGTCAGCACTTCAGGCGCAATCACATGAGCAGCACCAAGACTTTTTAAATAATCTTGAGCAGTATCTTGCCGTGTTACGGCCGTTACATTGGTAAACTTCAGCTTACGCAACATGGCTAATAACAGGCCCCCAACACCACCGGTTGCGCCAGTAATCAGGATCGGTACCTGTTTATCGATAGATGCTGGCATTTGTAGGAAGTAGCTTAGAGCAATCGCAGCGGTGACCCCGGCTGTACCAAAAATCATAGCATCACGCATGGTCAAAGGCCGAGGCACTTTGAGAATGTTTTGACTGCTTGTCGTTACAAACTCACTATAACCGCCATCTTCTGTTACGCCAAAGTTGAAGCCAGTTCCAACGACTTTATCACCGGGGAAAAAGCGGGAATCATTGGATTCAATAATCATTCCTGAAAAATCAATTCCGGGTACAATGGGGTAATTCTTGATCACACCACTATTATTATCCAAAGCGAGTGCATCTTTGTGGTTGATGCTTGAGTATTGGACCCGAATTAATACTTCGCCATCTTTACGGACACGGAACTGTTTTGGAACATACTTAGGGATAACTTGACCGTCTTTAATTTGATATTCGAGCGCTTGATAATCAGACATAATAACCTCCAGCAAACTAATTCATAAGTTTATTATAAACGTATTTGTATCAATACACGATAAATAATTTAAAAAGTAATGGTATATCAAGCAAAAAAATTGATGTTGGATTAAAAAAGAAAACTATAATGGTTGGTTAGCCTACCTGTGAAGGGGGACTTTTGTAGGCAATAAAGTTACTTTTGCAAGGAAAACATAAATGATGTATCAGTAATACACAGGGTAAATTGAAAAGCAGTTTTATACTAGGAATCATTAACTAAAAAAATAAAATAATGGGGCGGCAAGCATGCAATCACCAGAAACAATTCTTGAATTACAACATATTTATAAGTCTTTTGATGATTTTGTGGCACTTGATAATATTAATATCAAACTTGATCAAGGTAAATTTTATTCTTTTTTGGGACCGTCTGGATCCGGCAAGACAACGGTCTTGAGAATTGTGGCGGGGTTGATTTTAGCAGATCGAGGTAAAGTATTATTTGATGGGCAAGATATTTCGAAATTACCAGCCGAAAAACGAAAGGTTAACACCGTCTTTCAGAATTATGCTTTGTTTCCACATTTAAATGTTTTTGATAATGTGGCTTTTGGTCTAAGACTTAAAAGAATGCCTCAAGATGAACTCCAAGAAAGGGTCATGCAAGCTCTAAAGACAATTCAATTAAATGGCTATGAAGATCGGATGATTTCAGAGTTATCTGGGGGACAACAACAGCGTGTCGCTATTGCTCGTGCAATCGTTAATGAACCGCGCTTGTTGTTATTGGATGAATCGTTATCAGCTCTAGATCAAAAATTACGACAGCAGATGCAGTATGAACTGCGCTCGTTACAACAACGATTGGGCATTACTTTCTTGTTTGTGACTCATGACCAAGAGGAAGCATTAGCTATGAGTGATGAAATTATTGTTATGAATGAAGGTAGAATTCAACAAAGTGGGACACCAGTTGATATCTATGATGAACCAATCAATCATTTCGTAGCTAATTTCATTGGCGAGAGTAATATTGTGCCGGGAACGATGATCCGCGATTATGAAGTTGAATTTGTTGGCAAACGTTTCGAATGTGCTGATGCAGGTATGCGTGATCATGAACCGGTTGAGGTTGTTTTACGGCCAGAAGATATTACAGTCACAACGCCAAATCAGGGCAAATTAGTCGTTTCCGTTGATTCTCAGCTATTTCGTGGCGATCATTTTGAGATTACATCTCACGATGAAGATGGCAACGAATGGCTGATTCATGCGACAAACTCGATTGAAGATAGGGATAAAGTTGGCTTGAGTTTTTCACCAAATGCGCTGCATGTCATGCGGTTTGGTGAAAAAGAAGCTGATTTCGATCGGCGCTTAAGTGAATATGAGGGGGACGAATCATGACGCGTACAAGTCGTTTGAGTTATTTTTCGTTGTATTTACTGTGGATTTTATTCTTTGTGATCACGCCAGTTGCTTTGATTGTTTATCAGTCATTTTTTAACTTAAATCATCAGTTTACTTTGCAAAATTACCGGGATTATCTCAGTTCCAGTGTTTATTTAAGAATGACTTTGAATTCTTTTATTTTTGCATTTCTGATTACACTCCTTACTTTGCTGATCAGTTATCCGGCAGCTTATTACTTGACACGATTAAAACATCGGCAACTGTGGATCTTATTAATTATTCTACCGACTTGGATCAACCTGCTGTTAAAAGCTTATGCCTTTATTGGTATCTTTTCTCAGGCCGGGTCGGTTAATCATTTCTTAACTTTTATAGGTATTGGTCCCCAGCAAATATTATTTACAAATATGAGTTTTGTACTTGTTGCTGCCTATATTCAAATTCCATTTATGATTTTGCCAATTTATAATTCATTGGTGGATATTGATCCAGCAATTATCAATGCCAGCCATGATTTAGGCGCTAACAACGTCCAAACTTTGTGGCGTGTCATCATACCCATGAGTGCCAACGGCGTGCGGTCTGGTGTGCAGTCGGTCTTTATTCCTTCCCTCTCGTTATTTATGATTACGAGACTGATTGGTGGTAATCGTGTGATTACGTTAGGGACAGCGATTGAAGAACATTTTTTGACGACAATGAATTGGGGCATGGGCTCTACGATCGGCGTCGTACTGATCATAATCATGTTTATAACGATGATGTTAACGGCCAGTCGCCGTAAAGGGGGTGTGAAACGATGACTGAAAAACATACTTGGATCGGTAAATTATATTTAGCCTTTGCTTTTGCAATTTTATATATGCCAATTTTTTATCTGGTTTTTTATTCCTTTAATTCTGGTAAAAACATGTCTGGTTTTAAGGGCTTTACTTGGAGTCATTATCAAACATTATTTGCAGATTCACGGTTGATCATCATCGTTTTGCAGACCTTTCTGGTTGCGATTCTGTCAGCTCTGATTGCTACTATTGTTGGTTCTCTGGGCGCGCTTGGCATTTATCAAGTCCGCAGACGACACACACGAAATTTACTATTATCGCTGAATAATATTTTAATGGTTTCCCCCGATGTTATTATTGGTGCCAGCTTTTTGATTCTATTCACAGCGATGGGCATCGCCTTAGGTTTTGGTTCAGTTTTGGCAAGTCATATTGCCTTTTCGATTCCAATTGTAGTGTTGTTAGTTTTACCTCGTTTACAGGAAATGGATTACGCAATGATCGATGCTGCCCGAGATTTAGGCGCAAATAGCTGGCAGATATTAAGCCGAGTGATTTTGCCGTTTATTTTACCAAGTGTTTTTTCTGGGTACTTTATGGCGTTCACCTACTCATTAGATGATTTTGCTGTGACCTTCTTTGTAACTGGGAATGGTTTTGCAACGCTGTCGGTTGAGATTTATTCTCGGGCGCGTCAAGGCATTAATTTGGAAATCAATGCCTTATCAGCTTTGATGTTTTTATTCTCAATTATTTTAATTGTTGGTTATTATTTATTAAATCAGTATACACAGTCCCGGCGACAGAGACGGCAAAAGGATGGGGTGTATCTTAAATGAAACGATTCGGAATTTTTGCAGTCATTATCGTTTTGATCAGTGTTTTTCTTGGATTGGGTATCAAATCCTTGAATCAAGCTTCTGGTCAGGGAAATGCGGATAAAACGTTGACGATTTTTAACTGGGGAGATTATATTGATCCACAGTTGATCACTAAATTTGAACATGAAACTGGCTACCAAGTGAAGTATGAAACTTTTGACAGTAATGAGGCAATGTTTACTAAGATCCAACAAGGCGGAACAGCCTATGACATTGCCATTCCTAGTGATTACATGATTGAGAAGATGCGTAAGGCACACTTGTTAGTTCCATTAAGTAAGCAAAAAATCGTTGGCCTATCTAACATCGAACCAGAATTTCTTGATCAAAGTTTTGACCAGCATAATCAATATTCAGTGCCTTATTTTTGGGGGACACTGGGGATTATTTATAATGATAGATATGTAAAAGCCAGTGAAATGCAGCATTGGCGTGATTTATGGCAACCTAAATGGCGCAATAGTATCATGCTGGTAGATAGTGCTCGAGATATTATGGGACTTGCTCTAGTTAAGGATGGGGCTTCCATGAACAGCACGAATCAGGTGCAGCTTCAAAAAGCAGCCACCGATCTTGATCAACTCGCACCAAATGTGAAAGCAGTCGTTGCCGATGAAATTAAAATGTATATGAGCGATAATGAAGCACCCTTAGCGGTCACTTGGTCTGGAGAGGCAGCAGAAATGCTGGCTAATAACAGTCACCTGCACTATGTGGTCCCTTCAGAAGGTAGTAATTTATGGTTTGATAACATTGTCATTCCCAGGACAGTTAAGCATAAAAAAGCTGCCTATGCCTTTATTAATTTTATGCTGCAACCTAAAAATGCGGCACAAAATGCTGAATACATTGGCTATGCCACTCCAAATCGCTTAGCAAAACGTTTGTTGCCAAAAGCAATTCGTGAAGACAAACAGTTCTATCCTGATCAACAAACAGTGCGTAATCTGCAGGTCTATCAAGATTTAGGGCCAACGTGGGTACAGCGGTATAATGATCTATTTTTAGAGTTCAAGATGCATAAATAACAATTACTCAACTTTTGTTAGCCGATTAAAGCACCAAATACTCAAATAGATCAAATTCATGATAACCCAAAGAATTGCAATAAAAGCCAGACTTTCTGGATGCCACATATGTAAAATTGGCGTTATGACTCGGCTTGGATCTAGCAAATAGACAGTATGAATACGTAAAAAACGACCAATGTAGATACCAATTGCTGTTAACAGTAGTGTTAATTCTAATAAAAAAGGATAATAATGGGTTTTACCGTGAAAGAAGCGCTGATTCACTTGGATCAGCGTATTTTTCATTGTTGCAAAACCTAGAATTGTTGAGACGATAGCACTAGTTACTAGGTAGGCAAAGTAAAGCCAGAGGTGCGTATTGGCGCGCATTAACATGGTGGTTTGATTATAAGGGTGTAATAGTGAAAGATGAAAAAGATCGGTCAATAGGTAGGGCGTATTGGGATAAAAAAGCAGCCAAATTAGTAACAATAGTAGATAGATCAAATTTGATTTGATTTGTTGGTCACTTAGGTGAAACGCAATTTCAATGGGAATATAAGCTAAGAGTGTGTTTAAAAAAATAAATTCAAACGGATTTTTGATACCTACAAAAGCAAAAATTAAAAAGAAGATGTAGGCAAAACGAATGAACCAACGAATTTGAGATTTATTCATGGGGATGACTCCAATTATTAATTATTTAATGAATGACGATGGCTGCCTAGAACTAAATTCAAAATAAATTTAGTTTTAGCACAAAAGAACATCGTTTTGCATTCTATTGTACCAGTATTCAAGCCTATATGTCAGCTGAACGTGTGACATCATCGGTGGCTAAGGATTGATAAAAACCATAATAGGTATTAGATTTATTATTCAAGCTGTTTGTGGTTGGGTAAAAAATTTTTTATTTTTTGTAATCTGTACGCACTAAGAATGTTCGTCGTTATATAGCTAGTTAACATAAAATACCGCTTTTGTTCAGCCACTACTGAATGGGAACGTTCAACAAGAAGTAGCTTTCATGTTATAATAATGCGGACGATTTTTTTAGGAGGCAAAGCATGTCGATCGATTGGGCCAATATTTGGACGTTACAAAACTTTATGAATGTCATCGATATCGCCGTTGTTTGGTATTTTATTTATAAATTGATCATGTTGATCAAGGGCACCAAAGCGGTTCAATTGATGAAGGGTATTGCAGTGATCATTGCAATCAAATTGATCAGTTGGTTTTTGAATTTGCAGACTGTTTCTTACATCATGGACCAAGTGATCAATTGGGGCGTGTTGGCGCTAGTCGTGATATTTCAACCTGAAATACGTCGAGGCTTGGAGCATCTCGGGCGCAGTTCTTTATTTCGACGGAATAGTCAAGAAATTAATCAAGAAACAAAGTCGCTTATTGCTGGCTTGGATAAAGCAATACAATATATGTCTAAGCGACGTATTGGGGCATTGATCACGATGCAAATGTCTACGGGGTTAGAAGACTACATAGAGACGGGCATACCCTTGGATGCTGATGTCACCGGGGCGTTACTGATTAATATTTTTATTCCTAATACCCCGCTGCATGATGGGGCTGTGATTATTCGTGATGGTAAGATTGCCGTTGCCGCGGCGTATCTACCTCTATCAGAAAGTAGTACGATTCCCAAAGAATTGGGGACCCGGCATCGGGCAGCTGTAGGGATCAGTGAAGTGACAGATGCTTTGACAATTGTTGTTTCTGAGGAGACTGGCGGGGTGACCATTACCAAAAACAGCGAGTTGCTACGTGACCTTACCCGAGAAGATTATTTAAAATACTTAAATACACAACTGATTCCCAAAGAACCACAAAAAAATGGTCTAAAGACGTTTTTCGATGGCTTTTTTAAGAAGGGGGCCTGATCGTGAATAAACTCTTTACAAAAACTTGGGTTTATAAAGTGCTGTCATTGTTGTTTGCATTAGGCCTTTTTACGTATGTTAATTTGGGGAAGCTATCAACTACACGAAGTTCTTCAGATGGTAATAAGGAAGTGTTGGCAACCAAGAAACAGACAGTTAGTATGCCTTTAGAGTTGCAAACGGACTCCGACAAGTACTTTATTACGGGCTATCCAGAAAAAGTCAGCGTGCAATTGGAAGGGCCAAGTGCACTGGTGACGACGACGGCTAATACACAAAATTTTAAAGTAATGGCTGATTTACGTCGATTAGGTATTGGGCGACATCGAGTGGAATTGAAGCAGCAGGGTCTAAATAATGACATTACTTATAAGATTAAACCGAAATATATTACGATCAATATTCAGGCAAAAGCCACGCAAGTATTTCCAATTCAAGTTCAATTTAATAAAAACAGTATTGCCGATGGCTATAGAGTTGGTGAGCCGAAGCTGAGTCAAGAGACGGTACAAGCAACGGGCTCTAAAGCGGATATTGAGCGGGTCCACCAAGTAGTCGCAAACGTAGGGGTTAGTAATGAACACAAGACCAATATTGATCAAGAAGTACTATTGCAGGCCCTAGATAGTTCTGGTAAGACGATTAATGTAGTTTTAGAGCCGCAAACCGTGCATGTGAATATTCCCGTTTATTTACCAAGCAAGAAAGTAACCTTAAATTTTAATCAGGTAGGGAATGCTGATAAGTCGTTAAAATATGAATTTACGTCAGATACTCGGCAAGTAACCGTCAGCGGGACTCAGGCAACACTAGATAAAATTAAAAATTTATCGGTTCCCGTAGATGTCTCGGGTATTTCTCAAACAACGAATAAAGATGTAAAAATCGATCTTAAAGGCACTGGATTACAGGATGTTGATCCGCAAACGATTCGAGTAAGCATCAAAGTAACTAAGTCTACCAATGAGGAAGCAGCGGCTACGGCTTCTAGTGAAGGGGCGACTGTGAATCAAGCGCGTACGTCACAGTATCCTGCATCGCAAGGTTCTACCGGTTCAAGCACTGCTGCAACGAGTAGTGCACAATCTAGTAGTCATTCTGAAAGTAGTTCGAGTTCAAGTCAGTCGAGTGTATCGACTGAAACAAGTTCATCCTAGTTTGAAATAGAAACTGAATTAAGTGTAAAATTTAGAAGATAAATTATGAACAGTTGAGAGGTAAAAACATGACAAAGTATTTTGGAACTGACGGTGTACGTGGTGTCGCAAATAAAGGTCTGAAACCAGAAATGGCATTTAAGTTAGGCCGTGCCGGAGGCTATGTCTTAACCGAGCATCATGAAGATGAACGAAAACGGCCACGTGTACTGGTGGCAACTGATACACGTATTTCTGGACCTATGCTTAAAGATGCGTTAATTTCTGGTTTATTGTCTGTTGGCATTGAGGTGTTGGATCTCGGTGTGATTACAACGCCAGCAGTCGCTTACTTGATTCGTGTACAAGATGCAGATGCCGGCATCATGATTTCAGCGTCCCATAATCCAGCTGAAGATAATGGCATTAAGTTCTTTGGATCAGATGGGTATAAATTATCTGATGAAACAGAAGAAGAGATAGAGCACTATATTGATGCACCTACAGATGAATTACCAAGACCATCAGCCGAAGGTTTAGGGTATGTTGAAGATTATCCCGAAGGTTCCCTAAAATATTTGCAATTTTTAGCTCAGACATTACCTGATGATCTATCTGGATTAAATATTGTTTTGGATGCAGCTAATGGGTCTACTTCTAATTTAGTGAGCAAGTTATTTGCCGATGTTGAAACAGAATTCGATACGATTGCTACCAACCCAGATGGGCTCAATATCAATAAGGAAGTTGGGTCAACACATCCTGAACAACTGGCTAAAACGGTTGTTGAAAAGGGCGCAGTTGCCGGGCTTGCTTTTGATGGCGATGGTGACCGCTGTATTGCGGTTGATGAACTAGGCAATATTGTCGATGGCGATAAGATCATGTTCATTTTAGGTAAATATTTCAGTGAACGTGGTCGGCTCAAACAAGATACGATCGTAACCACAGTTATGAGTAATATTGGCTTGTATAAAGCTATGGAAGCTAATGGTTTAAAATCAGTCCAGACCGACGTCGGTGACCGTTATGTTGTTGAAGAAATGCGTAAAGATGGCTATAATCTGGGCGGTGAACAATCCGGACATATTATTTTACTAGATTATCATAATACTGGTGACGGTATGTTGACTGGACTGCAGTTATTAAATGTTATGAAACAAACTGGTAAGAAGTTATCCGAGTTAGCCGATGAGGTGCACACTTATCCGCAAAAATTAGTTAATGTGAAAGTTAAAGATAAGAAAAATTGGAAACAATATCCAGAAATCACGGAATCTATTGATACCGTTGAGAAAGAAATGGCTGGAGATGGCCGTATTTTAGTTCGACCAAGCGGCACGGAGCCTCTATTGCGGGTCATGGGTGAAGCAGCCACACAAGAAAAAGTAAGCACATATGTTGATCAAATCGCTGAAGTTGTCAAAAATGTTATGGGTATAGATGAGAGTGGGACAAAAGGCGTTTAACGGCTGAGCCTTAACAAGAATTACGATAAATGGTAGTTTTTCCATTTAAGTGGTTCGTCGTTAAGTGCGGACAATGTCTTTTGGAGCATGTTTTAAACTAAATGATTCGTAAATAAACAGGAGTCAGGACAAAATATTAACTTTGTTCTGGCTCCTGTTTGCAATTAAAGATAGTCGCTTTTGGCTGGCCCGTACTATTGAATGAAACGCTTTTAATTGGATTGATAGTAACTAACGATTATTTGTTTATAAATATCAATACTCGTGAGATAGTCGCTAATAGTAACGTATTCATCAACTTGATGTGCCGTATTATTTCCAGGACCAAAAATTGCAAAGGGGAAATGATGGTCTTCCTGGAAAATTGCTGCATCCGTAATTGGGGCCCCAGTCACTAATGCACCAGACCAGCCCTGTGCTTGTACAATGGCTTGCAGTGTTTTTAAAAATGGTTGATTGGCATCAGTTTTGACAGCATTGATAGTCGAATCCACTTGAACTTTAATTTGGTGATGGGGCTTCGCATTAACGTGCGTAGCTGCTTTTTGTAAGGCGGCGGCAATTTTTTCGTTGGGAACACGAGTGACTGTACGGATATTGCCACGCAGTTTAGCAGTGCCTGGAATGGTGTTAATTTGTTCACCACCATGGATCAAAGTTACATTAGCTGTTGTGTAGCCCAAATCAGGGTCTTTTTGAGCTAGCAGGGGTGCGAGCTCGCTTTGCTGTTGGTTATAATAATCCAGTAAATTTTGAATGGCGTTAATACCAAGTTGCGGCATAGCACCGTGGGCAGTTTTGCCGATAGATTCAGCGGTAAAATCAATAATGCCTTTGTGTGCAAACCAAATATCATGGTTGGTAGGTTCACCAATAATCATTGCTGTTACTGGCTTTAAATAACCGGCCTTAGTTAGTTGGCGCGCACCATAATTATCAATTTCCTCACCTACAGTAAAAATCAGCCTTAAAGGATCGTGAAAATCTGTAGTTAATAATTCTTTAGCAGCCATGGTCATAGCTGCCACGCCAGCCTTCATGTCGGTAGCACCACGGCCATAAATCCGATCTTGATCGATTTGGGCACTAAAAGGCTGGTGCCGCCATTTTGTTGTATCACCAGTTGCAACGACGTCTAAATGGCCACTCAATGCTAAAGTTGGTTTATCACCATTAGGATTGTTAAAGTCAATGATTAGATTATTGCGGCCTGGGGCATATTCAACAAAAGTAGCAGAGATCGTTTTATCCGTTAGAAAATTTGCTAGAACTGTCGCCACTTGACCTTCATTTTGAGCAATTGTGGGAATTTTTAAAATTTCTATTAATAAATTGATACGTTTTTCTTGCGGTGTCATGAACCTTCGCTCCTTTTTAACTTAGTTTAAGCAAGAAGACTATGAAAATGCAAGTTTCAGCTAAAATATAACTGTATACCAATTAGTAAAAATTATATATACCAATTTAAAATTCTCTTGACATTCATTTCGCTTATGGGTTATTATATCTCTTGTTTCCAGAAAGCATCAAAACGGTAAGGAGGGACTATACCAATTTACAAAAGGATAGCGCCTGGTCCGTGAAACGGATGACGAGGAATGAGCTTATCGAAAGATTCGGCGGGTGGCTCAAGGGATCGCACTCTACAGATCAACACAAAAACAGGCTGTGAAGTTTGAACAGAAAGTTGATCAGCGACTGGAAATGTAATTGAAATTAAGAATTCACTATAAACGATGAATAGGGATGTATAACATATGTGTGGAATTGTTGGCGTAATTGGTAAAAAAGATACAACCGAAATTTTATTAAAAGGTTTAGAGAAATTGGAATATCGCGGTTATGATTCTGCTGGCATTTATGTAAATGATCAAGCAGGACATGATTACCTTGTCAAAGAAAAAGGTAAGATTTCTCAACTTGAAAGTGCGGTTGGTCCTGAAGTTCAAGGGATGATGGGTATCGGTCATACACGCTGGGCAACGCATGGCGCACCAAGTGATGTTAATGCCCATCCACATGTTTCTCAAAGCGGCCGGTTTTATTTAGTTCATAATGGCGTTATCAACAATTACCAAGAAATTAAAGAACAGTATTTAAAGGGCGTTAACCTTGTAAGTTCTACGGATACCGAAGTTGCCGTTCAATTGATCGGTGTTCTAGTTGAAGACGGTGGCTTAGATACTGAGAGTGCTTTCCGGAAGGCACTGAGTATCATTGATGGTTCATATGCATTTTTATTAGTTGATCGTGAAGAGCCTGATAAATTATTTGTCGCAAAGAATAAGAGTCCGTTATTAGTTGGTGTTGGTGATGGTTTCAATGTCGTTTGCTCGGATGCATTAGCTATGGTTGCTCAAACCAAAGATTTTGTTGAATTGCATGATGGTGAGATGGTCATCGTTACCAAGGACAAGATTCAACTTATGGATGAACAGGGCAATGAAGTAACGCGGAAACCTTACCATGTTAACTTAGATCCATCTGATATTTCTAAAGGGACTTACCCATACTACATGCTTAAAGAAATTGATGAACAACCAGCTGTTTTACGCCGCTTAGTACAAGAATATATCAATGAGGACGGGACCTTTAACTTTGATCCAAAATTGATCGATGCGCTTAAAGAAGCTGATCGCTTGTACATTGTAGCCGCTGGAACAAGTTATCATGCGGGGTTGGTTGGGAAACCAATTATTGAGCAGATTGCACAAATACCTGTTGAAGTAGAGTTGGCTTCTGAATTTGGCTACCATATGCCGTTGCTTTCTAAGAAACCATTCTTTATTTACTTATCCCAGAGTGGTGAGACAGCAGATAGTCGCCAAGTATTGGTTGAAACAAACAAACGCGGTTTCCCAAGTTTGACTTTGACTAACGTTGAAGCCTCGACTCTATCGCGTGAAGCTGATTTTACACTGCTATTAAAAGCTGGCCCTGAGATAGCTGTTGCTTCAACTAAAGCTTATACAGCTCAAATCACTGTTGAAACTATTTTAGCTCAAGCACTAGCTGTTGCTAAGGGATTGCCTTCAGCAAATGACTTAGATGTTAAGCATCAATTAGGCTTGGCTGCTAATGGTATCCAAACAATTGTCGATAGCAAGGATGATATCGAACAATTGGCGCATGAATTCTTTGCCAATACACGCAATGCTTTCTATATTGGCCGTGGCATTGATTATTGGGCTAGTCTAGAAGCTGCATTAAAACTCAAAGAGGTTTCATATATTCAAGCTGAAGGTTTTGCAGCGGGTGAATTAAAACATGGGACGATTTCTCTAATTGAAGAAGGCACGCCAGTTGCGGCCATTATTACTGATAAAGAAACAGCCTCTCATACCCGTGGTAATGTTCAAGAGGTACAGGCACGCGGCGCGAAAACTTTAAAAATTGTAAGTGAAGATCTAGCTCAAGCCGGTGATCAAATTATTATCCCAACACTTGAAACGGTTTTATCACCACTCGTTAGTATCGTACCAACACAATTGCTAGCTTATTACGCTACTTTACAACGAGGTTATAACGTGGATCAGCCAAGAAACCTTGCCAAAAGTGTAACTGTGGAATAGACACATTTGAACGCCATATTTTAATTAAGTTTTGAAGCGGCTGTTCAATTCAACCTTATCTATGTCATCAGATGTGGAGACAACGTATGATTACTTGTCCTCCGCATCTGATTTTTTAGGCTTAAAATAGGGTCTTAACGATTACGGGGCATCTGCAGTAAAATGAGGTAAATTGGCTTTGAGTTCACTTTATATTT
The DNA here is from genome assembly GCF_021030645.1 of Agrilactobacillus fermenti. GTDB lineage: Bacteria > Bacillota > Bacilli > Lactobacillales > Lactobacillaceae > Agrilactobacillus > Agrilactobacillus fermenti. Next base: position 60,845 of record NZ_JACGCJ010000013.1, on the reverse strand, counting down.
CTGTGATAATAGGGCTAGTTAAAAAAGAAATTAGTGTTTGATATCGGAGTTGGGAAAATGGACGAAACAGATCTGCAAACTTATTGGGATGCTTTTGCACCAGAATACGCAGCGATACAGGCTGAGAGCCAGTTACCGCTGGCGTCCCGTGTTGAACAAGTTTTGAAGAAACGACACTTATTACCAACAGCAACTGTGTTGGATTTAGGTACTGGTGCAGGCCGATTTTTACCCGTTTTAGCAGCCAATGCCCAACAAGTCGTCGCCTTAGATATTTCCCAGGAAATGTTAAAATTTGCGCGACAAGCGGAACAAACGCATGGCTTCGATAATATCACATTTGTGCAGGCTAATTGGCAAACATTTATATCACGAGTTGGTAAGTATGATATTATTTTCGCTAGTATGTTTCCAGATGTAACAGATGCAAAAGAGATGGAGCAATTATTACAATTAGCCGTTAATGGCGTTATTTTTGGGCATTTTATACGGCGGCAGAGTCAGTTGGATACCATTATTTCACGTTCAGTTACCTTGCAATCCCCTGATGACACATTTAATGATGCTGTGATGCAATCAAGAAAAAATGCTTTGGCTGATTTAGGACAAACTTATTCAGTAGATCATTTAATATTCAAAACTTTTGAACCAGTTGATCGGCATTTGTTATTGATGGATCTTAAAGATCAGGTTATTAATGCAGAGGTTCCAGAATTGTTAGAAGCCGTGGCGCGTTTGTATCATAAAAAGCAGACCTTGAAAGACGAGATCTGCTATGTTTATGAATTATTAATGGTTACACCAAGCTAGTTATAAATGTGTACGGGTGTATTTTCCGGAATATTTTCAAAGAACCATTTAGCATCGGCAACACTGAGGCGGATACAGCCGTGAGAGTTGGCCTGTTTGCCCAGTTGCTTTGCTTGTGTTAAGTCGTAAGTACCTGCTTGATTTGTTGGTACAGTATGAAAAAGGTAAATACCATGGTCTTTAAAAGAAACCCAATAATTAGCGCCTTCTTTAGATTCTGAGTTGTAGAATTTCTGTCCCCGCTCAGCTTCGATTTTGAAAGTTCCAGTAGGTGTGCCCCCATCTTTACCAGTTGAAGCTAACATCGTGTATAGCGTTTGTTTGCCAGCCTTCAAGTAAACACGTTGCTTATGAATAGATACATCGACACTTAAATTAGCATAGTGAGCCACATTTGGATAGGGCTTATCCTCAGATGGCTGTTGCCAATAGTCGGTTAACTGGTTAGATTGCTGTGGTGCTTTTGTCTTTGGAACATGTTTGACAATCGTTGGCGCACTCATTTGTGACGCATGACCTTGTTTCAAAGGATGATTAGCAACTATCAAGTAGATGAGGGTGATCAACATGAGACAGACTGTTAAACTAGTAAAAATCAGTTTCAGTTTTTTTGTCATATTGATCTCCTTTCTATAATACGGGATTATCATAACACAATTTAAAGCACTCGTGGTGCATTGCTATATTAGAAATGAGGTGTTGTAATATTAAACGGAACCATATTTTTATCATCATTGTATTGGTTATTATTTCGACATTATTGATCAGTTCTTCAATGACTTATCAGGAGCAAACTTCAGTCCCATTCTTGCAAAAGGTATTGGCTAATCAACCTTTTAAGCAGCAGTTGGCCCATATTTCATTTTCCTATGCTGGGAAAACCCAATCAATTGCGGCCATTGGCTATTTTAAGTTCATTGAATTTTTTATACGTAAGGGGGCTCATTTTCTAACATACTTTATACTTGGTTTGAGTACTTATTTGGGTTTTCAAAATCGAATCCGGGGCCGTTGGTTTGCAGGAATAACGTTTTGGTTAGCCTGTACTGGCTTTGCAGCTACGGATGAATTTCATCAAATGTTAACTGGCGATCGAACGCCATTATTTCAAGATGTTATGTTGGACAGTATGGCAAGTCTATTAGGGTTACTGTTGGCTCTTGGCATTTGTTGGCGCCGCCGCAAAATAAAATTGTAACCGTAATTGAATCGCCCCCATGACTTTGCTATACTAGTATGCGTATGACTATGACTAATTAAATTAATCCAGAAAGAGGGAAACGTTAATGTCAGGACATTCCAAATGGCATAATATTCAAGGCCGTAAAAATGCTCAAGACGCTAAACGTGGCAAGATTTTTCAAAAATTGTCTCGTGAATTATATATGGCAGCAAAGAGTGGTGGTCCTGACCCAAGCGGTAACCCACAGTTACGTTTGATGATGGATAAAGCTCGCGCTGCTAATATGCCCAAAGACAACATTAAACGTGCCATTGATAAAGCTGCAGGTGGCACCGACGAGCATTACGATGAAGTTGTTTATGAAGGCTATGCTCCTGGTGGCGTACCAGTGCTAGTTTATGCGTTGACTGATAATAAAAACCGGACGGCTTCTGATGTTCGAGTAGCTTTCACTCGCAATGGCGGTAGTTTGGGCTCAGCTGGTTCGGTTAGTTATATGTTCGATCGTAAAGGCTATCTTGCAATTGATCGGACAACAACGGATGCGGATGAAGATCAGATGTTGGAAGATGTTATGGATGCTGGTGGTGAAGATTTACAAACTAGCGATGAAGCGTTTGAAATTTATACAGATCCGTCAGACTTCACGGCTGTTCGAGACAGTTTAGAAGCTAAGGGGTACAAGTTGGCTAACGCTGAACTTACAATGATTCCGCAAAACTATGTCGCTGTTCCTGATGATAAAATTGAACAATATGAAAAATTGATTGATCGTTTGGAAGATAACGATGATGTATCAGATGTTTATACTGGCGGCGAGTTACCAGATGAAACAACAACAAATTAATAATTTCTGATTGAGGAGAATGAGGGCATTGTCTTTTGACACACGGTTAGACTTCAATAGTTTGTAAAATAAATCGAGTGTAAAGTCAATCAGAATAGCATAAGGCTGAGACAAAATTAATATTTTGGACTCGGTCTTATTTTTTTGTGATTTTTGCGTATCTATTTATAAAGGGAGGTGAAAACATGGATATCCAAGCCACGGTAGAAAACCTTATTGGACAAGCAATTTTGAATAAAGCCTCGGATGTTTATTTTTTACCGCTAGCTGATACTTATGAGATCCACCAACGTGTACAGCAACATAAACAAGTGGTAGCTCGACGGAGCTATCATGAGATTTTAAGTGTGTTGAACTATTTGAAATACCAAGCGCAAATGAATATCAGTGAGAATCGTCGTCCACAGACAGGGGTAATGAGTTATCAATTTCAAAAGCATGTTTATCAATTGAGATTATCTACGATTGGTAATTTTGAAAATCGAGAATCAATGGTCGTTAGAATTTTATATCCCCAACAGAAATCAAGTGAATTCTATGTTGCCAGCCAGGAACAAACGTTATTTGAATTATGTCAGCAGCGGGGATTGGTGGTATTGTCTGGACCAACAGGTTCTGGCAAGACAACGACGCTATACCATTTAGCAACGCAATTAAGTGAGACACAAACCGTCATTGCGGTAGAAGATCCAACTGAAATTAAGGACGAGCGTATTTTACAACTACAAGTCAATGAAGCAGCTGCCATGGATTATGTGACTTTGTTAAGTGGTGTTTTGCGACATCGGCCTGATGTTTTGATTGTTGGCGAAATTCGTAATTCGGCAACAGCCCAAGCCGCCATTACGGCTGCTTTGAGCGGGCATTTAGTCTTAACGACACTGCATGCGCGTTCTACAGGAGGCGTGGTAGAGCGATTACTAGATCTTGGGATTACGCCAGTTTTATTAAAAAATGCGCTGACAGGTATTTGCTACCAACGCTTAATTCCTGATACAGATCGTGAATTAAGGCTGCTTTGTGACATTTTAAAGGACAATGCCTTATCTGAACTGATCCAAAACCCTAGACAAGTATTTGTTCAATGGCACTATCACTTGGATCATCTATTACACAATGGCAAAATCACAACGGCAGTTCACAATCTTTTCTATCAAGGCTAAGCGGCCAAGTTTGAAACAACAAATTCAGCTATTCCAAATTTTAGGACAAATGTTGCGCAATGGGTTTTCAATTGCGATTGCGTTGCAATTTATGATGGATTTTTTGCCGGACCAACGAAATTGGCTGCAAGTCTTAAGGAAGCAGTTGCGACAAGGCGATTCATTGGCAAGAGCTTTTAAAAGAATTGGGATTCATCAGGAAATTTTAGATCAATTAGCTATTGCTGATCAACATGGGCAACTAATCGTCAGTTTACAGCGTGTGACTAATTGGCTGGAAATTAAGCAAAAGCAGACTAAGAAGATTCGGCAACTGTTGAATTATCCAATTTTATTGGTTGTGATGCTGTTAGGCTGTTTCTTAGTAATGCGCTTATTTATCACACCACAGTTACAAGATCTGGGCGGAACACCACTGGTATTACCTAAAATGATCTTTTGGGTGCCAGCATGCATTGGAACGATGCTTGTAGTTTTGATGGGGGTTCTTTATTATCGCTATCGTTATTTGAATGCGTATCAACGGGTTTTGTTTAAAGTTAAATTACCGTTGATTGGTCAGATTTATTTACAATATTATCAATATTTAGTTTGTAGTAATTTAGCAGTTTTGCTTGGGAATGGTCTAAATTTATCAGAGTTACTCTTTGCCTTAAGTCGCCTATCTAAGGAGAGTCTATTTTCTCAAATATCATTAGACATAAAATGTAAATTATCGCAAGGTAAAAAACTAGAAAAGATTGTTGCGTTTAATCCTATTCTACCTAACGATTTAATTATCTTTATGAAACGTGGTACAACTCTGTCTTTATTAGCTGAAGAATTAAATATTTATAGTGAATTATTATTTGAAGCTTTAGTTGCACGTTTGAATCGCCTATTGCTATTAATTCAGCCATTGGCATTTTTGTTTGTGGCTTCGATTGTTGTTTTGATTTATCTGCAGTTATTATTACCAATTTATAAAACGATGGGGAATGTATGAATGTTGAAAAACTTAAGTATCAAAAAAGAGTTATTTAAATCGAAGAAGGCGTTTACATTATTAGAAATGGTTGCTGTTATCTTTATAATTGCTTTACTTTTGATCATATTCTTACCGAATATCAATGCCCAGAGAAATCATGCCAGTAGCCGCGTGGATGCTGCTTTTGAGAAAACCATCCAGACCCAAGTCGATATATATACGGAGGACAATGACGTTGCCAATTTAAAAGTTGATCCTTGGCAAAAACTGAAAGAAGCACAGCTTTTGAATGAGAGTCAGCGTAAGCAAGCTGTCGAAAAAGGATATACCATTGATGCCAATGGGCAAGTTAATCTACCTAAGAAAGAATGAAACATCAAGGTTTTACTTTTGTAGAATCAATTATTGTGATCTTTATTTTAAGTTTAATCGTCGCAATGAGTTTTACAATTGTACCCGCCATTCGCGTTAAGCAAGAGCAACGTTATTTCTTCAAAAATTTTGAAGCGCAATATATGCGTTATCTAAATGAAACCATGTTAACGCACCGGGCTGCCTGGATTAGGGTCGACCCGCACCAAGTGGTCTTTATCATCGAAACTAGACCCAAGCAAGCAATTCCATTACCAAAATCGATCACCAAAGTTAAAATTTCTTCAAAGGATAGGCTAATTGCAATGAGTGATGAAGGTATAACTGCGCCGAGAACGCTATCTTTTACCACAGAATCGGGGCAAATCTATACATACAAGATTCAAATAGGATGGGGTATTTTACATGTACAAAAAACGTAGTGCGATTTTGCTTGCTGAAAATATGGTAAGTCTAAATTTGATATTTCTTGGCTTATTAGTTTTATTAAGCGTCTTTTTAAGTACGCGACACCAATTAAAAATTGCAAATCATCAGGTGACGCGAACTTTTCAAGCAGTGAATATTTTGCGAGGTGCTCAACCCACAATGGATCGTCCAGAACAAATTTACCACAATGATAGCGGCATAAAAATTCAGTGGTCAGATGGTGACCGAGTTGAGTGCTATGTGTTCTAAGCAAGCTGCTTTTACATTAGTGGAAATGGTGCTTAGTCTGTTTGTGCTTTGCTGTTGTGTCATATTGATCCAAACGACACTGTTAGCTAAACATCATATGGAGATTGCAACCTTAAGTACACAAGAATCTTGGCGTGTACGCTTAGCTTGCATCCAACTGGATCACTATCTCGAACGCTGTGAATTTGTATCGATCAATTTGGTTAATGAACAACTAAATACTAAGTATAAAAGTCAAGAATTGCGAATCTGGCATCATGATAAAAACACTGGGGTGGGGGAGTTGCGAGAAGTAGCACCATATTATCCCAAAAATAGTAACGGTAAACTAACGATTTTATTACAAAATTTTGAATCTAAAGGTTACATGCCATTGTTAGAAAACTGCCGCCAGATGCGGTTTGAATATCATCAACCTTATATTTTAATGCGGATACGAATGGCATCTGGACAAGATTATCAATATCAATTGTTTTGTCCGAAAGTAAGGAGCAGTTCAAGTTGAAGTGGAAGCAGCCGGGTTATATTTTCGTAGTTGTTATATTTTTACTGAGTTTGATTGGTTTCATTTGTATCCAATGTTTGAATACCTATCATCAACAGATGATTATGTTACGTCAATTTCAACATCATCAAGAAGCTGTAATCGTTTTTGACTTGACTAGACCAATTTACCAGGATCAGCATGTTTCTAAAATTGAGACAAGTTTGGGTAATGCGATTTTTACTAAAAAGGGGTCGTTTGTTTACTGTGAAGTTCAATTAAAGAATACGAAATCTAGAGAGCGCTTTAAATATATTGATACTGCAAACAAATAAAATGGTTGGGACTCAATGTGGGACATATTTTTTCTAAGTAAAAACATGAAATTAGTTGCCAAATAATTCAGCTATCGGTACAATAAACTAGTATGATTTTAACCTGAGGTGATGAATTTGACTGAGCGACCAGTCAAGCGACTTTTTGATTTACTAGACCAATCTAACGAATTTTTACGAAAAGATTTAAATACGACCTATTTGGATGCTCTGGCTGAAAATTTAGGTAATATTTTAGATCATAAAAACGTAAAGGTAGAAAATGAGCGACCGACAAGTGAGACAATTGCAAAAATTAAAGCGCTTTATCAAAAGCTGGATTTAGATCAATTTGACTTGCAAACACGACGACAAACTTTGCAGTTATTGGCTTTTAAGGGTATACAAACGGATAAAGTCGAACCAAATAAACAAATAACACCAGATGCCATTGGAGCATTAATTGCCTTTTTAGTGGATGAATTAACTGCTCTACCGGATCAAGGACATGTATTTGATATTGCTGTTGGAAGTGGCAATTTGATATTGACAGTTATGCAGCAGTTACAGCAAGATCAAGATATTTCTTTGCAGGGCATTGGTATTGATAATGACGATCTACTTCTTGAATTGGCTGCTGTATTTAGTCAATGGCTGCTGATCAATTTAGATTTATACCATCAAGATGCTATTATGCCAGTTTTGGCGAAAGATGTTGATTTAGTGGTATCGGATTTACCAGTAGGCTATTATCCAATTGATGCAAATACTAAAAACTTTAAAACTCGCGCTAAAAGTGGTCATGCCTATGTTCATCATTTGATGATTGAGCAAAGTATCCATGCACTAAAAGCGGGAGGATTGGGCTTTTTTGTAATTCCAACAACTATTTTTCAAAGTGATGAAGCCAAGCAACTAACTGAGTTTTTAACAACGACAGCTTATTTTCAAGGTTTATTAAATTTGCCAGCCAAGCTGTTTCGTGACGAAGCCAGTCGCAAGTCGATATTGATCGTCCAAAAGCATGGTTCTGACGCGCAACAAGTAGGACAGGTGCTGCTTGGAGATTTGCCAGATTTTAACGATAAAGCGGGTTTGCAAAAGTTCCGTCAAGAATTGATCGCTTGGCGCCAAAAATATTTTAGTAAATAGAGAAAGAATAGAGGGGTTCATATGTCAAAGATCTTAGCTGTCAATGCCGGTAGTTCGACATTAAAATGGAAGTTATTTACCATGCCCGAGGAAACAGTCATTGCTGAAGGAATGGTTGATCGATTAGGTTTATCAAATTCAGTTTTTACCGTTAAATTTAATGGTAAAAAAACTAAAGAGACCGGTGATATTCCTAATCAAGAAATCGCTGTCAAAAAGTTAATGGATACGTTGATCGATCTAGATATTATTAAAGACTTTTCTGAGATCAATGGTGTCGGCCATCGAGTTGTTGCTGGCGGCGAATTTTTCAAATCTTCTGCATTAGTTGATGATGAGAATTTGCAAAAAATTAAGGAACTTGCAGAATATGCCCCGCTACATAATCCAGCTGAAGCTAAGGGTATTGAGGCTTTTCGCAAAATCTTACCAGATGTTCCTGAAGTCGCTGTCTTTGATACATCTTTCCATACAACGATGCCAGAAGAGAACTTTTTATACAGTATCCCTATGGAATATTATAAAAAATATGGGGCTCGTAAGTATGGTGCCCATGGGACGAGCCATCGTTACGTCAGCCAGCATGCTGCTAAATTGTTGAATGTACCTCTAGCATCACAAAAAATGATTACGCTCCACATGGGCAGTGGGGTGTCAGTGACGGCTGTTAAAGATGGTAAATCGCTAGATACTTCGATGGGTTTTACGCCATTAGCTGGAGTTACAATGAGCACGCGTTCCGGTGATATTGATGCTTCTTTAGTTGCCTTTCTGATGCAAAAACTAAACATTACTGATCCCGAAGATATGATCGATATTTTGAATAAAAAATCAGGCCTATTAGGCATTTCCGGTTTATCACCAGATATGCGTGAATTGGAAGAAACTCGTGATGAACGTCCTGAATCAAAACTTGCGATTGATATTTTCGTCAATCGTATCGTTAAATACATTGGTTCCTATGTTGCTATTATGGGTGGCTTAGATACATTGGTATTTACAGCTGGCATGGGTGAAAATGATATTAAGATGCGTGCTAGAATCGTTGATAAACTAGGCTTTATTGGTGCAAAACTCGATGCCGACCGGAACAATATTATGGCCAAAGATCGAATCATCAGCGCTGATGATTCTAAGATCAATATTTTGTTAGTCCCAACTAATGAAGAGTTGATGATTGCTCGGGATACAGTTACTTTAGGAAATATCAAAGCATAGGAGACTTCTAAAATAAACGGAAGTGAGATAAATGCCTTCAGTGATCGGGCAATAACAAGGGTCACACTAATAGTGGCCTTTTCCATTTGAGCGATTCATCGTTAGGTCGCTGCTCTTTAAAACACATTTAAACAACAAATAGTCGTGTGGCTGAGACAAAACTAACGTTTTGTTTTCAGCCACTATTTTTATGATCATGGTATTGAATTTAAACTTAGCTTTAAGATTACGCTCATGAGGTCGAATGCAATATAAAATTCCTTGAGCGTATGTTTTGTAAAATAAAATGGGCTATAATACAATGAATTTGGTTGAAGATTAGAATTATCGTATTATAACTTTTTTGTTGGTTTTGTTGTTGAACAAGCTAGGAGAGGAGTTTGTTATCATGATTATTGGCATTCCCAGAGAAATTAAAAATAATGAAAATCGAGTTGGCATTACGCCAGCCGGTGTCACGAATTTAATTCATGCTGGTCAGGAAGTTTTAGTTGAAACTGGTGCTGGCATTGGCGCTGGGTATTCTGATGATGCTTATAAAGCCGCCGGTGCAAAAATTGTTTCGGCAGCTGATGCTTGGCAGGCGGATATGGTCATCAAGGTCAAAGAACCGTTAGCTGAGGAATATAAGTATTTTCGACCTGGCCTAATTCTCTATACTTATCTACATCTAGCACCTAATCCAACTTTGACAGATGCGTTATTGGCTGCTAAGGTGACTGCTATCGGCTATGAAACGATGGTTGGGCGAGATGGTGGGTTACCAGCCCTGGTCCCTATGAGTGAAGTTGCTGGACGGATGTCGATTTTAATTGGAGCTCAATTCTTACAAGAACAGTATGGTGGTAAGGGTTTGCTACTCTCTGGTGTACCAGGTGTCCGTAACGGACGTGTGACAGTTATTGGGGCTGGTACTGTTGGCTTCAATGCTGCGAAAACAGCTTTAGGCTTAGGCGCGGACGTTACAATTTTGGATATTAATCCTAGTGCTTTAGCGCGCATTGACGATTTGTTTGCCGGTAATATTAAAACATTATTCTCTAATCATGCGAACATTGCCGAAACTGTTAAGCGGTCAGATTTAGTTATTGGGGCTGTTTTAATTCCGGGAGCTAAGGCACCTACGCTAGTAACAGAAGAAATGATTGCAAGCATGGCGCCTGGATCAGTGATCGTAGATATTCCAATTGATCAAGGTGGGATTTTTGAAACTACCGATCATGCTAGTACTTTTGATGATCCTATTTATGTTAAGCATGAGGTGTTACATTACGCGGTTGCCAACATTCCTGGTGCCGTACCTAAAACAGCGACAGATGCTTTAACCAGTGTCACGATTCCGTATGCTGTCCAAATTGCCAAACAGGGTATTGTTGCTGCGGCGCAAAATAATCCAACTATTTTAACCGGGATCAACACCTATGATGGCCACATTACAGATCAAGCTGTGGCTACCAGCCTCGAGCGGTCTTATATTCCTTTTAATGAATCCGCTGTCAAACAATAATCGTAGCATTCTAAAACTGATTTAAGAAACTCTTTTATCTTGCCTTATTATTAAAATTTAATAAAGCAGTAAAAGAGTTTTTTCATTTATACTATTAAATGATTAAAAGTTGCTGTAAAATTACTCTTTGGTATGTTTTTTTAATTTAATTGATTGGATGAGAACATGGGAATATTGGATTATGTTTATTTATTGATGTCAGTTGTTTTACTGGTGATTTTGGGCCTTGATTTGTTGAAATTAAAATTCCGTAGTCGAATGAATTGGCTTAGATTGACAATTGGTATTATAATTGCTGGGCTTTCGTTTGGCTCAATCAAATATTTTAATACTGACCTCATAGATGCTAGCAGCAATATTTTTATCGGCATCGCTTTTTTAGTGTTTGCTTGTTGGCAAAGGGGTTTATCGAATTGGGGCGTCATTGGTGGTCTAAACGCTGTAAAACCCTACCCACTAGTGACCCATATCCAGATCATTCAACTAAAACCGCAAGATACTCAGGTTGTTTGTCAGTTTGGAACTTTGCAGCGAATAAAATTACGCTTCAAAGCTTCACCGCAAATGTTGCAGCAATTCTTAAGGGAACATAGCATTCCAGATAAACGAATTGAAGTGGAAATGATGGAGGAAAATCATGATTGAGCATAAACAAGAGCCAGAGATGGCGCGTAACTTAAAGAATCGGCATGTTCAGTTGATTGCCATTGGCGGGACGATTGGGACTGGCTTGTTCTTAGGTTCTGGTAAAGCAATCAATTATGCTGGGCCCTCGATTGTGCTGGCTTACCTGATCACGGGGATTGCCTGTTTTTTTCTAATGCGGGCATTGGGTGAATTATTACTTTCTAATTTAAACTATCATTCTTATGTTGAATTTATTCGTGAATACTTGGGTGAAACAGCTGGCTTTGTTGCGGGGTGGACTTATTGGTTTTGCTGGGTCGCAATTGCTATGTCCGAAATCACCGCTGTGGGTTTGTATATCAAGTTTTGGTTGCCTCAAGTGCCGCAGTGGTTACCGGGTTTGATTTTACTAGCAATTTTATTGTTGCTGAATCTGATAACCGTAGGCGCTTTTGGGGAGACAGAATTTTGGTTTGCACTGATCAAGATCGTTGCAATTTTACTATTGATTGGCGTGGGTCTATTCATGATTTTTACGCATTATAAAACCAATGCTGGTCATGCCAGTTTTAGTAATATCATCAATTATGGTGGTTTTTTTCCTAAAGGTTTCAAAGGCTTTTTGTTTTCGTTTCAGATGGTAGTATTCAGTTTTGTTGGGATCGAGTTAGTCGGTCTGACTGCTTCTGAAACTCAGGATCCTGATAAGGTATTGCCAGTGGCGATCGATAATATTCCGATAAGAATCATTTTGTTTTATGTTGGTGCTTTATTTGTTATTATTTCGATCTTTCCTTGGAATCGGGTGTTACCAGATCAAAGTCCCTTTGTGCTAGTCTTTCAAAATGTTGGGATTCGAGCTGCGGCTGATATTATTAATTTTGTGGTCATCACCGCGGCTGCTTCTGCTTGCAATAGTGCTGTCTTTAGTACTGGACGGATGCTTTATTCTTTGACTTATGACACCAAGTCTAAGTTGTTAAAACCATTAGGGACATTATCCAAACAAAAGGTGCCTGCTGTTGCCTTAATTTTTTCATCAGTGGTTATTGCGATTTCAGTTTTGTTAAACATTGTAATTCCTGAATCTGTTTTTACTTTTATTACATCGGTGGCGACAACAACTTTCATTTTTATTTGGGGTAGTATTGTTGTCACGCACTTGCGTTACAAACATAGCGCTAATTCAGCTAAAAGTGTTTTCAAATCGCCGCTATTTCCGTTTGCTGATTATTTTGTGCTGATCTTCTTAGCAATTGTCTTAGTCGTTCTCTTGATCAATCGCTCTACTTTGACGGCAGCAATAGCTTCCATTATTTGGCTGTTGATCATGATGCTGCTAGGTATACGACATACCCATATTTTAAAAAGAGAACAGTCTTAATTCGAATTGAAACTTTTAAACTTGCCTTTATTTTAAATATGCCTATAATGCATTTAATAAGTAAATTGCAGGGGGCATATGAATAATGCAAGCATGGTTAGGTTCAGTGGGTTACAAATCAAGTTTTATTTTTAGTGATGATCAGCAAAAAGCAGAAACACAATTAAGAAGTGATTTAGGCGCTAATGTAGTTGATACTAATGAGTATGAAGATTTTAAAATGAAGCATGTTGCGTTTTTAGACGGGGATGAAGCCAAAACACCGACAACAATTCGCGCAAAACTGTTGGCACATGACGTGTTGACTGAGGTAATCGATGAAGTTAATGCCGATGAAAAACATCAGGCATTAAATAAGCCTGTTTATTAATTTAATAATGAAACTTTTGTGAAGCTAGTGTGTTGGTTGATCTGACATACTAGCTTCTTTTCTTGATATTATTAATATAATTTGATGTTTTAAAATTGTACACAACTATATTTTTATATAAAATGTTAAAATATAATATTATTATTGATTTTTTTGGCTAAACTATGTTATTTTAGTATGTGCGTTCAAATTTATATTTTCGGAGGTGAAAATAGAATTTGCAACGGGTGATACAAGTCAAGTATCATTAATGAAGTAATACAAATTAACATCAAGATTTTCTGTGACACAATACAAGAAACATTCATAGGATGTGGAAAACTATGACATTAGGAGAAACACAACAAGTGGATTATAACAATTTAGTAGAATATATCGGTAGAATACAAGGTAGAAATAGTGATATTATTTTAACGGGGCTGAGAACAGGTGATTTTCCAGTTGTTCAGGTGAAAAATGGCAGTATCGTTGATGCGCGTGAAGGTGATAAGACGCCAGATGTCATACTTGACCGTATTCAAGCAGCAGTAAATAGTGGCTTGAAGCAATTCCATGAACAGTTTAATTTGAAACATAAAACTGTTAATTTATCAATTTTATTAATGGGACGAGAGCATTCAGAATTTGCAATTAGTGTGATCACAGATGTATCCCCATTTATGTCACTTTTGCGTGTAAGTACAAATCTGGCTAAACTATATCAATTGGATGCTGAAGTTGTGAATAGCTTGAGCAATGAAGTTGCTATAGGACGTAAAGCCAAAAAGCAAGAAGAGCTTAGTTTTGCAGATAAGGTTCACCAGATGGTTCGCGATAAAATAGATCAAATTGTTTTAAGTTATGGCATTGATCAAGAGAATTTTAAGGCACGTGACCGTCGTAAAATTGTTGCGCAACTGAATAAAGAGGGCGTCTTTAATATGAAGTACTCTGTATCTGATGTTGCCCGTGCTTTACAGGTTTCAGAGCCAACAATCTATCGCTATATTCAAGAATTAAAGAGCAGATAATCAAACATCACTGTGTCAATCCAGCAATAGGCCAAGGGGAAATCCTTTGGCTTATTTTTTTCGTGATGCCCAAAGATGGATCGTTCGATCTTTGATAAGTGAATACTTAAGCAAAGGGTCAGCATTTAGTGATTTTAATGAACATGCATACTTTGACGATAATGACAAAAAAATATTTTTTTGTTGCGATTTGGTGATAAACGTATTTTAAGCCTGAAAAATTCAAAATTATTTCGAAATTCAATGACAGATACTATTTTTTACTGTAATCTAGAACAAGAATACATTGTAGATTAATTTATGGAGGCAACATTGATGAAGTCAGTTTTTAAAAAGCGCGGATTTATTATTGGATTGGTGATTGTGGTGGTACTTATCATTGCAATGATTGGAATTGGTATTGCTCGCAGTCGTTCTAGCAACCACACAAATTATCAAATCGTAACAATCAAGCGTGATTCTCCATTACTACTCAAGGGACAAATCGCCTCAGATAATACGGTGGATGTTACGACACCAGTATCTGGCACTTTAACTTTATCGCAGATCAACGTTCAAGATGGACAGCATGTTGAAGCTGGACAAGTCTTGATGACATTGCATGATAGTTCAGCTGAAGACCAATTATATGAAGCACAAGCTAGTTTAGCCAAAGCACGTTTAGCCATGCAACAGGACCAACAAGCTTTGAACCAGGCACAGCAAGCGACAGCTGGTGCTCAAGATCAGTCAGGCATCCAGCAAGCGCGGAACCAATTATCCCAAGATGAATTAGCCGTTTCACAAGGCGAAACTCAGGTAAGTAATCTCCAAAATCGGTTGAATCCGATTGTAAAAGCTTCTATTTCAGGCACGATTTCACTTGATGATACCGCTAACACAACAACAGGGATGCCATCAATGAAAATTATCAGTGATGGTCAAGTAATTAATGGTCAGATTTCTGAATACGACTATGCCAAAATTCGCCCACAGACACAAGTGACTGTATTGCCAATTAGTTCAGGTGCTAAATTGAAGGGTACGATCTTAAGTGTTGATAACGTGCCAACTCAAAGTGGGGCTGGTTCAAGTGCTACAGCTGCAACTGCCGGTGGTGCGGGTGCCGGGACTTCAAGTAGTAGTGTTTCTTACTATAAATTTACGGTTAAAATTGATCAACGCTTGGTCAATGGCTTCAATGTTCAAATTAAGGTACCACAAAATACCATTCGTATCCCGAGTGCCGCAATTGTTAAAGAAAAAGGTAAGAGTTATGTTTATCGAGTTGTCAAAAATAAGGCAGTCAAAACTGAAGTCCGTGTCAGCAAAGACAATGGTGTCACTTACTTGGATAACGGATTAGATTTGAAAGATAAAATTGTGGCCAATCCTGATAAGAATATGAAATCTGGACAGGAGGTCAACAGTAGTGCTGATTAACCTAAAAAATGTAAATAAATACTACCAAAATGGGGATAGTCAGTTTCATGTGCTCAAAAACATCAATTTGAGTATTGATTCCGGAGAGTTTGTTTCAATTATGGGACCTTCAGGCGCTGGTAAGACGTCGTTGATCAATGTGTTGGGCTTTATTGACCGTTCATTTGAGGGTGAATACCAATTCGATGGTCAGTCATACGATACAATCGATGACCGAACCTTGTCGCGTTTACGTAATCAAAGTGTTGGTTTTGTTTTCCAAAATTTTAAATTGATCCAGAACAATACAATCTTGGAAAACGTTGAATTGCCGTTGCTATATGGCGGCATGTCTAAAAGAGAGGCCAAACCGATTGTTTTAGAAGCTTTAGAAAAGGTTGGATTACCGAATAGTGCCACTAAGATCCCTAATGAATTATCAGGGGGGCAGCAGCAGCGGGTAGCCATTGCACGGGCTATTGTGCATAAACCTAAGTTTGTTTTGGCTGATGAACCCACCGGTGCATTAGATTCAAAAACATCTAGTGAAATCATGGCAATTTTCAAAAAGTTGAATGAAGATGAAGGCACCACAGTTTTGCTTGTAACCCATGATAAACGTGTATCAGAATACGGCGACCGGTTGATCACAATTTTTGACGGTGCAATTACGTCGGATAAGCAGGTGGAAGTATGAGATTTCAAGAAGTATGGGAGACAGCATTACGGTCGATTTTTAAAAATAAGCGGCGTAGTATCCTAACCATGGTCGGCATCGTTATTGGGATCGCAGCTGTTGTCACAATTTTGGCAATTGGCCATGGGTTTTCAAATTGGACGACTAAACAACTGACGAGCAATGCGCGTGGTGAAACTCAAGGCACGATTGTTTTTACGCCTAACAATCAGTCTGATGATGAGGTTAGTTCTTCAATGGTGGGCTTTGATCAGTCTGATGCTATTTTGGTTGAAGGCATCTCTGGTGTTAAAAAGGCAAAGATTGAAAAAGAAACGGATCAGAATATTTTTGAACAGACATATAATGTCAATGGTAAGATGCAGTCGCAAGTTATCGGTTTGGTCAGTAAAAAAGGTACTGCTGTTAAATATGGTCGAGCTTTAAGACCACAGGATGATCTTTTACAACGGCAAGTTGCTGTGATCGATACCGATTTAGCCAAAGGTGTTTTTGGGAATAGCCGTGCTGCTCTTGGCCGGGGGATTGATGTAGATGGAGAACTGTATGAAGTTGTTGGTGTACGGGAACCTGTCAATTTTTCTTTTAATCTAAGTACGTCCACTGAGAGTCAATTGCAGTATGCCAATATTCAGGTGCCAAAACAGACTTATGCTCAGTATAGCCGTGGTAAAGGAAATACGAGCAACACCTTATCCATTACAATTACCAAGGGGCAAAAAACATCTAAAGTACTCAATGAAGCCGTTAAGCAGCTAAAAGCAACAGGGACGCAACGGAATAGTGGTAAGTATGAAGCAAATGATCCTTCACAGGCAACTGATAGTATTGGGAAAGTCTTAGGGGCAGTGACAACGTTTATTGCAGCTATCGCAGGGATCTCACTATTTATTGCCGGTGTTGGGGTCATGAATATGATGTATATTTCTGTTGCTGAACGAACGACTGAAATTGGGATTCGTCGAGCAATGGGTGCGACACAAAGTAATATTAAAATGCAATTTTTATTGGAAAGTGCAACTTTAACAATTATTGGTGGTCTGGTGGGGTACCTATTAGGGTTAGCCATTGCTGCTCTGATAGGATTAGCACTACCATTCCCGATCAGTGTTGATTTTAGTTCCTTCTTACTTGCATTTGGGGTTTCCACGTTCGTTGGGCTTGTATTTGGGGTCATGCCAGCATCTAGTGCCAGCAAGAAAGATTTGATCGATATTATTCGTTAAGATTTACCCAGTACAAAGGAGCGTGTTCCATGAAAAAATGGTTCAACAATGCATCAGTATCAGATACACGTATGTTTATGATCATCATGGCTTTGACAAGTTTGTTGACTTTGTTCTTTTCCTTATTTCTATTTCCCGATCCTAAAGTTCATGAAGCGTTAGGTAAAGTAGGCAGTAATGGTGGAGCAATGATTGCTGTGATTGGTTCAATAAGCGGTGCGATCGGGATTGTCATTGGTTTATTTGTGACCGTGTACTTACAATTCCTACTGTATTATATTGTAATGTCGATCAAAAAAAGGACCATGACTAAAGAAATCAATCAGCTCGCTAAACGTAGCTTTTATATTAGCACCGCCATTTCTTTGATTGTTTCACAATTAATCAATATTATTGCCATGCTGATCGAGCAACATCAAATTGTGGATACTACATTTACAATAGTGGTCACGGTCATTCAAATTTTGGTTACGATTGGTTTATTGTATGGCTTCTTCAAATATTTAGTAAAGGACCTACAAGTTGGCTATTGGATTATCACAGTAGTGTTTGTTGTCCAACTGGTAATTGCTTTAATGCCAATCTTTAGCAAGTATTCACTTTAAAATGACAAAAGAAGCGTTCGGGTACAAGACTAATGCCTTGTTTCCAGACGCTTCTTTTTTAGCTGGAGAAATTTAATTTTCAATCTCTAATTGTTGTCGAATATTACGAATTATAGTTTTGTTACCGGTAAAAATCAGATGATCGCCTTGTTGAAGTTCTGTATCACCATGAGGTGCAAAGAACTCATGATTGCGATAAATTCGGGCAATGGTAATATCATTAATAAATGGTAAATTCTTGATCTCCAGACCTGTGAAGCGTCGGTTATTAACGGTGACTTCAAAGAGACCTGAATCGGTATCCGTAATGATTTTAAAGGTCGCAGGGGCTTCGATCATGCTTCGTAACATGGAAATATTAGCTTCAAAAGTATTGAAAACTTCCACGCCTTGTTCTGTTAAGCGATCATATTGATCATTTGCGACATTTTTAGTTTCGAAGCGGGCGATGATACGAGGGACATTTTCATCTAGAGCCCATTGCGAGAGCTCATAATTTCGTTCATGATCGGCATAAGCCATCACAATAACATCGGTATCAAAAGCCTGGTGTTCAATCAACGCGGCTTGAGTTAAGTTGTCTAAGAAAACAATATTGGCTTCAGAATTGTAAGTCCGGTAATTATCTTCACGGTCGGTGAATAACGTAACATCATACCAACCCTTGATCAATTGCTGAGCAATCGGCACGGTAATCAAATTGGCACCAATAAAATTAACCTTTGTCTTCTTAAGGTCCTCTGGTTCTGGTTGATGAAATTTGTTAAACAAAACTGGAAATAGGACACAGACAATAATTGCAGCTAACGTGAAGGCACCAGACTGGGCTTCGGTGATTACTTTTAAATTCCGACCTACTTGTAAAGCAGGCAAGACGATCGTAATCGTCGTGGTACTTAGAAAAGTACCCGCCCAGGCGTTACTATTTTTAAAGCGCCGTCGTAAAATCCAATAAATCGGTAGCTTAGCTAACATGAACCCCAGTAGGAAAACTGGAATCAACGTCAAAGCTTGCGGATCAGCAAATAGGGCGCGAATATTTAACTTGACGCCAGTCATAATGAAAAAAATTGGAATGAAAAAGCCATAGCCTAACGAAGTCAGTTTGTTTTGCGTTTCCTCCTTTGGTCGTAAAAGTTTCATCACGATCCCAGCTAAAAAGGCTCCCAGGATATTTTCAGCACCCACACCTTCAGCAATAGAAACTAATGCAATGATCAAGAAAAATGCCAGTCGAATATCTAATTGTGTCGTCGATTTATCAATAGCTTCAAAGAAATGGTAAATTCGACGCGAACGGGCCAGCAGAAAAATCGCGGCCAAAAAAATTAAGGCGATCAGCCAGACACGTTCTGCGTGGGCACTGTGCAGGGAAGCGTAAATCGTGAGGGCTGTCAGGGGAATCACTTCACCTAGGGCAGCAATCAAAAGCAGCGTCTGTCCTAGCGGTTTACTTAATAGTTCTTGTTCCTTCAAAGCGGCAATCACAATACCAAGGGCAATCGTGGCAAAAATAATGGCCGCTAATGGCAATTCTGTAAACAGGCCCAAAAGTTTTAAGATGTATGCTAGACCAGTGGCTAGGACAACAATGATTATAAAGCTGCTGCTGGCGATTTTAAGTGGCGTCCAAAATTGTTTATCTTTACCGACTTGCGGTTTAAATAAGGTAAAGTCGATTTCCATACCGCTTAAAAATAATAGAATTATGACACCTAATGATGATAATTGATTTAAGGTGCTGTTCACGTGTATGATATTTAGTAGACTTTTACCGAGAATAATCCCAACAAGAATCTCGGCAACAGCCGTGGGTAAATTTGAAATGTGGAATTTAGCTAACAACAATGGGGTGGCTAAAGCCGTAAAAATAACGATTAGAAATGATAGATCTTCCAAAATGAGCCTCCTTTAGGTATGCAATTAAATATTTCGGAAAGAAGCGAAGCAATGAAGCAGACAAAAAAACAAATCAATCTTTGGATCATTGCACTTGTTTTAGTAATGGGCATTGGCCTGACGATTTTTATGCGCCATAACGCTTTTTTATACAAATATACAGTTGCCCAAGTCACAGCGACCCAAACATTGAGCAAACATAAAAATGAAGATACCCATCAAAATGTAGACTATTCTACGACGCAAAATATTACCTTAAAAATATTGAATGGGCAACATAAAAATAAAAAATTTAATTTACATAATACCTATACTTATTCTCAAGCATTAGACCAGAAGTATCATCCGGGGCAACAAGTTTTGGTTACCTTGAATGCTAAATCACCTAGTAAATCCGTCATTATTGGCCAAAAACGCGATACGTTGATCGTGACATTGATTTGGCTGACCATTTTGCTGATTTTAGTGATTGTCCGTAAAAAAGGTGCCCTATCTATTTTAAGTCTATTGGTCAATGTTTTGTTATTTATTTTGGCGATTCAATTAGAACTACGCCATAACGGGAAGCATCTGCTGCCTATTTTTGCCGTGTTAGTTGTTTTGTTTACGTTATTTACAATTGGTTTGATTTTTGGCCTTAATGCGGAAATGTTTGTTTCATCGGTAGCCACAATTACAGCGACTTCGGTCAGTTTTTTACTGTTTTTACTCGTTTTAAAATTGACTCATGAGCAGGGGATACATTATGAAGCTGTGAGCTATGCCGTGCAGCAGCCTAAAACAATCTTTTTGGCACAGGTTATGATTGGGGTGCTGGGTGCAATTATGGATGAGAGTACTGATATTACTTCAGCCATGCATCAACTTAAATATGAAAATCCAGGATTGCCCTTTCACAAGGTGTTTCGCTCTGGTTTAAATATGGGTAAGCAAATTATTGGTCCGTTGATCAGCATCTTATTTCTAATTTTCATGGCGGATACGATTCCAATGGCCATTTTGTATTTGCGAAATGGCAATAGCATTGTCGAAACCTTCAACTGGACCATGTATCTCGGTTTAGTACAATCACTAGTTAGTGCCATCGGTATCGTATTAACTGTACCGTTGACCAGCGCACTAGCTGGCCGATTTATAGGAGGTAAACGATGAGTTTAGGAGTCGTCAGTGCCTTAGCACTTATTTTGTTAGTTTTATTGTTATTAGTCACTGGTAAAGATACCTTTAGTATTTTTGGTGGGATGATTCTGAATTTTCTAGCTATTTTCTTTGTGATCTTACTGATTGCTTTAGGCACACCACCCTTAGCTACTGCTTTTATCTCTGGCTTAGTGATTCTGGCAATCATTATCTATTTCAGTCCGGTGGGTTTGAAAACCGGGACAATTGCTTATATTGTTTCCGTGTTGACGATCGTGTTACTAGTCTTATTAATTTTGCCAGTTCAGTATTTTGGGCAGTTACAAGGCTTCGGGAATGAGACAAATGAAGAATTAGGTGTTTTTTCCGTACTGATTGGCGTGTCCTTTGGCCAGGTGGCGACTGCGATGCTGCTTATGAGTGCGTTGGGGGCCATTGCGGAAGCTAGTATCGCGATGGTCAGTGCCTTAAATGAATTGATTGAAGAAACGCCAGATCTGACGGATCAACGGCTATATCATGACGGTCGAATCATCGGTGGTAAAATTATGGGCACGGCTTATAATACTTTGTTCTTTGGCTTCTTTGGAGGTTATTTAGCTTTATTCATTTGGTTTATCGAGCTGAAATATTCGCCAGCTTTATTGATCAATGATAAACTATTTATTACTGAGGTGGCGTCAGTGATCCTATCCATGATTGCTGTGACGTTAACGGTACCATTTACTACGTTCTTGGTCGTACGCTGGCGTCACCGCATGATTTCTAAAAGTAAGAGGTGAATACGTGTGAAAATTGATATTATCATGCATGTGCCCCACGAAGGTCCGGGTTTGCTAGAAACAATCGCGGCACATTTTCAAGATCAATTGATTTACCATCGGCTATATGAAGAGCCAAATGCAATTCAAAAGATTGACCCAAAACAAGTGACATTCCTAATTGTGATGGGTGGTCCAATGAGTGCCAACGATGATTTACCTTGGCTGCCATTGGAGCGGCAATTGATCAAAGCTGTTTATCAAAATGGCGGCCGAGTACTTGGGATTTGTTTAGGTGCTCAGCAAGTGGCCCTAGCGTTTAATGGTCGAGTTGCACCTATGCGCTATAAAGAGTTAGGGTGGTTCCCAGTCGCTTCAACTGTTGAAGACCTGCCCAGTGGTTTAGTTTTTCATTGGCATGGTGAAAAAATTGAATTGCCAGATATTGCCCAGCAAATTTATACCAATGATCATTGTCCTGCGCAAGGGTTCCGTATTGGTGATCGTGTCTATGGATTACAATTTCATCCCGAGATGACGCAGACTGGGTTAGACCAGTTATTAGCCGCGGATGCCGCCTACTTAGATGAACCCAGCGAAACGGTTCAAAGTCTAGCTCAGATGCAAAAGTTTGATTGGCGGACGAGTACGGGTCAGCGCATCACCGAAATGATTTATGAAGCGATTCGCAATAGCTGAGCGTGTGATAAAAGGTGTTGCCTTTCGCACACGTTTAAAATTTAATTGTTCGTACACAAAAAGTGGCTGCAAACAAAACATTAGCTTTGTTTATAGCCACTTTTTTAATCAAGTGTCATCATTATTTTAATTGACTAATGGCGTCAAAGTCAGCTTTAGCTAATTTAATATTTGCGGCACTGACATTTTGCTTCAAGTGAGCCAAATTGGCTGTTCCTGGAATTGGCAAAATAACTGGCGAACGTTGTAGTAACCAAGCCAAAGCAATTTGAGCTGGTTGAGCCTGGTATTTTTCAGCAATCTTGCTTAGCACACTGCCGGGCTCTGCAAGCTTACCAGTCGCTAATGGAAACCAAGGTACAAAAATTTGCTGATGGGCTTCGGCATAATCTAAAACAGCCTCATCTGTACGGTCAATCACGTTGTAGCGATTTTGAACGGCATCGATTTTAACGATCTTTTCAGCGGCTTCTAGATCAGCAACACTAACTTGGCTGAGGCCAATGTGTTTGATCTTACCCTCGGCTTGCATTTTTTTAAGTTCACCCAGCTGCTCAGCTAAAGGCACCTTGGGATCAATCCGATGTAAAAATAACAAATCAATGTGATCGACACCCAAAGACCAGAGATTTAATTCGACTTGTTGACGCAAGTAGTCTGGCCGGCCATCTGGTGTCCACAAGTTAGGTCCTTGGCGCGTCTGCCCCACTTTGGTGGATATAAATAAATCACTATATACTCCCTGGTAAGGTGCATAGGCTTTTTTCATTAACAAGTTGGCGAAGAAGGGCCCATAGGCGTCGGCGGTATCAATAAAATTGATACCCAATTCGACCGCACTTTGTAGGACTTTAACGGCATTTTCGGGGTTTTCAGATGGACCCCAAACACCTTTTCCAGGTAATTGCATGGTCCCGTAGCCTAAACGATTAAACGTTCGGTCGCCTAATGATAAGGTGCCCGCGTTTTTTGCATTGATTTCAGCCATAATTAGCAGCACTCCTTTATTTGAATTTCAATGGTATTTTAGGAGTTAGGTCATAGGAAAGTCAAATATTTATTTTATAATAGTTCTTGGAGATGATGATATGAAACAATTAAGTGTTCAAAATCATAAGCTTACAGAGATCGGTATTGGCACGTGGTACCTAGGTGAAGGCTCACAGGCACAAACAAATCAAGAAATGGCAGCAATTAAAGCTGGGCTGGATCAAGGCATCAATGTGGTCGATACTGCGGAGATGTATGGGAATGGTCAGTCAGAGACATTGGTTGGTCAAGTACTTAAAGATTACCAGCGGACAAATATTTTTTTGATTTCCAAATTTTTACCATCTCATGCAACGCCAAAAGCGATGAAAAAGAGTTTAGAACAATCTTTACGCCGGTTACAGACAGACTATCTTGATTTATATCTGTATCACTGGCGTGGTGGGACACCATTGGCAGAAACATTAGCTGGCATGCAGGCTTTGCAAAAAGCTGGCTATATTAAGCATTTTGGTGTCTCAAATTTTGACGTTGCTGATTTGAAGGCACTGTTAGCTTTACCTGGTGGTCAGGACTGCTTTGTCAATGAGGTGTTGTATAATATTCAAAGTCGTGGGATCGAGTATGATCTATTGCCTTATCAAAAATCTCAAGGAATTGCTTGTATTGGTTATTCACCACTTGGTTCTTCACAGGGCCATTATCTTAACCAAAAACCAATTTTGGCAGAGATGGCGGCGGCAAAACATATTTCTGTACAACAGTTATTAATTGCATGGGTTTTACGGCATCATGAAGTAATTACGATCCCACGTTCTGGTCAAAAAGCACATATGTTAGCGAATGTTGCTGCAGCTGACATATCTTTTACAGCTGATGAACTGGCACAGTTGGATCAATATTATCCAGCACCGACACACAAACAACCTCTAGAAATAATTTAATTGAAGATTATATATTAAGGATGATCGAATGCACATTTTCGGCCGAAGCTTAAAATTTGTCCTGTATTTAAGCCTGATCGTATTTTTCGGTTTAATGATCCCCAAAATTTATCAAGAATATCATGATTTTACACAACGTCAACAGATCTTTAGCCGGGTGCGCGAGGCGCAAAATCAAGTTTCCAATCAAGCAGCGCCAGCTAATTGGCAGTCCCTTAATAATTGGTGGCTGGTCAATCAGGAAGGGGTTTTATACTACAACGATAGCTATTTAAATACGCAGCAGCGTGCGCTAACTCGACAAGCCGCTGCCTGGTGGAATCAAGCAGCTGGTCAAACGCTGATTCAGCCACAGCCTAATAATGTAAGCAAAGCCGATGTTTACTTGGCTTATGTTAATGATGATCTGCTGAATTATTCTGGATTGACAGGGACAAATCACTTATTGCTGCTAAACCAGGCGGATATGACTAGGGCAAATAATGAGAATGATACTTTAAATGTGATCATCCATGAATTTGGTCATGCTTTAGGCTTAGCCCACGCCCCTCAGTCCTATCATGATGTCATGTCGCCTAGTCAAGTTGCCACAGGACAAGTACAACAAGCTTCTAATTATGATATTCAAGCTCTCAAGGCTAGTTTGGCGCGTATGCAATCTGCGCTGCATCAAAACATGACCATTGAAAGTTATCAACAGGTTGCCGGACAAACGCCTTATCCTACTGATTTAACTGCTTTGGCTGATCCACTACAAAATGGTCGGGCGTCGCTGGCTGCAGTGATCACTGGGATGATTCAAAAAGTTAGTCACCGTGATAATCTGACGGCACAACAAACGCAAATTTTGCAGCGCACGAAAACCAGCGTTAAAACGATCACCAATAATGAAGCTGCTAGTGATCAACAAATTCGCAAAGCTCGTGCAGATTTTAAGCAATTGATTACTGCTTTCAATTTACAAAATTATTTCCCACAAGCCTATCCTCAGGCACAATCTCAAGAAGAAGGGCAGCAGATCAAAGCCTTTTTTCAAAAAATTCAGGGTAGTTTCTGATAATTTAAAAATAAATTCTTATTGAGATTAACATCTACTTGTAACATTGGTAACTGTTTTGTAATAACCCCAGTGTTATACTCTTCCTAGATTATTAGAATAATGTGATCCATTGAAAACATTTTTAGGAGGATTTGCTTTTTATGCGGGGAAACAAGAAACTCTCATCATCTGTAATGGCAGCAGCGTTTTTAGCGTCAGTGGCGGCGCCAACTGTTGCCAGTGCACAACAAGTGACCGTTAAATCGGGGGACACTTTATCACAAATTGCGATCGACAATCAAACAACGGTGGCTGACTTAGTTCAAACGAACCAAATCAAAAATCCCAACTTGATCTACCCAGGACAAAAAGTTGAGACTAGTGCTGCAGCTGCACCCAATACCCAAACACAGACCCAACAAACAAGTACACGCCAAGTGACCTTGCAGCAAGGGGATTCTTTATGGACGATTGCGCAGCAGTACGGCGTCTCTGTCCAAGCATTAGCACAAGCTAATGGCTTGTCTAGTATCTATGCGTTGATTCATCCAGGGCAAACGTTGACGATTCCAGATAATAGCCAAGCGGCTGCGACTCAGGTAAATACGACAGCGCCAGCAGCTGAACAGACAAGTGTGACACAAGCCCCTGTCGTTCAACAACAGTCAGCTCAAACGACGCCAGCTGCACCAGCAACTCAAAGTACACAAACAGTCGCTCAGTCTGGTCAAGATCAAGGCACATTTAAGTTATCTTTTTATGATCCTGCTGTCTTAGGTTCGAATATGGGTTATGGTGGTGTGGCTGCCAATCTATCCGTCTTTCCAAAGGGCACCCGCTTAAAGATAACGTTATCTGATGGCACTGTTTGGTATCGGACTGTTAATGATACCGGTACTTTTGCATATAGTAACTCACGCCAGTTGGATGTTGCGATGCCAAACGCACAAATTCCATCTGCTGGTATCATGTATGCTAATGTTCAAGTTTTAAGCTAAGATAACCTAAAAAATTATAATAACGTTTTTAAAAGCCGATAACATTGAATTCTAAATGTTAAGGCTTTTTTTAACGTTATTTATAAAAATACGGTAGAATGATAAATGAAGATTATAAATACGGAGGATAATTATGTTAAAAGTAGGTATTATTGGCGCGAATGGTAAAGCTGGTGCATTGATCGCTAAAGCAGCGGTAAATCGCGGTATGGCAGTTACGGCCATTGTTCGTCAAGAAACTGATCAAGATCAAGGCTATACGATTTTAGTCAAAGATTTATTTGCTTTGACCCCAGTTGATGTGCAAGCACTGGATGTCTTAGTTAGTGCGGTTAATTTCCCAGACGATAGTACTAAATTTGATGCAGCTACGCAGCACTTGATCAAATTGGTACGGGGGACTCAGATCCATTTAATGATCGTCGGTGGGGCCGGTAGCTTGTGGCTTGATACTGCCCACACGCAGCAACTTAAAGATGCACCTGATTTTCCGAGTGCTTTTAAACCAACTGCAACGGCAATGGCTCAATCTTTAGCGACCTTGAAGGCTGCTAAAGATGTGAATTGGACTTATGTTTCACCAGCGGCTGATTTTAGTTATATGGGTGGGTTAACTGGTAAATATGTGATCACTGATGATGTTTTTGCGACTGATGATGACGGCAAGAGTTTCTTAAGTTACAAAGACTATGCCCAAGCTTTTGTCACAATTATGGCTAAAAAGATATATCGGCAAAAACATGTCGGCGTTCATCATGTTTAAACTTGTACTTTAGACTAAATGCTGTTAGCATATGGTGCACGTAAGGATAGGTGAACAGGATGCAAGTGGAACAAAAAATAGAAATAAGCGATGCTGAATGGGAAGTCATGCGGGTCGTTTGGACGCTAGGCACTGCCACGAGCCGGACTTTAATCGATGTCCTGCAAGAAAAGATGTCGTGGAAGGCGCCAACTGTCAAAACGCTGATTGGTCGGCTTGTCAAAAAAGGTGCATTAGTCACTGAAAAAAAGGGTCGGGCATTTATTTATCGGCCAACAATTGCGGAGCAGCGGGCAATTGATGAGGCGACGACGACACTGTTCAACCATCTATGTCAGATGCGTCGTGGCGAGGCCGTGCACCATCTATTAGGCGAGTTAACGCTCAGCCGCAGTGATATTGAGAAGTTACAAGCACAACTAGCTGAAAAAATCAAAACAGCGCCAGAGGCAGTGGCCTGTGATTGCTTACCCGCTGATTTTAAGTTAAAGGGTGGCGCGTGAGACAAAGGCGGTCAACGACTAAGTACTAATAAGAAGCACGATAAATGGCGGCTTTTCCATTTGAGTGATTCGGGTTAGGTGAGGTCGTTGCCTTGTGAAACACGGTTAAATTTAATTGGTTCTAAAGCTGACGGGTGGCTGAGACAAAATTAACGTTTTGTTTTCAGCCACCTATTTAATTATGACTATTTATGGTTTTAAAAACCCTTTATCCCATGCGCTTTTTTTACATAGCGGGTTATTGAGGAAATTTACGAATTGCGTTCAACTTAAATTTAAGACTTGCATTTTTACAATTACAATTGTAAACTTAAAATGTAAATTAATGAAACAAGGTTATAGGGGGTAGCGTAATGACAAAAGATAAGCTGGCTTCAGAAATGGGGCACGATCATAAAATGGCTATGTCACATATGGATCATGATATGGCTGATATGGATATGGACGATATGGGTGGCGACATGATGATGCATGGGGGACATATGATGCACATGGGCAACTTGAAACAGAAATTTTGGGTTTCCCTTGTGCTGACTTTGCCCATTTTGTTGCTGACGTCGTTCATGGGGTTGACACAGCCATTGATCACTTTTTCAGGTAGTGAATGGGTCGTTGCGGTTATCGGAACCGTGCTGTTTTTCTATGGTGGTAAACCTTTCTTCTCAGGTGCTATCGGTGAATTAAAAAGTAAAGCCCCAGCAATGATGACTTTGATCACCATGGGCATCGGGGTTGCCTATATTTACAGTATTTACTCAGTGATCGCCAACAATATTTTTCATGTGACTCCAATGGTCATGGATTTCTTTTGGGAGTTGGCAACTTTGATCGATATCATGCTGCTGGGCCATTGGATCGAAATGAATGCGGTAATGAACGCTGGCTCAGCTTTGGATGATCTTGCCAAATTATTACCAAGCTCGGCACACAAGCTGGTAGAGGGTGCCACGCAGGAAGTACCGATACGTGATCTCCAGGAAGGCGATCATCTGCTGGTCAAAGCTGGCGAAAAAATTCCAGCTGATGGCACGATTGTTGAAGGGACATCTAATGTGAATGAGTCCATGGTCACAGGTGAGTCTAAACAGATCACCAAGCACGTTGATGACAAAGTATTTGGTGGCTCAGTTAACGGTGATGGGACTTTTCAATTAACTGTGACGGGTACCGGGAAGAATGGTTTTTTAGCGCAAGTTATGAAATTAGTCAATTCAGCCCAACAAGAAAAATCAGCACAAGAAAATTTGGCAGATAAAGTTGCTGGTTGGTTGTTCTATGCCGCTTTATTTGTTGGCATTTTGGCCTTTATTATTTGGCTGTTTCAAACAGATCTGGCTACTGCTTTGCCGGTGGCAGTGACTGTTTTCGTCATTGCTTGTCCGCATGCTTTAGGCTTGGCAATTCCCTTAGTCGTGGCTCGGAGCACATCGATTGCCGCTAAGAATGGGTTATTGATTCGGAATCGGAATGCGTTAGAACAAGTTAAAGATTTGAAATATGCGTTGATGGATAAAACTGGAACATTGACTGAAGGGGACTTCAAGGTCAATGCCTATGACACACTATCTAATCAGCTGACTAAGTCACAAGCTTTGCAGATTTTTGCCAGCCTCGAAGCGGGGTCCTCTCATCCTTTAGCTGTTGGTATCGTGAACGCTGCCAAGGCTGATCGAGTTACTTTCACCAAGGCTCAAAATGTTCAACAATTGACTGGGGTCGGTTTGTCAGGCGATGTGTCTGGTCAGACCTATCAAATTGTCTCAATGGCTTACTTAGTTCAGCAAAATATCCAGTTTGAGCAAGCTAAATTTGAGCAATTAGCTGCCAATGGGAATTCGATCAGTTTTCTCTTACAGGATGGTGATGTTTTAGCTTACGTTGCTGAAGGGGATGCAATCAAACCAGAAGCTAAGCATTTGATCGCTGCTTTGAAGCAACAAGACATTACCCCAGTTATGCTGACTGGAGATAATGCCCAAACAGCGCAAAAGGTTGCACAAACACTTGGCATCACGGAAGTCCGAGCACAATTATTACCAGAAGATAAAGAAAAATTAGTTCGCGAATATCAAACCAAAGGTAAAGTTTTGATGATCGGGGACGGGGTCAACGATGCGCCTAGCCTAACTCGGGCAAATATCGGGATTGCAATTGGCAGTGGGACTGATGTGGCCATTGAGTCTGCCGATGTGGTTCTTGTAAAAAGTAACCCCAATGACGTGGTAGAATTCTTAAATTTGGCGCGCAAGACCACCCGTAAGATGACTGAAAACCTCTGGTGGGGGGCTGGTTATAATATTCTAGCAATTCCATTAGCCGCCGGTGTGTTGGCCCCAATCGGCTTTATTTTAAGTCCAATGGCTGGTGCCGTGCTGATGTCTTTAAGTACGGTGATCGTCGCCATTAATGCGTTGACTCTAAAACTCGGCGAGACCGAAGATTAAGGCAAAACCCTAATTTATTAAATTATTATTTACATCTGTAAACGATAATGTTGCTTTTAAAACGTAATCATTTTATTAAATAGAAATTGAGGTGAGTTCATGAGCGAATGTCGCTTTAATATAGATGGTATGATGTGTGCCAGCTGTGCCCAAACGGTGGAAAAAGTCACTAAAAAATTACCCGGTGTCACTGAGGCTAACGTGAATCTAACGGCTGAATCGATGCAAGTTGATTTTGACCCCAATGTGACCCCTGTGGCTCAAATTGAAACAGCCGTTGCTGATGCCGGCTATGGCGCCAATGCCCAGTTGACCACGGAAAACTTTGCGATCGATGGCATGGTATGTGCCAGCTGTGCTCAGACGATCGAAAAAGCTGTGAAGCAACTGCCTGGAATGATCGAGGTACAAGTCAATCTAGCCGCAGAAAAAATGCGGGTTAGCTTTGATAATTTTGTTACCGACAATGCGGCCATTGAACAGGCTGTCACTGATGCCGGTTACGGCGCCACACTGGCTGACGAAGTGGCTCATCCAGAGCAAGCCGAAGCCTTGGCGGAGAAGAAAGATCATCAACTAGCTGATCTAAAACAACGCTTCATCTGGTCTGCTATTTTCACAATTGTATTGCTATACATTAGCATGGGCCATATGTTGGGCGCTTGGCTGCCTAGCTTCTTAGAACCAACTTTACATCCAGTAACGTTTGCACTGACCCAATTGATACTTGTCTTACCGGTGATGTACTTAAACCGTAGTTATTACTCGGTGGGCTATAAAACTTTATTTAAGGGCCATCCCAACATGGATAGTTTGGTAGCTGTTGGTACTTCTGCGGCTTTTATTTACAGTTTGATCAATACCGGTTTGATGATGATGACCAGTATCGGCTTTCATGATCAGCTATACTATGAAGCTGCGGTTACGATTTTAACCTTGATCACACTGGGGCGTTATTTTGAAACCAAGTCCAAGCAGAAAACAGGGTCGGCCATTACTAAATTAATGGACTTAGCGCCTAAAACAGCGTGGGTTCAAAGTGGCGATACCTATATAGAGCAGCCAGTTGTTGATCTACAGCTTAATGATATTCTGATGATCAAACCTGGTGCTAACATTCCCGTGGATGGTCAAGTTCTTTCCGGCAGCAGTAATGTGGATGAATCCATGCTAACCGGTGAAAGTATGCCAGTGGCAAAAGCTGCCGAAGATGCAGTCACTGCGGGCACGTTGAATCAAACAGGCCAATTATTGATCAGAGCAACACGTGTAGGGAATCAAACAACATTGGCGAAAATCGTTAAACTTGTTGAAGATGCTCAAGCCACCAAGGCACCCATCGCACGATTGGCTGACAAAATTGCAGGTATCTTTGTCCCAACAATCATGATTTTAGCTACGCTGGCAACCATTGCTTGGCTATTAACTGGGCAATCATTAGCCTTCGCATTGACGATTTTCGTTTCTGTTCTGGTCATTGCTTGTCCTTGTGCCCTGGGCCTGGCAACGCCCACTGCAATTATGGTGGGGACTGGTCGAGGCGCTGAAAATGGGATCCTGGTAAAAAATGGTGCCGCTCTGGAAACAGCCAGTCAAATCGATACCATCGTTTTTGATAAGACCGGTACGTTGACAAAAGGTCAGCCAGAAGTCACTGATTGGTACTTTCCAGGATTATCAACGGCGGAAAAAACAAAGTTACAAGCACAAATTGCCAGTATTGAACAAGGTTCGGAACATCCTTTAGCTGCCGCTATTGTAGCCGCCGCGAAACAAGCAAAACAAGCCTTACCAACTGCAACGGCATTGCATTTTATTGCGGGTCAAGGGGTCACCGGTCAAGTTGTTGGTCACGAGTTAGCCATTGGCAACCAGAAACTGATGGCTGAGCGGCACTTGTCAACTACTCTAAAGCAACAACAAAGCACGTTTGCCCAACAAGGTAAGACGGCCATGCTGATTGCCAAAGATAACGAAGTCCTGGGCATTGTCGCTGTTGCTGATCAAGTCAAACCCGATGCTAAAGCGGCAATCCAACAATTAAAAGCGATGGGTGAAAAAATTGTGATGCTGACGGGTGATGGGGCGGCCACCGCTCAAGCCATTGCAGCTCAATTAGGCATTGATCAGGTGATCAGTGACGTTTTACCCGACGGTAAAGTGGCTGCGATTCAATCGCTACAAAAAGAAGCTCAAGTCGTTGCCATGGTTGGGGATGGCATCAATGATGCACCTGCTTTAGCCCAAGCTCAGGTAGGTTTCGCCATCGGTAATGGAACGGATATTGCCATTGATTCTGCTGATATTGTCTTAATTCATCAAGATCTGATGACGGTGGCAACGGCCATTGATTTAAGCCAGCAGACCATCAAAAATATCAAGGAAAACCTGTTTTGGGCTTTTGCTTATAACGTGATCGGCATTCCGATTGCCATGGGCTCACTGTACATATTCGGTGGGCCATTGTTGAACCCAATGATTGCTGGGGCAGCCATGAGTTTCAGTTCCGTTTCAGTTGTTTTGAATGCCCTACGTTTGCGGGGCTACAAACCCAAGTTTCAACGAGCTTTATAATTAGGTAACAAAGATTAAAAACTATTCTAAATTTAAAGGAGCGATTTTTTATGACAAAAACAGTTGCAATTAAAGGTATGAAGTGTGAAGGTTGTACGGAGAATGTTGCCAAAGCATTTAATGCTGTCGCTGGTGTTGACTCAGTCAAAGTTGATTTGGACAGTAAGCAAGCCGTTGTTACTGGCGACCCCAAAGATCAAGATTTGATCGATGCCTTGGCAGAAACACACTACAGTGTTGAAAGCATTCAGTAATTTTTACTTGTGAAACAAATTTGATGTTAATAGAAGTAATTTAATAGATCGGTCTCAAAGCGACTGCGACAAAAGAAATCTTTTGTTTGCGGCCGCTTTTCTTGTTTACTGAGACCAATTAGTTGCTATCGCCAAAAGAGATTGCTATGATATTTCAGGAAGCGCTTTCTTTATGATAAGTTTCCGTTTATACCAATAGAGTGAGGGTGAGTTTTATGCAATTATTAAAGCCGCATATTGCGACGACTAAGGTATCTGCAGATAAGGTGGATCAAACTTATAAGCGATTACGGCTGCAAGTATTCTTAGGTATTTTCATTGGTTACGCCGGCTATTATTTATTGCGCAATAATTTTTCACTGGCGATTCCCCAGTTGACTCAGGAAGGCTTTTCCAAGGGGCAATTGGGCTTGGCATTATCGGCGGTCTCATTAGCTTATGGGATCAGTAAATTTGTGATGGGGATCGTTTCGGATCAAAGCAATGCTCGTATTTTCCTCCCATTAGGGCTACTATTAGCCGCTTTGGTCAATTTTGCTTTTGGCTTTATTCCGTTTCTAACTTCAAGCATTACTGTGATGTTTGTTGTTCTGTTCTTACTTGGCTGGTTTCAGGGGATGGGTTGGCCGCCGTCTGGCCGTGTCTTGGTCCATTGGTATTCGATTAATGAACGGGGCAGTAAAACGGCGATTTGGAATGTAGCTCATAATGTCGGTGGTGGCTTTATGGCGCCCATCGCCACGGCGGGCATCGCTATGGTGGGCACTTTCTTTGCATTTGGCGGTATAAAGTCATATCACGGGGCCTTTATTCTACCGGCAATTATTGGTGTTGTCGTTGCTGCAATTGCTTTTTTATTGATTCGAGACACGCCGGAATCGGTTGGCTTACCGCCAATCGAAGCTTACCGCAACGATTATCCCAATGAAGAACATCAACTGTTTGAAAAGGAACTGACAACTAAAGAAATCTTATTCCGTTACGTGCTCAACAACAAATGGATCTGGGTCATTGCCATTGCTAATATTTTTGTTTATTTAGTTCGTTATGGGGTTGAAAATTGGGCGCCAACTTATTTGACCGAAGTGAAGCATATCACGTTAGCTAATTCCAGCTGGTCTTATTTCTGGTACGAAATAGCTGGCATACCAGGGACATTGATTGCCGGGTGGCTTTCAGATAAAGTCTTTAAAGGTCGGCGTGGTCCAGCCGGTTTTGTATTCATGTTAGTCGTATCTGGCTTTGTAGTTCTATACATGAATGCCACGAATCTATGGTTGATCAATTTTGCCTTGATCATGATCGGTTTTTGGATTTATGGGCCAGTTATGTTGATTGGACTGCAGGCGTTAGACCTTGTGCCTAAAAAAGCAGCCGGGACTGCTGCCGGTTTGACAGGTCTATTTGGCTACTTCTTTGGCTCATTTTCGGCTAATGCCATTATTGGCTATACCGTGGATTGGTTTGGTTGGCAAGCTGGGTTTACTTTGATTTTAATTGCAAGTCTTTTAGCCGCTGTCATGTTTGCTTTAACTTGGCGGATTCGTGGTCAAGAAGTTCAGGCACAACATCATAAAGCGTAAACGCAACCGCTTCATAGGGGTATTTCAAATTAAAATATAGATAAAAATAGGTGATACTAAGCAAATGTTTTGTACCACCTATTTATTTACGGAAATTTTTGGTTTAAATGTATTCAAAAACCACCCGATGATTCTCGCACTGTGTTTTAAACGCGCTCAAAAGGGCAACGACTTTGCTTAACATCGAATGTCTCCAATGGCAGGAACGCCATTTGTCACCATTCTTGTTAATGCTCAGTCGCTAAACGCCCTTTCTCGCACTCTAGATTTTAAATAAGATTTTTCCGGTGCTTTTACCTGATTCTAATAGTTCATGTCCTTTTTTACCATCGGCTAGCGGTAAGATCGTTGGGGCGGTAATTTTGATTTTATGATCTATGAAATATTGAAATAAGCGGTGACTGCGTTGTTGCCGGATCTCAAAACTCGTTAAAAAGTGCCAGAGATCACCAGTTAGAATACTTTTAGACTGGTTGAGCAATGTGACCAGGTCTACTTTTGGCGGTTGCCCACCGGCCATGCCAAAAAATACGACTTTTCCCCGTTGGTGAATGAGTTTTAAGCTGGTGGGGATTGTCACGCCGACACCGTCATAAACGGTGTCAAATTGATTGGTCCAGTTAGATTGCCAATCGGTTTGTCGGCTTGGAAATACGGCTTTAACACCATGATTAAGGGCTAGTTGCCGCTTTTGGGGTGTGGATGCGGCACCATAAACATCGATGCCGTCAGCAATCAGCATTTGGGAAAGAATTTGCCCGACACCGCCGCTAATACCAGTGATAAATACTTTAGCGCCAGCTTGATTTTTCCCGAGATCGTGGGCTAAAAAGTCGGCTGTTAGGCCCTGCAAACCAATGCTTGCAGCAAGTTCAGGCTTGATTTCTGGTGGCAAAAAAATGGCATGATTACTTGGGACAACAACATATTCAGCATTGGCTAAGGGCACGTCAACAAATAGAATCAGCTGACCAATGGCAGCTTGATTATTTGCGACCCCTGACCCTATCGCTACGATTTCACCTACACCTTCATAACCGTCTATATAGGGTGTGTGCGGTTCGAGGTGATAATTACCGCGGCGACGATAAATATCGGCAAAGTTAAGACCGATATAGTGCATTTTGACCAAATAATCTTGAGTACCAATTGTTGGCGTGGGTAAATCACTATAAGTTAGGACATCGGCCCCACCAAATGTATTGAAATAGAGAGCTTTCATTCCGATACCTTCTTTGTTTTTGACATAGGTTCATCATACCACTTAAAAATTTTGGGCTTATCTTTAATAATGACTGACTGGTTATTGACTTATCAGTCATTAAGTCTATAATACAGTTGGATTCACATAGAAGTGTATTTTTTAAGTAATTGGTAGAAGCAAACTAGGAGGCCAAATGTGATGGCTCATGTGATTGAGATTCAGCACTTGCAAAAGCAATTTGGTAAATTTACAGCATTAAAAGACATCAACCTACAATTAAATGAGGGTGAGGTGCTAGGTTTTATTGGTCCTAATGGTGCCGGAAAGTCAACGACTATTCGAACGATTCTAGGACTGATCAAGCCTACCGCTGGTCAAGTCCAGGTGTTTGGACAAGACGCCTGGCAAAATGCGGTCACGATTCATCAGCAGTTGGCCTATGTGCCTGGAGATGTTTATCTTTGGCCGAATCTTACTGGGGGGCAGACCATCGATTTATTATTGCGTATGGCTAAACGGACCCATAACCAGCGGACTGATCAGTTGATTCAAGCATTTGGTTTAGATGTGCGCAAAAAGAATCGAACGTATTCAAAAGGCAATCGACAAAAAGTTGCCTTAATTGCGGCACTAGCAGCAGATGTCCCTCTATATATTTTTGATGAACCGACTTCTGGCTTAGACCCTTTAAATGAAATGGTTTTTCAACAACAGGTGGCTCAGTTAAAAGCTCAAGGTCGGAGTATCTTGTTGTCCAGTCACATTCTATCTGAAGTAGAGAAAATGGGCGATCAAATTGCGATCATCCGTCAAGGTGAAATTATTGAAGCGGGTTCATTAGCAGAGATGCAGCATTTGACACGTAATCAGGTCACCGTAACAACAGCCAAGCCAATGCTTGAGTTGACGCAGCAGGCGCATGTCCATCAAGTACATTTCAAAAATCAAACAAAAACAAGTGCTGAATTTTTGGTAGCTGATACAGCTATGAATACCGTTTTAAGTTATTTGACGCAGCAGCAGATCCAAACTTTAAGAACCACACCGCCGACTTTGGAAGCTTTATTCTTACGTTACTATGATACGAATCAAATAAAGGCAGGTGTTTAAAATGCGGCAATTGTTACAGTCTAGCTTAGTTTTACGGGCAAATTTGCGTCGTGACTGGATTAAGATTCTCATTTGGATAATCGTTTTAAGCGGTCTATTTATTACAGTTGCCGCCAAATTTAAGACGCTTTATGGTACTACGGCTCAGATTGAAACTATTGCGCGCACGTTACGCGCTCCAGCTATGATTGCTTTGTTCGGGCCTGTACCCAAAGGTGGCACGTTAACCACAGCGACAATTTTTGCCACAGAAATGTTGATTTTTTGGAGTTTATTTTTAATCATTTGTAATCTATCATTAGCCATCAACGCCAGCCGCACCCAAGAAAGTGCTGGCTTAACAGAGTTGATCCTTGGCGGCTATCCAGTCGGCCGTTTAGCGCCTTTAAATGCAGCGGCGTTGGAATTAACAATTGTTGATGGAAGCTTTGCATTGATCACTGGCTTGGGCACGACATTAGCTGCCATGCCAGGTAGTGATCTTGAAGGCAATTGGTTGTTTGCTTTGACGTTAGCCGCAGTTGGCTGGGCTTTTGGCATGATCACGCTTGTCTTTGCTCAGTTAGTTGTTGATAGTCATACAGCTAATATTTATGGGTATGCATTTTTAGGTCTAGCTTATGTTATTCGCATGCTGACCGATGTTCAAAACTCAGATTGGACTTGGTTATCACCTTTAGGCTGGATAGAAAAAAGTGCAATTTATACACAAAATCATTGGCTGCCCCTGGGTCTGCTCATTGTTTTAGGCGGCGGTGCTTTGATTTTAGCGTTTTGTTTAAATGCCCATCGAGATTCAGGCACTGGTATTTTACCAGAACATGCTGGACATCAGCGGAGTCGATTTTTACGGGGGCCCTTAACGTTATTATTGTGGCAGCAACGGACAACAAGTCTATTTTGGTTATTAGGTTTATGCTTGCTTGGTGTGAGTTACGGTTCGATTTTTGATACATTAGGCCAGATCGTGAATCAGTCGCCCGTCGTTCAGCAAGTGCTAGGTACAACTGGCATGCACCATCTTGCTCATTTACAGCTGCTCCATTTTATGAACCTTTTAGGTGTTATTTTTACGGTTCTAGCCAGTATTGCTGGCACCTTTTGCTTAAATCATCTGTACACAGATGAACGGAAGGGCTATTTACAATTGGTACACACACGGACAATCACCCGTGCTCGATTATATTGGGTTTACTTGGGGTTTGCGCTGGTCTTAACAGCCAGTCTGATCTTTGTTGCTTTAATGGGTACGATGCTTGCAGCAAATCAAGTCTTAACACAGCCATTAGCTTTTCACTATTTTGCAAAAGTATGGTTGGCGATGTTACCCATTAGTTGGGGCTTTTTAGCTATTGCTGCGGTTGCGATCGGTTGGCTGCTGCTGGGCCGGCAACTTATCTGGTTTATCTTAGGCGGCAGTTTTGTCATTACTTACTTTGGCCGTCTATTGAATTTACCCCACTGGGCCTTAAATTTGTCGCCGTTTCATTGGTTTGATCAGATTCCGCTGCACACGATCAATATCAGTCGAAGCATGGCGGTACTTTCATTTGGCCTAGTTGTGATAGTATTAGGCTTGATTGGTTACCGTCATCGTGATCTACAAGATTGACTAGTTGGCGGCAATAGATGTTAAAATAAATTGAGGTGAAAATATGGCCAAACGTTTACCCCAGGATCCTAAGAAAGTACAAGCGATTTTGAAGGCCGCTTTACATGAATTTGCGGTTCATGGTTTTGATCGAGCCAGTACGGATCAAATTGCTGCTGAGGCCGGGGTTTCTAAGGGATTGATCTTTCGATATTTCAGTCATAAAAAGAATCTATATATTCAAACAGTCAATCAGGCATTGACAACAATGGTTCAAGTTGCTGATTTTGATGTCTGGCGTGACGCACCTGATTTGGTGCATATGATCATCCAAGCCACGCAATATAAGCTTGAATTAGCCCAACAATATCCTGATGAATTTACTTTGTTACTAGCTGTTTATCGACAAGATAACCAGATCCCAGTAGAATTACGGCAGCAGGTTTTTGACATCTTTGACCAATGGGCAAAAGCTAATGTCAACAATCTAGTAGATCCGGTCATTAAGCGGCTAAATTTGCGGCCTGAATTAGATCCAGCTGATGTTAAGACGTTTTTGCAGCTCTTCATCAATCAGATCAGCCAGATCACCCAAGAATATATGCAGGCACATCCCCAGGTTAAAACGCTGGCGGATATGTCAGAGCTTATTCAACGAATTGAAAGCTATATGGACATGATGGAACATGGTATCATCGCCCACTGACTGTTCCCACGGTACTTTGTGCCAGTAATTAAAAAAGCAGCACCTTAATTATTGGAAATATGTTAAATATTTTTAATCTGCCTTGACCTAACTGAACAAGCGTTCGTATAATAGGAACTATCAGTTTAGGGAGGGCGTGTATCTATGAATCGTTTTAAAAAAATAGATCTCTTGGAAGAAAATCGTATTTTCTTGACTAAAGAGATCTTTTTGTATGTGCAAGCATCGGGGCTATTGCGGTTATATCGGCGAATCGATCACGAAAGCCATCTATTGACTTCACTAAATTATCGGGCGCACGCAGAGGGCTTTGCGCAGTTTATTTTTAATGCAGCGCCAAGTTTAACTTTTGAAGAAGTACATACATTAGCACAACACTTGAACCGTTATTATTTTCGGGCATAAAAAAAGGCCCAGCAGGCAGTGAAATGAATCATAATCCGTTCACATGTGAGGCCTCAAAGCCGAATGCTTTTGGGTGATTGACAGTTACTAAAATACACATAAGCAAATAAGCAAATTCAAATTGAAACTACTTTAATTTGAGTGATTGTATTTATAAAGCCTGCTGGGCGAAGTGGAATCAGAAGTACTTTTTAGTAGGCTAGCCACCTTGATTCCATCTAAAATATAACAGCGAACCACAAGAACAGCAAGAAAAATGTTTTAATAGCATTATTAGGTTTCTTTAAGTTTTTATAAAAATACTTAAATTCTTTTCCGTTACGGCTATAATTATAAGTAATAATTAAACGTTAAACAAATTTGGAGGACAATTGTGAAAAAAAATCGTAAACTTCAACGGGTGCTCATTTCAGCATTGATTTTATTAAGTGCAACTTTCGGTGGTTTTTTTGCGAATAATCATCATGCTAAGGCAGCTACTCAGATCGGTGTGGTTGACAATCCGATGGGCGATGGATCGGTCTATGTTTATGATGCCCCAAATGGCAAAGTGATCAGTGGCCGGACGTTACCTAATAAATCTGAGTGGCAAGTGGGACAACGGGTATCTGTTTCAGGCAGTGGCGTATGGTATGAAATTGGTCAAAATGTTTGGATCAATGATTATGTTTTGAAAGTCAAGGACGCACCAACAACACCAAGTCAAAATCAGAATCATACAACAACACCAACTACCAATAATGGGATTGTTACAGCTGGTGATAACGCTGTTGTTTATAATGCTATCAATGGTTCTGCGACGGGACAAACGTTGCCTGCTGGCAGTCAATGGCGTTATGGCAGTCAACAACAAACCGCAGATGGTTCGACTTGGTATGAAGTCGGTGCTAGCCAGTGGTTGAAAGTTCCGAGTACCAATACACCTGAAACACCTAACATGAATCCTTCAGATCAAACCGGTATTTCAGCTTCAGGGATTGTAAAGATTAGTTTTACCGGTGCCAATTTACGCACCGCTCCAAATGGTCAGATCGTTAGCTTTTTGAATCCCGATACGCGCTGGAAAGTATTGGCTGCACAACGGGTCAATGGTACTTTATGGTATGAGCTCGGCGAGAATCAATGGATCAGTTCTACAACCGTTGTGACAGATCTGAACCAAGCCAATCCCGATGTTGTGACCGTGAATGAGAATAACATTTCAGCGACACTAACTTTAACATCTAATGCGAATATTTATAATGGTCCTGCCCAATTAGGCGGCACATCGATTGGCCGTTCATTATTAAATGGGACTGCTTGGCATGTCAGCCGTTTAACGACCGTGAATGGAACCAGTTGGGCTGAAGTTGGGCCTAACCAATGGTTGAATGCACATAATGGTCAATTATCCTATTAAAGGTTACAATTAAAGGGTAATCTTAATTTAGGAGGCCATTTGATGAAGGTATTTGTAATCGGAGCCCACGGTAAAGTGGGACAGTTGTTATTACCAAAGCTACAACAGGCTGGCTATGAGGTGTTTGCGGGTATTCGTGATGAAACTCAAGCCCAGACAATCAAATCATTGGGTGCGACACCTGTTCATGTGGACCTGTTAGCTGATGTGTCAGCTTTAGCACAGACATTGCAAGGCATGGATGCTGTTGTTTTTACCGCTGGATCTGGTGGCAGTACCGGCGATGACATGACTTTATTGATTGATTTAGATGGTGCAGTTAAAGCGATGGAAGCCGCAAAGACAGCTGGCAGCCGTCGATTTGTCATTGTCAGTTCAGCAGCTAGCAACCACCGAGCAACTTGGGGCGATGTCATTCGACCATATATGGCAGCCAAGTATTACGCTGACCGGGTATTGAAGACTTCTGGGTTAAATTATACGATCGTTCGTCCAGGTATTTTGACAGATGATAATGAAACCAAACGGTATTTTGTAGGGCCAAGAACTTTAACGGCTGAACATAATACGATTGCCCGCGCTGATGTCGCTAATTTTATCGTGACTGCACTTGGAACACCAAGTACGATTCGGCAGGAATATGATATTTTCAATGGCAGTGAACCACTAGTAAATGTTTTAAATTAAAATTGTTCACAAACTAAAAGAGTCTAAAAACAAAACGGATGCTTTGTTTTTAGACTCTTTTTTATGGTAGGTGTTGTAATGTGGTTATCCCAAAGTAATGGCTTCTAAGAATTGTTTGATTCGACCCGATGGTGCTGCGAAAAATGCTTTGGCAGCACCATCATATAGTACTTCACCATCTTCAAAGAAGACGATTCGATCAGCGACCAAACGGGCAAAATCCATGTTATGGGTGACCACGATCATTGCTTGGTGTTGCGCCGCTAAATCTTTTAAGACTCGGAGTACTTGAGTTTCTAGTTCGGGATCTAGGGCACTAGTTGGTTCATCTAACAAAATATACTCTGGATCCATAGCTAAAGCTCGACAAATAGAGATACGCTGTTGTTGACCACCAGAAAGTTGATTGGGGTACCGTTTACCAGTATCTGGCAGCCCCACCAGTTTAAGTAGTTCTTGGGCACGTTGTTCGCTTTTAGCCTTGGACTGATGCAAAACAACGCGCGGGCCCTCCGTGATATTCTCTAAAACGGTTAGATGTGGAAATAAGTTCCAATTCTGAAAAACCATACCTGACTTACGGCGTACAGCAAACTTAACTTTATTCGTTAATGGTTTGCTGAAATCCACGTCTAAGTCATCAAATTTTAAATGGCCTGTTTCAGGATGCTCTAACAGATTGATTGCGCGCAATAGAGTAGA
The DNA here is from genome assembly GCF_021030645.1 of Agrilactobacillus fermenti. Classification (GTDB taxonomy): domain Bacteria; phylum Bacillota; class Bacilli; order Lactobacillales; family Lactobacillaceae; genus Agrilactobacillus; species Agrilactobacillus fermenti. Next base: position 18,435 of record NZ_JACGCJ010000013.1, on the reverse strand, counting down.
TTTACCCGAACCGGATGGGCCAATGATGACTGTAGTTTGATTCTCCGGAAAATCAAGGGAGACATCTTTTAAGGCATGGTGCTGTTGGAAACGTTTGTCTACATGTTCTAATCGGATCAATTCATCACACCTTCTTTGGAGACATACTTGGAGGTCCGTTTTTCAAGATAATGCTGCAGCCAAGTCAATACCGAACAAATGATAGCATAAAGAACAGCAACGATGGAATACATCAATAACGGTTGGTAGTTTTTGGCCGTAATTTGCTGGCTAACGGTGAACATTTCCAAAATGGTAATTGAACTTGCCAACGATGTATCTTTTACGAGGCCAATAAAAGAATTGGAAAGGGGCGGGATCGCAATGCGCATGGCTTGTGGAAAGATAATTTTTCGTAAAACTTGCGTACTGGTCATGCCTAATGTATAGGCTGCTTCCCATTGGTCTTTCGGCACAGAATTGATCGAGGCACGAATTGTTTCTGAAGCATAGGCCCCCGTGTTTAGAGAGAATGTAATAATGGCCGCAAGAAAGGCAGGTAGTTGAACCCCTGCATTGGGTAAGCCAAAGAAGATAATAAATAGTTGAACCAACAACGGGGTCGACCGGAATAACCAAACATAGAAAGAAAAAATTGCCTGTAAGATCTGCCACCAGAAAGCCGCAAAGTTCGACTGTGGTTTAGGGATCAGTTTAACCACCGCAGTGAGAATGGCTAATAGTAAGCCAAACACAAAGGAAATAATGGCTAAAGGAATGGTGTATTCTGCGCCAGCTTTGATCAAATCTGGCAGTGACGTCATAATCGTATGTAACACCAAAATCGCCTCCAATGAACTAATTTAAGTTGCTTTAATTGCTTTGTTTCAAAAGACAGCGACCATACTTAATCTGCCATACTTGAATGAATCCTTTAATTCAAGTTTTCAGATTAGCGTTTGGTCGCTGAATGTTTGCTATCAAATATTTAGAATAAATATAATGAACTCATTATTTGGTAATATCAGCCCCAAAGTACTTAACAGATAACTTCTTCAAAGTACCATCTTCACGCAATTGTTTCAATGCTGTATTGACTTTCTTTTGCAAAGTCTTCGACTGCTTATTGTACATGATTGAAACTTTAGCGGCTGGGATCTTATCTTCTGGAACTAATTGATGTTTCAAGCCTTTTGATCCGTTTTCTTTGCTGTAAGCCAAGAATGCTTCACGAGAGTTCAAGGTTGCTTCAGCGCGGCCTTGACGCACGAGGGCTAAAGAGTTCTCAAAAGCATTAGAAGGGACGATCTTAGCCCCATATTTTTGGGCATTCGTTTCATTCTCTGTGCCAGTTCCCACGGCAACTTTTCGATTCTTCAAGTCATTGACCGATTTAATGGTAGTGTTATCCGACTTAGTGATTAAGAAAGTCCGTGAATAAATATATGGCGTGGAGAAAATATATTGTTTTTGGCGTGCCGGTGTCACAGTAATGTTGTTCAAAACGGCATCAAACTTTTTACTGCCTAAACCAGCGATCAATGAGTCCCATTTGGTAGGCACAAATTTAGCTTTCAGATCAAGCTTTTTAGCGACTGCCTTACCTAGATCTACTTCAAAACCGGTCAGTTTGCCGTTGTCACGATAGGAGTATGGTGCAAAAGTACCTTCTAAACCAATGGTCAATTCACCTTTAGTTTTTAATTCAGAGCTGACACTGTCGGTTTTACCGCCAGCTTGCTGATTGCCACAAGCACCTAAGATCAAGGCTAGCCCCAAACTTGCTGTCAGTAAACCCAGTACTTTGGAAAATTTCTTCATATTATATAGTCACCCTTAAAAAGTTATTTAATTCAGAAATACAGACATGTTAAAAATTACCATTTTACTAACTTATTGTCAATATAAAGCCAGGGGAACAAAGCTTTAAGATTGGGCATTAAGTGTGTTTTGCACGTCTGCTGGCAACTGCTATAAGTTAAGGTATTTGAACAGTTTGAGCGGGAACGTCTTTAGGCGTGATCGTGATCGTAAGTGGATCATTACTATTTGTCAATTTAAACAAAAGGGTGATGGGAATCGTGGCTCCAACTGTATTTTGAAATTGTGGTAGTTGATTCGTATTCGTATCATCGTTTTGAACATTGTCTAGGCTTTGTCCATTTTGCGATACAGCTACGCTTGAAATGAGGCTGTTAAATGTTGGTGCTTGTTGATTGGCCTTATTGACCCAATTAAGAATGACTTTGACTTGCCCATTATCGACCTGTGTTTCTACAGTAGTGATTGTCGTACTATCAAATTCAAAATTGATTGTTTTGGTCGCTGCCAAGGGACTGTGTCCGTTATCGGCGGATTTATCTTGACTTGCAGCCTGCTGATCATCTGGTGCGGGCGCACTATTGCTCGATTGTGCAGCCGAGTCACTGCCAGTATTAGGCATTGTAGCGCTATTACTTGAACTGGAATCCACCCGATTACTGGACCGGCTTGCCGATTTATTGAAATATTCAAGATAGGCGCGGCTTGGCACAACAGCCGCTTGTTTACTTTGCGTCGTGCCGACAAAACTCCGGGCAGTCACTTGGATCGTTTGCGTCTGTGGCGTGTCTAACTTATATTTGAAATGAAATTTACCATGTTTATTGACAGTTGTTTGTTTTTGATTATCTACATAAATGGTTGCAGCGGCTGCACCTTTACCAGTCACGGTAGCAACACCATGTTTGTTTGTTAAAAATTGGGTTCGATCTAATTGTAAAGTGGTTTGCGGGGTATTTGTTGCCGTAGTTTCCTGGCTGCTGGTCTTTAATGTGGTCATCAGTGAAAAAAGCACGCCAAAAAGAAGCAGGCCAAGCAAACACCAAACCCAGACGTGCTTGAAAAAACGCTTTTTAGGTCGCTTTGGTTTGATTTGGCGGCGATCACCCCGACTGGTTGCTGCTATTGGCGCTGTTTTTTTTGCTTTGGTTTGTCGTGACCGATTATTTGATCGTTGCTGTCGCTTCATATTAAGACCCCAATAAGTATTTACTGACTTAAAGTATATCATGATTCCATTGATCTGTATGGGTATTCGCCCTGAGCAATATAAAATAGTCACAAATTGGGAATTTAATTTATACATCTTACTAATATTCAAATAAATATATAATTATTATCCGAAATTGGTGCCGTTGTTTTAGCTAGCTTCGATATAATAGAATTGAATAATATTTAAAAGAGCTGTAAATTAGTTTGATAGTCTTTTAAAAATAAATAATTTTAGATTTAAATCACAAACAAAAATTGGAACAAACCAAAACGTATTTCTAAAAAGTGGGTTTTTAGTTTTTCATTCTAGGGGGAGACCATTATCATGGATTCAACACGGCGTAATGATAACCATGCACCGTTGGTATTATTATTAGCTTTTTTGGGTATTTTTGTGATGCCTTTTGCACAGTCAAATGTACGCGCGTTTGCGGCTAGTGATCAGCCAACGACAACAACAGTTAAGAATAACACAAAAAAAGCAGCGACTAGTGCTTATCCGGCATGGGTGTATCAGGCTATCGTGGGGACGCCATATTCCGCCCAACAATTCGTTAATTTACCAAGCGCCAAACAAGTATGGTTCTTAAAGACACTGCATCCCGAAATCAATCCTAATGTGGTTTCACAAACAGCCCTAAGTCCAGCACTAGCCAATACGATTCCGACACAAAACGCCAACCAATCACTGACTACTAGTGGTTTCACGAACTTCACGACTATGGCTGCGGCAGCGACGACACCAGCACAAAGTTACATTGATGAGGTACCAGAAGGAACTGACACAGGGACAGCGGCGGCTACTTTTGCGTCCACAGCAACTAGTGGGATAGCTACTGCTGAGCTTAATCCTGGTGGGATTGATCCAGCAACACTGACTAGTAGCGATTTCAAATTAGATTCGGCAAGTGAGTTATCGAGTAATGACGTGACTTTAGACTATGATGCTAGTGGCAAAGCTGTGACCCTATCAGTCAAGAAAATGTCTGTATTAGATTATAATGGTAAAAAAGTGATTTATAATGTTACCAAAAATGGTCAATCGTTAAAAATCACCTTTAATTTGTGGCGGCCAGATATTAATCGCGTTCATGCTAATATAGAAACTCAAAAGAAAAATCAAATTGCTTTGCAATATGCTTATGGTTATATCTATACACCTAATAGTACTGATATAAATGGTGATCCAACGCCTAATACTACTGAAACTCATAAAATGCCAGAATTCGCTTATAATATGGATATCCCTAATGTCAATATTGTTATCGGTGGCAAAACAAGAATTGTCTCTACCTTTGGGGATAGTGGTGAACCACCACTAGATGATTACGACGAGTATCAGACTACTTCGGGTTTATTGATTGGTAATAAAAATGGGGAAGCAGATATCAGTTCGTTACAATCAAGTGGAAGTGTTGGTGGTGGGTATCTAACCGCGGGGTTTGATGATGTCAAGCATATTCACATGTGGCCGGATACTGATGATAATGATACGATTTATTTGAGTTACGATGGCTACATCACAGACCCTAATAAATTGAGCAGTTATAATATGCCTACTGATGAGCCTATTATCTTACATGTTGAGAATACAATTAAACCTACGGATGATCAGCAGCAGATGGCGATGAGTGAGGTTGTAACAAATCCAAAAACAATTTATGGTAATCAAACGAATACAAAGGATCTTTCGAACTTGTATTTTACCCGTGAGTACGATACAGCTTTAGGACATCCCAATAATGACGATGGTTCCCCCGATGATGGTGTTCCCATTCGTTATTCTGGCATAGGTACGTCAGGACCACGAAATGGTAAAATTGAGGGTTTGGTGATTCGCCCTTCAGATTTAACAAATAGTGATTATAAGTATCAAGTGGCTTTTAATTTTAATAGTGATTTCGCGCCTGATGGGTGGATGGGCACTACTTTTACGACATATCCCACGGGCGGAAGTATGCAGAATGGGGCAGCTGTGCAGCCAAATGCTTTTATGGTATCTGAAGATGGCACTGGGATATTTTACAAAAAACATCCAGACACTGGATCACAGGTATGGTCAATTTTTAATAAAGCAGATGATGTCGGTATGGCAAACACCGATCCTGATAAGGCAAACACAATTGCTTTTGGCAGCAAGACAAAAAATAATGCCTATGACACCTCAATTTTGATGAAATGGTCGCCGAATTATGTGGGGGACTTTAAACCAGGGAAAAATGTTGTGATGGGCTTTAATGCAGATTTGGGTACAGCATTAGCTCCCGGATTAGAGGCAGATAAGAGTTATTTGCGCATGGATAACACCCGTAATGAGGTGCCAGTAAGTTTGCAAGATTTAGATAGTACTAATGTATCCGTGCGCTATACGATTGATACGCCATTGGACTCGAAACATATTACAGGGGATGATTCTGATGGCTCTAAGAAATTATTATCAGCAACTGGTGTGTCAAGTGACTATACCCCGTATACTGGTAAAATTACGGATACCTCTGATCTTCAAAAGCTACAGACACCACAAGAGGGCGGGCATACGCTCTACCTCTATGCGGTGGATGATACAGGTTACGTTTCACGGATAAGAACCATTACAGTAAATAAGCCAATTTATTTCAACCTTCAAGCAACGGTTCAGGCAACTGATACAAGTGATAAATTAATTCCGGACACAAAAGTGCAGCAGTATTATGCTTTTGCAGGTGATTCATATAATTATATTGATGGTACTAAGAATTTATTTGACCCGGCGACCACTGATTGGACTTACGCAACGGCTGGTAATGCACCAGACACGTTAACAGTAGATGACCATAATTATAAAAAGACGGGGACGCCAAGTAATGCCTCCGGGTCGTTAACTCCAACACAGACTGATGGTGTAACGGCTAATAAGCCAATTACAATTAATTATCACTATATAGATCAAGGTTATTTGAAATTAACAGTACCGAATGTTAATTTTGGTCAGCATAAAATCGGTATGCCAGGGCAATACTATGCTGAAACTCTGGATGACCCTAAAGGTACAAAAGGTGATAATCAAGGACAGTTATCGTTTGAAAACACCACACCGAATAAGAACTTAAGTATTTACTTAAAGGCTACAAAGCCACTAACCAATATGCAGACGCACCAAAGTATTCCGGACGGTTTGGCCTTCCAACCAGCTAAGAGTGGTACCACTGCTGAGAGTATTACGGATAATTCCGTTTTGATTTACAAGACCAGTTCTGATACCTCAGCAGTAATATCGGATACTTGGAAAACTAATGGTGTTTATACTGCCGGTCCGGTGCTAACAGTAACAGATAAAAATGACGGTGTGGGTCAAGGTACCTATACGGGGGAACTTGAGTGGACTATGACAACATCTACTAATTAATAATAATTTAAATATCATTGTTAGTGATTAATATTTATTATTATTATTTTAACAAAATCAGAGGTTATCAATTGCTTTTTTTATTGAAGTGGATTAAATTTAATTATATAGGAATAGTTATTACTAATTCCAATAAATTTTAATTATACTGGGAGGAACAAAAATGAAAAGTTTTAAAAAATATAGCTTATTGGCTGTATTAGCTCTAGGTCTTGGTGTTGGTGGTGCGATTAGTATTGGCAGTCCGAGCCAATTAGGTGCAGTTCAATCCTCAACTGCTATGGCTGCCGCAAAACAAATTCAGTATGACTATGCTGCTTTTGATAGTGTCAGTCGCCAAGCATTACCTGCCGATGTTACAAGCGGGTTACCTACTAATATTACTGGTACACCAAGACAAAAGATTGATTTACAAAAGCTACCAGAATTGGTAGGCTATAAGATTGATTCGGTGAATCCAGACGGTTTTCCACTTAAGAGTCAGTTAATTAAGGGGTATTACAAACAGATCACAGCAACTTCTACCATTAATATCAAATATATTGATGCAGCTACTGGTGACCAAATAGGTAAGTTACAGCCTTCAGATGCTTATAAATACAATGAAAGTGGTAAGCTAACGTACAAACTGCCTGAAAAAGCTATTGACGTTAACAAGGTTGAAGTTAAAACCCCAGTTGATGGTTTAGAGTTGGATACTACTAGTGACAAGACTACTTTAGGCGTTGTGAACCATTCTGAAGCTGGAGGCACTGCCGAAGTTGATGTTTATGTAAATATGCCAAAGCAGGCAACTGTAAATATCAATTATTTGGATGAAAAAGGGAATCCGATTGTTGTTAACGATAAACCAATGACAAAAACTATTTCTGATGACACAACTAAAATTGGTAATGCTTTTAGTTATGATGATGTAAATAGTTTTACAAATGATAGTTGGAACTATACACCAGATCATTACACGGTAAATGGCGGCGCCATTCAACAAATAACTGATGGTAAACTTAATATTGATAAGTTGGCTGAAACTAACGATGTCAATGTTTACTTCAAAAAAGATGTTGTTGCAAAATCTGATAAGACGAATGTACCTGGTGTGTATGCTGAAGCTGGTGCTAAAGTTGCGTTAGATGCTAACCACTACACGATTGTTTCAGCTGGCGCTGGTGTTGGTATTTTAGGTGCCACAGCCCATGGTGAGATTTCCTTCTCTGGACCATTTGGTTTGATGCAATGGAAGGTTGGGGCTCAAGTTTATGTTGGTCCTTTAGGTGTTTGGGTCGTTGCTGGTATTACACCAGATAAGAAAGTCGTTGTTACACCATTAAGTGTTGATGCACATGCTTCTGCTGCAGTTGCCGGTGTAGATACCGCCTTATCTGCTGGTGCCACAGCTAATGCCAGTGTCGCTAATGGTTCTGGTGCTTCTGCTGCTGCCGGGATCACAACACCAACGACAACGACACAAAAAGTTGTCAGCACGGGTAACGAAAAGACAGATACCCCAAGTGGGACAGTACCTTCTGTTTCCAAGCAGAACATCATTGGTACTTTAACTGATGCAACAATTAAAGCAGCTAATGGTATTGTGAATGCTGTCAGCGGTGCTATCCATTCTGTACTTGGCTGGATATTCTAGCGGCTTAGATTAAAGTATCAAGCAACATGAATTGGTGATGACTATTTCAAAATGAACAAGAGCGCGACAAAAGAGTGTTGCCTTTTGAAACACGTTTGAACTAAAATTCTTCACAAACAGATAGAGGGCGTTGGTACAAAACACTTGTTTTGTACCAACGCCCTCTTTAACTGCGGTATGAATGACTATTTAATCGTACTGCTAAGACCACTGCGTTTTAATAATGGGTGTAAGGCAATATAGATGATTGGCAGAGCAATCATCATTAAGATACCGGTGATCACATCGGCCGGGAAACTAACAAAAGCTTGTTGTAATGCCCGTGAAAGACTGAGGCCAAAATCAACCAGACTTTCCACCACATAGCGGAAGTAGCCAGTGACGGCTTTCGTCAGTCCAGCGGTAATGCCGATAGTAATGATAGCTGGGACCATGGCAACGTGGCGTAAAGCCCGTGCCAAAAGACTAACGACCGCGACCAAAACGACAACTTCCAAGACGGTCAGATAAGCGTGGTTGGCATAGCCTTGGGTGATGTCAAAGAGACCCAAACCAATGACACCAGCTAACGTGCCATATTTCCAGCCTAATAATAATCCGCCTAGCGCAACAAAAGTAAAGCCGAGATCCACAAAGGGGTGCCCGACTGGCGCGGGGATGCGAAATTGAAATAAAGCCATAATGTAACTAAAGGCCGCAAATAAAGCGGTTTGAACGATCAATTTTAACTGGGTACCTTGATGGGACATAATTTCACCTTCTCAATGATTTAATACATTATAGAATGATGAGAGACAAATTACAATGGCAAGGTGCTTTTGAAACCGTTATCACTTATTGATTCTAAGTCAGATAGATAACATAACGGCGATTATGATGTTTATTGTGATTTTATACACGATTAATGCTTTATTAGATTGAGTTTCTCAAGACTTTTAAGTTGTCGTCTATGTTATTTTTTGTTAATATGTAACAAGAAAGCGTTAACAAAAATTTATTGGGGGTCTTCTTATGACAGAATTAAATTACGAAACACGGTTAACTGATTTGAATAAGATGCAAACTGAAGACTTAGATCTATTAGTAATTGGCGGTGGCATTACCGGAGCTGGCATTGCTTTAGATGCCCAGACACGTGGCTTAAAGACAGGACTTGTAGAGATGCGTGACTTTGCCTCCGGAACTTCCAGCCGGTCAACCAAGCTGGTGCATGGCGGCTTACGTTATCTAAAACAATTCGCGATTCATGAAGTCGCTGAAGTGGGTACGGAACGGGCAATTGTCTATGAGAATGCACCACATGTGACGACGCCCTTAAAAATGATGTTACCTTTTTATGCCGGTGGGACTTTTGGCAGCTTTACCACCGCAATCGGCTTGGATGTCTATGATCGTTTGGCTCATGTACGCAAGAGTGAACGCAAATTTATGTTGAATAAAGAGGCTTCTCTTGCTCGCGAACCTTATTTGAAGGCTGCTGGTCTCAAGGGAACAGGGGTCTATGTTGAATATCGCACCGATGATGCCCGTTTGGTCATGGAAACGATCAAGAAAGGCCATGAAGAAGGCGTCTATTTAGCTAATTATGTTCGAGTTACGGGTTTGACTTATGACGCTAATGGACAAGTGAACGGTGCTGAATTTGTGGATCAAATCACGGGTGAGACAGGCACCATTCACGCCAAACGGGTGATCAATTCAGCTGGACCGTGGGTGGATGAGATTCGAAAGATGGATGGCTCTGATACTGGTAAACATCTACATTTAACCAAGGGTGTCCATTTAGTCGTTGACCATGATAAGTTTCCGGTTACCAACGCAGTCTACTTTGATACGCCGTTCGGAGACAAACGCATGATGTTTGTCATTCCTCGGGAAGGGAAGACTTACTTTGGCACCACGGATACTACTTATGAGGCTGATCCAAAAGAACCCAATGTCACAGCTGAAGATGTGCGTTATATCGTTGATGCAGTGAATGGCATGTTTGATATTGACCCACTGACACCAGACGATATTGAGTCAGCTTGGTCTGGTGTCCGGCCATTGATCCAAGAGGAAGGGAAAGATCCTTCTGAGATTTCACGTAAAGATGAAATTTTCCATTCTGATTCTGGTTTGTATTCTATTGCTGGCGGCAAATTAACTGGTTATCGTAAGATGGCAGAGAAAATTGTCAACCGGGTGTTAAAAGACATCGTAGCGACGTATCCAGGGTATACCTATACTGGTACTAAGACCGAGCATTTACCATTATCCGGCGGTGATCCTAAGGGAAGCGATGGCTTCAAGGTATTCATTTATGGTGCGGTTGAACGTGGTGAAGCAAAAGGTCTGTCTAAGGCACAAGCTGAAAAGCTAGTGCATCGTTATGGAGATAACGTGGATGCCGTGTATCGTTATTTGGATAAGGCCCAAGCAGCTGAAACAGACCTAGCCCCAGTGGATTATGCCCAGTTGCATTACGGCTTAGATGAAGAGCTGGTTATGCATCCAATCGATTATTTGTTACGGCGCAGCAGTCAAATGCTCTTTGATTTTCAACATATGCTGGCTGTAAAAGACGCCGTGGTTGCTGAAATGGCACGGTATTTTGGCTGGGACGAGGCAACTAAAGCAAAGATGGCCCAGGAAGTTGACGATCAGATTGCCATTCGGCAACAGTTTAAAGAGAAGACTACAATTTAATTGACAAAGTATATTTAAATTATAGTGTTCGTCTGGTTTGTTTATATAATTAACAATTTGAATAAAAGTGTAAAAAGATGCATTTTGACAATTTTTGGCGTTGAAAAGCGTTAAAATTGAAACTTTTTCTATTAAAATAGGCGTGACAATGGGACGCTTATTTTTTTAGTCATTTTTAATTTGAAATCAGTTAACCCAAATGAAACAAAAAATAACAAGTTAATTGTTGACAGCGGTTTCAAATTTGCTATACTTATCTCATAAGTTAAGCGTGTTACTGATTCGATCAGGCATAACCTACTTATATCTCATGAAAGTAAGAGCTGCATAAGCTATACTTAAATTAAAGGGATATAGTAGGTTTTTTATTTGCTGGGAGTGGTTTGAGTGTTTCGAATTGTTCAGAGTTTTAATAATAACGCTGCTCTAGTTGAAGATGATCAACACGCAAAATGGATCGTCATTGGAAAAGGCATTGGCTTTGGCTTGAAGAAAGGTGATGTTGTTAATCAGCAGGCAATTCAAAATTGTTATCGCGCAGTGGATCAGGAAGACTTTGAAGTCATGCGTACCATTGATCCCAAGGTCGTTAAGCTGACTAATGAAATTTTGACATTTATCAGTAAGCAGCTGCACCAAGAAGTCACTGGAAATGACTATGCTAGCTTAGCGGATCACTTAGCCTTTGCTTTGCAGCGGGCAAAGGAAAAAATTGACTTTGATGATACGTCAACTCGGTGGGAAGTAGCTCAGCTTTACCCAAAAGAATTCAAGCTGGCTCAGGAACTTTTACCTCGAATTGAGCATGCTTTTCAAGTCAGGCTGCCTAAAAGTGAAGCCGTGTTTCTGACATATCATTTTGTGAATACAGAAGATGCCAGTTCACTGCAAGATACGATTTATTTGACGAAACTGATTCAAAAGCTAATCAATATCGTGCAGTTTCGATATAAAGTCCAATTAGATCCAAAATCATTTAATTATAGTCGTTTTGTGACCCACTTAAGATTGTTTTTGATTCGTCATATGAAAGGCACCCAAGAGCATGTTCATCCGTTAGACGAGGCTTTTGTGACATTAACAAGGACAAAGTATCAACGTGCTTTCGAAGTGGCTGAGAGTATGGTCCATTATTTACAGTCAGAGACGCAATGGCAGATCAGTGATTCGGAGAAAGTTTATCTCGCCTTACATTTGATGCGTTTGATACAAGATAAGCAACAGCAATAAATTAGCGCTTAGGTCGCGTGTTACTGGGTCAACCAGGCATTAGCTCAACTAAGCTTTGAAGAAGTAATGACATTTTTTGGTCATTTCTTTTTGAAAGCTTAGTTGGGCTTTTATTTTGAATAAAATTCAAGGAGGTTTTACAGATGAAAAGCTACGATGAATTAGCCAAGGAAATTGTCAAAGGTGTCGGTGGTGAAGACAATGTGAATAGTTTGATTCACTGCGTCACGCGTCTGCGGTTCCGCCTAAAGGATGAAAGCAAAGCACAAAAAGAACAATTAGAGCATCTTGATGGCGTTGTCAGCGTCGTCCAAAGTGGTGGGCAATACCAAGTGGTGATCGGCAATGAAGTTGCTGATGTGTATGATGCCGTTTTACAGAACAGTCATATCAACCAAAACGACGCTAAAGCGGCAGATGACCGTAACAATGGTGAAAAGCAAACGATTTTAAATCGCTTCATTGATCTGATTTCTGGTATTTTCTCGCCCTTATTAGGTTATTTGGCTGCTACTGGGATGCTGAAAGGGTTCCTAGCCTTATTTCTCCAGTTCGGTTGGTTAGCTGAAAAATCTGGGACTTACCAAGTACTTTATGCGATTTCTGATAGTTTCTTTTACTTCTTACCAGTTATGTTGGGTTACAGTGCCGCTAAGAAGTTCAAAGTTAGTGAATTTCTTGGCTTGACGATGGGGGCCATCATGGTTTATCCATCAATTGTCGCCATGGCACCAACCAATATGGGTAAGATCAAACCACTATTTACCTTATTTGCAGGGACACCATTTGCTTCACCGGTGCATGACACTTTCTTAGGCATTCCGATGATCATGATGAGCTATACTTCATCGGTCATTCCGATTATTGTCGGGGTGTGGTTTGCTTCATTGATCGAGAAACGGCTGCAAAAAATTATTCCGACCGTGGTTAAGGCATTCTTAGTCCCATTATTCACTTTAGTGATAGCGGTTCCAATTATGTTTCTAGTCATTGGCCCGGTCACAACTTGGGTGGCACAAGGGTTAGGCTTTGGCATCAGCAGCTTGGTTAAATTAAGTCCAATCGTAGCAGGGATCGTTTTAGGATCGCTCTGGCAGGTTATGGTCATGTTCGGACTCCATTGGGGCTTGATTCCAGTAGCTATCAATAATATCGCCCAAAATGGTTTTGACCCGATTTTGGCATTGACCTTTGCGGCTTCTTGGGCACAAATTGGGGCTGTATTGGCAGTTGTTTTACGTACCAAAGATAAAAAGACCAAAGGTTTAGGCATCTCTGCCTTTATCTCGGGTATCTTTGGTGTCACAGAACCGGCTATTTACGGGATCACCTTGCCAAGAAAGAAACCATTCGTCGTTAGTTTGATCGGTGCTGGTATCGGCGGTGCTTTAATTGGCCTCTTCGGCACGGTTGCTTACAATATGGGGGGCTTAGGCGTCTTTGCAACTTTGACGTTCTTCAAACCTGGACAAACCATCGGTATGCCATTTTATGGGGCAATTATCAGTGCTTTGATTGCTTTCGCCATCAGTTTTGCGGCGACATTATTTGTTGCCAAAGATGCTAAGACCGAAGCAAAAGTAGCTGCCAAACAAGACACGGCCTTAGCTGCAGCTGAACCAGAATTAGAAGGTGCTAATGTGCAAATGATCAATGGCACCAAAGCACCAGCTACCGTCACAAAACCAGAAATCGAGTTTAATACACCCGAAGTATTATTAAGCCCACTATCGGGTCGGGTCATGAAATTAGAAGACGTTAAAGATCCGGTATTTTCTTCTGGTGCCATGGGTAAAGGCGTTGCCATTGAACCAACAGAAGGCAAGCTTTATGCCCCCGTTGCCGGTACAGTCAGTCTATTGTTCCCAACTGGTCATGCGATTGGCATCAATAGTGATCAAGGGGCTGAAATATTATTGCATATTGGGATGGATACCGTTTCGTTAGATGGCAAAGGCTTTACACCAAAAGTGAAACAAGGCGATCGCGTTGAAGCTGGTCAATTATTATTGGAATTTGATATGGCTACCATCAAAGCGGCTGGTTTAGAAACGACCACACCGATCATTATTACCAATAGCAATCAATATCATGACGTCAAACCAGTGGTTGTGAATCAAGCAGTCACTGCTAAAACCGATATTTTGACATTAGATTAAGGAGTGAAAGTTCAATGACAAATTTTCCAAAAGACTTTTTATGGGGCGGCGCTGTAGCTGCTAATCAATGTGAAGGTGCTTATCAAGTAGATAGCAAAGGTTTATCTTTGGTGGATATTTTACCTGATGCCAAACAAGGGCGGTGGGATGCCCTGATGCATCCGAAAGCAGCAGCTCAAAAAACTTATGATTTCTATCCCAGCCATGAGTCGATCGATTTTTATCACACTTATGAACAAGACTTAGAAATGATGGCCGAGATGGGCTTTAAAGTTTTCCGGACCTCGATCAGCTGGCCGCGAATTTTCCCTAATGGCGATGATGCTCAGCCCAATGAAGCCGGCTTAGCTTTTTATGACAAGTTATTTCAAAAGTGCCGTGATTTAGGGATGGAGCCATTGGTAACGATCAATCATTTTGACACACCGCTGGCTTTAATGGAAAAATATAATGGTTGGGCCGATCGCCGTTTGATCGATTTATATTTGCGCTATTGTGATGTGATTTTGCACCGCTATCATAAGCTCGTGAAGTATTGGCTGACATTTAATGAAATCAACATGATTTTGCACATTCCGTTTTTAGGCGGTGGTATGGACGTCAGTGATCTGTCCGCAAAAGAGGCATTACAAACCAAATATCAAGCGGCACACCATCAATTAGTTGCCTCAGCCAAAGCAGTTAAAATGGCCCACGAAATTGATTCTGATATTAAAATGGGCTGTATGCTGGCGGCAGGTGAAGTTTATCCAAATACACCAGCACCGGCCGATGTTCTGGCTGCACTTCAAGCTAATCGGGAAGGCTATTTCTTCATTGATGTGCAGGCTCGGGGCTATTATCCTAACTATGCTAAAGCTTTCTTTAAAGCCAATGACCTGCATATTGAAATGACCGATGCTGATTTGGCTGCTTTAAAAGAAACCGTTGACTTTGTTTCCTTTAGTTATTATGCTTCACGATTGGTCAGTGCAGATCCTGAAGTCGCTGCTGAAAAGGGCGAAGCCAATGTCTTTAATAGTCTGAAGAATCCCTATCTGCCAACTTCTAGTTGGGGCTGGCAAACCGATGGTGTCGGCTTGCGTATCACCATGAATAACGTTTGGGATCGCTATCAAAAACCACTATTTGTCGTTGAAAATGGGCTTGGTGAAAAAGATGAATTAACGGCAGATCATAAGGTTCATGATGCTTACCGGATTGCCTATTTGAAAGAAAACATTGATCAAATGGGTCAAGCTATTGCTGACGGCGTCGTTTGCTGGGGGTATACATCTTGGGGCTGTATTGACCTCGTCTCAGCTAGTACAGGTGAGACGGCCAAGCGTTACGGCTACATCTATGTGGACCGCGATAATAATGGTCAGGGGACTAATGCCCGCTATCGTAAAGATTCCTTCTATTGGTATAAAGATGTGATTGCCAATAATGGCGTGACTGAACCAATTAAAGCTTGACGAATAATAAACGAACGTGTAATCTCTTAGTTATTAATTAAATAATCGATCGTTAATTTCACATTGAAGTAGCGTGTTATCTGGGTGTCAGAAAGTCGGTGGTTGCTGCGAACCGATCAGGATAATATTAGCCAAATACGGTGAATCGATTTGCTGCGGCAAACGGAGACCATTAGAACCGTTAACATCTAGTGAGTGGAAATAACTGACTTAGATTCGTGAGCTTAGTCGACGTTATTTCAAGCTGGGTGGTACCACGGTTTGTCCTGATCGTCCCTATGGCAATCTTTTGAGATTGTTGTAGGGGCGATTTTTTTGTTTCACATTTAAAATTTAATGGTTCGTAAACAAATAGGAGGCTTTCTAATGGCAAACAAAACGCGACAAGTTCATTTCAGCGAGGCATTGATCATATTGATCGTAATGATCGGTATTTTGGGGACAGCAGTCATTAAATTTGGGGTATCCCCACAAACACCAGTGATGTTAGTGATCGCCCTCTTGATCTTATGGGCTAAATTTCGGCGTTACAGCTGGGATCAGGTCCATAATGGGGTGATCAACGGCATTAAAACCGGCATCATTCCCATTGTGATTTTTATTCTAATTGGGGCGTTAATTGCCAGTTGGATTGCAGCTGGTATCATTCCTTCCATGATGGTAGTGGGCTTTCACTTAATCTCCGACCAGTGGTTCGTGCCATCTGTTTTCTTAGTCTGTGCCGTCATCGGCTCTTCAATTGGGAGTGCCTTTACGATTATTTCTACCGTGGGTATTGCATTATTTGGCATGGGGACGACTTTAGGCATTAATCCAGCATTAGTAGCTGGTGCCATTATTTCTGGGGCAATCTTTGGTGATAAAACCTCACCTTTATCAGATTCTACCAATTTGGCCTCGGCAGTCGCAGGCTCTGATCTGTTCAAACACATTCGCAACTTGATGTGGAGCACGATTCCAGCTTTTCTGGTGTCTTTGATGATCTACGGCATTATGGGACATACCACTAAAACTATGCCCGCTATGAAGATCAATGCGACGATTGCGACGTTACAAAATCATTTTTGGATCAGTTGGTGGGCAATCGTGCCAATTATTTTAATGGTAATTTGTGCCGTGATGAAGATTCCGGCAATTGCCACATTGTTCCTAAATATTGGGGTCACCATTGTGATGATTTTCGGACATCAACCGAATTTTTCTATCAAGCGGCTGGCAACTTTATTAGAAAGTGGCTTTGTGGCTAAGACCGGCAATGCTAGTGTGGACGCGTTATTATCTCGGGGTGGCATTACGGCCATGATGGGCACTGTTTCGTTGATCATCTTGACTTTAGCCCTAGGCGGCTTGTTAATGGAATTTGGCATTATTCAAAGTGTGATCACGCCGCTGGCACGCCATCTGCATGGACATACGGCTCTAGTTTTAAGCACTTTACTAGCTGGCATCGGCGTCAACATCTTTGTAGGGGAACAATACCTTTCGGTGATTCTACCAGGCAATGCTTTCAAAGAGACTTTCAAAAAGCAAGGTTTAGATTCCTTAGCTTTGAGTCGTGTTTTGGAAGACGGCGGCACCGTGATCAACTACTTAGTGCCTTGGGGGGTTGCTGGCGCATTTGCGGCCAATACTTTAGGTGTTCCCGTGCTACATTTCCTACCATTTTGTTTCTTTAGTTTATTATCACCCGTGTTCTCTTTACTTTCTGCCATGACGGGGATTGGTCTGAAGCGTTTAGGGACACAGGCAAAAGCAACGAATGCTGCCCAGCCCTTAACACTTGAAAATCGCTAAATCATCAATTTCATACTATAATGGTTTGTAAGAGAGTGAGTTGATGATGATGGTAACACGTGGTGCGCTAAAGGCCGAGGCCAAAACAAGATTAAACCATAATTTCCCGTATTTTTTGGTATTATTTAGTCCATTGTTTCTGTTAAGTTTGGTGAGCTGGGTGACGCAAAACCACTTTGTACATCATTTAAGTACGTGGCTGCGGCCAGATCGGATGATGTGGCGCGGGAGTGATAACTTTTATGCTCATGGTATGTATGGCTATAATTACCGACACCTATATGGGTCACAGATGGCGAATAGCCCTTGGGACCATTTCACTTCAGGGGTAAGTTCTTTATTGATGTTAGCAACCTTATTTATGTTGGTGGGGATCATGTTTGTTTTGATTGACATCATCCGCCGCAATCAGTTTCCAGACCAACCTTTAAAGCAGAGTTTTCGGATTTTAATGAATGGCCAGTATTTCATCGGCACCTTATTGATTTATATCCTGCGTAATTTGTTTCTGATTTTATGGTCACTATTATTATTTTTCCCGGCCGTTATTAAGTTTTATAGTTATTCCCAGGCCTATTTTATTTATCGAGATGGGATTGACCGCGGAGAAGATGTGACTTATTTAGAGGCGATCACGCGCAGTCGCCATTTGATGCAAGGTCACAAAGGGGACTTGTTTGTCTTACATTTGAGTTTTATGGGTTGGTTTATTTTAGCTGGTTTGACTTGTGGCTTATTGTTGATATGGTTATGGCCGTATTTTCGGTTAACATTAGCTAATTTTTACGTAAAGTTGACTGCCGAAAAAGAAGATGAAACAAGTACATCAGAGACACCAACGGCTGATCCATCTACTTCAACTGCGGATTAATTGTCTTTTTGGAGCACAGATAAACCTAAATAATTAGAATAAAAAAGAGCTTGAAAGCAAAAGATTAATTTTGTGGAACTACTCCGTGTCAAGTAGACAACTTAAATAATTAAAATGCTTATGCACTTTTCTTAACGGCATGGCACCCATATTCGTTGGGGGTCATGCCGTTAAGTGTTTCTTGGCGACGTTTGTTGTTA
>NZ_JACGCJ010000012.1 GCF_021030645.1 Agrilactobacillus fermenti | reverse complement strand
ACTTTGCTTTAGACTTCCTTCAGATTCCACCTCACGGTGGACACCCTTGTCCTCAACTAATAGTTCCGACTACTACGGTCTATAGTGGACTTTCACCACCAAGTTAGCGCCCATGCCGGGCGCACTAAAAAAACATCAAATCCGTTGAGCAATAGATTTGATGTTTTAATTTAAATTATTTAGTTAGATTGTTCAGATTCGTGCAGTTTTCGGATCAATTCATCAATGCGCTCACCGTACTGAACCGATTTATCTTGTAAAAATGTTAATTCTGGCACTTTAAATAATTTTATTCGTTGACCTAACTCGCTACGAATCAATCCTTTTGCTTTATCTAAGCCAGCCTGTGCCTTTTCAACGTCACTTGCTTTCTCAGAAAGAATTGAATAGTAGATTTTGCAGTGCTGTAAATCACCTGAAAGATCAACACCTGTGATCGTGACTCCAGTCACCCGGGGATCACGAATTTTCTTTAATAAAATATCGGTTACTTCACGATTGATTTGTTGTTCTACTCTGCCAATGCGATGTTTCATCAAGTAACCCTCCCGTAGATTGCGTCTTAAAAACTATTTTGCTGGTACTTCTTCCATGACATAAGCTTCAATCTCATCGTCAACTTTAATGTCATTATAGTTTTCAATCGTTAAGCCACATTCGAAGCCTTGGCGAACTTCTTTCACATCATCTTTAAATCGTTTTAACGAAGCTAACTTACCTTCGTAAATAACGATGCCATTACGAATCAACCGAATACCTGAGTCGCGAGTAATGTAACCACTATTGACATAAGCACCAGCAATCGTCCCAACTTTAGACACTTTATAAGTCTCACGTACTTGCAGATTACCAGTAACTTTTTCTTGGTAAGTTGGTTCCAACATACCCTTCATGGCGGACTCTACCTCTTCAATGGCATTGTAAATGACATTATAAAGACGAATATCAACATTATCCATATCAGCTTGGGATTTAGCATTAGCCGTTGGCCGAACATTGAAGCCAATAATAATAGCTTGACTTGCTGCCGCCAAAGTCACATCACTTTCATTGATTGCCCCAACAGCTTGGTGGATGATATTTACACGAACACCTTCGACATCAATTTTTTGTAAACTATTCGCTAACGCTTCGACAGAACCTTGAACATCACCCTTAATGATAATGTCAACTTCTTTAAGTTCGCCCTGCTTCATTGACTCAAAGAGGTTGTCCAACGTAACGTGCGTGGTATGACTACGTTCTTCTAAGAGTGCTTTCTTAGCACGTTCTTCACCAGCTGAACGTGCTGTTTTTTCATCTTCATAAACAGCAAATTTATCAGCTGCCGCTGGCACGTCATTCAACCCAGTAATTTCAACTGGTTCAGATGGCAAAGCCTCTTTTACACGTCGACCTCGATCATTTGTCATGACTCGAACGCGGCCAAAAGTATTGCCGACAACGATAGGATCTCCAACATGCAATGTCCCCTGTTGGACCAAGAGGGAAGCTACTGGGCCTTTACCCTTGTCTAAACGTGCTTCTAAAACTGTTCCGACTGCTTTTTGATCTGGATTAGCTTTCAATTCTAACATATCGGCTTCAAGAAGCACCATTTCCAATAATTCATCGATATTTTTGCCAAATTTAGCTGAAATTTCAACGAAAATTGTATCGCCGCCCCAGCTTTCAGGGATCAGACCATATTCCGTCAATTGTTCCATTACATGGTTAGGATTAGCGCCAGGTTTATCAATCTTATTAACAGCAACAATAATCGGTGCATGCGCTGCTTTAGCATGGTTGATTGCTTCAATTGTTTGTGGCATGACCCCGTCATCAGCGGCAACCACTAAAATGATGATATCTGTGACATCAGCACCACGCGCACGCATATTTGTGAAAGCAGCGTGTCCTGGCGTATCCAAGAAAGTAATCACGCGATTATTCAATTTAACCTGATAGGCACCAATGTGTTGCGTGATTCCTCCGGCTTCACCTTCGGTTACATGGGTATGACGTAATTTATCCAATAATGTTGTTTTACCATGATCAACGTGACCCATGATCGTTACAACAGGTGGGCGTGCTTCTAAGTGGTCTTGATTATGTGATTCTTCATTAAAGATACGATCCAAATCACTAATATCTTCTTCCACTTTTTCTTGCGCATCAATACCATAATCTGCTGCCAATAATTCAATGGCATCTTTGCCTAACGATTGGTTTTGATTCGTCATGACGCCTAGCATAAATAACTTTTTAACGATTTCAGCTGGCTCTCTGTGCAAGATCTTACCTAAATCTTGCGCATTCATACCTTCTGTATAGAGCAATACTTTAGGCAATGGCCGATCTTTACGTTGTGGCATTGGTTTCTTAGGTGTGTTATCTCGCCGGCGGTTTTTCTTGTTATTACGACGTCGATTACCGTATTGATTCCGATTATTATTGTTACTCCAGCCACCACGGTTATTATTGTTGCGATTGCGATTATTACTTTGATTATTGTTATTATTAGTAGTACGATTTTGTGTCCCCGAAGTAGACCCTTGTGTTCGGGTACTTTGACCTTGTGTTTGGTTGTTGCTTGGCCGCTGTGTTCTATTTACGTTACTGTGATTGTTATTCTGAGTTGTTTGTGGCCGGCCTTGTTGTCCTTGCGGTCGATTGGTATTTGACTGGTTCCGATTGTTAGAAGAATGGTTGCGTTCGTTAGATCGAGTGTTTTGCTTAGCTGAATTGCTCTGCATTCGATGATTAGCCTGCCTTGTTTGATTATTAGAGTGATGAGGTTGACTCGCGACAGATTTCTGTGAACGCGATTGTTGCTGGTTGCCATGATTTTGTTGTTCTGAATGGGCGGCGTGTTGACCATTCTTATGAGTATTATGACTTGCTATATTGGTATTATGGGGTGTTTTTGCGGCCGTATTTTGTGGTTTTAATGCCGTACGGATCTGTTGTTCTTGAGTACTGTCGATTGCCGCCATATGGTTCTTAACACTTAAACCAGCTTTTTGTGCCGCTTCAACGACTGTTTTACTCGGTAAGTTTAATTCTTTTGCAAATTCATAAATTCTTTTTTTCCCCATATCTTCACGCTCCTTATTTTACATGAGCTTCACCATACCTTTTGCAAAGCCTTTATCGGTAATCCCAAGAATCTTTCTTGGACGGCCAATTGCTTGGGTGATCTGCTCAGTTGTTAATTCGTCATGTATGGGTACATGATAAAATTCTGTTTTGTCTTTAAATTTTTTCTTGGTACTAGCACCAGTATCCTGGGCAACATAAACTAATGCTAACTTGCCATTGACAAGTGCTTGTTGAACCATTGATTCACCAGTAATAATCTTACCAGCACGCATGGCTAAACCTAACAAGTTCATTAATTTTTGTGTATTTTCATCCATTAATCATTACCGAAAAGCTCCTGCCGTGCTTTTTGATGATCAACGTATTCAAAAAGCTCATCGTAAAATGATTCCGGAATTTTAGCTTCGAAAACACGATCAATCGTTTTCTTAGCTTTGGCTGCTTTAACAGCTTCTGGATTCAAGGAAACATAGGCACCACGGCCCGGTTTCTTGCCAGTTGGATCCAAAGAAATCTCGCCTTCTTTATTTTTGACAATACGGACCATCGATTTCTTGGGTTGCATTTCTTCAGTTAAGATATCTTTACGCATAGGAATTTTACGTTTTTTCATCTTAAATCACCTATTCTGCATCATTTGAAGCTGTGTCATCAGTTGCTACGTTTTGCTCCGAAGTTGACGATTGATCTTCTACTTGTGGTTCATTTTCAGAAAGTTGGTCAGGTTCTGAAGATATCGTCGTGTCATCGACGTCGCTTTCCCGTTCAATATCAATACGATAACCGGTTAGCTTCGCAGCCAAACGTGCATTTTGACCTTTTTTACCAATTGCTAATGATAGCTGATCATCAGGCACAATTACAGTACAGTCATGATCATTCGTCGGATCAAAGCTAACCCGTAAAACTTCAGCCGGATTCAAAGCGTTCGCAATATAGTCTTGCGGCTCATCTTTGTATTCGATAATATCCATATTTTCACCATGGAGCTCATTGACAACTGCTTGTACTCGTTGTCCACGTGGGCCAACGCAAGTACCGACAGCATCAATATTAGTGTCTGTTGATCTGACAGCCATTTTAGTGCGGTCGCCTGCTTCTCGAGCAATAGAAACGATTTCTACCGTGCCATCGTAAATTTCTGGAACTTCTTGTTCAAAGAGGCGTTTAACTAAATCGGGATGTGTCCGACTGACAAACACCTGTGGCCCCTTAGTCGTATTCTCAACTTTGGTCACGTATACTTTAATACGGTCATGGGGTTGATAATCCTCATTCGGCATTTGATCTTGTCGGCCTAAAACAGCCTCAATACGGCCTAAGTTAACGTAAATAAAGCGGTTATCCCGACGTTCAACGACACCTTGCATGATCTCATTTTCATACTGACTATATTCATTATAGACAATACTACGCTCCGCTTCACGCACCCGTTGCATAATTACTTGCTTTGCAGTTTGAGCAGCAATACGGCCGAAGTCTTTGGGGGTCACTTCAAATTTTATGTGATCACCGACTTCATAGCCCTTATTCTTATTGAGTGCGTCTTTGAGACTAACTTCAAGGCGAGAATCAAAGACTTCTTCAGTTACCTCTTTGACGGCATAAACGTGAATATCACCTTTTTTTGCATCAAAGTCAACTTCAACATTTTGCGCCTGTCCGTAATTACGTTTATAAGCTGAAACCAAAGCTGCTTCTAAAGCTTCGATAACAACTTCTTTTTTTACACCTTTTTCACGCTCGAGCGCGTCTAAGGCCTCTATCATTTCTTTACTCATGACTTACCCTTCCTAAGTTAGAATTCTATTGCTAGACGGATCTTGGCAATATTATCCCGCTGGAATGTACGCTGGATCTTTCTTGTCTTATCCTTAAGCTCTAAAGTTAATTGATTTTGATCAACACTTACCAATGTGCCTTCGAATATCTTAGCATTGTGAACCTGTTGATATAATGAAATATGGACATATTCACCAATTGCGTTTTGAATATCTGTTTCAGTTTTTAGTGGTCGTTCGGCACCTGGAGATGAAACTTCCAAAAAATAAGCCTGAGGAATCGGATCTGGATCGAGTTGATCCAGTTGCTCACTGAGTTGTTCACTGACCATTGCACATTCTTCGATATCTATACCACCGGGTTTATCAATATAAACGCGTAAATACCAAGAATGACCTTCTTTGACGTATTCAATATCTACTAATTGAAACTTATGGCCGTCTAGAATCGGTTGAACGATATCAGTTACGACTTGTACTACGTCACTCAAAAAGCCACCTCCATTCGAATAATTTCATTAAAAAGAGTGAGCATCACTGCTCACTCAAACGAAAAGTATCAAAATACTTAATAAACATAACACAAATTGCTTAATTTCGCAAACTTATAGCCTTTTAGCTGTTATTTGTAAGATCAAAATAACGAGAGTTGATTTTCATCAGGTAGGTCATCTAACACATGGTTATCTGTCAAATATTGGATCAAAGACGTGGAAACGCCCCCACGATTTGCCAGGTCTTCTTTGGATAGAAACGGTTGTTCTTCTCGAGCAGATACGATTTTTTTAGCCACATTATCACCTAAACTTGGCACGGCATTGAAAGGTGCTAACAATGTATGATCATCTAAAATAATAAAATCTTGAGCATCAGATTTATTGATATCAACCATTTTAATTTGGATGTCACGTTCTAAACATTCATTTGCAATCTCTAGAACAGTCAGCAGATTTTTCTCTTTTTGAGAAGCATCTAACCCTTTGTCGTTAATTTCTTTCATGCGTGCTTTAACAGCTTCTTTTCCCGAAGACATCGCTACTAGATCATAGTCATCAGCACGAACCGATAGATAAGCACAGTAATAAACGATCGGGAAATATACTTTGAAGTAAGCAATTCTTAACGCCATGAGGATATACGCTGTTGCGTGCGCTTTAGGGAACATATACTTAATTTTTAAACATGAATCGATATACCAAGCGGGTACATTAGGATTTGCGCGCATTGCTGTTTGCCAATCATCTGGAATCCCGCGACCCTTACGGACATGTTCCATGATTTGGAAGGCCATTTGTGAGTCCATACCCCAGTGAATCAAGTCCATCATGATATTGTCCCGACAGCCAATAACTTCTTTTAAAGTGACAACACCTTTATTAATGAGTTCCTCAGCATTGCCGAGCCAAACATCCGTTCCGTGAGATAGGCCAGAAATTTGTAACAACTCGGCAAATGTTGTGGGATGAGTCTCTTCTAACATACCACGAACAAACCGAGTGCCAAACTCAGGAATCCCTAAAGTTCCAGTTTTAGACTGAATCTGTTCTGGCGTAACTCCGAGAATATCTGGATTTGAAAACAGGGACATAACCCCCGGATCATCCGTCGGAATTGATTTAGGTTCCACACCTGATAAATCTTGTAACATACGGATCATGGTTGGATCGTCATGACCAAGAATATCTAGCTTCAAAATATTATCATGGATAGAATGGAAATCAAAGTGAGTGGTTTTCCAAGCTGCGTTCTGGTCATCGGCTGGATATTGAATCGGTGTGAAATCATAGATATCCATGTAATCAGGTACAACGATAATTCCAGCCGGATGTTGACCCGTTGTCCGTTTGACACCCGTTGCACCTAATGCCAAGCGTTCGATTTCTGCATTTCGAAAGTTTTGTTCGGTTTCTTCTTCATAATGTTTCACGTAACCAAATGCTGTTTTATCTGCAACAGTGCCAATAGTCCCAGCACGAAAAACATGATCTTCCCCAAATAATACTTTCGTATAATTGTGAGCAACTGGTTGGTAGTCGCCGGAAAAATTTAGATCAATATCTGGCACTTTATCACCTTTGAAACCCAGAAAAGTTTCAAAAGGAATATCGTGCCCATCTTTAATAAGTTCTGCACCACAATTGGGGCACTTTTTGTCAGGCAAATCAAATCCTGAACCAACTTCCCCTTTTGTATAAAACTCACTATATTTACAGTTAGGACAACGGTAATGTGGTGGTAATGGATTGACCTCAGTGATCCCAGTCATTGTCGCAACTAAACTTGAGCCTACTGATCCACGGGAACCAACCAAATAACCATCTTTGTTAGATTTGTATACCAATTTCTGAGAAATTAAATAAATAACCGAGAATCCATTCCCAATCACACTGTTCAATTCTTTTTGCAGCCGTGCTTCCACAATCTCTGGTAATGGTTCGCCATAAAGCTCATGTGCTTTATTCATGGATAGAGAACGTATTTCGTCTTCTGCCCCGGGCATTTTAGGTGTATACAATTTATCTTTGACCGGCGTAATAGCCTCATCGACTAAATCAACAATTTTATGTGTATTGGTGATCACAATTTTTTTAGCCGTGGCCTCATCTAGAAAACTGAATGCCTCTAACATCTCTTCTGTGGTGCGAAAATGAACGTCAGGTAGTTGTTGTCGAGCCAAGGGACTGCCCTTTAGTGATTTGATTAGAATTTCGCGATAGATGTGATCTTCTTTATTCAAATAATGAACATCGCCAGTAGCAACAACCGGTTTATCCAATTCTTGACCGATCTTGATGATGTTTTGAATGATATCTTCGAGAGCGGCATTGTCTTTAATAAGTTCACGATCTAGTAACGGTTGATAAACGGCTTTGGGCATGACTTCTAAGTAATCATAGTACTTAGCGAGTTCAAGAGCTTCATTGTGTCCCTTTTGCATCATCGCCGTAAAGACTTCACCTGAATCACATCCAGAACCAACTAGTAAGCCCGCTCGATATTTGTTTAGTAAACTTCGGGGAACACGCGGTTCACGATAAAAATAATGAACCATGGATTCAGAAACAATTTTGAACATGTTTTTGAGACCAGCCTGCGTTTGAGCAATCAAAACCGCATGGTGAGGTCTTGATTGTTTATAAGCATCGGCACCACCAACGTGATCGTTTAATTGCTGAACGTTCGTCGTTTGATAACGTTTCTCCATTTGCTCTAGTAATTTATACATCAAATAACCTGTCGTTTCCGCATCTGAATTTGCCCGGTGATGATGTTCTAAAACAATGTGATATTTTTTAGCTAAACTATCTAGTTTGTGGTTTTTATATTCGGGATGTAACAATCGGGAAACCTCGAGGGTATCAATGACAGGAGCCGTAACTAATTCAAAGCCGTTACGTTCGTATGCGGCATTTAAGAAACCAATATCAAAAGTAACGTTATGGCCTGCTAAAATAGCATCACCACAAAATTCGCGGAAAAGGGCCATCACTTCAGCTTCGGATTTAGAACCTCTGACCATATCATCTGTAATACTCGTTAATTCGGTTGTCAAACGAGACAATGGATGACCTGGGTCGATAAATTCATCAAAGGATGCCAACACTTCATTGTCTTTCATTTTGACCGCCGCTAATTCAATAATTGAATCGTAAACTGCTGACAGACCGGTTGTTTCCACGTCAAAAATAACATATTCAGAATCTATTAATGTCTGATCACGTAAATTAAAAGCGAGCGGCTTACCATCATCGACCAAGTTGATTTCGACACCATACAACATTTTGAGTTCATTCTTGGCACCCGCACTGTGTGCATCAGGAAAGGCTTGCAATCCAAAATGATCCGTGACTGCTAATGCCGTATGACCCCAAGCTTTGGCTTGCGCTGCATAATCAGAAATTGAATTAGTAGCATCCATCATACTCATATTTGTATGCAGATGTAGTTCAACACGCTTTTCACCCTCATAATTGTCTTGTCGCGGTTCATGATGGTAAATATTAATGTCGGTCGCATTAATTGTTAGATCACGCATATAAGTATCTTCTTGTACAGAACCTTTAACAATGACCCACATACCCTTTTGAAATTCATCAAAGACACTCTCATCGTCAGTATCACGTGAGAAGCGTTTGATGACAAAAGAAGAAGAATAATCAGTTACTTTCAACGTTAATAATTTACGTCCGGAACGTAAATCACGGACTTCGCAGTTGAAGACGTAGCCTTCTACAACGACACTGCGTTCTTCTTCCGTGATATCAGCCATTCGTAGAACTGGCAAATCTGCTTTGATTTTGCGACCCAACAAAACATCTTTGTCTGCGCGGCTAGTTCGTTTAGGTGCTTTTGCTTTTTGCTCAGCAGCGGTTTTGGCAGAGGCTTGAATCTTTTGCTTTGTTTCTGCTTGTCGTTGTTTAAAGGCAGCAATTTTTTCTTGAGAGGCACTTTGATCAATTGTTGCCGTAATATTAAACTTTTCAAATCCCAAGTCATCGTATGTCGTTTCAACCGGTCCAAGTGCACCTTTGACTAAGTATTCCTTAATAATTTCATTTTCAACTTGTAAAATAATACGTCGATCTGAAACAACTGGCAGTTTACTATCACAGATCTGTTTTAATAACTGTGAATTCAAGTCACTATGTGTCAATACGTAGGGCCAGTATGCACGTAATACATGTTGGTCAAAACTGGATGTTCGTGTTTGAATGTGAAATTTGATTTTTGCAATATTTTCAAAGGCGTGTATTAATAATTGTTGAAATACTTCAAAGTCTTCGAAATCTAAAATTTTTGGAAATGCAAAAAAGAACTCCCACTGATTTGATTTTTCATGAACGACCACTTTTTCGATCGTTCCAGCCTTAAAATCAGGTTTTTCTTGCAAATCAGTTGGTAGTTCAATTTGCGCCAACAATTTTTCGAAGAGTTCATTTTTATCAGACATTCAAGATCTCCTCATTCATTGAAAGCAGCTAAAATCTATTATCATTGATTATCGTCGTCAATTTGTTTTAGTAATATACCTAAGACATTTACTAATTCGTCTTTTTTAACTTCGATCGTTTCTTCAGTTTTTCGAATTTTGACTTCAACGATGCCATCATCCGCTTTTTTACCGACCGTAATACGAATTGGCAAGCCAATCAAGTCTGCATCAGCAAACTTAACTCCGGCGCGTTCTTTACGGTCGTCTAAAAGAATGGAGTAACCTTCGTTCTCGAGATTTGTTTCAATTTGTGTTGCTAAAGTCATTTGTGTTTCAGACTTAACGTTTACAGGAACAATATGCACATCATATGGTGCAATATCCCGTGGCCAAACCATACCACTCTCATCGGAATGCTGTTCGACAATTGCTGATAATAAGCGGGAAACGCCAATACCATAAGAACCCATAATAATCGGCTGTGATCGGCCATTTTCATCTAAAAATTCAGCATGCATCATTTTGGAATAACGTGTCCCTAATTTGAAGATATGACCAATTTCAATGCCACGATCAAAGTGTAGAATACCGGCACCATCAGGTGAGGGTTCCCCTTCCTTAACGAAACGAATATCATGATAAAGATCAATATCCAAATCACGATCTGGTAAAACGTTCGTATAGTGATAGCCATCTTTATTAGCCCCTGTCACTGCATTGACCATTCCTTGAATCGTTAAATCAGCAACTACTTTGACACCTTCAGGAACCTTTAATGGACCTATCGCACCAACATGCGCATGGAAAATATTTTGAACTTCTTCTGGTGTAGCCATTCTTAAGAAATCGGCCTGTAACAAGTTCTTTAGCTTTGTATCATTGATCTCATAATCGCCCCGGACAATTGCCAGAACAGGCTGGTCATCTGCTAGAAACAAGACACTTTTAATAAGCTGTGTTCGTGCCACATTTAAAAAATTAGCAACTTCATCGATTGTCTTTGCATTGTCCGTAGGTACTTGTGTTAATTCATTGGCTACTTCATCAGAAATTGCCTGCGTTGGTTTACTAGTAGCCATTTCCAAATTAGCCGCATAAGAACTCCCATCTGACCAAACAACCGTATCTTCACCAATTGGTGCGATGGCAGAAAACTCCTTAGAGTCTTTGCCACCCATTGCACCTGCATCACCAATAATTGTTTTAAAATTAAGCTTGATGCGTTGGAAAACGTTGTGGTAAGCGACTTCCATTTGATCGTAAATTTTATCTAGGTCACCTTCTGTTGCACTGAAAGAGTATGCATCTTTCATGATAAATTCACGTACACGCAGTAAGCCATATCGTGGTCGATCTTCATCACGGAATTTGGTTTGGATCTGATAAAGAACAAAAGGCAGTTTTTTATAAGAACGAACTTCATTACGAACAAGATCCGTAAAGGTTTCTTCATGGGTTGGTCCTAAAATAAAATCACGATCATGGCGATCTTTTAGTTTAAATAGGTTTTCACCATAAGTATCGTAACGGCCAGATTCACGCCAAAGATCAGCCGGAATCAAATTTGGCATTTTCATTTCAACAGCATCAATTTTAGCCATTTCTTCACGAATAATTGTTTCAATTTTTTCCAGTACTCGATAAGCCAAAGGCAGATAAGCATAGACACCAGCCGAAACTTGACGAATGTATCCGGCACGAAGCATTAATTGATGACTTTTTGCCTCCGCGCTGCTTGGTACCTCCTTCAATGTTGGTATAAATACTCTTGATTGTTTCATTTCCTTTTATCCCCTTTGATTTGAATTTAACGCTGGAAAATTCTTTGAAAATCATTGAAGGTAACCGCAACCATTAGTAGTACTAAAATTCCTGCACCAATTAATGTGACAATGGCTTCCTTCTCTTGTGGAATTGGTTTTCCTCGAATGCCTTCAATAATATTTAAAATCAATTTACCGCCGTCTAATGCTGGAATTGGAATTAAGTTGATAATTCCCAAGTTCACTGAAAGATAGGCCAAGAAGTATAAAATACTAGCGAATCCATTTGCTGCAAATTGTGACGTCATAGTATAAATACCGACCGGACCAGCCAGTTGATTCAATGAAAAGTGCCCAGTGAGCATTTTGCCAAGAACTTGAAATATTTGGGAACTAATGCCGACAAAACCTGTCCAGCCATACGAAACTTTAGCACCGACACTCGTATCAACCGGCTGTCCAATACCTATCTGGCCTACCTTTTTTTTATTTACGGTTACAGTTTTAGGTGTGATTTGGATGTTTTGTCGATGACCATTACGGTTGATCATCACAGCTGTAACTTTGTTAGCTCGCTTTGAAATCAAAGTTGAAGCCTCAGTAAAACTTTTAACTTGGTGTCCTTGTATTTTTTCGATTATATCGCCAGTTTCAACATTTGCTTTAGCAGCTGGGGAATTAGGCACAATTTGCCCAACAACATTGGCGTTTGAAGGCACACCGCCACGAACAAAAGCAAATAAAATAAATACTAAAATAGCGAAAATAAAGTTATTCATTGGACCGGCAAAATTCGTAATCATCCGTTTAGGAATACTAGCAGACTGAAATTGAACATCGATAGGTGCAATTTGAACCTCAGTACCATCTTTTTCAATGATTGTGGCATCATGATTTACAGCAAAATGCTTGAGTTCAGATTCATCACCATTTTCGTATCCTTCAACGTAAAGCTCATGCTCTAAGTCGGTTTTACTGATTTGAAAAGGGATGCCATCGGTCGAGACAATCTTATCACTAGTATTAATGGTCTGCACTTTGTGGTTCGCGTCGAAAATCAACGTTGCCATTGTACCCGCATCAAGTTCAGCTTCATCATCAGCGGCGCCTGCCATTCGGACATAGCCACCAAGTGGTAACCAACGGATCGTGTAGGTTGTGCCGTTTTTGCGGGTTGCGAATAATTTTGGGCCCATACCAATCGAAAATTCACGAACAAGAATACCAGATTTACGTGCAAAATAATAGTGTCCAAATTCATGTACAAGAACCAGCAAGCCAAAGATGATAATAAATATGATAATTGTTTTCAAAAACTTGTCCTCCTGCTAATTCTCAATTTAGAAAAAACCGAAAAAGTGTAGCATGGGTAATACGACTAAGAGTGAGTCAAAGCGGTCAAGAATACCCCCATGTCCGGGCAAAATTTTACCGGAATCTTTAACGCCATAATAGCGTTTATACGCAGATTCAATTAAATCGCCTAATTGACCAAAAATTGAAAAGACCAAGGCAATCGCCATCATCGTTAGAACGCTGTAAATTTGAGGGAAAAACTGCAGATAGATCAAGGCAACCACTAAGGCCAAAAGTGTGCCACCAATTGAACCCTCCCAAGTTTTGTTTGGTGAAATTGCCGGCCATAATTTATGTTTCCCAAATTTTCGTCCAAATAAATAGGCACCCGTATCTGTCGACCAAACAATTAGGAGAAATAAGAACAGAGTGTCTAGGCCAGCTTCATTACGAACGGATGCCAACGCATGAAAACCCATACCAACATATAAAGTGGCTAAAGTATTGACGCTCATATCATCGAAATTAGTACGATTTTTTGAGAAAACAGTAATCAATAGTAGCACCAGTGTAAGTAAAAAGAAAATATCTAGTTGAGAAATTGTAGCTGGCAACCAGTTAAAATAACGCTTAGGAAATACTAAAGCAATTACCGCCACCGTTGAAATGACAAAATCGGGAGAAACGATAATTCTTTTTTGCATAATATAAAACTCTGATAAACCAATAACAGCAAGTACAGCCGCCGCTATTTCGATCCATACCCCACCAGCAACTAAAATTGGAATAAAAATTGCCAGGGCAATGACTGCAGTGATAATACGTTGACGCAAAATAGTTCAACTCCTACTTTTCAACAAGTCCGCCATAACGGCGATGTCGCTTTTGGTACTCATTAATAGCTCGATTCAATGATGTAGCATCAAAATCAGGCCAATATTCATCGGTAAAAACCATCTCACTATATGCCAGCTGCCATAGCAAAAAATTAGAGAGTCGCTCTTCACCACTGGTGCGAATTAACAAATCAGGATCAGCCAACTCAGATAAGTTGTGTGTCATTAAATGGCTTTGTAATGTTGCCTCTGTAATTTGATCGACATCAAGTTCACCTTGCTTCACAGATAATGCGATTGCTTTGGCTGCTTGAACGATTTCTCGTCGGCTACCATAATTAAGTGCAAAATTGAGAATTAAACCGGTATTATTTTTCGTTTGTTCTTGAGCGCGAGTGACAGCATTTAAAGTATAACTCGGTAGCTCGTCGGTAAATCCCATTACTTGAACTTTAACATTTTCGGCAATCAAATCCGGCATAAACTGATCAAAAAAGTTGACTGGCAGATGCATTAAATAATCAACCTCATCCGTAGGTCGTTTCCAGTTCTCGGTGGAAAAGGCATAAAGTGTTAATACTTTGACACCAATTTTATTGGCATAACTCGTGATTTTTTTGACATTGTTCATGCCAGCCTTATGTCCAGCAATTCTCGGAAGCAGGCGTTTCTTCGCCCATCGACCGTTGCCATCCATAATAATGGCAATATGTTTGGGAATATTACCGTGGCTAATATTTTGATTGTCGTTGTTTTTTGTTGACATGTGTAGCCCCCATTAAAATAGGTTTCAAAAAATAAAGAATGGTCAAAAACATAGACGTTTGTAACCATTCTAGCAAAGTATTAGCATTTAACCTTCAGTAATTTCTTTTTCTTTGGCAGCAGCTAAGTCATTAACACCAGCAACGGCTTCATCAGTGATCTTTTGAACATCTTTTTCGAATCGATGTAGCTCATCTTCAGTAATATCACTATTCTTCTCTTGCTTTTTGAGATCTTCCATAGCATCTCGGCGGACATTACGAATTGCAATGCGTGCATTCTCGGCTTGTTTACCAACTTCTTTAGCGATTTCTTTCCGCCGTTCACCAGTAAGTTGCGGAATAACTAAGCGAACTACATTACCATCATTAGCCGGTGTTAAACCAAGATCTGATGCAAGTAGTGCCTTTTCAATATTATCTAAAGCTGTTTTATCATAAGGCGTAATCTGCAACACCCTGGGTTCTGGAATAGAAATTGCCGCCATTTGATTTAAAGGTGTCGGTGCGCCGTAATAATCCACATTGATCCGGCTTAGCAAACTTGCATTTGCACGCCCAGCACGAATGTTCCCAAGTTCACGACTAAGCACTTCCTGAGCTTTTTTCATATGATTTTTCGCTGTATCAATGATGTTATTTTGAGCCATTCAGTTTACCCCCTTGAATTGTTGTGCCAATTTTTTCGCCTTGAACAACACGTTTAATATTACCTGGTTCATTCATGTTGAAAACGACCAGTGGAATATCCGTGTCCATTGATAATGAGCTAGCAGTAGAATCCATAACTTTTAAATTTTTATTAATAATATCAAGTTGTGTCAATTCATCATACTTCTTAGCATCTGGATTTGTTTTTGGATCCGCGGAATAAACACCATCGACATTATTTTTGGCCATCAAAATAACATCAGCATCGATTTCAGCAGCCCGCAAAGCTGCCGTAGTGTCCGTTGAAAAATAAGGGTTCCCTGTGCCACCAGCGAAAATAACAACACGTCCCTTTTCTAAGTGACGGATTGCTTTGCGCCGAATATAAGGTTCGGCAATTTGACGCATTTCAATAGAAGTCTGGACACGTGTTGGCACATCTTCATGCTCCAAGCTATCCTGTAAAGCTAAGGCATTCATTACAGTAGCTAACATCCCCATGTAATCAGCCTGTGATCTTTCCATACCAAGTTCAGCCCCTGTTTCGCCACGCCAGATATTACCACCGCCACAAACAATGGCAACTTGAACACCCAAAGCTGTAACTTCCTTAAGCTGATCTGCCAATTTTGAGATAATTGGTGGCTTGATACCAAAACCGTCAGTACCAGCTAAAGCTTCACCACTTACTTTTAAAACAATACGTTTATATTTAATGTCAGACATGTGTTACCTCCGATAATTTGCTAAAGTATATTCTATCATAAAATACTGTTGAAACCGAAACAATATCCATATAAATATTTTTTATTGAAAAACTGCCTAAAAAAAATAGCCAGGTCACCCCAGCTATTCTTGCATACTAGTCTTTAATTTGACTCATAACTTCATCAACAAAGTTATCTTCGCGTTTTTCGATACCTTCACCGACTTCAAAACGTGCAAAGGAAACTAACTTTCCACCCTTACTTGCAACATATTGAGCTACGGTTTGATCTGGGTCTTTCACAAATTCTTGATCAGCTAAACTAATTTCAGATAAGAACTTGTTTAATCGGCCTTCAACAATCTTAGGAACAATTTTTTCAGGCTTACCTTCATTTTTGGTTTCTTCGGTGAGTACTTCTTTTTCGTGATTAAGCACATCACTTGGGACATCATCACGAGTTACATACTGTGGATTGATTGCAGCTACATGCATAGCGACATCTTTAGCAGTTGTTTCGTCGGCACCTTCTAAAGTAACTAAAACAGCAATCTGACCACCATTGTGGAGATATTTACCAAATACTTGGCTATCAGTTTTTTCAACAATTTTGAAACGACGAAAACTAATCTTTTCACCAATTACGGCTGTTAAGTTAGTAACTTCGCTTTCAATTGTACCATCGTTTAATGGTAGTTTGAGCGCAGCAGCCATATCAGCTGGTTGTTTTTCAGCAACAGCTGCAGCAATTTTTTCAACCAAAGAAGTGAAATCGCTATTAGATGCTACGAAATCTGTTTCTGAATTAACTTCAACTAAAGCTGCGTGATTACCTTTGAAGGCAATTTCTGCTAAGCCTTCAGCCGCGATACGGTCACTCTTCTTGGCTGCTTTCGCAATCCCCTTTTCGCGTAATTCATCAATGGCTTTGGCCATGTCACCATCTGTAGCAACCAAAGCTTTTTTAGCATCCATCATGCCGACACCAGTTTTTTCACGCAATTCTTTAACTTGCGCCGCGGAAATTTTTGCCATGATTTGGCCTCCTTGATCAGTTAAAATTTAATTAATTATTTTTTACTTTCGTCGTTGTTACCTTCAACTGCTTCAACAATATCTTCCATTGAGTCAGCTGAAGTTGTATTATCTGATGCAGCTAATTGTTCAGCATCAGCGGCGTCGCCTTCATCTTCACCTTGACGGCCCTCAACGATAGCATCAGCCATTTTAGATGTGATCAAACGAACAGCACGAATAGCGTCGTCATTTGATGGAATAATAACATCAATATCATCTGGATCTGTGTTCGTGTCAACCATAGCGACGATTGGAATATTTAATTTTTGTGCTTCTTTAACAGCAATCCGTTCTTTACGTGGATCGACGATAAAGATAACGTCAGGAATACCAGGCATATCTTCAATACCGCCCAAGAAACGTTCTAATTTTTCACGTTCCTTGTTTAATAAAGAAACTTCTTTTTTAGGTAAACGATCAAATGTACCATCTTCAGCCATTTCCTTAATGTGTTTCAAGTATTTGATTCGCTTTTGAATTGTATCCCAGTTTGTTAATGTGCCACCTAACCAACGATGATTCACATAGTATTGACCAGCACGTGTTGCTTCTTCAGCAATGGAATCTTGAGCTTGCTTTTTAGTCCCTACAAATAAAAATGTGGCACCCTTGCTTGCTTCATCTTTGACAAAGTTGTAAGCGTCATCAATCATCTTAACCGTTTTTTGCAAATCAATGATATAGATACCATTTCTTTCGGTAAAGATGTATTTCTTCATCTTAGGATTCCAGCGACGTGTTTGATGTCCAAAATGAACACCAGCTTCTAACAATTGCTTCATTGACAATACTGCCATAATAAAACTACCTCCAAATGGTTTTTCCCGCCATCTATGTCATTTCTCACAGTAACCAAAAGGCACCAGCCATGAGATCCATAGATGTGTGAAATATTTTTTCATACCAGCATAGTATACGCAAAGTTACTAGGCAATGCAAGTCTTAAATTAGAATGTTATGCGCTCTTAAAAATCGAAGTTTTTGTGTCCGTGTCAGCTTTTTAAAATGTGCTTCTGCCTTTAATGCTTCAGACTTAGTTGATAACTGCCAGTAGTACAATAATTTAACGGGGCGTCGTGCCCGCGTGTATTTTGCCCCCTTGCCCGCATTATGCATCGCCACCCGATGCGTAACGTCGGTTGTATACCCAGTGTATAGCGTATTATCAGCACATTTTAAAATATAGACATAATAGTTTGAAACTGTATGTACGTCATTGACCATAAACAAGTCTTCTAACTTCTTTAGTATAGTGATCATTCTCATAAACATATAAAGGCGGTTCAACTTTGACGCCGTTCTCCCGGCCACGATTAATTGCTTCCACCAATACCATATTTGCGTCTAAGTTATCATTCAATTTGGGATAAACAAATCGCAACCGCTTGGGTGCAAGATGGTATTTTTTGAAAAGCACAAATAATTCGTCCAGACGATCCGGGCGAAAGATCAAACTAAGCTTGCCATTTGTTTTCAGCATTTTATGAGCATTGGCAATAATGTCTTCAATTGTCACTGCTAATTCGTGTCGTGCAATTGCCAGGGCTTTGTTCGGATTTGTAAGACTCCCCTCATTTATTCGAAAATAAGGTGGATTACAACTAATATAGTCAATAGAATCGGGTGTGAAGTGGTCAGTAATCGTTCTTAAATCCATATTTTCAACAGTTACTTGATTTTGAAGCTGATTTAATCTAATTGAGCGTGCAGCCATGTCGGCTAACGGGGGTTGAATTTCAATCAAGGTTATTTTAGCCTTGGTTTTATGACTCAAAAATAAGCCGACAACACCATTGCCAGCACAAAAATCGAAAATTTTTCCGCTTGGTGGTACTTTCGAGAAATCGGCTAATAAAATGGCGTCAATACCGAAAGCAAAATATTTAGACGATTGAATAATTTTTAAATTTGAGCTATAAAGTTGATCGATGCGTTCATCAGCAGTTAACATGATAAATTCCTTTCAATTTTACTGAGAAAACAATATAATGGGCTAGGTAAATTTATGTGAGGTGTCTTATGTTATATACAGTTTTTTATCATATTGTTCATTTTTTACTATTTATACTCAATGGCAATATTCATTTTGAGGCAAAACAAAACTTGCCAAAATCTGGTTATATACTTGTTGCACCCCACCGTACTTGGTGGGAACCAATTTTATTTGCCGTCGGTGCCTGGCCCAAAAAGTTTGGCTTTATGGCGAAAAAGGAACTATTTAAAAATCCGATTTTAAGTTACATTTTAAAACATACTAATGCCTTTCCAGTTGATCGGGCGCACCCAGGGCCTTCAGCAATAAAAATTCCGGTTAAACAACTGAGGCACGAAAATTTAGCATTGATTATGTTTCCATCGGGAACGCGGTATTCGAACAAGTTAAAGTCCGGAGCTGAAGTGATCGCTAAATTAGCGGGTGTGCCTCTGATTCCCCTTGTGTATCAGGGACCATTAACTTTTAAAGGCGTTTTACAACGAAAAAAAATTACGATTCGTTTTGGCAAGCCAATTATGGTCGAACGTAAGGGAAAATTAACCGATGACAAAACACTAGCTATTAATCAGTCTTTGATCACTGCTTGGCATGATTTAGATCATGCCATTGATCCAAACTTTGTTTATGTACCTGATAGCAAAAAAGCTGAGCTTGAAAAGGAAAAAGGCGAGCTTTAATACGTACAACGGATTCTTAGAATTTGAGTCTAGCAAAAGTGGGCGACGCAAAACAATCGTTTTGCTTTCGCCCACTTTTTTAAGTCTGACATATTCTAAGTTAGCTAATAAATATAAACCTACTTTTTAGCTTGCTTCTTTTGTTGCTGTTTCATAGCAGACATAACTTGGTTTAGTTTCTTTTGTGATGGTTTTTGTCCCATTTGCATCATCATTGTACGCATCATATCTTCATTGATTGGTGGATTGTCGGCCAAATATTTTTTCATATACTGACGTGCTAAAAAGAACCCACCGATCACACCAACGATCAAGCCGATGACGATACCTAAAATAATTGCAACAGTTGTACTCATAATTATTAGCCTCCGATTAAAATGTCCAAAGAATATGATACCGAAAAAAAGCTGATTTGAAAACTAAAAGTTAATCATCGCGCAAACCTTTTTTGCGCTGAATATTTTTTACCTTGTCAGGTGTCACTTCTTTGCCTGATTTATCAAATACACGCAGCATTTCAATTTGTGATTTGAATCCTTGTTTGAAATTTGCCAAATATTCTTTGCGTAGTTTAGCTTGTTCTAATTTTTCTTTTTCCGTTAGGCCTTCAGACTTCTGCTTATGAGCCAATTCATTAATGCGTTTGATACGTTGTTCAGCTTCTAAATCTTTTTTTTCAGTCATTTGAATCAATCTCCTTAAAAAAATACGAACATTTGTTTGAAAAGCTTATATACCTATGATAAGCTTAGTTTAATAAAAATTAGGGGTGTCAACATGGTAAAGAACCAGACGTCAAAACAAATGGAGGTCTTGCGCTTCATTTATGATCGCGTTAACGAGCAAGGCTATCCACCAACCGTTCGTGAAATTGGTGAAGCGGTCGACTTATCCTCTACTTCTACTGTTCATGGTCATTTATCCCGGTTAGAAAAGAAAGGCTTTTTGCAAAAAGATCCCACCAAACCGCGGGCAATTGAACTAACAAAAGCAGGTTTAGAAGCTCTAGGGGAAGCATCTAAGGAAATCCCAATGCTTGGTGTGGTAACCGCCGGCGTACCGATTTTAGCAGTTCAAGATGCAACAGAGTATTTTCCATTACCACCAAATATACATGACGCACATGATGTTTTTATGCTAACAATTCGCGGTGAAAGTATGATCAATGCTGGTATCTTAGATGGCGATAAAGTTATTGTTCGCCGACAAGCAACAGCTGATAACGGCGATGTTGTAATTGCCATGACGGAGGAAAATGAGGCAACTTGTAAACGTTTCTTCAAAGAAGATGGTTATTACCGTTTACAGCCGGAAAACGATACCTTTGAACCAATTATTTTAGAGAATGTAATTATTTTAGGCAAAGTCATCAGTCTTTACCGGGATCAAATCTGATCCTTATTGTTAACCAACTCGTGGCCAGTGGCAGGTCTTGCTGCTTCGGCCACATTTTTGTATTCTAAAACTAAAATAAAAAAGCAAGTAGCCGACTGGATACTTGCTTTTTTTATTAACGACGGCGTTCTTTGATTCTTGCAGCCTTACCACGTAATGCCCGCAAGTAGTACAATTTAGCTCGACGTACACGACCTTGGCGTGTTACTTCAATCTTGGCAACACGAGGTGTGTGTAATGGAAATGTTCTTTCCACACCGACACCGCTACTAATTTTACGAACAGTATAAGTGGCACTAATACCAGTACCCCGGCGTTTGATAACCACACCTTCGAATAACTGGATACGTTCACGTGAACCTTCGACAACACGAACGTGGACACGAACGCTGTCACCAGCACGGAATTCAGGAATATCCGAACGTAGTTGTTCTTTTGTTAATTCTTGAATCAATGGATTCATTTTAAGCTCTCCTTTATAACAGACATTCATGAGCAACTTTCATCCCAGCGGAATATCGTTGATAGTGACCATATATCACAAGTAAAAATACTATCACATAAAGTTAATAGTGTAAAGATTTTTTCTTAACAGTCATTGTTTTTTATATCATTTAGCATCTGTTCTGCTTCGGCACTCAGTGCTTGTTGTGCCAGTAAATCAGGTCTTTTTGTGTAAGTGCGTTTCAATGCTTGATATAAACGCCACTGCCTAATTTTTTCATGATTGCCACTGCGTAATACTTCAGGAACAACCTGACCTTGAAATTCAGCTGGCCGCGTGTACTGCGGGTATTCTAACAAGCCGCTGGAAAATGAATCGGTCTCTGCAGAATCCTGATTGCCTAGTACACCCGGCACAAAACGAGCAATCGCATCAATCATCACCATCGCCCCTAACTCCCCACCAGTAAGTACAAAATCACCAATTGAAACTAAATCCGTGGCAAGATCATAAATGCGATGATCATAACCTTCATAATGACCACAAATAAAGTCCAGTTCAGGCTCTTGTGCGAATTCCTGCGCCATTTTAGCATTAAATGGTTGACCAGCAGGATCTAAAATGATCACACGTCGTTTGTTGGGGTTACTCAGTTTCTTTTCAACAAGGCTATGCATCGCTGCATAAATAGGCTGAGGCATTAACAACATACCTGCGCCCCCACCAT
The DNA here is from genome assembly GCF_021030645.1 of Agrilactobacillus fermenti. GTDB lineage: Bacteria > Bacillota > Bacilli > Lactobacillales > Lactobacillaceae > Agrilactobacillus > Agrilactobacillus fermenti. The sequence continues at coordinate 59,602 of NZ_JACGCJ010000012.1, read as the reverse complement.
ATGGGGTATCATCAACCGAATGATGTTTATTTGTTGTGTAATCGCGAAAATTAACAATATCGACCTTTAATAGGCCATTTTCTCTAGCTTTACCGATCAATGATTGTTGCAAAGGTGCAAACATCTCTGGAAAAAGCGATAGTATATTAATTTTCACGATCAATCAGTCCTTCTGGTAAATCAACCCAAATTTGTTGTTGAGTCACATCAACTTTTAAAATTACCGATTTAATGTAAGGTATCAATATTTCGCCATATTTTGCGGAGTTTACGACCCAGACGTCATTAGCACCTGGTGATAAAATCTCAGTAATCGGACCATAAACTTCTTTTGTTTGTGCGTCAATTACTTGAGCACCAATAATCTGATGGTAATAAAATTCTCCTGATGCCAACTCGTCAGCAGGTCGTTTTTCAGCAGCAATATAGAGCTCGCTCCCCTTAAACTTTTCTACAGCATTAATATCATTGAATTCAGTAAACTTTACAATTGGTAACCCCTTTTGAATACGGGATTTCTCTATAGTGACGGGTAAGTATTGTTTTTGAAAAAGGATCGCTAACTCCGCGCCAGGTTGAAAACGCGTTTCTGGAAAATCTGTATGACTAACGATTTTTACTTCACCTTTAATGCCCTGTGTGTTCACGATTTTGCCAACTTTGAAGTAAGCCATTGATTTTTAATCACCTCACCAATCTACAAAAAAAGACCTGGTCATCCCAGATCAATTTATTGTGAAACACTAGTTAATGTTTAAGCGCACACGCTTTTGATAATTTGTCTTTGCCGCATAAACAATATTACGAATAGCTTGAACCACATGACCCTGGCGACCGATAATTCGGCCTACATCGCTGGGATCAGCTTTTAAATCAAATTCGATAAATCGATCTGATTCATGCTGCACGATGTTAAGCTTTTCTGGATACTGACAAAGTGGCTCTACGATGACTTTAATCAGATGATCAATGTCTACCATAAAAAGCAGCCCTTATTTCTTGCCGTATTTAGCTTCGTGCAATTGTTTCATAATGCCGCGAGAAGTAAGTAAGTTACGAACTGTATCTGAAGGTTGTGCACCTTTTTTCAACCAGTCTAAAATAGTTTCTTCTTCAAGTTTTAATTCTACTGGTTCTTTAAGTGGGTTGTAGTAACCAACTTCTTCGATGAAGCGGCCATCACGTGGAGCACGTGAATCAGCCACAACGATACGATAGAAAGGTTTACGTTTTGAACCCATACGTTTCATACGAATTTTAGTTGCCAAGTAGGACACCTCCATTAAAAATTATCACGACAATAAATATAACAGTTCGTCGGACACATGTAAAGTGTTTTTTCTTTACACTTACGATTTAAATCTTTTGGCATTTTTTAAGCGTTTCTTTTTGCGCTTCTTTTGCTTGCGGGCCATGGAACTCATTGCCATTTTACCAAGCTTGCCTTGAACGCCATTACCAAATAAACCCTCCATACCACTCATGTTACCTTTGGACATTTGTTGCATCATTTTAGAGGACATATCAAACTGTTTGATCATCCGATTCACTTCTTGAATTGGACGACCCGAACCGGCAGCCAAGCGACGTTTACGGCTGGCATTTAAAATCTTAGGTTCTTCTCTTTCAGCTGGTGTCATTGAATAAACAATGGCTTTAATATGATCCATTTCTTTTGGTGAAATATTCATATTTTTCATTGCCGGGTTATTTGCAACACCGGGGATCATTTTCATAATTTCATCTAATGGACCCATTTTTTGAATCTGGTCCATTTGATCTAGAAAATCGTTGAAATCAAATGAATTTTCCTTGATCTTCTCAGCCATGGCCGCGGCTTGCTTTTCATCAAAGTCATTTTGAGCTTTTTCGATGAGTGACATCATATCACCCATGCCTAAGATTCGGTTAGCCATGCGATCAGGATAAAAAACATCCAACTGATCTAATTTCTCACCTTGACCTGTAAATTTGATGGGTTTACCAGTAACCGCACGAATTGACAGGGCAGCCCCACCACGAGTATCACCGTCTAATTTTGTCAGCACTACACCTGTGATATTTAAGCGCTCATTGAACCCTTTAGCAACTTCTGTAGCTGCTTGCCCTGTCATTGCATCAACGGTCAACAGGATTTCATTAGGCTGAACTTCAGCCTCGATGTCTGCCAACTCAGTCATTAATTTTTCATCGATCTGCAATCGCCCAGCAGTATCAATGATGACATAATCATTCTTTTGTAAGTCGGCCTGAATCATACCCTGCTTGACGATTTCAACGGGATCATGATCTGTACCCATATCAAAAACGGGGACGTTTAATTGTTGACCAATTGTTTTTAATTGATCCACAGCAGCAGGACGATAAACATCTGCAGCAATTAGCAATGGCCGTGCTTTTTCATTTTTGATTAAGTAATTTGCTAATTTACCGGCAGTGGTTGTTTTACCTGCCCCCTGGAGTCCGACCATCATGATAATCGTTGGGATGTGGGGTGCCTTATTAAGAGGTACAGCAGCTTCTCCCATCGTTTTAGTTAATTCATCATTAACAATTTTTACAATCTGTTGAGCGGGCGTTAAGCTTTCTAATACTTCAGCGCCCACAGCTCGTTCTCTAACTTGTTTGACAAAATCTTTAACGACCGTGAAATTGACATCGGCCTCTAACAAAGCTAAGCGAACTTCCCGCATCATTTCGCGGACATCACTTTCGGTTACCTTGCCCTTCTTTCGAAGCTTGCCAATGGCATTTTGTAAACGTTCTGTTAAACCTTCAAACGCCAAGTTCATCATTCCCTTTTATTAGTTTGTTTTGTGTCAAGCATCTGTTTCCGCTTCAATTTGCATGATCAACTCAACTAGCTTTTGATCCGTTGGATAATGTGTGGCCACATGTTGCCGCATCTGTTGAAGCAAGTGATTTTCGTTTTGATAACGTTGATAAAGATGTAATTTCTGTTCATAGTTATTTAAAATTTGTTCTGTACGATGGATATTATCATAAACCGCCTGACGGCTTACGGCAAAGTGGGTTGCAATTTCACCAAGGGAGTAATCATCGCGATAATAAAGTCGAATATATTCATGCTGCTTTTGCGTTAACAACATACCATAGAAATCAAACAATTCATTAATGCGGTTATTTTTTTCTAATTCCATATTAATCCTGCGTATTTTCCGAGTCTGACTTGAATTCTGAAGTATTTGTGCCATCGTCAGTCGTTTCTGGAATATCGATCAAGCCCTTGAATAGCCCGTAGATAAATTGGGTTGGGTTAAAGTCTTGCAGATCATCCATTTTTTCACCCAAACCTACCAATTTAACTGGAATATGCAATTCATTGCGAATTGCCAATACAATGCCCCCTCGAGCGGTACCATCTAGTTTTGTTAACACAATACCAGAAACCTGCGTTGTTTCATTAAATTGTTTCGCTTGGGACAAAGCATTTTGCCCGGTGGATGCATCCAGCACCAACAGTACCTCTTGCGGTGCATTAGGTAATTCACGCTTGATGACGCGCTTGATTTTTTCCAGCTCATTCATTAAGTTGACTTTATTTTGTAAACGTCCAGCTGTATCAACCAGCAAAATATCATAATGTTCCTGTTGAGCAGTTTTAACGGCGTCAAAAACAACGGCGGCCGGATCACCACCTGGCTGTGATGCCACAACTGGAACGTCTACGCGACGCCCCCATTCTTGTAACTGTTCAATAGCACCAGCACGGAAAGTATCACCGGCCGCTAATAGGACTTTCTTGCCAGCTTGACGATAACGGTGCGCCAACTTACCAATAGTGGTTGTTTTACCAGCACCATTAACCCCAACAAATAGAAAAACAGTCGGTTGACCATTGTCAGTAAAATGTAAGGCATTATCTTCATCCTGACCGGCTTCCCCGTAAAGATCGACTAGCTTTTCAACAATTACTTGAGAAACCTCATCGGATCGTTTCACATTTTTTAATTTAACTTCCTCACGGAGCTCGTCGCTAATGCGCAAAGCCGTTTCATATCCAACATCAGATTCAATTAACATCTCTTCTAAATCATCAAAAAAACCTTCGTCAACGGTTCGAAAATTGGCAAATAAAGCATTAATTTTTTGACCAAAAGTTTGCCGCGATTTTTCTAAGCCAGCTTCATATTTCTCAGTGGTTTCTTCCTGTTGCTCAGGTACGTCAGCATTACCACCGGTAAAAGCTTTTTTTATTTTGTCAAATAATCCCATCAAATTCCTCCTATTCTGAGATCAAGCACTTACCTGATCAGAAATCGCCACGGATACAACTTTGGAAACACCAGATTCTTGCATGGTCACACCATACAAACGGTTTGCCCGCATCATTGTGCCTTTACGGTGCGTGATGACAATAAACTGTGTTTTTGCATCATACGCTCTTAAAAAGTCCGCAAAACGAGCCACATTAGCATCATCTAATGAAGCTTCTACCTCGTCTAGGATGCAAAAGGGTACAGGCCGGACCTTAATGATCGCAAAAAGTAATGTAATTGCAGTTAGGGCACGCTCCCCTCCAGAAAGCAAACTTAACTTTTGTAGTTTCTTTCCAGGAGGTGATGCTTTAATTTCGACACCTGTATTCAATAAATCTTCAGGATCAGTTAGAATTAGTGCCGCCTGGCCACCACCAAACATTTTTGGAAAAATTTCACTAAAAGCTTCTGAGACTGCCCTAAATGTCGCTTTAAACCGAGCTCTAACTTCTTGATCAAGTTCGCCAATGGTTTCTAATAGGGTGTTTTTAGCAGTAAGTAGATCTGTTTGTTGTTGTGTTAAAAAGTCAAAGCGTGTTTTAACCTTTTGATATTCTTCAATCGCGGTAAGATTTACTGGGCCAATTTCATCGAGTGTGCGCTTCAATAATTTTACTTTCCGCTGCAAAACTTCAAGATCAACCACTTTTGATTGAGCGACTTCTGATTGTAATGATTCAAACGATGTCTGATAATCAGTTTCAACTTGTTCTAAGTCATTATGAATTTTTTCAACTACAGAATCAAGCTGCTGCTGGTTCGTGGTAATTTCAGTTCGGGTATTTTCTAACAACCCAATGTTTCGCGTGACTTCACCTTGAAGATGATCCAATTGCTGTTTAACATTAATACGCATTTTTTGCGCGTGTTCGATATTCGTTTGAAGTGTCAGTTGTTGTTGCTTACTTACTTGAATTTCCGTTTCAATTTCAGATAATGACAGCTTTTTGTTATGTCCAGCAGTTTGAATATCGGTCAAAGCATGCTCTAGATCGTGCAGCTGTCGCTGTGTTTTCCGTTGCCGTTGTTGTTGTTGCGTTAATTGCTGCTGAAAGTTACGCTGGTCTGCAGTCAAACTAGCTTTTGTAATTTTTAGTTCATTTATTTGATTTTGCAGTTGCTGCTGTGTTTGATCAAAGTCTGTCAACGTCTGACGCAGGGTATTTAGAGTTTGCCGTGCCTCGGTCACATTCTGCTCGAGTTGAACTTGCTGTTGTTGAGTTTGCTCGATTTCTCGAGTGAGCCCGTTCAATTGCTCCGTAGATGACTTTAAATTGTAATCAGCCGCACGGCATTCACGTTTTTTATAATCTAAAGCCGTCGTCAGCTCAGTTAACTGTTGTTGTGTTTGCTGGAAGTTTGTTTGATCGGCTGCATGATTATTTTTAAATTCGGCTATTTGTTTTTTTAAAAGTGCCACATGTTGTTGCAACGACTTTACTTCATGCTCTTTTTGTTGTAGTGTTTGATCCATATTTTGAACTCTCGTACGCCCAAGTTCAATTTGATTCTTCTGAGTGAGCAAGTTCGTTGTTTGCTTATGTTGTGCACCACCGCTCATAGCTCCATTCGTATTCAAAATATCCCCTGCTAGCGTGACAATACGGAAACGACGATTGGTAACTTGAGCAATTTTAATAGCTTGGTCTAGGGCCTCTACAACGACCAAAGTCCCTAACAAATGCTTGCAGACACGAATATAAGCAACCTCAGTTTTTACGAGTTGCCAGCCAACACCTAAAAAACCATTATATTGGCGTAGTTGTGCTTCATCACTAGATGAGATCGTGCGTGTTTTAATAGACGTCAAAGGTAAAAATGTTGCGCGCCCTTGATGATTTGTTCGTAAATGCTGAATTGCTTTTTTTGCAGCTAATTCATCATCTGTCACAATATCTTGTAATCGGCTGCCAATAGCAGCTTGAATTGCTTCCTGAAATTTTTCAGGCACACGCATCAGTTCAGATACTGAACCTAAAACACCCGATAACTCTTGCCGATGCTGCAAAATATATCTAGGGCCTTGGTAGTATCCCGAAAATTCCCGTTGGAAGGCTTCCAAACTTCGCAATTTGGCTTTTGCCCGTTGGTAAACATCTAAGCCATTAACCAAATTTTGGCGTTCTTGCTCATATTTCTGCTGTTCTGAAGTTAACGTTTGTTCTAAAGTTTGCAGCTCTTTTTGTGCGCTCACTTGAGCATTTTCAGTCGACTGGATTTTTGCTTTTTTTTCGCCCAATTCTTTTTGTAGCTGGGTTAATTCTGCTGTTAACGTTTCCTGCTGTGCTTGAATACGCGCTACTTGATGTGTCAAGATATTTTTTTGCTTTTCAGACATTTGAATATGATTACGATATTCTGCTTGCTGTTGTAAATAAGTTAAATATTGATCGTTTTCAGCATCGATCTTACTTTGAATATCTGCCTTCGACTGTCCAGATGTAACTGTTAGCTGCTTAATTTGGGCTTCAACAGGTGTCAGCTTTTTTTCAATAAGAGCTAACTGGGCAGTGGTTTGCTGGCAAGTTTGCGTTTGTTCAGTCAACTGATCAGTCAAGTCATGAATACGTTTTTTTAGATCCTTCGTTTGTGTTGCTTGTTGCTGATCATGGGCTTTAGTTAATGCTTTTTGTGATTTTAATGCCTCAATTTTTTGAGTTGCAGTGACTAATTGTGCTTGATCGTTATCTAACTGACGTTCAAGTTTCGTTTGTTGCTTTTTGGCAGCCGTCAGATCTTCGGCAAGTGTTGCTTTGGCTTCAGCTAATTGTCTAGCAGTTAAATTTAATTCGTTGATTTTTTGCTGTAACCGGGTTTTTTCTGCTGAATTCTGATTAATGGAAATAACCAGCCATGATTTCATATAATGATCGTATTGTTTTTTTTGTTCAAGATATTCCTTAGCCAAACTACTTTGTTCATGTAGTGGAGCTACTCGATCATGCAACTCTGCAATAATATCTTCAACACGATTTAAATTATCAGTTGTTTGTTCTAACTTTTTTAACGTTGTTTCTTTTTGTATTTTATATTGATGAATCCCCGCAGTTTCTTCAATGATCGTGCGTCGATCTTCTGGTCGACTATTAAATATTTCTTCCACTTGACCTTGAGAAATAATCGAAAAAGAAGAACGACCGATTCCAGAATCTAAAAACAAGCTGACGATATCCTTTAAGCGGCAGCTTTTTTGATTGATATAAAATTCACTTGTGCCGTCTCGAAAAATTTTACGCGTAATTTCGATTTGATCAGCATCTTTTTTTAACGCGCGGTCCTGATTATCAAATTTTAAAGTAACTAACGCTAAATTCATAGCAGGACGTAATTGTGTGCCTGCAAAGATAACATCTGGCATATGTTCACCACGCAATCCCTTAGCTGACTGTTCACCCATCGCCCAGCGAACTGCTTCGGTAATATTACTTTTACCACTGCCGTTTGGCCCAACGATACCTGTAACACCTTTGTCAAACGTTAACTCAGTCTTATCTGCAAATGATTTGAATCCAGAAATGATTAGTGATGTTAGTGACATTTAATTCGCTCCAATATGACTGTGGTCGCTAATTTGTTTGTGAGGACTGATTCATTTTGATTTGAGTTAATGCCGTCTTGGCAGCAGCTTGTTCAGCACGTTTTTTGCTGGCGCCTTGACCTTCCCCTAATACCTCACCATTAGCCGTAACGTTTACATGAAAAACACGTTCGTGCGCTGGACCATCTTCAGACAGCGTATGGTAGGCGATTTCTACTTCGCCATTTGTTTGTAATTCTTCTTGCAATGCTGTTTTATAATCTGTGAACTCATTAAATTGACCGACATCAACCTTCGGAAAGATAATTTGTCGGATAAACTTTACCACAGCTTCTTTCCCTTGGTCTAGGTAAAGCGCACCATTAAACGCTTCAAAAAGATCCTCTAATAACGTGTCACGATTACGTGCTCCCATTTGCTCTTCGCCTTTACCCAGTCGAACATAACGATCAAAGTGTGCCTCTCGCGAAAAACTACTGAATCCTTTAGTGCAAACAATCGAAGCTCGCAAACGTGTAAGTTTGCCTTCAGGAAGTTCTGGAAATCTTTTATACAAGTGTTCAGAAACAGTTAATTCCAAGACAGCGTCGCCAAGAAATTCCAACCGTTCATTGTCTTTTAAATTAAGTTCTTTGTGTTCATTGACGTAAGAAGAATGCGTAAAAGCTTCATCTAATAAACTCAAATCTTTAAACTCGATACCGTATTTTTGACGCAATTCATTTGCTAATTCCTGGATCATTTTTAAATTCCTTTCATTGTGTCCGTTGACTTTGATTTTTTCTTATCTCTAGCTGGTAAAACAATGATAACAGCTAAATATATTAAAAAAGCAAATAACAGTTCATTTTACATACTGATTTAGTTTATCAGAAAAAGGGGCAAACTGCACTGTTTTACCATATAAAAAAGCTAGCACAGAAATCAACTCACTGGCTAGCTAAAATGGTGTCTGGTTAACAGATATTTATTTTTTGGGCATATGTTCTTGAATATAAGAAACGGCATCACCGACTGTCTTGATTTTTTCCGCCTCTTCATCTGGAATCTCTGCACCAAAAGTATCTTCTAGCTCAATTACAAATTCAACAATATCAATAGAATCAGCTTCCAAATCATTTTTAAAATTTAAATCATTCGTAACTTTACTTTTGTCAATATCAAAACGATCTTCTAAGATAGCTGCTACCTTATCAAATATTTCCTGCTCAGTCATAACTTGCCTCCAAATTTTAATGCAAAATTAGTCTATCCGTTTTTCTGTGACTTGTCTATGAATTTTTTTCTTTGGAAAAATAATCAATCACATGTTGGACGGTTTGTTTATTAACCATATCATGAATTTGCGTTAATGCATAATAGACAGCGCGATCATCCGAAGCACCATGAGATTTTACGACCGGTGCAGCCACGCCTAACAGTACGGCACCGCCATATTTTGAAGTATCAAACTTATCCTTTACAGCGGCAAATGCGGACTTAGACATGGCCGCACCTAATTTAGATAACATACCACTATTTAATAAACTATGCTTGATGACTTTCATTAAAGCACCAGCTGTGCCTTCAATTGTTTTTAGAACCGCGTTCCCAGTAAAACCATCAGAAACGACGACATCAGCTGGACCTTCTAAAATATTGGTAGCCTCAACGTTACCAATAAAATTAATGTCTGGATCATCTTTGAGTAGTTGATAAGCCTCTTTGTGAAGATCATCACCCTTATCATACTCGGTGCCGTTATTTAAAAGTCCCACTCTTGGTTGCTTAATTTTACGGACATCTTGAGCATAATAAATGCCCATCTTAGCATATTGATAAAGGTGATTCGGTTTGCTACTGGCGTTTGCACCAGCGTCAATTAAATTAAACCCATCGTCTGTCGCCACCGTTGGTAATGTAGGCATTAGTCCCGGGCGCTCGATGCCCTTGATGCGGCCGATCACAAAAATACCACAAGCTAAAACTGCACCAGTATTACCACAAGAAAAGAAAGCATCCGCATGATGATCTTTCACTGCTTGTGCCGCTAAAACCATAGAAGCTTGCTTTTTACGTCTAACAGATCGTACAGGCTCATCGTCACCGGCAATAACCTCATCCGTATGCTGAATTTCAATCCGCTCTATGTTAGATACCAAAGGCTTAATTTGTGCCTGGTCACCATACAAAATAAATTCCATATCGGAAAATGCATCTCTGGCAGCCAACACGCCCTTAACAATCGCTTCTGGGGCATTATCTCCGCCCATTGCATCAATGGCAATTTTCATTCTATAACTCCTCTTCTGATATAAAATTAGTCTAGTCGTTTTAGATCAATTGTTGTTTTTAAAAAAGTCCGTAACGTTTGATGTTCAGCTTTCGATAGACTTGGATCGTCTACAAAAATTTGCTGTGCTTCAGTTTGAGCAACTTGTAAAACGTTAAAATCAGCAACTGGATCGCCGATTTGAAAATCAGGTAACCCCGACTGTTTTTGACCAAAAACATCTCCGGGACCCCTTAATTCTAAATCTTTTTCAGATAAAACAAAACCATCATTTGTTTCGGTCATTGCCTGTAGTCGTGCAACGGCCACCTCGTTTTTGGGCTGAGCCACTAATAAGCAGTATGCTTGCTGCTGACCACGACCTACGCGTCCTCGTAACTGATGCAGTTGTGACAACCCAAATCGGTCAGCATCATAAATAATCATGGTATTGGCATTTGGCACATCGACACCGACCTCCACCACTGTGGTAGCCACCAAAATTTGCACCTCATTTTTAGCAAAAGCCGCCATGACTGTATTTTTATCATCATTGCTCATTTGTCCATGCAGTAAAGCTACTTCATATTCCGGCGCAAAAGCTTCACGGTAGCGTTCATATAATAGTTCGGCGTTTTTCAGGTCCATAGTTTCAGACTCCTCTATCAGGGGTGAAATTACAAACGCCTGATTATGCTGAACGAGTTGTCGTCGGACAAAAGCAAAAGCTTGTTGATCTTGATTATTTTTAAGCCAATATGTCTTAATCGGTTTTCGACCACTTGGTAATTGATCAATCGTCGAAACATCCATCTCGCCATAAGTTGTAATAGCCAGTGTTCTGGGAATCGGCGTTGCCGTCATCATCAAAACATCTGGGTGTAACCCCTTTTCACGTAATGCCTTACGCTGATTGACACCGAAGCGATGTTGCTCATCAATGACAACGAACCCCAGATTTTTAAAATGCACACTCTCTTGAATTAACGCATGTGTCCCAATTAAAATGTTCACGCGACCCTGAACCAAATTTTCATCAATTTTTCGTCTATTTTTATTGGTTGTTGCACCAGTTAGCAAAGTCGTTACCACATTCATCTTAGCAAATAAAGGCTGTAATTTTTCAAAGTGCTGCGTGGCTAAGATTTCTGTGGGTACCATCAAGGCCGCCTGATAACCAGCAGTTACAGCACTAAACAAGGCAATGGCCGCAACGATTGTTTTGCCGCTACCAACATCCCCCTGAAGCAGGCGATTCATTTGATAAGGGCGCTTCATATCGGCTGCAATTTCATTAACAACCCTTTTTTGTGCTTGCGTTAATTCAAAGGGTAACTCGTGGATAAAATCCTGCACAGCTGCTAATTGGTATTTCAGGCTCAAGCCTTGGTTTCCTTGGTGCTCTTTTTGCCGTATGGCTTGCATCCGACATTCAAAGACAAAAAATTCACGGAATACCGCACTGCGATGGGCTGCTTTAACTTCAGTTGCCGTTTTCGGAAAATGCATACCAGCGATAATTTCTCGATCATCGAGTAAACGATAACGCTGCCGAATATCAATTGGCACTATATTACCAATAACAGATTGATATTTCTCAAATGCCAATTTAACTAACTTGATTAGTGTGCTCTGGCGAATATTTTTGTTAACCGAATAAATACCAGCCAAATCATTATCGTCTTTCGGTGAGAAAAACTTCATTCCAGTCAGACCGCGGCGGCGTTGATCCCATTTGCCAAATACAGCAACAACTGTATCTGGAATAAAGCGATCTTTTAACCAAGGCTGATTAAAAAAAGTTACAATTACAACTTGGTGTTCCACTAAAAGACGAACAATTAAGCGATTTTTGTTAGGTCCAAAGCGATTCAAAATTGGCGCTGCAATCACTGTCCCTTTGAGCGTTATTTTTTCTTGGTCTGTAACTTCCGCCAAAGATTTAACTTTTAAATCATCATAGCGAAATGGAAAATAAAACAGTAAATCGTTGATGGTAAAGATACCCAGACTATTTAAAGCCGTAACCCGCTTGGCACCGACACCACTCAGAGTTTCAACTGAATCAGAAAGTTTTAACAAGTGCGTCCCCCCTTCTTGATTGACAGTTTAGAAAGAAAGGACCGATGCAAAATAACTGCAAATCGGCCCAATATATATCTATTTTAGAAACAATTATTAACTATTCTGCTGAAATCAAGAAAGGATAAACTGGCTGGTCGCCCTCATGAATCTCAATTTCTAGATCATCATGTTTGGCTAAAATAGCAGCTTCAAGTGATTTAGCTTCCTGACTGGTTGCATCAGCACCATAAATAATTGTAATAATCTCAGTTTCGTCATCCAGCATTGTTTCTACCATTTGAATGGCAGCCTGCAGACGATCAGGGTTAGCAACTTTGATCGTACCATCAACAATTCCTAAATAATCACCTTGTTTGATTTTGAGACCGCTAAGCTCTGTGTCTCGAGTGGCAGCTGTTAATTGGCCGCTAACAACGGTCGTCAGTGCATCGGTCATCTGTTTTTTATTCGTATTTAAATCAGCAGCTGGATCAAAAGACAACATAGCAGTCATCCCTTGAGAAATTGTTTTAGTCGGCACAACGGCCACAGAAATATCGCTAACATCAGCCGCTTGTTCCGCTGATAAGAAGATATTCTTATTATTTGGCATAATTATGACCCGTTTGGCATTTACTTGCTCAATAGCATCTAAAATATCCTGAGTACTTGGATTCATTGTCTGACCACCATTGATTACAAAAGTGACCCCTAAGCTTTCAAATAGTTGCTGCAGACCGTCACCCGAGGCAATTGCAATCACGGCATAATCCACTTGCGGCCGTTTTGACTGCTTATTAGAGGCAGCTTGAGCTTCGTTAACAACATTTTCATTTTGAACGCGCATGTTATCAATCTTGATTTTATGCATGGTGCCAAATTGACTGCCATAACGATAGACTTTTTCAGGGTGTTCTGTGTGCACGTGAACTTTAACAACCTCATCGTCGGCGACAACTAACAAGCTATCACCCAGATTATTCAAATAATTTCGAAAAGTATCGTAATCAAATGTTTTTTGATCCGCTTTCTTCTCGGCAATATTAACCATCATTTCTGTACAATAGCCATAAGTGATGTTAGCTGTTGCCACCTGACCTTGGATTGCTCGGTGATGGACAGCATTAACCATTTCGTCCATTTCAGCTTCATCAGGCGTGTAAATATCTTTAGCGGCTACTTCACCAGTTAAGCCTTCTAAAAAGCCCTCATAAATGAAAACGAGACCTTGACCTCCAGAATCAACGACACCAACTTCTTTAAGGACTGGCAACAGGTTTGGCGTATTCGCCAAAGCCTTTTTGCTTGCTAAAATGACGGCCTTCAAAACTTCAGTGATGTCATTCGTTTCATTTGCCGTTTTATTACCCGCTTTGGCACCTTCTCGGGCAACCGTTAAAATGGTACCTTCGACTGGTTTCATAACAGCTTTATAAGCTGTCTCCACACCAGCCATGAATGCATCAGCTAATTGTCGCGCACTAATGGAAGTTTGTGGTTCAATTTTTTTGGTGAATCCGCGAAAAATTTGCGACGTGATGACGCCAGAATTGCCACGTGCCCCCATTAGCAATCCCTTTGCTAAGGACTTACCTAGTTCACCAACTGAATTGCTGGGATTTTCATTGACTGCCTTTGCGCCACTGGCAAACGTCAAACTCATATTTGTACCAGTATCCCCATCTGGAACCGGGAAAACGTTTAAAGAATTGACAAAGTCACTGTTCTTCTTTATTCGGTGAGATGCAACCCGAATCATATCCTTAAATTTATCGCCATTAATTTCTTCAATTTTCAAGGAAGTTCCTCCTGAATAGCAATTATTCTATTAATGTGTGTTAATCTAAATCATCAGTTATTTTGACACCTTGGACGAAAACATTGACTGCCTTTGCCTTGATACCTAACATACTTTGTAAATTATATTTAACTTTATCTTGGACATTACGACCAACCTCAGATAATTTTACGCCATAACTGATAATGATATAAATGTCTACAATAATCGCGTTGTGCTCTTGTCGAACAACGACACCACGACTATAATTCTCACGATTTAAAATATCATTTAGATTATCACGAATTTGGTTTTTACTGGCCATTCCGACGATGCCATAGATATCAGTAGCCGCACCGCCGACAATTGTTGCAATGACTTCGTTGGAAATGTCGACATCTCCATATTGCGTCTTAATTTTAACAGCCATTTTTAATCCTCCTCATTCGTTACGTTTCAATTACACTACAAAAAATTTTAGCACACCAAACGCTTGATTGAAAGAAAATACGACATTTAGCGGAGCGTGTCAAGTAAAAATACTTTAAAGAAAAATCTTGCAATGAAAGCATTGTTGTGATAACTTAGTTTGGTACATGATTGATACCAAAGTAACCTTAAAGGAGGTTTAACATTGGCTAAAGACGTTATCACAGGCCGTAAAACTCATTTCGGCAATCAACGTTCACACGCATTGAATTCAAGTCGTCGTAGCTGGAAGCCAAATTTACAAAAGGTTCGCATCCTTGTTGATGGCAAACCTAAGCGAGTTTGGGTTTCTGCACGCGCTTTAAAATCTGGTAAAGTTACCCGTGTTTAATAAAAAAGCCTTAAATCATGATCTACTTCATTTGTCGATCATGGTCTAGGGCTTTTTTTATTTGTATTTTTCAGATTTTAATTATACTGACTGATCTGTACTTTGAATGACGCAGATCGTCCCACTTTCAAATTGAAAATGAACTGTGTCATTAACAAATTCATTACTGGCATACGAAACCGGCACATCTAATTGCGCATCATGCAATTGATACTTGGCATCATGAATCGTTAAATGTTGTACTGGCGTCATCGCAACGAAAGCCAAATACTTCTTATCTGATTGTTTTCTAATCTCATATTTTCCTGGTAGATAAAAGGATAAATGGTTATGTTGATCAACCATTACAATATTAGCCGCATGCGTGCGAAAACGTGGCTCTAGTAACATAAAAAAATTCACTAGAAAATGGTCAAGACGGCCACCAGTTGCCCCGTAAATCGTCACACTATCAGCATGTAGTTTTTCTAGTGCAAGTTTCAAACCTAATTCGCTGTCCGTATCATCTTTTTCGGGCTTTTCGTAATAGATATCTTGAATATGGGCTTTGACTAAATCCAGTTCAGAGGCACTCAAAGAATCATAATCACCAACAGATATCTTGGGCTGAATACCCATTTTTAACAGGAATAAAGTGCCCCGATCAACACCGATCCAATCACCCGCAATTTCTGTGGGTGATTTTTTTAATTGTTGCGGCCAAAGCTCCTGTGGCCCGCCAAGCAATAAATTGACTCGTTTCATTTGATCAAACCCTTTAATTTTGTAATTTGTTCAGCAACAGAATGTCCACCAAATATATAAGAACCCGCCACAAAAATATCAGCACCGGCTTTTGCCGCTTGTTGAATTGTTTGATCATTGATACCACCATCAACTTCAATATCAAAAGTCAAAGTAGCATCTGTTTGTCTAATTTGATCTAAATGAGCTACTTTCTCTAACGTACTTGGTAAAAAAGCCTGACCCCCAAATCCTGGATTAACGGTCATAATCAAGACTTGTCCAACCAAAGGTAATACAGATTTTAACGCATCTACGGGTGTACCTGGATTAATAACGACACCGGGTTTCACATGGCGTTGTGCAATCAGTTGTAAGGCATGATAAATATGCGGCGTACTTTCAAAGTGGACCATGATCGTATCGGCTCCGGCAGCCGCAAACATATCGATATATGCTTCGGGATGAGACATCATCAAATGGACATCTAACGGTAATTTTGTAATTGGTCTTAAAGCTTGAACAACTTGAGGCCCGAAAGCTAAGTTTGGTACAAAGTGCCCATCCATGACATCTACATGTAATAAATCAGCCCCACCTGCTTCTAAAGCAGAAACATCTCGTTGTAAATTTATAAAGTCGGCACTTAAAATTGAAGGTGCAAGTTGCATCGTTATCACTCCTGAATATTAGTTTGAAAATTTACGTTTTATTGTTTTTTCTTAATACAACTTCATCAATATCGTTTTTGTTGCTGAACTTCTTGACGAAATTGTTGATAACTTTCATATCGGCTGGTTAAAATTTCACCAGTAACTACAGCTGCTTTGACCGCACAATCAGGTTCATTGATATGTTGACATTCTCGAAATCGACATTGCGGACTAAATGCCATAAACTCTGGGAATAGATTTTTTATCCGTTCAAGTGGGATTTGTGGCAATGCCATATTTGAAAAACCAGGCGTATCAGCAATCAAGCCGCCAGCAACCTGATGTAATTCTACATGTCTGGTCGTGTGTTTGCCACGATTTAAACTCTGAGAAATAGCGGACGTTGGTAATTTCAGTTCTGGCACTAAATGATTCAATAACGTTGATTTACCAGCGCCAGATTGACCCGTTACTGCGGTAACTTTGCCATTAATAAGCCGTGCTAATTCCTGTAAACCTTCATCTGAAAATGGATCAGATGTAAAAATTGTCGCATACCCAATATTCTGATAATAATCAAAGATATTCTGAAAATTTTGTAGCTGTTGTTGGTCGTGAATTAAGTCGCTTTTTGTCACATAGATGACTGCTTTAAGATCATTAAATTCTTGTGTAACTAAAAAGCGATCTAATAAATTAGGCTGAAAATTGGGCGTTATCAAAGAAGTCACAATAACCATCAAATCGATATTTGCCAAAGGTGGTCGGACCATTCGATTTTTTGCTGGCAATATCTCTAGAATATAGCCATCAGTTGAGTTAGTAGATTCAAAAACAACATTGTCACCAACAACTGGCTTAATTTTTCTGCTTCTAAAATTACCGCGTGCTCGAGTTTGGTAAACTTTATCTTCGGCAAGAACATAGTAAAATCCACCGGTAAGTTTAATAATTTTTCCTTGGCTTTTCATGCCGTCTCCTTTGTCAACTAGGCTTGACTTCATCGGTCAAGATCACATCTCCATCACGTACAACTTTGTAATATGCTGACTCATTACCTTTAACAGTAAACGTTAAAGTAATATTGGTAGTTTGTGTGATAACCATTTGCCGATAGACATCACCGATATTGTGTGTTTCATCTTGAATGAAGATAGTGACATGATTTTCGTGAACTGGCGTTGTGGTTGTTGAACTACTTGTTGATGTGCTGGCACTGGCGCTAGAACTGCTTGAAGAAGCAGTTACCCCATTGTCATTTGGATTAGTAATATCAGCTGTATTTACCTGTGTAGCAGTCTTAGGGTTAAAGGGTATGGTAATCGTTTTATTAAAGCTAACTTGCTCAGGGGCTTTATTTTTTTCACCTAGAGAAATAACGACATTTAAACTGCTGCCCTTACTAAGCCTTGTTCCGGCAACAGGTGTTTGTGAGATCACTAACCCTTTTTCAACTGTATCGGAATATTGAGATGTAATGTTTAACACGAGACCCTTCTCATTAGCATAGTCCTGAACACTCTTTTGGGTGTAGTTCGTTAAATCACGTAAGTTAAAAAATGCTCGTCCCGAGCTAACCGTCAATGTGATGATTGTTTCCTGGGGAATCACCTTTTTACCCTCAGGTACATCTTGGTTCATAATCTGTCCGGCAGCATACTTTGTTGAAGATGTCTCGTTTTTACGAACGGTAAAACCAAGCTTCATCAGTTTTTTGCGAATTTGAGTATAATTTTGTCCCACGTAATTACTAATACGGACTTTTTTAGGCCCTTGACTGATCAAGAGATTAACTTTGCTTTGTTCTTTAACAACCATGTTCTTTTTAGGGTAACTACGGATCACACGATCTTTTTGCACGTCATTATCATATTGATGACTGATATCACCGATTTTTAAATGATTATCTGTTAATACAGATTTAGCCTGCGTCTCTGACATCCCGGTCAAATCAGGAATCTCAACATTTTTTTTAGTAGTTCCAATAATAAATCCCACCGCCAAAATGAAAACAAGCAAGGCCAATCCAAAAGCCATCCAAAATCGACGTTTTTTTAAAAAAGTCCACCATTTTTTGTCTGCTTTAAGTTGTTCCTCGTGTTTATTAGGCACAACTTTATCGGCTAAATCTGGATTTTTGGGGATTTGAATGACTTTTGTTTCATCTAGATCTGAATTGCTGTTTGGCACAAATTTGGGTTCATTCGCCCGCTTTTTATCTAGCGAGGTACTGAGATCAACGGCCATTTCAGCTGCACTCTTGTAACGATCATGAGGATCTTTGGCCGTCGCATGTAAAACCACATTTTCTAAGGGCTGTGGAATCCGGGGGTCTAGCGCTTGAACCGAAGGAATCTCGTCTTGAAAATGTTTGATTGCAATTGAAACAGCAGATTCACCTTCAAATGGAACTTTGCCAGTTAACATCTCGTAAAGAATAATACCCAATGCATAGATATCTGATTGTTTCGTGGCCATACTACCTTTAGCCTGCTCAGGGGATAGGTAATGAACAGATCCTAATAACGTATTAGTTTGAGTCAAAGAATTGTCATGGAGAGCAACCGCAATTCCAAAATCAGCAATTTTTATATGATCATTTTTGTCAATCATAATATTTTGCGGTTTTAAATCTCGATGAATAATGTCATGATCATGAGCAGCTTGAACAGCAGATAATATTTGTTTCATAATATCGATTACTTTGCGATAAGGTATTGGAAAGTTTTGATCAATATAATGTTTGAGATCCATGCCTGTCACATATTCCATCACGATATAGCTCATACCAGCATCTTCACCAATATTATAAACTTTTACAATACTGGGGTGATTCAGTTTTGATGAGGCACTGGCTTCACGTTGAAACCGCTTCTTTGTATTTGGATCATTCTGTAAATCCATATGCAAGATTTTAACAGCGACATCTTGATCATTCTTTTGATCATGAGCAAGATAAACATTGGCCATGCCGCCCTCGCCAATTGGACGAATCAACAAGTACCGCTTGTCTAATAAATAACCTTTTTCCATCATGAAGCATCCACCTGCGAATCGTCATAAATCAACAATGCCGTTATATTATCTAAACCGCCATGGGTGTTTGCAAGGTCAATCAGACGATCACATTTTGTTTGGAGATCAACGTCAGATTCAAGGACCGTCTGAATTTCTATATCGCTTACCATATTTGTTAAGCCGTCTGAACAAAGCAACAAATAATCTTGTGGATAGCTGTGAAAGATTGTGACATCAGCATCAACATTTTTTGAGATACCTAATGAGCGCGTAATTAAATTCTTTTGAGGGTGATTTTTTGCATCTTCCGGAGAAATATCGCCATGTTTTACCAGCTCGTTGACTAACGAATGATCCTCTGTTAATTGTTTGAGCTGGTTTTCGCGTAGGCGATAACACCTAGAATCTCCGATATTTGCCACGATATATGTATCAGCAACCATTAACGTAGCCACAAACGTCGTACCCATGCCTGACAAGTTGGCGTGAGTATGTGCTGTTTCTAAAATACGCTTATTTTCTGAATTTAACTCAAAAACGAGCCAACGAACTAATTCATCAATATTAGTTGCTTGATTATTTCGAAAATTGTCACCTAGATGTGAAACAACCATTTCCGAAGCAACGTCACCGCCCTGATGGCCACCCATACCATCTGCTACAACGGCAATATGCGCGCCAGCTTCGTTTTCAAATACACCTACCGAGTCTTGATTGCTTTGCCGCTTACGACCAACATCGGTACGAAAGGCAAATTTCATCTTTTCACCTCAAGATTTCCGTTTCAATGTAGCAATGAAAAAGCCATCTGAATGATAGTCATCCGGATAAATGTGTAGCGACTTTTCATTCGATTTTGATTTCAGCGCCACTGTTGAATATGTTTTTGTTAACTCAAAATCAGAATGGTGTTTTAAAAAATTTTCAACAACCATTTCATTTTCCTGTTTAATAATGGTACAGGTACTATAAACCATAGTACCACCGCGTTTCAAAGTTTTTGCCACTGAATTGAGAATCTGTAATTGAACCTTTTTTAAATTCACGAAGTCAGTTAATTCTTTACGGTAACGTATCTCTGGTTTGCGTCGCAATAGACCAATACCAGAACAAGGTGCATCTACTAAAATACGATCAAATGTCTCTTCCAAAAATTTGGTGTCAGCTGTTGTCGCATCAAGCAACCGAGTTTTGACAACTGAATTTAAGTGCATTCTTTGAACGTTTTGTTGAATTAATTTTACCTTATGTTCATATAAATCTAAAGCAGTCACTTGACCACCAGCAGAAGCAGAAAGGTTGGCAGCAATCTGCATTGTTTTGCCACCGGGTGCAGCACACGCATCTAATACCTGATCTCCTGGTTGCACTTGCAAAGCTGGCACGACTAACTGAGCGCTTTCGTCCTGAAATGTAAATGCCCCAGTTTTAAATAATTCTGTTTGGGTTAGTTCACTGACACCAGTTGTTGTGATTAAACCTTGAGGCGAGATCACGCTTTCGGTTGTGTGAATATCAACGTCAAGTAATGCTTCTTGCAATTCTTTCCGAGATATTACCACCTCATTAACACGTAAACTAATTTTGGGGACGGTATTAATTGAAGTTAAAATTTGAACAGTTTTTTCTGAGCCCAAATCCTGGTTTAGTTGGTGGATCAAAGATACGGGTATGCTGTATTCAATACTCAAACGCGCCCACTGATCTTGAATATCAGCTAGATCACGCCATCCTTGGCGTTGAACATTACGTAATATGGCATTAACAAGTTTGGCAACCCCTTGATGACCGCGGCGCTTTGCAATTTGAACACTTTCGTAAATAACCGCCCGAATTGGAATACGCGTCAAGTATTTCATTTGATAAACTGCTGTTTCCAATAAAATTTGAACCCAGTCATCCATTTTTTGCGGTTTTTTGATAAAGGGTGCGAGTTGAAAATCCAATAGATATTTTTGCTGTAAGACACCATAGACGATGTTTGTTAGCAAATGTCGATCCTGTGGTTTCAGGGCATGATGTTTGATAGCCTGATCCAACTCAATATTTGAATAAGCTTGCTTTTTTAAAACAGACAATAGTATTTCAATTGCTAGTTTTCTTGCTGACTGGTTAATGGCTTGTCTCCTCCGTTATTAACTGATCTCCTACGGCAATATTTTGACCAGCACCGTTTAAATATGCTGAGATGGGCATCACGTTTTTACCAGCAGGTTGTAGCTGTTCGATTGCCAACCCCATTTTAGAATCACCGGTTGCCAGTACAAGTTGTTTTTTTGTTTTACTTAATACCGATCCGGGGGTTGCTGAATGTGAAACTTCAACAGGTCGTGCAAACCAAATCTTTGTGCGCATACCCTTGAAATAAGTATAAGCAACTGGATCTGAGTTTAAAGCTCGAATTTGGCGATCTAGTTGAATTGCTGATTGTTTAAAATCTAAAATTTCCTGTTCGGGTTTAAGATTGTAAGCAAATGTTGCTTCAGCTTCATTTTGAGGTCGTGCAGTGACTTCGTTAGCTATCACTTTTGGCAAAGTTGCTAACAGCAGATCACGTCCAACAAGACTCATTTTTTTGAAGAGTGAGTCAGAAGTTTCATCTTCAGTAATCGGCACCGCTTGCTGCGCTAAAATATCACCAGCATCCATTTTCTTAGCCATATACATAATTGTAATTCCTGTTGTTGATTCACCGTTCATAATTGCCATTTGAATCGGCGCACCACCACGATACTTAGGCAGCAGCGAGCCGTGAACATTGACTGCAGCAACTTTAGCACTGCGCAACACTGACGTTGGTAAAAACTGACCAAAGGCTGCCGTAATGATCAAATCTGGTTGCACTGATTTTATGAAATCAGCTGTTGAACTGCCACCCAACTTTTCTGGCTGAAATATTTTTAATTGATGTGCTTGAGCAAACACTTTAACGGGGGCCGCCTGCAATTTCTTTTTGCGCCCGACTGGCTTGTCTGGCTGTGTGACAACTGCTTGAATATCATAATTTGCCTCTAACAAACCAGCTAGTACGGTAACTGAAAATTCTGGAGTTCCCATGAAAATAACTGAAGTCATCAAAATCACTACTTTCTAAATGAATTGTAATGGTTCACGATCAATGGCAATTTTTAATAACCGATCATGAGCCTTGGCTGAAAGTTCCAGAATATGATTCAAACCTACAGCTAATTTTGGTTCATTTTTATATTTTATAATTATTTGGTAATAATATTGATTTTTGACGCGGGCAATTGCTTTGGGCGTTGGCCCAAGTATAATTGCTTGTTCGCTAAGATAGGGTTGGATTGCCTTTAAAATACTGTAAGCAGCCTTTGCTGCTTGACTTTCATCGGGATGCGTCGTTTGTAGTAATACCGTGAAATAATACGGAGGATAGCCACCTTCGTGCCGCAAACGCATTTCTTGTCGAAAGAATTGTTCATAATCTTGTTTCTGTGCCAATTTAATTGCATAGTGATCTGGATTATATGACTGTACATAAACCTCACCTTTTTTAGAACCGCGTCCAGCTCGACCAGAAACCTGGGTCAATAACTGAAAAGTCCGCTCACTGGCGCGAAAATCCGGCAACCCTAAGGCCGTATCCGCATTGATGACGCCTACTAATGTGACATTAGGAAAATCCAATCCCTTAGCAATCATCTGCGTTCCAAGTAAGATATCGGCTTCACGTTTCTCGAACTTTTTTAGTAACTGCTCATAAGCACCTTTACGCCTAGTGGTATCAACATCCATTCGAATAATCCGTGCTTCAGGATACATTTGTTTTAATTCTTGAGCTACTTTTTCAGTTCCTGTACCATAATAACGAATTTTTTGACTATGACAGTTGGGGCAAGTTTTTGGTATTTGCTCCTCATGTCCACAATAGTGACATTTCAACGTATGCGAAGACATGTGTAGGGTCAATGAGATATCACAGTTAGGGCATTTAGCGACATAGCCACAATTACGACACATAACAAATGAAGAAAAACCACGACGATTCAGCATCAGAACACTTTGTTCTTTTTTGGCCAAACGCACTGTGATTGCATCAGATAATGCCCGTGAAAAATCTAGTGTTCGATGTTTTTCAATATTTTCACGCATATCTACAATATGCACATGTGGCAGTGGAGCCTGATTCACCCTCTGTGGCAAAAGTAAGAGTTGGTAAACACCCTTTTCAGCTCGGGCACGAGACTCTAATGAAGGCGTCGCACTTCCTAATACCACCGGACAATTGTGCACTTGAGCACGATGCAAAGCAACATCACGCGCATGATAACGAGGCGTATCTTCTTGTTTATAACTGTATTCATGTTCTTCATCCATAATAATTAAGCCAATATTCTTCAAAGGTGCAAAAATTGCTGACCGAGCGCCAACTACCACTCGAGCTTCATTGGCATTGATTCGGCGCCATTCATCATATTTTTCACCATTGGATAAGCCACTATGCAAAACAGCAACTTGATGACCAAATCGTGCATAAACTCGTTGAACCATTTGAGGTGTCAAGGCAATCTCTGGTACTAACATTAAGGCTGTTCTTCCCTTTGCTAATACAGCTTTAATACTCTGAAGATAAACTTCTGTTTTGCCGGATCCAGTCACACCTTCCAACAAAAAAACTTTTTTTGCTTTAGCTGCTGTAGCTTGGTTAATAGCAATAACTGCCTTTTGCTGGTCCGGAAGCAGCGGCTTATCATGTTCATGAACGAATGCTTTATCAGTAGGAATCACTTCACGCTTTACTTCCACGTTTTGTTCTGTAAGAATTGATTTTTCAACTAAACTTCTAATGGCCGAACTAGAAAATTTTTTATTTAAAACTTGTAATAAAATATGTTTTTGTTCTTTTGCTTCTCTCGCTAAATAAGCCAGAACAGCTGCCTGTTTTGGAGCTCTTTTGCGCAGCTTTTGACTCAATTTTTCATATTCCTGACCACTATGGTCCAAGATAATTGCCTTTTGTTTTTTTACTCGTGCTTGGTTCTCAACTGCATATTCAAACTTTACTTTTCCAGCTTGGCGCCAGCGCATTAAATCACTGATCACCTGTGCATCCAGTTGATCAGTGATTTCGATCATTCGTTGGTGCTTAAAGACACTTTTAACTTTTGGATCCTCAGTATCAGTGACTTGAGCATATTTATGGTATTTTCCCCTCATGACACCAGGTAAGATTGTTTGCAAGCTGCTGATTCGAAAAGAAAATGTTTTTTTTGCTAACCAGTCAGATAATTGCAATAATTCTTCATTTAAAACTGGTTCAAGATCAATGACATGTTCAATTTTTTTTAAATTATGAGGCTTTGTTTGTGCCTTTTTTAAGCCAATAACATATCCTTGCAATAACCGATCGCCTTTTCCAAATGGGACTGAAACACGCATGCCAACCGCTAAATTATTAGCATAAACTTCTGGCACAAGATAATCGAAAGGTCGGTTTGTTTGTGCAACTGGTACATCGACAATCACGCTTGCAATAATTATCATGGAAACACCTCAACTAATATGTTGTGCGATTAAATCAATGATTTTTGTAGCCAACTGGCTTTTTGCCGCCACTGGCAGGCGGATAGGTTTACTGGAATGCGTTAACACAGTTACAGCATTAAAATCACTGTTGAAACCCAGCTCCTGTTTGCTGACATCATTCGCAATAATCATATCTGCATGTTTACGTGTTAGTTTTTGATTTGCGTAAGTCTCTAAATCATTAGTTTCAGCTGCAAACCCAACTAAATATTGATGCTGCTTTTCTTCGCCTAAGCTAGCCAAAATATCTGGATTTTTTACAAGTTTTAAATCCGTCAAATCATTAGCTGTGCCTTTTTTTATTTTTTTGGACCATTTTTTTTCAGGTCGGTAGTCAGAAACAGCCGCTGCCATGATTACCACATCGACAGTAGCAAAGATTTTTTTAACTGCCTGTTGCATTTCAAGAGCTGATTGAACATATTGTGCTTTTACCCCATGTGGCACTACACGAGACGCATTGGTACTAATTAAATAGACTTGTGCCCCAGCTAAGGCGGCCGCTTTAGCCAGAGCATAGCCCATTTTACCAGAAGAATCATTAGTAATATAGCGAACAGGATCGATTCGCTCTTTAGTTCCACCAGCTGTGATCAAAATTTTTTTATTTTTAATTTTAGAAGTTGCATGGGCAATGCTTTCTTGAAATTCAAGGTAATCAAAAATTGCTTGAGGTTCTAGCATTCTACCTTGCCCACTGTATCCTTCGGCTAATTGTCCATTATCGGTCGGTAAAATGGCCGTGCCATCTTGTCGCAATAATGTCAAGTTACGTTGTGTGACTGGATTCGTCAGCATCTTCGTGTTCATTGCCGGCACAACATACTTGGATTTATTTATCGCTAGCCAAGTTGTAGTAGCCAAATCATCCGCAATGCCGTTAGCAAGCTTAGCAATAACATTTGCAGTTGCAGGCACAAAAATTGCAATATCCGTCCAATCAGCTAACTCAATATGCACCACTGGCAAATTTTGGGGATCATCAAACATATCTGTATAAGTATGTTCGTGTAACAGAGACTCAAACACAAAGGGAGTCACAAATTTTTGGGCTGCAGAGGTCATGATGACGCGCACTTCAGCACCGGATTTTTGTAATAATCGCACCAGTATTGGTACTTTGTACGCCGCAATACCACCACTAATAAACACAGCCACATGTTTTTGGTTGAACATTTTTCCACCCCAGTTACTTAATATAAAAAAACCCTTCACCACAAAATGGGAAGAGTGAAATTATAATTACTCATTTTTTTCTTCATCGTCAAGCTTCTCGGCTTCTTTTTCCAACATAATAGAACTTGGATCAATTACAACTTTTCCATCTGCAATCTCTTCCAAAGCCTGACCAACAGATTTTGGTGATTCATATGAGCTTAACATTTTCACATCGCCCGCTTCAAGTTCATGGGCACGTTTTGCTGCTAGAACTGCTAGCGAATACCGTGAATCAACCTGGTCTAGTAACTTATCGATTGAAGGATAAGAAATCATTTTTTAACCGCTCCTATCATCTTTTTATAATTATCAATCACCCGAGGGACTCTTAAATGCTCACTCTCGATGATTTTTTCAATTCTTTTAACAGCTAAGTCTACTTTATCATTAACAACCGCATAATCATAGTTTTGCATCATTTTAATTTCTTCGCGTGCTTTATTCAAACGTTTTGCAATTGTGGCTTCATCATCTGTACCGCGTTTAACAATTCGATCGCGAAGGGCCATTAAATCCGGAGGTGTTAAGAAGATAAATACGCCGTCGGGACATTTTTCGCGGACCTGCATAGCCCCATTAACTTCAATTTCCAAAAAAACGTCAACGCCTTGTGCCAAGGTATCGTTAACATATTTTAGTGGTGTCCCATAGTAATTATCAACATATTTAGCAAACTCCAACATACCGTCATTGGCAATTTCAGATTCGAACTCCGCTTTGGTACGAAAAAAATAGTCTACACCATCAACCTCACCAGGACGCATTTTCCTAGTTGTCATTGAAACTGAATATTTAAAATCTTGGGGTTTATCCTTTAACATCGCCTGGCGAACAGTCCCCTTCCCCACGCCCGAGGGACCGGATAAAACAATTAACATGCCGCGATTTGCCATTCGAGTATTGACTCCTTTAAAATAGTTTATTAAAAACTATTTTGCACTTTCTAAGTCAATTTTTCAACAAAAATGAGGAATTGCTCACATGTCATTAAGAATTTCCTTTAATTTGCTTAGTTCTTCATTAGTTAGTGTGAGTCCTTTACCCATTTTCTCATGGTCTTCAGACCAATCGCGTAAATCAAATTTTGGCGGTCGATCATTCCAAGAAACGAGATTGAGCTCCCGCTGCCAACCAGATTTATTTGTTGATAGTACACCAATATTTTCTATTACTTCGTATTTTATAGATGCCAATTGTGTGCCCTCCTTTATAACTTCTTTATAATTTTAAGGAAATATTTAATTGATTTTACGAACACCTGTTCATATAATATATTTATATCAAACGTACGTTCGGAGGAATCCAATTATGGATGCAAAACAATTAATGAATCACCCTTTAAAAAATTTGCCACAACTTTACATACACAATTTGAAAAAATATTGACTTATGACGATTATGTGATGGACTGTGATGTGTCTATGGACAAAATCATGCGTATGCCAATATTTCAACTTAACTATTTTATCGAACAAGCGGAAATGCGTCATTACTATGTGGCCCTCACAACTAGAAATGGCGAGATTTATACAGGTAAAATTCAACTTTTAAGAAACCGGCAAAAAGTCTTAGTACACAAACCTAATAAGAACGTTATTAGATACATCAATTTACATGACATTTACTATGTTAGTCGACAAGATTAATACAGGCATTAGTTTTTCCTCAACTACTTTCTTGATTAATCAAATTAGAAATAGTGAGCGGATTAATATTACGCTTTCATTAGTGCGGCCTTTTGGTCTTCAGCTAATTGTAATAGCTCCTGAGCATGTTCCAATGCAAGCGTTGTAATTTCTGTACCTGTAATCATGCGGGCAATTTCAGAAACACGCTGTTTTTCTGCTAGGTGATTCACTGAAGTTTTCGTACGGTTAGCTGTAATTTTCTTTTGAATCAATAACTGGATATCAGCCATGGCTGCAACTTGTGGCAAATGTGATATACATAGGACTTGAGAGTTTGCAGCAATCACGGCAATTTTATTAGCAATTGCTTGTGCAACACGACCGCTGACACCTGTATCAACTTCGTCAAAAATAATACTGGTGATGCCCTGTGCATGAGAAAATATTGTTTTCAAAGCTAACATAATTCGGGATAGCTCACCCCCGGAGGCAATCTTAGCCAATGGTTTGCTACCCTCCCCAGGATTAGTTTGAATATAGAACTCCACATCATCAATACCATCTTTGAAAAACTTAAGTTGTTGTTCATTTTGTTTAAATCGAACCGAGAATTTTGCTTTATCCATATATAAATCTGATAATTCACTTTGAATTTTTAAGGTCAATGTCTGAGCCGCTTTTTTCCGCCTATTTGAGAGTTCTTGCCCAAGCTGTAATAGTCTTTTTTTAGCACGTTGTACATCCGCTTCCAATGATTCAAAATCAGTATCTGATTGATTCATTTTTTCTAATTCCGCATCAATTTTAGTTTGATATTGTAAAATTGATTCAATTGACTCGCCATATTTGCGTTTTAGTTCATTAATGACTTCTAAACGATTATCAATTTCATCAAGGCGACCCTCATCCCAAGATAAATTATCGATTTGCCGTGACAATTCACTGGACGTATCTTGAAGTTCATAGAAAGCTGAATTTACGGCGTCTGAAATTTTTTGATAAACTGGGTCTAATTCAGCAATATCAGCTAACGCTGTCATTGCTTGGCCAATTTGATCTAAAGCATTGGGTTCGACACCAGTCAAAGTTTGATAAGCTAACCCCAGATTTTCATTAATTTTTTGAAAATTTTCCAAACGCTCTTTTTCTTGACTTAAAGCGTCATCTTCACCTAATTTTAATTGAGCACCATTGATTTCCGTAGACTGATATTGCAACATGTCTAATCTTTGCGCCCACTCTTGTTCATGATTACGGCGCTGTTGTAATGATTGATATAATTTTTTGTATTGTTCAAAAGCTTGCTGGTAAGCTAATCGTGTATCTTGGATTACTGGCTTTGCAAATTGGTCCAATAGTCCCAAATGCTTCTCAGGAAACATCAATTCTTGATGCTCATTTTGCCCATGAATATCAACCAAGTGTTCACCAATAGCCTTCAATATCGTTAAATTCACTAAATGCCCATTGATTCGACAAATACTACGACCATGCTGGTTGATCTCACGCTGCAATAAAATTGTGTCGTTATCTTGATCAATACCATATTGATCTAATAGTGGATTCAAAACTTCAGGTTCATCTAAAATAAATAACCCCTCGAGCGTACACTTATTTGCGCCAGCTCTAATAAAGTCAGTAGAACCTCGGCCCCCGGCCAATAAACCTACGGCATCAATAATGATCGATTTCCCAGCGCCTGTTTCCCCAGTTAATACAGTCATGCCTGGTTGGAACTCAATTGACAGTTTATCTATAATTGCAAAATCATGAATGACCAATTCTTGTAACATAACAGCCACCTTCAGAACGTATGTTTGTGTTTAAAAAGATTGTATCATAATATTTTAAGTCTGCAAACCATTAAATTATAGCTTCAAAATTCAAAACCGTATAAAAAAGCTGGTCAATTTGACCAGCTTTTTAACTTACTTCTTAATCAGAAACTTAAAAATTTCTTCTAGTTGTTTTGCCGCTTCTGAGGAATTACAAATCAATAATATTGAATCATCATCCGTCGATTTTCCAAATACTTCTGAATATCTTTTTTGCATAATCAGAGTTGCCAGTGCGCTGGCACTTCCAGGTACTGTTTCAAGATATAAAAATTCATTGTGCCTGCGAAGTCGATTTAGTGAAGTATTCAGTGCTCTTTGTAACTTCTCGTCCACATTCAAATGTCTCTCTAGAGGTAATGAATATTTCATTCCTCCAAGAGAATCTGGAATTTTTAATAATTGCATATCTTTGATATCTCTGGAAATTGTAGCTTGAGTCACTTGTTGCCCACGCTCTGCAAGCATATTTACAATTTCAATTTGCTGTTCAACTTCATGATTCGTGATAAAGTCTCGAATTAACTTTTGTCGTTCAGCCTTATTCAAAGTCATCACCTACTGTAAAACTTTTCTTTATTATAGCATATACATACATTCACTGAGATGACTTTGGATTTTTATTCAAAATTTCAGCCGTTCTTGATAGCAATGCGGGAATATCTACCGATGCTGCGATTCGACCCTGTCGGTTTTGTACATTACGTAACCAAATCAAGAACTCGATATTGCCGCCACCACCTTTTATCGGTGAAAAATCCAATCCTAGGACGTCATAATTTTGAGTCAGCGCAAAGTTTGTAATCATTTCTAAAACATCCCGATGCACTTTAGGATCACGAACAATACCATGTTTACCCACACGTTCAGGACCAGCCTCAAATTGAGGTTTGATCAAAGCCACTAAGTCATGGTCTGGTTTCAAAATTGTACGTAGGGGTGGTAAGATCAATTTTAGCGAAATAAAAGAAACATCCGTTACTGCAAAATCTGGCAGACCTTCTTTAAAATCATCCGGTTGACTATAACGAAAGTTTACACGTTCCATAACCTTCACTCTTGGATCTTCACGTAATTTCCATGCGAGCTGGTTATAACCGACGTCTAATGCATAAACTAAGCGTGCCCCATTTTGTAAAACAACATCTGTAAAACCGCCAGTTGACGAGCCAATATCCAAAACTAGTTGATTGTGAACGTCAATATTGAAAACTTGAAGTGCCTTTTCAAGCTTTAAGCCACCCCGACTGACATAAGGCAGTTTTCGACCTTTTAACTGTAATGTTTGCTCCGCCGGAATTTTTTCTCCTGGTTTATCTAAACGTTGGTTTTTTTGATCATAAACTTCACCAGCCATAATACCTCTTCTGGCCTGTTCTCTTGAATCATACAACCCTTGTTCATATGCTAAAATATCAACTCGTTGCTTTTTCATTTGATTGCCTCAAGAAATCCCAAAAAACTAGCAATTAGGTCGGTGGGCGCCACCTTAATCTGATCTAACGTCTGTTGAGCGGCGATAATCTGTTGAGATAATTTATTTTTGGCATCAACTAATCCATAAAGACTAACGTAAGTTTGCTTATCTTCGGTGACATCTTGACCACTTTTGGCATCAACAATGTCATCGGCAATTTGAAAAGCTGATCCGAACTGCCAGCCGAATTGATCTAATAATTTATCAACTGGTGCCTCAACTTTTGCGATTATTGCCCCCATAGTAATAGCAGCATTCAACAGTGCACCTGTTTTTTGTCGTTCCATTTTTTGTAAAACCTCAAAGTCAGTTTTTTGAGTGTCTGCTTCTGACAGTGAAATGTCTAAATATTGACCAGCAACCATATTGCTTGGCCCAGCAGCTTGACTTAACCGTTGTGTCAATTGAATTCTGATATCGGCGGGTAAATCTGCTTCAGCCAGCCATTGAAATGCTAATGTCAACAAACCATCACCGGCGAGAATTGCCTGGGCTTCTCCGAATTTCTTATGATTGGCTAATTTTCCTCGCCGATAATCATCATTATCCATTGCTGGTAAATCATCGTGAATCAGCGAGTATGTGTGTACCAATTCTAAAGCAGCTGCTGGTTTTAGTGCCGAACTCAATTTCTGTGGTGCAAATATTTGTACAATTGTCAGTAACAATAATGGTCGAAATCTTTTTCCACCTGTTGCTAAGGTATAACTCATTGCTGCCCGCAGCTTACTATTGCTAACCGATCGTTGCAGTTCTGTTGTTAAAACCTGTTCTAACTTTGGTAAAACATCTGAACTAAACGCTTGATAATTTTGGTAGATCTCCGTCATTCTTTTGAACCCGTTTCATTTTCAGTTTTTGTATCATTCGGCTGCTGACTGTCAACATCGTGATCAGATATTTCAAAGGGAACCTCTTCACCCGCATCATTCATAACTTTTGTTAAGGTGCTTTGAGCTTTATTGAGTGTCACTTCTAATTGTTGGGTCAATTTAATACCGGTCTGAAATTGTTCTAAGGCCTCTTCTAGAGGGACTTGACCTGATTCGAGATTTTTAACAATTGCTTCTAAATCATCTAAATTCTCTTCAAATGTCTTTTTGTTCGCCATGTTCGTGCTCCTTTTTAATATGCGTTACTTTGGCTGAAACGATGCCATCTTTCATATGAACAGCAATTGTTTGATTGATCTGAACATTTTCGGTGGATTGAATTAATGCACCTGATACCGGATCTATAACATAGCTATAACCACGGCCAAGTATTTTTAAAGGGCTTAAATGGTCTAACGATTGTGCTAAATTTTGCATTTGAGTCATCCGTGTCTGCAAATACTGTTGAAAGGCTTGCAATAACCGTTGTTTTTGTTCGAAAATTCGCTGCTGTGCCGTTTCAATCTGGCGATTTGGCCGATAAAGATGTAATCGCCGTGTTAAATCAGCAAAATGCGTCTGTTGTGTTTTCAGCTGTTGTACTAAATTACGAACTAAACCTTGTTTTGCTAAATCTAATCGTTGCAAATAGTTTTCATAAAGTCGCTTTGGATTAGTAAAAACATAACTTTGCTGCAAACGGACTAATTGTGTATGTGATATCTTAATTGCTTGCTGTAGAGCCTGAATCAAGCGCAGCTTTTGTTGCTGCAAACGAATTAATTCATCTTGTAATACTGGCGTCGCCAATTCTGCCGCTGCCGTTGGTGTTGCCGCTCGCACATCAGCAGCCAGGTCACTTAGCGTTGTATCTGTTTCATGACCAACAGATGAAACAACTGGAATTTCACTAGCTGCAATAGCTCGGACAACTGGCTCTTCATTAAAAGGCCAGAGATCCTCAATCGAACCCCCACCTCGACCAATAATAATCGTATCAAAATTACCAATTGCATTCACTTGTCGTAAACGATGAACCAAGCTTTCTTTGGCACCTTCTCCTTGTACGACAGCGGGAAATAGCACCAATTGTGCAATTGGATAGCGCCGGCGAGTCGTGGTGATGATATCTCGAATAACCGCACCGCTCGGACTGGTAATTACTGCAATTCGCTTTGGAAAACGCGGCAGTGGCCGTTTTTCTTGAGAAAATAAACCTTCGTCGGCCAATTTCTTTTTTAACTGTTCATAAGCTAAATATAACTCACCAATGCCATCTGGAATCATTGAGTTGATATAGATTTGATAATTTCCGGTAGGTTCATACACGGATATGCGGCCGGTAACTAGAACTTGCATCCCTACTTCAGGCTCAAATTTTACGTGTTCAAATGCTGATTTAAACATGATGGCATTGATTTTGGCTCCGTCATCTTTGAGGCTAAAATATTGATGATTATGCGGCCGCAGTCGAAAATTTGAGATTTCGCCACGTAAATAAACTTGATCAAGATAAGGATCAAAATCAAATTTCCGTTTAATATATTGAGTTAGTGCAGATACCGTCAAATATTTTGGCATTTCAGCTGTCATCTTATTTTGTTCGCCTACTTGCAATATTAATTGTTTGTTGCATTAACATCGTGATAGTCATTGGTCCAACACCGCCTGGCACGGGCGTAATCATACTAGCCACTGTTTTTGCACTATCAAAATCAACGTCACCAGTTAAATGATTATTGCTGTCACGATTCATACCCACATCGATCACGATTGCCCCGGGTTTAATATCTTCGCCACGAATAAAATGACTGATACCTACGGCAACAATTAAAATATCCGCAGCATGAACCAGTGTCTTTAAATTATCCGTTTGAGAATGAGCAATCGTGACAGTTGCATTGGCATTAAGTAACATTGCTGCCATAGGCCGACCTACGATTGTACTGCGGCCAATAATTAATGCATTTTTCCCTGCAATCTGAACATGATAACGATCCAGCATAGTCATGATACCGTATGGCGTGCTGGGTACAATCTTACCGTCATTATTCCATAAACGACCAACATTAATTGGATGAAAACCATCTACATCTTTCTCAGGCGAAATATGTTCCAAAACCGCCTTAGCATGAATATGTTTTGGCAAAGGCAGCTGTACCAAAATACCATCAATATCAGGATCATGGTTTAGATCATCAATCTGTGCTAATAGCTCAGTTTCAGATATATCCCACGGAAAGGTAATGTCACGAGATTGTATCCCGATTTTTTGACTGCGCCGATGCTTATTGCGAACGTAGATTTGACTTGCTGCATCATTACCAACCATGATGACCGCCAGCCCAGGTACGACACCTCTTTGTTTTAATTGGCCCACTTGCCGTATCATTTCATTATCTAAAGTTTTCGCCAATTCCTTACCGTCAATTATTTCGGTCATTTTTTCACCTGTTTCATAATTAATTGTGAAAGACTATAAAAAAAGACGAGAACAAGCTCATCTTTAAAATTGGAAAGCTTAAACTATTCGTTCTTATCGACTTCTTCATGTACAAATTTTGACAACACACCATTAATGAACGCTCTTGAAGTGTCATCTCCAAATTCTTTTGCCAACTCAATGGCTTCATTGATCGCGACCTTTTTTGGTAACTCAGTTTCAAAAATTATTTCAAACACACCTAGCCTTAAAATAATTAAATCACTACGATTTAATCTCGGTAGTGACCAGCCAGTCTTTAGACTTGCTTGGATCTTAGCATCGATATCACTTTGTTGATTTAAGACACCGTCTACTAAATAAATTAAGTAATCTGGAATAACAATCTCTTCATCTGTTTTAAGACGTTGCGTTAAAGCCCAAACCCTCTCGATTGCATCTTGGGAGTCATCAATATGATTTGAATAAATCATGAATAATGTCTGAAAAGCAATTTTGCGGATATTGTGTCGATTTACTTCGGTCATGAATCTTTCCCATCTTCTGTGTCTTCTATTGTGTCATCAGTAAATAAACTATTTGGATCGATCGTTGGTGCGGCCTTTTCTGGGATGACACCAACAACGTGAATATTAATTTGATCAATCACAAGATCAGTCATATATAAAAGCTGCTCTTTAAGTGTTTTTTGCATGCTCATAGCTACTTTAGGCACCGAAACACCATAACGCAAGTAAGCATAAACATCTACGAATAAATGGCCATCTACCAAACTAACCGAAACACCTTTACCATGGTTGATATGACCGAACCACTCATTAATATTATTTTTTAAAGTTCCCCGCATCTCATAAACACCTTCAATTTGGGAAGCGGCAATACCTAGTAGAACTTCTAAAACTTCAGGCGCAATTTCAATGCGTCCTTTACCGTTATCTAACTCTTGCAAAACGATATTTGTATTTTCAGCCATGATTGCACTCCAATCATCAAAAATTAAAATTCCGTAAGTTACAAAATAAGTATATTTTACGTTCGTTAGCTACTATCTATTGATTATAACGAAAAAAACAGTCTTTGACTATTGAAATACTGAGTTTCTCTAAGAACTTGTTTTTAAATATGTAATAAGTTCTCTTTAGGCGCATGCGTTAAAAGCTGATTACCTTCAGGGGTGATAAACAAATCATCTTCAATTCGAACGCCACCTTTGCCTTCTAAATAGATTCCGGGTTCATCAGTTTCAACATTACCAACCACCTGAGCCTGCGCTTTATATGAACCAAATGCGCCAGGGCCCTCATGAATTTCAAGACCGATACTATGGCCAGTCCCATGGCCAAATTGTGCCCCATAGCCGGCATCATTGATAATATTTCGAGCAGCAGCATCAATCTCTGCACCGGTCACACCAGGTTTGACCATATCAAGAACAGCTTTATTAGCCGTTAAGACAATATTATAAATTTTTTCCAATTCTGGATCAACTGTTCCCAAAGCAACCGTACGAGTAATATCAGAAGTATAGCCTTTATAAAAACAGCCATAATCTAATGTGATCAATTCATTATTAGCAATTTCCTTATCACTAGCAGATCCATGTGGCCAAGCAGAACGATAGCCTGAAGCTACAATTGTTTCAAATGAAACATCGGATGCGCCTTGTGACCGCATATAATAAGCCATTTCATTTGCTACCGCTAATTCTGTTAAACCTGGTTTAATAAACTGAATAATATGATCAAAACAATCATCAGCGATTTGACAAGCTGTTTGAATTAATTCGATTTCTTGAGCATCCTTAACTTCCCGTTGAACTTCGATGAACCCATTTAGTGGTATTAACTCTGTCTCCGGTAAGTTAGCCTTTAGATTTTGAAAATCATGAAATAGCACAAAATTACTTTCGAATGCGAGTGCCCCGTATTTGGGAATCCATTGATTTAAATCGGTAAAGAGCCCCCGTTTCTGCTCGAATATGCTAATTTCATTAGATAATTGACGGTGAGCTTGTGCGATATAACGAGAATCGGTGATCAAAGTGGCCGATTGATCATGTAATAATAAGGCACTGTCTTCACCTGTAAAACCTGTTAAATAATATATATTAACCGGTTTAGTTATCAAAAAATTTGAAATATGATCTGCAGCCATTCGCTGAAATAACTGGTTCAATCTTTGCATACAAATACCCACCTTCATCATTTACTTTTACTCTAGCAGAAATAATACCGATAAAAAAGGCTTGAACACATATCATCTTGTGTCAAGCCTTTGAAATAATCTTAATTATTTTGCTTGTGCTTCAGCAACTGGATAAACTGAAACTTGTTTTTTATCACGACCAAGACGTTCGAATTTAACAACGCCTTCTGCAGTTGCAAATAATGTATCATCGCCACCACGACTAACATTTGCACCTGGATGAATTTTAGTGCCACGTTGACGGAAAATGATTGAACCAGCTGTAACTAATTGGCCATCAGCAGCTTTGGCGCCCAAACGACGACCGGCAGAATCACGACCATTGGCTGTTGAACCGCCACCCTTATGGTGCGCAAAGAATTGTAAGTTCATTTCTAACATAAGTTTCACCCCCGAATTTTTTCTTGTTGTGAATCATTATTTAAGGAAATATAATCGCCATAATTTGTTTCGATGCTTTTAAGCGTACCGTACAAATTCTCTAAGAGAACTTGACTGATCAAACGTTTGTCATTATTAGTATCTAAATTGATATTAACGTCCAGTAAACCACCGTTTTGTTGGTCTGCTGCAATCTTTGGTTTCAGGCCAGCCAGAGTTTGTAAACTATTAACTGTGCCAATTGCTGTTGCAGAAACAGCAGCACAGACAATATCATGACCATAAACTCCAGAATCCGCATGACCTGTAATCCGAAAATGACTGATGTAGCCTTGTTCATCACGATAGAAATTTGCTTGTATCATAAAAACATCTCATTTTCACTAAAAATTAACCGTTGATCTTATCGACGACAACTTTTGTATATGGTTGACGATGACCCTTCTTTTGATGACTGTGTTTTTTAGGTTTGTACTTGAAAGTTACTACTTTCTTTTCCTTACCTTGTTTTTCAACAGTCCCAGTTACAGTAGCGCCTGCAACAGTTGGTGTGCCAATCTTGGCATCACCTTCATTGTTAACAAGTACTACTTGATCAAAAGTTACCTTTTCGCCAGCTTCAGCAGCTAACTTTTCAACATAAATTGCTTGGCCTTCTTCGACCTTATATTGTTTGCCGCCTGTTTGAATAATTGCGTACATGTATGTGTGCACCTCCTATGTTCTTATACTCGCCGCATCAGGCGCTTATGCTTAAACCTTTAGCGTGCGGTTGCAGCTGTGGCGTTCACAAATACAACTCACTTATATTAGCAAATACCCATCATTTAGTCAATCCTTTTCAACAAAGTAATAGAAGTCCTTAATACCTGAACCGTTGTCACTGGTTTGTTGAATAAGGTCAATAAAAATCTGACTCATAAAATTAGCTGAATAAATTTGATGTGTTCTTAACCAATCTTTTAAAAAACCTAACAAAGCGGAATTATAAAAATCAATGATCAATTTTATGGGAATATTCTGGTCAAAAACACCCAAATGCTCGTTGATCTGCATATACTCACGCATATATCCCATTAAACGAGTCTCTAACTCGTCTGCAAAAGACAATTGTCTTTGCTGATTTAATAAAATATTGAATATAGCAGCATGTGAAAAAGTATACTCAAAAACAGCATCAACATCTAATACCGGAAAATTTTGAACCGTTTTTGAGCTTTCAAGATAATGAATTGTGTGGTTAAAAAAGTCATTTAGTATCTGTGTTTGCATTTGTTGCATAAAATCAGCTTTGTCTGAAAAATGTAAGTAAAAAGTACCTCGTGTAATATGGGCAAGATCCGTTAGTTTCTGTACATTTAGTGCATCCAAATCATTTTTTTGCAAAAAAACAACAAATGCTTGTCGTAACTTTTCAAATGTTTTATTGACTCTTGAATCCCGACTGATATGCTTTTTTGATAAATTTCTGTCAGCCATTTTTTATTCATTTATCCTTCTCATCATATATTTCATAGTGGATCAAGTCTGAAAAATCATAAAGATGACCATCGCTATCTTGTATGCTGCCCTTTTTGCTTCTTAAATGTGCTAGCATTTCCTCTTTTTTAGAATCATCATTTTCAGAAACAATCAGCGGCATCTCGACAATTTGTCCATTGGCAAATTCCAAATAAAAATAAATCTTATGTGTGAGCGTTTGTTTGAGTTGTTTTCGTTTAAATTTCTTTCGCATGATCCTCACTCCTATTAACATAAATAATACCAGTTTTTACGGGGTTCTAAAACTGTCCACACTCGAGAAATTCACATGTTATAATTAAAAGTACAAAAGGAGTGCCAACATGTCGCAAATGAGTAGAAGTCGGCGAAAGACACGATATTATCACAAACGTCAATTTTATCGAAAATACTGGTTTTTAGGTTTTATTTTGTTAGCGGTAGTTGGTTCGCTTATTTTTGGAATCATCCGAATAAATCAATCCAAAAGCTCCCAGACAAAATTACAGCAAACTAGCCAACAGCATGTTGCAAAAAAATCAGCCTTATTCTTGCAGCAAGCAAAATTTAAGTCTGATTTATTTAGCGCACGGGGCGTCTCAATCAAACTGACAAATGGTAAAATTATTACAGATGCTAATAATCAACCAGTTTTGATGATTGAATTCAAAATAAAAAATAAGACATCAAGTTATTTTGAACCTGATGAAGTTTGGCGTATGGTCACCCATGTATCTCAGCAAAATCAACTGTTAAAATTGACCCGTGCCATTAATAAAGACACGAGTATCCACGACTACCAATTGCTAGCAAAAGCAAAAAAACAGTTGGCTCCTGGTCGATCTGTGACTGCGGCCATACCCTTTACTTTGAAAAATAAGGCCACCATTCAGATACGCTTTAGGGGACCAAAACACGATCAGCACTA
The DNA here is from genome assembly GCF_021030645.1 of Agrilactobacillus fermenti. Lineage (GTDB taxonomy): Bacteria > Bacillota > Bacilli > Lactobacillales > Lactobacillaceae > Agrilactobacillus > Agrilactobacillus fermenti. The sequence continues at coordinate 20,444 of NZ_JACGCJ010000012.1, read as the reverse complement.
CATCGGGCTGAAAAAATACCATATTACTGGTTAAAAAAATCTCTGACTATCGGGTATAGTCAGAGATTTGCCACTTTTGGGAGGAAAGTGACTTAAAAAGTGTATCATGTTGCTATTTGTTTGTACAGCAAACATACCATTAAAATTAAGTGAGGTTTACATTATGAATGGTGATAAAGTTTTAAGTGGTTTATCTTATATTTCAATCTTATTTGCACCGATCCTATTTCCCATAGCTGTTTGGTTACTTTCTTCAAACGTTGCTGTGCAGTCTCATGCAAAGAATGCTTTGATTTTACACATTTTGCCAACGTTTATTACTATTGGACTGATTGTTGTGATCGGTATCAATGGCTTATTGATGCAAGATGCTCAGGCTACTGGAATGGTAGCGATTGTCTTAATAGGCGTTATAGCTATTCTCGATTTCTTTCTATATATCTATAATTTGTATAAAGGTATCAAAATCCTAGTAAGTTCTAATCATTAAGTTAGTTAGTTCTATATAAAGCCTTGTTAGTAACGAGTATTTAGCTCGTACTTAACAAGGCTTTTTAATGTCTACAGCGAATCATAATAACTTGGTTTTTAATCATAATTTTTTCTCTTGACTTTTCCCTTTAAAAATCAAAAATTATCGCGTAACTATTTAATCAAAATGTTTGATGTGCATGCAAGAATTGCTATGTTATACTGCATTTGTTGTGAAGTATTATTTTTAATTGTAATTTGATTCTATCGTGCGTGCTCTTGCATTTTTTGCAGCACAAAGTTGGTCTAAAGCATGCAGTTAAGTACCAATATTTATGTTTCTCGAATTAGATTATGATTGGCAAGATTCATTTAATTTTGGGAGGTATGGGAAATGGATGGTAGAAGCAGAAGCCAACGAAATAATGGGAGTAGAAATCGAAAACGTTCAAAAAATAATCGGCGCCCAAATAATAAAAAACCGAACAAATCACCAAATGGACTAGGACCTACAAAATTAGTATTGGGAATACTATTGATTCTGTTTGCACTATATATTTTCTTTGAATCAATGCTTGCAGGTATTGGTAACGCAATCTCCCAAAATGGACAAGTCAGCGGTTCAGCTGGTATTTTAACTGGTATTTTTTATTTAGCTTCAGGGATTGTATATATTGTGGCACATAAGAACCAAGGACGTGGCGGGGATATCACTGGTTTGGTGTTACTGGGAACATCATTTCTGATAAGCATCCTCACAGCTGGTAGTTTTGCAGATTTAAAATTTTGGGCATGGTTAGGTTTAACCATTGGTTTGCTATTTTATATCTGGCATTCGATAGCTCTCGGCAATAAACCAATATTTAAATCTGCATGGTTATGGACCAGTGTTGGGATATTGGCGCTTGGTCTGATTTTCACTGGTACTAGTAGCGACAGCCAAACTAAAATCCGTGCTCATGTAGATACAAGCACAGCTTTATCTTCCAAAGAGACTAAATCATCCTCAGCTACTCAATCCACCAGTAGCAAACCAGAAAAAGCAACAAATAAAACTTCAGGCGGTTTAGCACATGACCCAAATCATTGGACTTACAAGGATAATGTATTTGATGCTGGCATATTAACTTATAAATTCACTAAATCAGAGGTCATGGATTCTATATCTGAAGGCGAAAAAGTTTTAGTCCTTTATTGTGACATCACAAATAATTCTAAAAAGGAGCAAGATCCATCAAATATTTATATGGTATTAAGTGCCAAACAAAAAACTGACACGTCAAATGTTAGTTTAAGCCCTGGGATGGTTAACACGGATGATACAGGTAAAAATCCTATCCAAACTCAAGAAGACGCAATTCATGAGAAATTATTGCCAGGTAAGACAATTCAAGGTGCGATAACGTATGATTTGAAGAATAACAACCCAGTAACTATTGAGTTTGAAAATTCTGACTCAAATGTTATAGGTACAAAAGTAGTCAATATACAGTAGTAGTTGTATTGACTGATTTTGGCGAAGATTAGAGATGGAAAGTAGAAGCCGCAGCAATAATGAAAACAATATTAGCAAAAGAAAAAAGCCTACTCTATTAGTAAGCTGATTGAAGATAAAACGGTCCAACTGTACGAAGACCAGCGCTTGTCTAACTACTTTGAACCAAGATATAGATATTAATTTTGAAATAAGCCCTTTTCTGGGCTTTTGTTTAACGCTTAAAACGAACATACATTCGGAGGCAAAGAAATGAATACAGCAGAACTTGAACAATACCTTGATGAAAATAGTGATGTAATCAAACAATTTCGAGCTAAGTGTCTTGAATTTCAACAAGAAAAAAATCACGGTCGGCAGTTTGCTAAACGTTGGAACGATGCTAAGGTCAATCGTGCCGTTGATAAGATGGTAGCCCAATTTGTTGGTAGTATCCGTGATAATCTTTCCCACGCGATCAAAGGAAAAAATGATTATAAGAGCTGGCAATTATTTATCGACGAGAATGAAGTCATCGAAGGTTTGGAAGAATCTGTTATGAACTTGGAATTTGAATAAGGAGTGGTAGCTATGGCATCCTATCGTAAAAAAGGTAAGAAATGGGAGTTTCGCATCATTTATTGTGACAAGAACAACAGGCATCGTGAGGTCAGCAACTCTGGCTTTCGTACAAAAATTAGGGGCTAAAAATGCTGCCGAAGAATTGGAACAAAAACTTAAGATGGGCTTTGACCCCTCACTCAATGATATAACCTTTGCTGATTATTTTCTCGAATGGATCAACCGTTACAAAATTGGCAAATATTCACATGACACAGAACAGAGCTATCAAATAGCCGAACGTCTTTGGTAACTGATGAACTTCTTGAACAAATGAAAAAACTAAAACAAGAACAATTAGAGTTTTATGTTAAAATTGGGTATCGAGATCCTCATGATCTCGTATTTAGAAATAATAAGCTTTCAATAAATGACAATGGTTCAACAAATCAGGCCCTCGCCCGATTATGTGCATCGGTCAATGTGCCGCGCATTACAACTCATGGATTGAGACATACCCATGGTAGCATTCTCTTATACCACGGAGTGTCCATATTTAGCGTTTCTAAGCGTTTAGGGCACAAAGACATACAAACCACCATGGATACCTATTTGCACGTCATAGACGAACTGAGGCAGAAAGACGACACCAAAATGTTGTCTGCTCTTGAGCAAATATTTTAGTGGGCAATTATGGGCATACTCAATACCTTATATATCAAAGAGTTTGACCGCATATCTAGTAAAATTTAAATGGGCAATTTAATGGTCGAATGCGGGTTACAGCGATTTATTTTTTAACCTAATTCATGATTGCCCATTGATTTGCCCACCAAATCTGTTAAAACTTGCAAAAATAGCAAAAAAATAAACGAGTTACAAAACGTTGCCAACTTAATAGCTATCACGCTTCATAACTCGTTTAAGAGAATCTTGTAAATGCTTGGAAATACTACAAATGTCACAGGTGAGATTTGAACTCACGACCTACGGTTTAGAAGACCGTTGCTCTATCCAACTGAGCCACTGTGACGCAACGCATATTATTTTACACAATAATATGAATCCTTGTCAATCAAATTTTTGAGGTGATTTTTTGAAGTTAAATCAATTTGCATTTCATCAAGTATCATCAGAGCAATTGTATCAGGATCTTGTCAACATAAAACTATTAGATGAATCTGACAAAACGCTATCTTCACTTAAGCTTTTTCAAAAATTGATAGCTGGTATTTTCCCTGAATATCACAGTCTGTCAAGTTGTTTAGAAGCATTACGTTATATTTCAGTGGATAGCCAACATACATTGGCTGATATTTTTAATACTGAGCCCTTTCACTTAAGCCGGCATCAATTTATCATCATGGTACTCCAGTTATTAAAATTTGAAATAGGAATTGATTTTCAAATGGATAATGCTGAAGTCTTTTATCAGGATTGTGGTTATCCTAAATTATCTTTTGATCAAATCAATGACAGCGAAACTCTTTTACGTGCATTTTATCTTCTATTAAACTTACGTACTAAGAATGGCATGAATTTTTTAGATGATTTGGCAAATCGCGGCTTCTTTAATAGTTTCTTTGACGCCCAAGCACCACATTTTGTGTTCTTTAATAACCGTGTTCAGGCTGTTTTTGATGCTAGTAAGACGATTCGTGAGATTGTATATGTGGAATCTGATTTAGATACTGACCATGATGGTAAACATGACTTATTAGAAGCAACCATTTTTCGACCAGCAGCCACTGATAGGGGTCTAAAAGTACCCACACTTTATACAGCAAATCCTTACTTCAAGGGTACCAATGATATGACCCCCAGCTTACATAATGTTAATCAAAATTTACAGCCGAAGAAAGCTCAAATAATCGATAAAGCTGAAATTCAAGCAACCCACACTTTAGCCTATCAGCCAATTGGAGCTAAAGCATCCGAAGAAAATCACGATACCGAAATTAGCGCCCAAGCAGAAACTGTTTATTCACTAAATGATTATTTTCTCAGTCGTGGCTTTGCTTCGGTTTATGCAGCCGGCATCGGGACACGTCATTCCGACGGCTTAAGAACAACAGGATCACAGGAAGAGACCGCTTCAACGATTGCAATTATCCAATGGCTTCACGGCGATCGAATCGCCTATACTAATCGAACTGATCATATACCGACGACTGCTTGGTGGTGCAATGGCAATGTGGCGATGACTGGAAAATCTTATCTAGGGACTTTAGCCACGGCCGCAGCAACAACTGGTGTCACTGGATTGAAGGCTATTATCTCTGAATCAGCTATTTCCAGCTGGTATGATTACTATCGCGATAACGGTTTAGTTGTTGCGCCAGAAGACTGCCAAGGTGAAGATACAGACGTTTTAGCCATTGATACTTTTTCAAGGCTAAAAGATGATGCCGATTTTCAAAAGATCAAAGCTGTCTATGAACGCCAGCAACAAGCACTGACAGTTGGTCAAGATCGAGACACAGGAAATTATAACACCTTTTGGGACGAACGTAATTATCGTAACGATGTCAAACATATTCAGTGTGCTGTTTTAATCGTGCATGGTTTGAATGATTGGAATGTAAAACTTCGTAATCCCGAAAAGTTATGGCGAGCTTTGCGTGCTGCTAAAATCCCGGCAAAAATTTTTCTTCATCAAGGGCAACATATTTATATGAACAACATTCGCTCAATCGACTTTAACGATATGGTTAATTATTGGTTAGTTGATAAACTTTGTCATGATCAAAAAAATGCTAGTGATGCTGACCTTCCCAAAGTCTTGATTCAAGACAACGTGACACCTGAACAGTGGCATCATTATCAGGATTGGTGTGCGGAGTCTGCGCCAATAAAACAATTCTATTTACAGAAGAATCAGTTAACAACTAAGCCAAAGCCAACTGAAACTCAAAGTTTTATTGACAATGGCACAACTGATTTCTTAAAGCATAATCAAACTGAGCATCAATGGCAAAACGCATTGTTAAGTCAAACCTCTGAATATCAGCACAATCGGTTACTATTTTTAACCGATCCATTGACAAAAGATCTATACATTGATGGTAATCCGATTGTAACATTACAAGTTGCTGTTGATTCGACTTCCGGAAAACTCAGCGTGATGTTGGCAGATTATGGCATAGCAAGGCGCTTACAAGCACAGCCTTCAATCGTTGGTCGTGGCGCTTTACAGTTAGGTTTCAATAATCTTACTGAAGACTTAAAGGAATTTCAATTGGAGACTCACCCTTCTCCATTCAAACTAATCACAAAGGGACATATCAACATGCAAAATCGACGTAATAACTGGTCTAATGATGTCATTCAACCAGGTAACTTTTATACGGTACGTTTTGAATTACAACCCACCCACTATCACCTATTAACTAACCACCAGCTTGGACTGATAGTTTACTCCACTGACATGGGTATGACTTTGCGTGAGTCACGGGTGCAAAGTTATACTTTGGATTTAAATGCTTCTCGATTAGAAATACCCTATAATAAATAGAGCCGCTAGAGTTAAATATTAAATAAAAAAACTGCCCATTTTAGGCAGTTTTTTTATGGATTGCTATATTATTAATAGAGTTCCAAATATTGATCTCTTTCCCAATCTGATACGGTTTGCCGGTAAGCAGCCCATTCTAGATCTTTAGAATCAATAAAGCTACGGTATAAATGATCACCTAAGGCAGTTTTGATCACATCATCCTTTTCTAGTGCTTTAATGGCATTATGCAAAGTTGATGGTAAGTCAGTGATGTGATTCTCTTGACGTTCTTCCTCGTTCATCCGATAGATATTACGATCGACTGCAGGAAATGGTTCTTGTTCTTTAGCTAAACCATCTAAGCCTGCGTTCAAAATTGAAGCGATTGCTAGGTAAGGGTTGGCACTTGGATCGACTGAACGCATTTCTAAACGTGTCGACAACCCTCTAGACTGAGGTACACGAATAAGCGGTGAACGATTCCGACCAGACCAAGCAACATAGACCGGTGCTTCAAACCCAGGCACCAAACGTTTATAGGAATTAACTGTTGGATTATTAACGGCAGTCAATGCTCGAGCGTGATTCATTAATCCGGCTAGGAAGTGATAGGCTGTTTCCGAAAGTTGGCCTTCAGCATCAGCGTCAAAGAATGCATTCGTCTTGTTATCATTAAAGAGAGACATATTAATATGCATTCCAGAACCATTGATACCTTCCAAAGGTTTAGGCATGAACGTCGCATGTAAGCCATGTTGACGAGCTATTGTTTTAACAACTAGTTTGAATGTTTGAATGTTATCAGCTGCTTCTAACGCATCTGAGTATTTAAAATCGATTTCATGTTGGCCAGGTGCAACCTCATGATGAGAAGCTTCAACCTCAAAGCCCATTTTTTCAAGCTCTAAGACAATATCACGACGCGTATTTTCCCCAAGATCAACTGGTGCAAAGTCAAAATAGCCACCCTTATCATTCAAAGTCAAAGTTGGTTTAGCTTCATCATCTAACTTGAATAAAAAGAATTCAGGTTCAGGGCCAATATTAAAAGCAGAAAAACCTTGTTTTTTCATGTCATTGATCACACGGCGTAAATTGTTACGGGGATCGCCAGCAAATGGCGTTCCATCAGGATTATGTACATCACAAATCAAACGAGCAACTTTCCCATGTTCGGAACCCCAAGGAAAGACCAAAAAGGTTGATAAATCCGGGTATAGAAGCATGTCACTTTCTTCAATACGTACAAAACCATCAATTGAAGAACCATCAAACATAATTTTGTTAGATAATACCTTTTCTAATTGATCAACGGGGACTTCAACATTCTTGATAATCCCATTGATATCTGTGAACATCAAACGCAAAAATTGGACATTTTCCTTAGAAACAACCTCGCGAATTTCATCTGCGGTAATATTTTTATTAGCCATACACCGAACTCTCCTTCATTATTAGGATGCTTTTGTGTTTTATAAAGGTTTTTTATGAAAGAAACCAGGAATTTGATGGTCTGGACCTTCCAAACCGCCAGTCTGCATTAACTCTTCACGCAAAATGCGCCGAACATCGTCATCATTAAGTGGTTGTACATGGTTTTGTTGATTTGAAAGTTTCGACTTGCGTTTTTTTTCTTCAAATTCATATCTAATCCCGGCAATATTCATACCTTCGCTTAGATAATCTTTGATTTCCAAGAGCCGATCAATGTCATTTAAAGAAAACATCCGTTGATTACCTTCATTTCTTTGAGGATGAATCAGACCTTGATCTTCATAATAACGAATTTGGCGTGCACTTAAATCAGTTAATTTCATAGCTGTACCGATTGGCAGCACCGCTAAGGTTCGACGTAGTTCCTTTTCCTTCATAATTAACCTCCTCTCTGTTACAAAACCTATCATAACAATCGAAATTATGCGTGTCAATGTAAAATGTTAGCTTTTATAACATTATTTTTGCCAAACATCGATCAGGCTATTAATCGAACTATACCAATTTTCATCTGCGAAAGGATCAAACCAGTGTACAGGCATTTGATTCCTAAAGTAAGTCAATTGCCGCTTAGCATAATGCCGTGAATTACGTTGAATCAACTCAATTGCCGTCTGCAAGTCTATTTGACCATCAAAATAGCGAAAAAGCTCGCGGTAGCCAATTGCTTTGGCCGCCAATGGCATTTGATCGCGATAAGCATACAATTTTTCAGCTTCAGCAACCAGACCTCGACTGACCATAATGTCAACGCGGTGATTGATTCTTTGATAAAGTTGGCCACGATCAGTATTCAATCCAATCACTAATGAATCAAAAATTGGCTGTGGCTGTTTTTGTTGTGAAAATAATTGTTGTTGCTCTTCATTAACCTCTAAAGCCCGAATCAGACGATGTCGATTTGTTTCCGGAATTGCCTTTGCACTAGGTGGATCCAGTTGCTTTAATCTTAACCAGGCTTGGTGCGCCCCAACATGGTCATAATACGTACGCCATTTTTGTCGTGTCTTTGCAGCTGTATCAACCTGCTCATTATCACCGAGATTTAAATTCAATCGCAATGCATTCAAATAAAAACCAGTGCCGCCTACAATAATTGGAAGCTTATGTCGAGCTTGGATTTCATAAATTAATTCTGTTGCTTGCTTTTTAAACTGATAAGCAGAATAACCTTCATGCCAATCTAAAATATCAATTAAATAATGGGGAATATTTTGACGTTCCGCAGGCATGATTTTAGCCGTGCCAATATCGAGTTGCCGATACACTTGCATTGAGTCTCCCGAAATAATCTCGCCGTTATATTGATGTGCTAGGCGTAAACTGAGTTCAGTTTTGCCAACTGCGGTAGGTCCAACAATCATTAAAACTTTTGGTTTCATAGATCTCCTCGATTTTTTTGTATATTAGTTGCATTAATCAGGACCAATACGTGATAATATAAACATATAGGAGGGATAATTATGGCAAAAAGATTTGCATCCGGTGTTTTAGTAGGCGCATTAACAACCTTAGGTGCTTTAGGCGGTGCTGTATTAGCTTTCAAAAAAACTGTGATCGATCCTGAAGAAGAAATCACTGATAAGATTGAAGAAAATCGTCGTAAAGCTAATCGCAAACAACATGCGGCACACCAAGGATAATTTTAATCTAAAAATAAAAGGGCTACAGCACGATCATCATGTGCGAGCCCTTTTTTATTTGACCATTTTAGCCTTTTTTCGTTTTGCCTTTCCAATTGCGAAAGCCATCTTCCAACCAGTTAATTTGTTGGAAGCCAGCTTTTTTTAACTTCAATGTTGCTCTAACGCTGACAGACTTACCATCTTCGTAAACATAAACTGGTAAATCTTTACGTAATTCTCCCATGCGCTGCTTTAGCATCGTAAATGGAATATTTCTTGCGCCGAGAATATGACCCGCATCAAAATCTTTTTTCTCGCGTAGATCAATCAATTGGGCTTTACGCATCGTACTTTCAAAATCGGCCTCACTCAATCCCGCTTTCAATTGCTTGGATCTAAGCCAATAATATAGCCAATTGCCAGCAAAAGCCAAAAGAATGACAAGCAAGATAATATTTAAGATCCAGACGCCGCTAATCGCATTAAAAAACAAAGAAACTCGCCCCTTCACAAATACAAATTTAAATTAACCGTTAACTGCGGCCTTGGCAAGTGAAGCTGCGCCAATTACACCCGCCTCATTACCTAAAGTTGCTAACCGTAAATGTGTGGTTTCACGCACATTAGGGAAAGTATTTGTTTTGAACGCTTTGTCAACGCGAGTCAACAAGAAGTCCCCAGCAGCTGATACGCCGCCACCAATAACAATAAAAGCTGGATTTAACAAGTTTGCTGCGTTTGCCAACGCTAATCCTAAGTAATTAGTCACACGGTCAACGACCATGAGTGCTAACGGATCATTAGCTTTAGCTAAATCAAAAACAATTTTTGATGAAATCTCGTCACCATCATCTAGCGTTGCTTTAAGTTTTGAATCACCTGAATATTCTTCGGCCATGTCCCGAGCTACTCGAACAACACCTGTTGCAGAGGCAACGGTCTCAAGGCAGCCACGCTTGCCACAGGTACATAGATAACCATTTGGTTGTACCGTTACGTGACCAATTTCACCACCAGAACCGGCAACGCCATGCAATAAATGACCGTCAGCAATCAAACCACCACCGACGCCTGTCCCTAAAGTAATAAAAATCACATTGGCCTCATTTTCGCCAGCGCCTTTCCAACGTTCGCCTAAAGCTGCCACATTGGCATCATTATCGATCGTAAAAGTGATCCCTGTCCCAGCCTCAATGTCTCGTTTAACGTATTGCAATGTCTTCCAATTTAAATTGAAAGCACCAGTGACTGTTCCAGCCTGCAAATCCACTGAACCGGGGGAGCCCATACCAATACCCAAGAAATCCTCTGCATCCATTTGATAAAGACTCAAGTGATGATTAATCGAATCAACAATATCTGGCACAATATGCGTCCCATCGTCGAGTATGTTCGTGTCAATACTCCATCGTTGCTGAATTTCACCTTCCAAAGTTAAAATGGCAAACTTAATCGTTGTCCCACCAAGGTCAACACCAATCAGTTTTTTGTCAGCCATAATGCTAAATACCCCTCTCATGTTTCAAATTATTTTCTTCATACCTGTGTTCTCGCTTTAAAACTAGAACGGCAGATTTAAATACCTTATCATCGATCAACTTTGCATTATGAATTTTTTTAAGTTCTTCAAACATCAATTCGATATCCCAAATACGATGGCCTAAGTGCACGAATATGCCAAATTGCTTTAAAATCTGCTGCACATCATATAACGTACGAATCACTTGCTCATTATCCATACATACCATTCCAATACATTAAACTGCCTAAGCCTACAACGAGAATAATTGCGAGTACTTGTTGCCAATAGGGGATTTTACCAATACTTTTAGGCACATTGATAGCAAAGGCGATCAATAGACCACCTACGAATCCACCAATATGCCCCCACAAATCTATTGACGGCATAAACAGATCAAACACTAAGTTGATAATCACTAAAACACCAAATTGTCGTGCCACGGCTTGAATAAAAGGATTTTGTTTAAAAACAAGTCCCAGAGCAATAAAAGCTCCAAATAAACCAAACAAGGCTGTGCTTGCACCCGCAGAGATAGTTCCGTCATTGCCGAAAGCAAAACTAGTTAAATTTCCAGCTATACCACTAACGAAGTATATTAGCAAAAAGCGAAGATGTCCAAATATCCGTTCAAGTTGCGTGCCAACATAATATATCATGACACCGTTAACAGCGATATGCATGAAACCAATATGTAAAAAAATAGGTGTGATTAAACGCCACCAGTCGCCTTGACGCACAAGATCGTTCACTTTTGCACCTAGATTAAACAAAACTTGCTGATTTTGACTGCCTCCAGAGATAATTTCTAAGAGAAAAACCAAGACCGTCATAACTAACAACAACCAAGTCACAAAAGACGTATTGTTAATTCGCTGTAATGTACGTTTTGAGTTCATGCGACATCTCCTTTGGACATTAACACATTCTGCCTATTGTTCTGGGACAAGCAATATCTCAATTGGCACATCCAACATAGATACCGGCCACTGCGGCTCATCAAACACCATGGGTGAAAGCGCTAATGTAATCGTATGTGGTTGGTAACGATTCAAATAACGATCATAATAGCCTGCGCCAAAGCCAACCCGATAATTACCATCTTTTGCAAATGCAACTCCAGGAACAACGACAAGATCAGGCGGATCTTGTCGTTTAGATTCATCCAGCTTAGGTTCCAAAATGCCAAAAGAACTTCTTTCAAGATCCGTTTCTTTGTCAGGATACGGTAAAAAAGTCATTTGGTATTCTGCTAAAGTGCGTGGCACATAAACTTGTTTACCTAAATTTTGTATGGCTGTAATTAGCGGCTTGGTATTGAGTTCGATATCCTGACTAATCGTCAGACCAATTGTTTCCGCATTTTGAAATACCTCTGTTTGAAATAGCTTCTGTGTCAGCTCTGCTTCTTCTTTTTGCTTTTGATCGTCTTTTGCAAATGAAACCAAACGATCGATTTGCTGTTTCCGAAAAGTGACTTTATCCATTATTGCCCCCCTTAGGTCAATCAATATCATATCATGTTTATGTTGTACATTGAAATACAATCTAAACAGATTATTTAGCTGCTGTTTGGGTATTAAAGTAATCCGTGAACATTTCTTTAGCCATATCTAAATTATAATGACTGTTACTTGCACTTTCAGACAGGTTTGGAAATACAACGGCTACTGCAATCTGCGGGTCATCTGATGGCGCATAACCAACAAAACTTGAGGTTAAAGTTTGTGTCAAGTTCTTACCATCGGAATAAAATGATTGCGCCGTCCCTGTCTTACCAGAGATTGATGGAGAAACACTTTTTAATGTATGTGCCGTCCCCCAGCCATTAGTACCATGGACAACATTGTAAAAACCAGTCTTAACAACATCTAATTGTGAATCCGTAAAACCAACTCGATTTAAAATTGTTGGCTGAGTTGAACTTTGAACAGCACCTTGAGTCCCATCATTATCGGTTTTTTGTATCGATTGAACGAGATAAGGCTTCATGCGGTAACCACCATTAGCAATTGTTGAAACATACTGGGCCATTTGAATTAAAGTGTATGCATCGTAGTTTCCATAAGATAAATCTAGTGCTGAACCCACTTTTAACTGCCCGTACTCATTAAGTGTGCTCCCCAAGAAAGCAGGGGCTTCACCTGGAATATCAATGCCCGTCTTAACGCCTAGTCCAAATTGTGAGAAATAACCACGTAATTTTGTGAAAATATCAGAATCCATATGGATATAAGAATTTGGAACATATTGCGCATTACCCTCTTTTAAAGCCAAGCGCATCATGTAAATATTAGAAGAAACCTCAAGTGCTGTAATAGCATTCATGCCTGAGAAAGTTCCAACAGGATAAACGGATTTCTTAACGGGTGTACTTGGTAAATAAATTGGATCATCTGACTGATAGTTACTAGATGGCGTAATCACACCATCCATCATTGCTCCCAAAACAGTTGCACCTTTCACGGCAGAACCCATAACAAAAGAGCGATTGATTGTACCTAGTGCATCATCGGTCGTCTCACCAGTTTTGGGATCGTTACGCACACCAGCCATGGCCAGGATTGCCCCTGTTTTAGGGTTCATGGCAATTGCGTAAGCACCATCAGAATAGCCAGCATGTCCATTAGATTTAGCTAAATTAAATTCATTTTTAAGTGCTGCCTCAACTTTAGCTTGATAATTAGAATCAACAGTTAGGTTAAGGTTACTACCCTTATCCCCAGTATAAAGTGTTTGAGATTTAAGTACCTGATTATTTGAGCCGACAGTTACCTGAGTTTGAGATTTAGTCCCCTTCAGAACATTTTCATATTCTTGTTCAAGATAACTTGTCCCAACTCGATCATTTCGTGAATAGCCTTGAGCCAATAAAGAGTTGATTTGATCTTCAGGCAGTCCCTGACTCTCACTAGATACATTACCAATGATACTTGACATAGAATCTCCATTAGGATAATTTCGCTCCCAGTCGGTCCCGATATTGACACCTGGCAGACTTTGCAAATGCTCACTAACTTCAGCGACCTCTTTTGAAGTTACATCGGAATTTTTAATAAACACGGTTGAAAGTTGATAAGCACCACTCATAGTTTTAAAAATCGCAGCTTGTTGTTTTTCTTTAGCCGAAAAAGTTAATTTCTGCTTAGCAACCTTGTTGACTGCTAATTTATATAAAACCGCGTCTGGTACCTTATCGCCATTTTTTGTCGTCCGCTTTGACTTTGGCAATGTATCAATCACACGCTGCAGTTTTTTATTATCTGATAGATAAAAGTCTGCCAAATCACGATCCGTCAATTTGCTTGTGTCGACAGAAATATAATTGCTTAATCGACGGGCAACAGTTGCCAGGTCGGATGTTTTAACATTCATCGACTTGGTGAATGTAACCGCACTATTTGCTTTATTACCAACTAAAACACGGCCTTTAGAGTCATAGATCATGCCTCGAGGAACATTACCCTGAATCACAGTTCGATCAGTCCGGTTCACTTCAGCTTGGAAAGAACTGCCATGGATAACTTGCAAATAAGCCAATTGTGCAACAAGGGCGGCAAATAGCAAAAATACAATAAAAAATAGAATATTTAAACGAACGGGAATTCGAGATTTCGTCGAGCTTCCAGTAGTCTTGATTTGTTTTTTTAAATACTTCAAGGCATGAACTCCTAATTGATTCGATTACAAGTAACTTGTTTTAGCGATTGATAATGAGTCGCTCTTTATTGTAATATAAAAAGTACGATTTGATAACCTTTCATATATAGTTTTCAGTTAATTTTAATTTTTACATTACGAGGTCAAAAAATTGCACAGTTATCTTAAACGTCATTATATCTATATTTTTAGTTTTTTAATACCCGCCTTTAGTCTGTTGTTTTACTTTATGTACCGAGGCGCCTATCCTTTTGGCAAAAGCTCTTTGTTGACCGTAGACCTTGGTCAACAATATATCGATTTCTTTGCGTACTTCAAACAAAATATTTTGACCCATCCAACAAATTTAATTTATTCATTCAGTAAAGCTTTGGGTGGGGACATGTTAGGCGTTAGTGCCTATTACCTGATTAGTCCACTAAATATAATATTACTCTTATTTCCACAACAATTACTGCCTGTTGCCATTTATTTGATCTCCATCCTAAAATTTGGTTTCGCTGGGTTAACTGCAGCCATTTTTTTCAAAAGAAGCAAGCTTCAGCTTGGCCCTTTAACGATTGCCTATGCCGTTAGTTTTGCGCTCATGAGTTATTTGATTGTTAATCATTTCAATTTAATGTGGTTAGATGCAGTTATCGTTTTGCCTTTAGTCTGTCTGTATGTGCCTCAGTTTTTTAAACAAAAATACAGCATAGCTTTTTCGATTTGGCTCGCAATTGCGATTTTACTCAATTATTATATTGGCTATATGATCGTTATTTTCGTAACTTTATATTTCATATTTCAGGCTGCCTTGTATTTTCGCAACTGGTCGCGTTTATTTAGACAAACATGGCACTTCTTTTTAAGCGCTTTAGCTGCGGTATTAACGAGTAGTGTCCTGTTATTACCGACACTTTTCGCTTTGTCTGAAAGCAAAGGGCAATATACGATCCAACACATCAAATGGCAAATAGAATATGCCCCCTACAAATTAATGTTGAAGCTGATTATGGGGAGCTTTAATTTTGACCAAATGTCAACTGGTCAAGCAAATATATTTGTTGGTTCTTTAGCTATTTTTGGCTTTTTATTTTTCTTCACGTTACGACAGATTCCACTGCGAGCCAAAATTACAGCAGCCTTCATCACTATTTTTCTGATCGTTTCCCTATTTTTTGAACCCTTTGATCTCTTCTGGCATGGTTTTCAATTTCCCGTGTGGTACCCTTATCGATTTTCTTTTGTCGTTAGTTTTTGGCTACTGATTTTATCGGCCTATAGTTTTCACTTCATCGAAACAGTCAATAGATTACAGATTGCATTAGCGTTGGTTTTCACGGGTATTTTAGGTGCTCTTGCATTTTGGCAGATCAAAAACGTCAACTTCATAGAAAAAGATCAAATTTTTATTACGGTTCTATTAATGCTGTTAATGCTAGTACTATTAACACTTAAAACAAATCGAGCCGTCGGTATCAGCACCATTATTACAGTTGTGACAACAATTGAATTGGCTGGCAACTTAATTTTTTCTTTAAACAACATTACTTACCTTAATGAATCAGATTTCACTGATTACACCAGTCAATTGGTTTCAGGAGCCCAAGCAGTTAAACAAAAAGCCAATGCAACGTTTTATCGTATTGGTAAAACTTATGAACGCACAAAAAATGATCCAATGCAAGCAAACTATAACGGTGGTTCACAATTTAATTCAATGATGGAACCAGCTCTCACCCACTTCTACGGACGTATGGGCCAAGATAAAGGTGATGGTTTTGTAACTTATAATAATGGCACAATTTTTACAGATGCACTTTTAGATATGCGCTATTTCATGCAGCAGCGTACCGAAAACACTTTACCTAAAAATGAACTTACACCGAACACCGTTTTTAAAAATGTTGCTTCCCGGCCTGATTTAAGTGAATATAATACGATCGATGTTCTACCGCTGCAAACTATCCATTATAATCCTATGACGCTGCCAATTGCATTTGTGGCTAACCGACAAATTTTACGGGCAAAACAATATGTCGATTTTCCCCTTGCACAACAAGAATCTTGGTTCCACGCGATTAATCCTAATTTCAATCAACCACTTTTCGAACCTAATAATTATCAAATCAAACGCCACAATTTGCGATTGAAGAAAAAGAGTGTTGGCCAGGATTATGTAAAAATCAACCCGAAAAAAACAGCCATGCTCGAATTGACTTTTGTGCCACGAACAGATGACCCGTACTATCTCACCTGGGGTTCTAGTCTAAACAATAAGTTGGTCTCGTTGACAATTAATAATCAAAACCTGCAACTAGAAGATAGCTATGATAATCCGCTTGTTTATGGTGTAGCTGATCAGCAGCAAGGACAAACTATCACGATCAAAATCATCTTAAAGAAAAACGATCTTTGGCTTGATAATATTTCAATTAATCGTTTCAATATGGCTCTATTTAAGAATTGGATCAACCAAACCCAGGCTACTGCACTTAAGCGAGTGCAGACAACACCAACAAGTATCAGTGGCTCGATCAATGTAAAAACAAACCAACAGTTAATGATGACAACTATTCCTTACAGCAAGGGCTGGCACTTAACTGTTGATGGGAAAGCACATAAAATCACACATATTCAGCAGACTTTTTTAGGTGCAGAATTGGATCCGGGTCAACATAAAATTAAATTTAGTTATCGCCCGCCACTATTAATGCTTGGTGTAGGTCTATCTTTTCTAGGCATTTTACTAATTATCATTTTTGAACTTGTCAACCGCAAATCAGATTAATTTGATTTTGTAACTAAAAAAGGGCTGAAAGTCTTTGCAGAGCTTACGACCATTAGATCAAAGATCTAAATGATTGTAAGGCAGTGTTTTGAGACTTCAGTCCTTTTTATCGTATATAAGTGTTCAGATAGTACAAAAATCTACCTGAAAACTAAATTGAAATAAATGATTTATTAAACGCTTTATTGTTTATCTTCTGCTAAAAAATTATAGACCGGCTCTTCTTTTTGCACGTTATAATCTACAGCTAAATCATAGCCAGCAAAGAACCATTCGTCAGTTTTGTCTACTGAGAAGATTAGTCCAAAAATTGTTTCTTTTACCAACGGATCAGCCGCAATTCCTTTTTCGATCCCAATTGAAAAACCCTCATGAACCTGAGTCTTGCCGTAAACCTTACCAAAAAATCGGATGCCTTCACCAGGCTTTAAGGACATCTCTGACTTAAACCAATTTATTGCGGCCTCAGAAACGGTTATTTCCATTTGAAAATACCCCTTTATCATTTATTTGCAAAAATCTTACGGTTGCATTATACCAAATCGTCTTTAACTTAGGAAACCAATCCATGTTTAAAAGCATAAATTGCAGCTTGAGTCCGATCCTCAACTTGTAACTTAGATAAAATATTAGAAACATGTGTTTTGACTGTTTTTAGAGTAATAAAAAGTTCATCGGCAATTTCTTGATTACTTTTCCCTTGAGCAATCAATTGTAACACTTCTTGTTCACGTTTCGTTAAATCATCATATAATTCTGGTTTATTTTGATGAGAAATATGATTCATCATCTTAGTGGTTACTTCAGGTTCAAGTACACTCTCCCCAGCATAAGTCTGGCGAATCGCTTTAGCAATTTCTTCAGCAGTAGATGTCTTCAAAATATAAGAGGCTGCACCAGCTTCAATAGCTGGATAAACTTTTTCATCATCAATAAAACTCGTCAAGATAATAATTTTTGCTTCAGGCCAATCAGCTAATATTTTCTTGGTTGCCTCGATTCCATCCATTTTTGGCATAACAACATCCATTAAAATAACATCGGGCTTTAATTCTAATGCTTGCTTTAAGCCATCCGCACCATCAACGGCCTCGCCAACAACTTCTATGTCATCTTGAATTTGTAAATATGTAGAAATACCTAAGCGTACCATCTCATGGTCGTCAACGATCAAAACTTTAATCAATGTTATTTACTCCTTTATGACTGGAATTCTAATTTCGACACTCGTACCTTCATTGGGAAAACTGATGATTTTGATTTGACCACCAATAGCACTTGTTCGTTCCTTAATATTTTTCAACCCATAACTACCCGTTTCCCGCGTCATCTTTGTGTCAAAGCCAACGCCATCATCTACAACTTTTAATAAAATCAACTGGTCGAGCTGCTTCAAAAAAATATCAATGCGGTTAGCCTTGGCATGACGCAAGGTATTTGAAAATAACTCTTGAACGATTCGAAATAGGTTATCTTCAACGCCTGATGGTAATTTTACATCATCTAGGTCAGCATGAATATCTATTTTAATTTTAGACTGTAGTTCTTTGACCAATGAGTCGATGCCTTGCTTCAGACTTTTACCTTCCAAATTGGTTGGCCGCAAATGTAATAATAAGGCCCGCATTTCTGATTGAGATTCATTAATGACTTTTTCGATTGTTGCAACCTGTTTAGAAAAAACTGCCGTATTCGGCTGTTTTTTAACGGTTTCATTGAGAGCTGACAGCATCATCATCGCTGCAAAAAGCTGCTGGCTCACAGAATCATGCAGTTCCCTAGCCAAGCGATGACGTTCATCTTCCAAAATTTTTTCTTTTGATTCTCCAGAAACGTCAATAGGCTGTTCAGAATAAATCTGAACTTCCTGCTGTAATTTGATGAGCTGCTGACGAATCGCTTCAATTGTTTGATCTGTCGCTGTAGCACCAACCGTTCGCAAAGTAGACGCCTGATACTGCTGATTCGCTAGAGCCGTCAATTTACTTTGGTAATAGACAGTATCCCGTCGATCAATCACAAATGATGTCAAAGTTGCAATAAAACCAGTTAAAACCGCAAGAACAACAAAAAAAACAGCTAAAGGTACATCATAAATAGGCTGTTGTAATAACTGTAGCAAACCATTGATATTGTGTTTAGGTAAAAAATAAGCAAAACTAATCATTACCAATAATGCAAGCACTGTAAGTGTTGTGACAAAAAAGACAGGTAACCTTGATGAACGATTCATACGTAGATCACCTCGAGGTCGCCAACCCAAACATTTGTAATAATACGCAATTCTCGATTGCTATTCTCCGCATCTAGGGTTACTGAAATATTTTCATTGTGTAATTGCATTGTCTCCTGATCCAAAACTAACTTTCCAAAAAAGACTGAATGATTGACTTGAACCTTGGTGCCTACTGGTACAAGTATGCGTGTACGGCCGAAGCCTTTACGCATAATAATAATGTTCTCGCGTTCAGTTGGCAACAGTGTATTTCCGAGATCAACAATTGTGTCACCGGCAACAATTGATAAATTCATATCATCCCACAAATAAAGATCCGAGCCAAAAGCAGTATTGCCAAACCACGACTGGCGCTTCATTTTAACATGATCCGTTTCTGAATCTGTGGCTTTATCTTTCATAGTATCAGTTTTAAATTCTGGTGCCAAATACGACTTTTGGTTCCATGGCATCCAACTGCTGAACGTATTCTTAGAATCATGCCAGCCATTTGCACTACCATATAAAGCTATCATTAAAAATGCAATCAATAGCATCAAAAACCAAAAACTAATATTTTGACCTAGACTTAGCATCATAAAAATCAAGCCAAAAATTAATAGTCGGTCTGAGTTTTTTTGTGATCTTTTTTTCTTTTTAGTAGAACGAATTAATAATAAAAATACACCGATAATCATTGCTGTCAGCGAACTTGGGTTTGTAAAAATCTGCCAACCCAACATAGCTAGCACAAACATGATCATTAAAGTAAAAACGGTCCAAATTCGACTCATGCACACCGCTCCTGTTATCCGATTTATCTAAGTACTATTGTACCAACAATTCAAGCCCAAGGAAAAACGTTTTAGACTGATTTATCGTCAGTCTTAAGTCTTAACTAATCAAAACCACCCGTCAAACGGGTGGTTTGCTCTGAGGCTATAAGCCTCTATTACCGACCAGCGCCTAAAGACGCTGGCTTTTTAGTTCAAGCCAATTTGTCCTTGCCACTTTTGCTCACCCCTTAAGGGGTGCTTGTACTACTTACTACCCTTAAAAGGGTCTTCATATTCCCGAACACTTAATTTATCAACGGCAATATCATGTTTTTCCTGTTCTCTGATATATTTCCTAATTGTTGCTTCATTGATGCCCA
>NZ_JACGCJ010000011.1 GCF_021030645.1 Agrilactobacillus fermenti | reverse complement strand
ACTGACCCTCAAAGTCAATGTTATTTTTAGAAAATCAATCGTTAAAAAAATAATCGTGGTTTTCAGATTCAATATCAGTCTGAAAACTACGATTATTTTATTTTGCGTGGCTTATGTCCCAGCCTCACCTATTTTTTATACTATAACCACTTGTTTTTACGGGCCAAGTTTAGTGCTTCCATCCGATTGTGAACGCCTAACTTACTGATAATTGCTGACATATAATTCCGTACAGTCCCATCAGACAAAAATAACTTTGCGGCAACTGCTTTCGTGGCCTGTCCTGAGGCGGCTGCCTGCAAAACTTCCATTTCTCGCTGAGAAAGTGGATTCTCTGTCTTAGTGAACATATTTTTGACCAATTCTGCATCATAAACAGTTTCACCTTGCATTACTTTACGAATCGTTGCCATTAATTCATCACTTGGCTTATCCTTTAACAAATAGCCTGAAATATCGGCAGCTACTGCCCGTTTAAAATAACTAGTTTGTGCAAAAGTCGTTAAAATAATCACTTTAGTTTTTAATTGATGTTGAAAAACCTGTTCAGCCACATCTAAACCGGTCATTTTAGGCATTTCAATGTCCAGGATCGCCACATCCGGCTGCTTAGCTTGAATAAATTGCCAAGCAGTTTGCCCATCCGCAAACGTCGCCACCACTTCAAAATCATCTTCCAAATTGATCAACGCCGCTAATGCGGTATTTAACATACTCTGATCTTCAGCTAACACGATTTGTACCATGATCTTTGGCCGCCCCTATATCCTTAGGAATACTTACAGTAATTATTGTACCATGATGCGCCCCATCAATCTCACAATCACCATTGAGTTGGGCCACCCGCTGTTGTATTCCCCGAAGGCCATTAGCGCCTTGACGAATTTCCATTGGCTTGAACCCACGACCATTATCTTGAATACGCCAATAAAAATCAGTAGCTCTGGTTTCAAAAACAATTTGGCAGCGTTTGCCATGACTGTAGCGAATGATATTCGTCACGGCCTCCTTAATGACTGCCGCACTCAGTTGTTGGACTTTATTAGGCCAACCAGCGACCACCTCTATTCCTTGTGTCTCAAGATAAATACCTGCATCTGTCAAATTCTGTTCCTGTTTGACCAAGGTCATGCTTAATGATTCTTGGCGCAGATTATTGACAATATCTCTCACCAACTGTAAATTTTCCCGGGAAATATTTTTAATCTCCCCAATTTGCATTTGAGCAGCCTCTGTCTGTGCCTTAGTTAACAATTTGCCAGCCAGCTCTGCTTTTACAGTAATCATAGAGTAAGACTGCCCCAAGTTATCATGGAGATCACGAGCAATACGGCTGCGTTCTTCTGCTTGAGTCTGTAATCGGATATTAGCCTGCCGCAATTTACGGTTCTTTTGGGACATCACGGCAAAACCACGTGCTACTAGCGGACTACCGAAAATAAAAGCAACAGCCGTTAATAAATTCATTAAGTTATCGCCGAAAAATAAACTTTTATACCGAACAGCCATAATACCAATCGTGCCAAGTACGATGACATAATAAAATAGGACGTATTTACGAAACGTCTTGGCTTTCATTGACGTAAAACCGAACGTCCAGCCGCTGTAAATAAAAAGGTAAAGGTATCCGGCAAAGATCGAAAAATAAATATCGATCAGAATTTGTACGCCCCACCACCAAGGGGTACCGCGATTTGAGGTGTAGAGCAATCGATAAGATACTATAAAAACTAAAATTAGTGCAAAATGACCCCAATGCCTTATTGTCGTTAATGGCCAAAAACTAGGAATGATAAATATTAAATAAATCAGAAAAAAGTATGGCAGATTACCACCATACACTTTCGGAATTGAAATCTTGTTTAAAATTTGCTTCATACCTGACTCCGTTTTCGTGAATTTGTCAGAAAAATAATGACTACCACTAATAATACACTCCAAGCCAGAATATTGTAGATGTTCGGCATACCTACATTAGATTTGTTTTGGAAAATACGCGTGATCATTTGATTGGCATGATAAGTGGGTAATAGTTTACCGATGGTTTGCATAAACTTCGGCAAACTGCTCAATGGCAGCCATAGGCCACTGACAATTGCCATAGGAAACACGATCAAATTAGCCAGCGCACTGGCGGTACTTGTTGTTTTAACCATCGATGTCAAAATACCAAGTATCATAATTGGCAAACTGGCTATCGATGTCATTGCAATGGATGCTGCAATTTGGCCTAACGATAGCGACACTTGATTTACCAACATTGCGACAATGTCTAAGGCTAACAACGCCAATGCATTTAGTAAAATCATTGTTAAAATAATCGAACTATAATACCGTTTCTTGGAAAATGGTGTCACTGCAATGAACTGATCCATTCGCTGCTTACGATCATCGATCAATGTATTAGATACGGTAAAAATCGAACTGATCAAAATACTATAAATGCTCATACTGCCTAAATAGACTAAATACCAGTGTTGCGCTGCCTGGGCGTTCATTTGTCCAACCATCACCCGGGTAAATAACAGATAAAAACCAATGGGCATTCCTACCGCAAAAAATGAAAAGCCTAAGTTGCGGAGAATCAAACGTTTGATATTGATCGTCATTTGCGTTAAAAAACTAGTCATCTTGAACATCTCCTTGGGTGTGGCTGACCGTTTGTTTGGTTAAATTGCCAAAAATGGCATTCAAAGAATCTGGCTGGATCGTAATATTGCTTAGTTGGGTTAAAATCGGTGCCAATTGGCGTAAAGCCTGATCACTGTCACTGGTTTTCAAACTAAACTGATGGTTCTTTTCTTTTAAATTTGCATCGGGTAGATATTCATAGACTTTAACTAAAGGTAAGGTGCTTTCAAAAGTTATCGTCCGCTTCGCATACTGCTGCTGTAACTCGGCTAATGTCCCATCAAATGAAAAAACACCGTGCTGCAGGATCAATAAGCGGGAAACAATACCTTCCAACTCATCTAAGTAATGATTGGTGACCACAATCGTTTTCCCCTGTGCACGCATCTGCTCAATTTTTGACCAAAAATGCTGCCGACTATTCACATCCATCCCCACCGTAGGCTCATCCAAAAAAAGCAGATCAGGGTCCCCGGCCATGGCTAACGCAAAGGTTAGACGTCGTTTTTGCCCACCAGATAATTTATCTGAAATCATCGCTTGAACTGATGTTAGATCAGCCAACTCAAGCAGATCTTGATAGGGCAGCGGTTTGGCATAATAACTTCGAACTAGTGTCAACAATTCTCTAACTTTAATACTTTCCATACTGACATTTTCTTGCAGCATTGCGCCTAATTTTTGCTTATGTGATTCTTGTGCCGGTGCTTCTCCTAAGACTGAAACTTCACCTGAACTTGCTTGTAATAAGCCTAATAATAAATTGATGATGGTTGATTTGCCAGCACCATTTTCACCAATTAAGCCAATAATTTCACCTGGTTTTACCGTTAGATTGATAGCTTTCAAAACCTGATGATTTCCAAACCGTTTGCTAACATTTTTTAGTTCGATCATTGTTTGCGTTTCATTTTTAATCATTACCGCTCACCTCTTATGACCTTAAGTATAGCCATCACCCCATCTGTAACCCAGTCACGCCTGTCAGTAAACCACATGACAAATGTCACAGAGCGTGAGAATCATCGGTAGTTTTTGAGCACCAACCTAGACTTACGCCGTGGGTGACCTATCCCACGAGTAAGGCGCAGTTGGGTGAGAAAACTGATGATTTGAGCGCGTTTAATCAGAGCGTGACAAAGGGCGATCAGCGACTGAGCACAAAAAAACAACGACAAAATTTTCATTCCGTCATTGCCCTCTTTTATACAAACTTTTTATTGCGCCGTTTCACTGATATTTTCTAAAACAACAGCCTCTTGCTGAACGGCGATGATCGGCTCTCCTGATTGCACGGTCTGCTTATCTGAGAATTCAACCTTCTCGTAATCTTTAGAATTCGTGATAATTGTCATCACAGTTGGATCCAATCCAGCGGCTTGAATCATCTTTTTATTGAACGTGCCTAAGAGCTGTCCCTTCTTAACTTGTTCACCTTGAGTGACTTTGATCGTAACCGGCTTACCCTTTAAGGAGACTGTATCTACCCCAATATGCACCAAAATTTCAATACCTGACTTCGTCACTAAACCGTAAGCATGCCCCGTGTCAGCAACGATCGATAATTGACCATCTTGAGGCGCATAAACGTTCACTTCTTCAACGTCGGGTGTTTGTATACCAACTCCAGCACCCATCATCCCTGATGAAAATACTGGATCACTGACTTTGCTTAATGCTAAGACTTGTCCGTCAACGGGAGCGTAAACCTTTTGATCGGAAACGTCCGATTTCACCGTAGCCATCATCTGTTTCTCGTTTTTATCAGATACTAAAATTTCTTTAGGAATTGCAAAGGCATTCGTCGCGAGAAAGGCAACAATAACCGTTAAAATCGAAATAATCGTATAGAATAATAAGGCATGCCCGTTATAGATATACATCAGGTATGAAGGTAAAACAGCTAAACCATAAGAATTAGCTTGAACA
Organism: Agrilactobacillus fermenti; assembly: GCF_021030645.1. Classification (GTDB taxonomy): domain Bacteria; phylum Bacillota; class Bacilli; order Lactobacillales; family Lactobacillaceae; genus Agrilactobacillus; species Agrilactobacillus fermenti. The sequence goes on along the minus strand of NZ_JACGCJ010000011.1, from coordinate 77,345 downwards.
TGGAAAATGCTAAGAAACGCCGCGCCAATACCGGATGTTAAAGCGGTTACAATTAATGGTCTAAAATTGTAGCGGATCAGTACCCCGAATAAAGTGGGTTCAGAAACCCCGAATAATTGAGACATGAATGCGCCCATAGAAGTCGCTTTGGTCTTATTAGATTTAGCCCGTAAGAAGATAGCTAAAGCAACACCTAGGTTGGCAAACCCGTACATGGCTTCTAAAGTAATCAATGGATTGAACCCAGTGTTAGCCAACAATGATGTCTCGATCATAATCATCGTTTGATGAATCCCAATCAGTACCATCAACGGATAAGCCGCACCAACTAAGAAACCACCAATGCCAAACGGCAAGCCGATCAAAGCTTTAACGCCATTAACCATGCCAAGTTCGATCCAGTGAACCACGGGCCCGACACCTAAGATCATAATGATAAATGTGGTTAACATTGTTAGAAATGGCGTTAATATTTGTTCTAGCACATTCGGCATATGTTTCCGATAGAAAAGTTCTGACTTGGCGCCAATGAATCCGGCAACTAAAGCAGTCAATACAGAACCTTGACTACCAACAATCGGAATAACCCCAAATAAGTGAATGGCTTTGCCGTGCCACCAGCAACAGAATAGGCATTTGGTAAAATTGGTGAGACCAACATTAAACCAATCACGATCCCGATAATTGGCGTCCCCTTGAAGTATCTAAAGGTAGACCAAACAATCAACGCTGATAAAAAGGCAAAGACAGTATCCGTCAAAACAGATGTGATCTGTGTCAAACTAGCAGGAATTTGTGACGGTGTGACACCAAATAATTTTAAAACTTGAGCATTCGTAAATGCCGACTTCAAGCCGAGAAACAACCCAGTCGCCGCAATCACTGGAATGATCGGAATAAAGATGCCCGATAACATAGCCATTAAGCGTTTGACCCAGGACTTCTCTTCAACTGCATTATTGTCTGTTGCAGTCTCGGTATCATCCTTGCCATAAATTGTATTGACCGCACCCATTTGATCGATCGTGGCATAGACATCATTGACCACACCCGTTCCGATGATCACTTGATACTGACCAGAGCCATAGAAAACGCCTTGCACATGGTCGATTTTTTCAATCGCTTTATCATCAATTTGTTTGCGATTCTTCACAACAAAACGTAATCTCGTTTGGCAATGCGTCAAAGAAACCACATTGTCACGGCCGACTTGGTCTAAAATGGCTTGTGCCATATCATGATAATCTTTTGTCATTTCTCATTCACCTCAACTAGAATTGCTTGATAGGGCTGTAACTGTATTTTTGTTTGATCCATTTGTAAAACTTTATAATTATTTAAATACACTTGCCGGACCATCCCATTAATAATTTGCATTTGATTTGATAGATTGACGAAAACGGCCAGGTTTGCGCCGCGGCGATAAGCAACCACATCCGCTGGTACCGTATCAATCGGGGCAAAATCACCATAGATCAAATCCTCAGACAGCTTTGAATGATTCCGCAAGTGAATCAATTGTCAGTAAAATTGATAAGTTGAATACGGATCATCCTTTTCGTTGGCATAATTGAATTGATCACAGTGCTGCGCTAAGCCGAGCCAAGGTTGATGTCCCTCGTTAAACCCAGCGTTGACCGTATTATCCCATTGAAAGGGCGTACGGGCATTGTCTCGGGAACGCTGGTTGACAAAACCAAGTGCGGCCGTTTTCGAGTAGCCTTCAGCCAACGCGCGAGCATAATTATTATGGCTAGAAACATCATCAAATTCAGCAATCGTCTGCCGTTTAGCATTGACCATCCCGAGCTCTTGGCCTTGATAAATGAAGGGTGTCCCACGTAATAAGAAATATAGCAGTGCTAAAGCAGTGGCACCAATCTGATTTTGATATTTTGGATCCTTAATATATTTAGAAACACTGCGTGGCTGATCATGATTCTCCAGAAAGTTTGCCCCCCAGCCCACTTTTTGAATGGCTAATTGGCTGCGAAATAATAATTGTTTGAATTCAGATACCGTCCAATGTGTTCGCTTGAACCATTCCGAACCAGACTCGATATCAACATCTGCATAATGAAAATCAAAAATCATAGAGAAATAGCCTTGTGGTCCAATGAACTGTGTAAGTTGTTCATAAGGCACACCGGATGCCTCACCCACCGTAATGGCATCATACTTATCAAATGTATTCACTCTTAATTCGTGCAATAATGCGGCGATGCCAGGTCGATTCTCAGCTTTGCGTTTAACTTTACCCAAGCCATCTTTACCATCTGGTGTGATATCAGCAAAATCTTGGTCCTTTTTGATAAAGGTAATCGCATCAATTCGAAAACCAGCTAAGCCTTTTGCCAGCCACCAATTGATCATTCGATATAATGCTTGTCGTAACTCAGGATTTTCCCAATTCAAGTCAGGTTGCTGGGGTGAAAAAACATGATGGTAATAAAGATTCTTTTCCCCAGGGAGTAAACTCCAAGCTGAACCGCTCCCGAAGTTAGATCGCCAATTATTCGGCGCATGACCATCTTTACCCGGCCGTAAAATATAGTAGTCTCGATATTTAGAGTTAGGGTCTTGAATTGCCTTTTGAAACCATTTATGTTGATCCGAGGTGTGATTGATCACCAAGTCCATAATAACTTTAATTCCCAATGCTTTAGCCTGGGCAAGTAATGCATCAAAATCAGCCATTGTTCCAAAACGAGGATTGATCTGCTGATAATCAGAGATATCATAATCATTATCAACCATTGGGGAACAGTAGATCGGTGACAGCCAAATCATTGTAATTCCTAAGTCGTGTAAATAAGATAATTTTGAAATAATCCCTTGCAAATCGCCAACGCCATCATTGTTACTATCTTTGAACGAGGCGGGATGAATTTGATAGATGACTTCTTTTTGCCACCATTTTTTCGTTGTGTCCATGTCTATCACTCCTGTTGCTTGTCTGGTATCGATTCCATATACCGTAAAAAATTATGCAGATTGTCGTACGATCAATTTCAACTGTGGTTCAACTGCCACCGGGTGAACCTTTTGCTTTAAGCCTTGTAACAAATCGACCACCGCAACTTCAGCCATAACTTTAATCGGCTGGCGAATCGTCGTTAGTGGCACTGGTAAATATGCAGCTAAAGGCTGATCATCATAGCCCATAATGGCAATATCCTTAGGTACTTTAATATGATGTTTCAATAATTCGGCAATCATACCTAGAGCAACTTCATCTGAATTGGTAAAGTAGGCATCTGGCCAAACTGCTTTTGGCTGAGCGATTAAAGCCTGTGCCAATTGCTGCCCATCTAAAACAGTATGTTGATGTTCAAAGATCCATTTTTTATTTAAGGGTAAACGCCGCTGCTTTAAATACGCACGATAAGCCTCATTACGGTCAGCCCCATGGCTAGACTTATAAAAGGAACCACCTGTAACATAGGCAATTGGGGGATGCCCTTGCTGAGCTAGATAATTTAACCCTGTTAAAGTTGCCTGTCGATGGTCTAGAATAATTGATTGTACTCCAGGTATACGCACTGCTTCATTCAACAACACGATTCGTCCAGGATAGTCTTCGGCAATTCGCCGAATCGCACTGACATCCTCAACTGAAGCTAAGATCACCCCGTCCAACTGTTGACTTTTTAATTTATCCAAAAAACGAGCTTCTGCTTGCGCATCGTCATAGGTCTGCATGACCATAACTTGATATCCGTATTCATGCAATGATCGTTCCAAAGCATCAAATAGTGCTGTGAAAAAGGGATTGGTGATTCTGGAGACAAGTACGCCAATATTCTTAGTGGCTTGAACCCGCAATTGGGTCGCAATCGCGCTTGGTGTGTAATCTAATGCCTTAATCGCCTGTTCAATGCGTTGTTTCTTTTCGGCAGATACATAAGGTCGATTGTTCAAATAGCGAGAAACGGTCGTTGTGCCCACACCCGCACGCTTAGCAATTTCAGCAATATTCGTCATGTATCCCACCTCCAACTGGAATCGATTTCATAAATGATGAAAGCGTTTTCTTGACGCCTTGTCAACACCTATTATTTTATAAAACAGAGCGTGAGCGGGTCTGGTTTGTTCCGGAGCATCAACCTAGATTTACGTAATGGGTGAATTTTCCCATAAGTAAATCGCAGTTGAGTGACGGAACTGGACACACGAACGCGTTTAGAGCGTGAATGAAGCTGGTCAGCTTTGGAGCACTAACACAAATTGTGCCGATGAAGCATCAGCTTCAGCAAGCAATTAGGGTTAAGTGACAAAGTTAGCTTCATGAGCGCGTTTAAAACAGAGTGCGAGAATCATCGGGTAGTTTTTGAGCACCAACCTAGACTTACGCTGTGGGTGAATTATCCCACGAGTAAGGCGCAGTTGGGTGAGAAAACTGATGATTCGAGCGCGTTTAAATCAGAGCGTGACAAAGGGCGCTTAACAAAAAAAACGTGGCTGGGACAAAACGAACGTTTTGTTTTCAGCCACTATTTGCTCGCGAACGATTCAATTTTAAACGTGTTCCAAAAGGCAACACCCTCACCTAACCACGAATGGCTCAAATGGCAAGCCCACCATTTGTCGCAATTCTTGTTAGTACTCAGGTGCTGAACGCCTTTTGTCTCACTCTCGCCTTCGTTATATTTGAAAAATCACGCGAATAATATTACTTTATTGCCGAAACACGATCACTGGGAACTTTTATAAACAACAGACCGCCGACAATAAACAGCAAAATAATACTTAAGATACCATATTTGGTAGCCCCTGTTAATTGAGCAAAAATACCGAATAATGCTGGTCCAATAATAGCCGAAAACTTGCCAAAAATATTATAAATCCCAAAATATTCATTTGCCTTCTCAGAAGGAATAATTTTGGCATAGTGCGAACGACTCAAGGCTTGGATGCCTCCTTGCGAGGTCCCAACTAAAAATGCCAAGATCCAAAAATCAAGTTCTGATTTCATAAAATAGCCCCAAATACAGATCACTAAATAAATAAAAATAGCAATTCCTATCGAGCGCTTATTACCGATACGATTGGCTAAATGCCCAAAGAGAACTGAAAATGGAACGGCAATCAATTGTACCATCAACAATACCAGCATCAACGATGTCGTGGAAAGACCATAATCAGCCCCCACAGAAGTAGCCATTTTAAAAATTGTATCCACACCATCAATATAGAAAAAATAGGCCGCTAAAAACCAAACAATGTACTTATCCCGCCAAACTGTTTTAAAAGTTCGCGTTACTCGGCGCCAACTGGTACGAATAATATGCGGCACTGGCGTCAAATAATGTGTTTGAGATACATTCAACATTAATGGCACTGAAAAAATTAACCACCAAATCGTGGTCATGATGAAACCAAAATTAACGATACCAGTGCTATCTAAAAAACCAAACCCACGCGTCAATTGCAGCAGCATGATCAAAACAAACGGAATCACGCCGCCTAAATACCCCATGCTATAACCTTGGGCTGATACCCGATCCATTCTAGCAGTTGATGTGACGTCCGTTAAAAACCCGTCATAAAATATATTGGCGCCGGCATATCCGACTGTAGAGATAACAAAAACCACCAATAATAGTAACCATGCTCGAGCTGGTACAAAAACCAATAGTAAGGTTGAAATAATAGCAATGATATTAAAAAAATTAAATAATTTCTTTTTATACGATTGATAATCGGCGATAGCGCCTAATAACGGTGCCAACAAAGAAATGATCAACGTCCCAACGGAATTAGCATAACCCCAATAAGCGGTCGCCGTGGCATTGGCGACACCATCTGCGTGAGCAATACTTTTAAAATAAATAGGCAAAATGGCGGTCACGGTCACAATACTGTATGCCGAATTAGCCCAGTCATATAAAATCCAACTTTTTTCTGTTTTTGTAAATTTCATCTATCTACCCCCGCTCACAACTACCGGTTAACTATTATCTGGATGATCTGAGCACCAATTGTGGCAATGATATCAAAGCCAAAAATCAGGCCGATCACCCATAAATGCTGCTTTTTCTTCATCGCAAAAATGGCAAGATATTCACGAATGATCGCATTAGGTAAGAAATATTTTGACGTTTTACTACCGATCCCATTTGCCGGTAACCCAGCCATTCGCGCGTATAGTCCTGCCCGAAAAGTATGATAATTATTACTGACAAAGATGATATGGCTTTGACTGCTTGGCTGTTCTGAATCTTTTACAATAACAGCTTTAGAAAACTTCATATTTTCAAATGTCGTCTTGGAAGCTGTTTCCGCCAGCGTATCCGTGCGCGGCACCCCATGAGCAACCGCATAATCTTGCATGGCTAAGCCTTCTGCAATCGTTTCATCACCCCCGCGGCCACCAGAAAAAACTAGTTTGGGGGCACGGCCTATTTTGGCTTTTTGCTTGTGATAAAATGCGATGGCCCGTTGAATCCGTTGTGCTAAGAGTGGCGAGACTTGATTACCATTCAATAAGCCAGCACCTAAAACAATAATATAGTCTTGATTAAGCCGCGGGCGATTAAATTGATAAAGTACAAGATTCGTCAAGTAATTATAAAATGATGCTAATAGGTAAAAGATAATTAATGGTAAAATCGCCAAAATTTGATTGAGCCACTGGGGCAAAAACTTGGCCGTTGGTAATAAATTGATGACCCACAAAACAATCCAGCCAATTGCCAAGAGCAGTGTCAAACTATTGGCCAATGTGTGGGCCTCTCGCTTCCAAACGATGCGTGCATTCCACAATAACAGGAAAACCATTGAGAAAAAAAGCAAGAAAATAAGACCAAATACAACAACTGCTAATAAAACCGCAATTCCAGTAACGATTGAATTACGTGTTTGGAACACAAATAAAACAGCATCAGCCGCCAGCAATAACAAGAATAAATTAAACCAAACCCCATTTATCAAACGCCGCTTCTCTGTAAACCATGAGCCTAAAAAAATAGTTAAGCCAACTAGCGGTAAGGCATAGATTGTCATAATGACAATATCGATTGCGTTAGAATTCACTGATCTTCTTCTCCGTATTCTTCAATATAAGGCCATATTGTCTTTACTTACTGCTTAAGCATTCATCGGGCCTTTATCTTCACCAATATAATTATGATCGAAATTAATTTGCGTTTCGATATCAGGAAAGTGCTTTTTTAAGTCCATATTGATTTGACGATCTAAAGCTTCGTCAGAAATGTCTAATTTTTCGGGAACCACCACATCAAATTGGACCAACTCACCCTGATTATTGGGCAACTGTTCCACATGAAAATCGTGGGTATGCATCCCCAAATCATAACCACGAATAATATATTTAATGGCTTTATGAATCTGATTATAATGCTGGTTATCCAGGTCGATTGGATCCATATGGCACACCAAAGTCACGTTCAAATCACGCTTAAAATCGCGTTCAATTTGATCAATGACCTCATGGGCTCGATCCAACGTCCACCGACTATCAATCTCAATATCCACAGTCGCAAAAATTGCGTTAGGCCCATAACTGTGAATCAGTAGATCATGAAAGCCCAAAATCATATGATATTTTTCCAATTCAGCTGTCATTTCCTCAACTTCTGCTGGACTGGGCCGATTCCCCATTAATTCATTTGTAAAGCCACGCAGCATCATAAACCCACTATAGCCAATATAAAGAGCCACGAACAAACCAACCCAGCCATCAATATTCCAATCCCACAGCTGATTGACAAAAGCCGACAATAAAATGGCACTAGTAGTTAAAACATCCATAAAGCTATCTTTTGCCGTAGCTTTTAGCGTATCAGACTGAATATGATTACCGATTCGTAAGTAAAAGAAGTTCTGCCAAAGTTTGACAATAATTGAAAGGACTAAAACAATTAAAACAACCGCAGAAATGTGCACTGCTTGTGGTTGTCGAATTTTTTCATAAGAGGATTGTAAAAACTGTAACCCGACGAATAGTAATAAAATTGAAATAAACAAGCCACTGATATACTCAAAGCGCTGATGCCCATAAGGGTGTCCAGGATCTGGATTTTTAGCAGAGATCTTAAAACCAACTAACGTTAAAATTGATGAAAACGTATCTGTAACGCTATTTAAGGCATCGGCCATAATTGAAACCGAGCCTGAGAGTACACCAATCATGAGCTTCATTGCGGCCAGCAACAAATTAGTGATCAACCCTACAAAGCCCGATACTAAACCAAAGCCTTCGCGTTTTTGTTCGGGTTTTCTAGCTTGGTAGCGCCGATCAGACCAATTAATAATGGCGTTGATCACGATTATTCACCTACTTTTACTTTCATAAGTTTGCTGAACATAGTTCTGTTATAACAACCAAGGCAGAAATTGACAAGTGACGCACTTTCAAGACCGCTGTTTATAAAAAAATATGGTACGATTAAGAGCGTCATTATAAATACATATCAGTAATGGAGGCTAGTTTTATGCATATGTGGACGGCCCACTTTTTCTTAGAGCATGAAACGAATAATTTGGTTTATCTCAGATTTGGACTGATCATTGTTTCTGCTGTTCTATTGATCATTTCGTTAATTGCTTACATCCGTCACCGCAATAATTCTAAGAATAGAGATATGACGATCATCTGCATTCTATTAACTTTACTATTTGTGGCCATTCAAACAGGTCATTGGCAAGAAACACGGGTAGGCCTCAATAATTCTTCACAAATGGTTACTTTTCTGAAAAGTGTTAGTCAGTCTCAGAAAACTAATATCAAAAATGTCGCAACGAACCAGCAAAACCTCTCTAGTGGCATGATTATTAAAGTCAATAGAAATTTCTACCGAGTTCAGTTCAATAATGACAGCAATATCAATAGCTATGAACTGACAAAAACCAATCTGATCGATACGCATATCATCTACAACCAAAAATAATAGACACTCATGAAGGGATAATTTATGTTTGATTATATGGATTTAACGATCAAGTTAATTTTGGGCTTTTTTGCATTGATCTTGCAGATCAACTTAGCTGGCAAAGGTAATTTAGCCCCAACCAATGCAGTGGATCAATTGCAAAATTACGTTCTAGGGGGCATTGTTGGTGGAATGCTCTATAATCCCGACATTACAATCCTACAATTTTTCTCCGTACTGTTGATTTGGACGTTGATCGTTTTTATTACTAAGTTTTTGACTAACCACTTTGCACCTATCAAAAAAATTATTGACGGTGAACCGACAACGGTGATCTATAATGGTAAAATCTTGGTAGAACAGGCAGCACAACGGGGTATCACCGCTTATGACCTCTCCTTTAAATTGCGTAATGCGGGAATCTCAGATATCCATAGTGTGAAACGTGCAATTTTAGAACAAAATGGCCAATTAACGGTTACCCAAGTCGGCGATGATGCCTATCATTATCCCGTCATACTTGATGGTCATATTGACCATGATGCTTTAGAATTGATCAATAAAGACGAACCTTGGCTTAATACCCAAATTGCCAAACAGAAATACGATTTAGAAGATATTTACATGGCAATCTGGCTCAATCAGACTTTGCTGGTCTATGCTTACGGCCATGGCTCAGCCAAACATTAAGCTAAGTCATTTTATGATAAAGGAGTCCATTTTATGAATATCAACGAAACCATCCAACGGCAACTCGCCCATAAAACAATTCGTGCCTTTAAACCACAGCCTCTCGATCCAACTCTAGTGACCCAACTCGTTGATGTGGCCCGGCACACAGCGTCATCACAATTCTTACAGGCCTATAGTATCCTTAGCATTGTCGATCCAGCTAAAAAAGCGGCTATTGCTAAGATTTCTGGACAACCTTATGTCGCTGATAATGGTCATTTATTTATCTTTATCGTTGATCAAAATCGTAATCGGCAAATCGGTCATGAAAAGGGCCAAGATAAAAACTTACTAGGCTCAACCAATAAATTATTAGCGGGTTTGGCTGACGCAACACTGGCCGTTCAAAATACTGTCAATGCTGCTGAAAGTCTGGGTCTAGGTACCGTGATTCTTGGTAGTATCTTGAATGATGCCCAACAAATGATCGACCTGTTAGATCTACCAACTTTGACCTTTCCAGTTCTTGGCTTAGCCATTGGTTATCCTGACCAAACACCACAATTAAAACCGCGACTCCCCGAAAAATTTATCCATTTTACAGATACCTACCAATTACCCGATCCTTTGGTTCCTGAATTGGCCGACTATGATGCTCAAGTCCATGAATATTATGACTTACGCGACACAAACCGTCGCGTTGATACTTTTACCAATCAAGTAAAACGCAGCTTAATGAACCAATCTGGTAAGCGTTCAGAACTCTTGCATATTTTGCATCAGCAAGGGTTCCTCAATGATGAACAGGGTTAAACCATCTTACTAGGATCTACCCACTGATCAAATTCAGCCGCCGTCACATAGCCTAATGCTAGGGCAGCATCTTTTAAGGTGCTGTTTTCTTTTTGCGCTTTTAAAGCAATTTGCGCACTTTTCTCATAGCCGATATGTGGCGTCAGAGCCGTCACCGTCATCAAAGAATGGTCTACAAGTTGTTGAATCCGCGCTGGGTTCACCGTCAAGCCTTGTAATAAATGTTGGTCAAAAGATGCCAATGCCTGCGTTAATAGCTGAACACTCTCTAAAAAGGCAGCAATAATGACTGGCTTATAAACATTCAATTCAAAATTCCCTTGGCTGGCAGCAAAAGTGATCGTCGTATCATTGCCAAAAACGCGCGCGCAGACCATCGTCAGTGCTTCAATTTGGGTAGGGTTCACCTTGCCTGGCATGATTGAAGAGCCCGGTTCATTAGCAGGAATATTAAATTCATCATAGCCTGCACGCGGCCCTGAAGCCAAAAAGCGAATATCATTTCCGATCTTCACCAGATCACTGGCTAGCGTCTTTAGCGCCCCATGAACGACATTTAAGCCACTATGATTCGCCAAGCCTTGAAATTTATTTGGTGCTGATACAAAGGGCAGCTTATAAGCATCTTGCAAGGCCGTAACCATACCGGCCGCAAAGCCATCTGGTGCATTCAAGCCAGTGCCCACAGCCGTCCCACCTATGGGTAATTCCAATAATGTTGGGATAAGACTTTGTAAATATTCCCAATCATGTTGTAAGGCATCTTGATACCCACTCAGTTCTTGTCCCACAGTCAATGGCGTGGCATCTTGCAAGTGCGTCCGGCCGATCTTGATCACAGCTTGATAAGCAGTAACTTTTTTACTAAAACTTTTAATGACTTGCTGCAAATTGGTCAATAAATCTGGCAAGGCTAAACTTGCCGCAATCATCATCGCAGTGGGAAAAGTATCATTAGAGCTCTGACTTAAGTTCACGTCATCATTGGGATGCAAGGGTAAATCAGGATTTAATTGTGCCGCCACGTGGACAATAACTTCATTAACATTCATATTCGTTTGCGTCCCACTGCCTGTTTGGTAAATCACAAGGGGAAAATCTTGCCGATTGTCCGTAGCTAATAACCGTCGACAGCTTTGCTGGATCAAAGTCGCTTTAGCTGGTGTCAGTTTACCCAACTGTTGATTCACCTTGGCTGCAGCGGCCTTAATCCCAATCAAAACACGAACCACTTTATAAGGCATCCGTGGCCCAATTTTAAAATTTTCTAAACTGCGTTGCGTCTGGGCACCCCATAAAGCTTGTTGCGGTACTTGTACAGCACCTAAAGCATCGTGCTCTGTGCGAAAAGTCATTTATCACACCTGCCAATCTAACAGTTTACGGTGCAGATCAGTTACGGAATCAGCTAGTACCTCAGCGCCAGCTTGGACTAATTCGGCTTTTGCTCCGAAACCATACAAAACGCCTACAGCATGGACGCGATTCACCAAGCCGCCCGCAATATCATTAGCTCGGTCGCCCACCATGACAATATTAGCTAGCTGCTTTTCTGGCATGCGCGCCAAGCCATAAGCTAATATTTCATCCTTTTGCGTCCGCGTCATTTCATCATCCGTTGCCGCAAATAAACCGGTCATATACTGGTCGAAGCCAAAACGGGTACTAATTTTCTTGGCAAACATTTCGGGTTTAGCTGTCGCAATAGCTAGATCATAACCAGCCGCTTTCAAATCAGCCAGCATGGGCATAATACCTGGAAAAACAGCATTTTCCTGCCAGCCAGTTTCACCATAATAATCATGGAAATGTGCCATAAATGCTTGAACTTGATCAGGATCTTGAATTTCAGAATATTTTTGCACTGTCTGGTTCAATGGTGGCCCGATAAACAATTGTAGGGTTTTATCATCTGGAGTTGGAACATTCATTGCCTTAAAACTATATTTTAAGCCATTAAGAATGCCCTTTTTTGAATCGGTTAATGTACCATCTAAGTCAAAGAAAACGGTTTTAGTCATTTTGAGCTCCTTTTGGAAAATTTTTCTAGAATTTTACTATAATTTATAAAAAGTTAGCAAATTTCCGACAATTTGGTCATACTTTCTTCACACTTTCATTTTATAGTTATTTTTGTAAATGATTATTGAATAAATAATCATTTAGATCCAACCCCATTACTAATGGAGATACCCCCAATATTTCTGTTAGTATAGCTTTTTCATTTTACTCCTCCAAAGTAAAATATTAGTCTGTGTCTCCCTACACAGACGACCCTTACTCCTTGAGCTGCCAGACCTCCCAACTGGTGGCTCTTTTTTTATGCCAACTTCGCGAAAAATCGGACTATTGTTTGATAGTCAGTAGGAACTTAAATGCTGTAAAATATAATTAAAGCATTAAAAATGAGGTCACAACATGATTGATAACAAACAAGTGGCGCATTTAGGTCTGTCTAAGCAAGAGGTCGCCACAAGAATTGCTCAGCATCAGCAAAATACGCCACCAAAGCCGTTAACGCGTAGTATTAAACGCATTATATCAGATAACACTTTAACATTATTTAATTTGGTCAATTTAGTCATCGGTTTGTTTGTCTTTTACACGGGTAGTTATCTTGACCTGCTCTTTTTATTTCCTGCATTTTTCAACACGGTCATTGGTATCTACCAAGAAGTTCGTGCAAAACGCGCGATCGATAGTATGTCACTGTTGACTCAAGAAAATTTTCAAGTGATTCGTGACCATCAAATTATAGCGTTACATCAAGCCGACATTGTTTTAGATGATGTTTTAATTTTACATCGCGGGGATTCCGTCCCTGTCGATGGTAAAGTAATTGCGTCAAGTAATGCAGAAGTTGACGAATCCCAATTAACCGGTGAAACTGACGCTATCTTAAAACAGCCAGAGGATGCTGTATACTCAGGCAGCTTCCTACTAAGCGGGCAACTCGTGGTCAAAGTCACAGCTGTCGGTGATCAGAGCTTTGTTTCTAAATTATCAAATCAAGCTAAACAGGAAAAACGTGAAAGCAGTGAACTGCTAAACATCATCAATCGTATCATAAAAATTTTAACTTTCGTGATCATTCCGGTGGGTATTCTACTCTTTACCTCCGCTCAATTACACCGTGGAGATTTAAATCGTTCCATTCTTAGTTCGGCAGCTGCAATGATTGGTATGATCCCAGAAGGTCTGGTTCTACTAACTTCAGTAGCTTTAGCTGTCGGTGCTTTGAATTTAAGTAAGCGTAAAGTCTTGGTTCGATCCTTGAGTGCCATTGAATCTTTGGCTCGTGTAGATACGCTGTGCTTAGATAAAACAGGTACAATTACAACTGGGAACCTCAATGTCAACAAAATTATCAATTTAACATCGCAAGCGCAAACTGAAATAACTAACACGATTGCAAAAACCATCTACGCCCTTAACGACGATAATCAAACAGCGAATGCACTAAAGAATTTTTTATCCCCGATCAAAGCCGATACAGTGGCCACAATTCCATTCTCATCGCAACGCAAATGGAGTGGGGCAACCTTTACGAACGGACAAAGTGTCGTGATCGGTGCACCAGAGTTCATTTATCACGAACGTACTTTAGCACCCGAGTTGGTTACTAAAATCACAGATTTTTCTAAAACTGGCTATCGTGTGCTATTAGTAGCAGCTGGTCAAGTACCGTTGGAAAAAAAATTTAATGATGCCTTAACCCCTATTGCCCTAGTCTTGATTACGGATGAATTACGACCCAATGCGGCAGAAACCTTTGCTTATCTGCGCGCCCAACAAGTCACAATCAAAGTTATCTCTGGCGATAGTCCTTTAACCGTTAGCAATGTTGCCAGTCAAGCCGGCATTCCTAATGCAGAACAGGCCATTGATATGTCCACTCAGACTGAAACTGCCGACTATGATCGCTTGGTCCAAAAATATACCGTTTTTGGCCGTGTCAGTCCATTACAAAAGAAATACTTAATTACGGCCTACCAAAGAGCGGGTCATACTGTGGGCATGACCGGCGACGGCGTCAACGATATTTTGGCTTTACGGCAAGCAGACTGTAGCATCGCCATGGCCACCGGTTCCGAATCGACCCAAAGTATTGCTGACTTTGTCCTGCTAAATTCTGATTTCAACGCGATGATCTTTGTTTTGAACGAAGGTCGGCGCGTCATCAATAACGTGGAGCGCGTGGCTTCACTTTATTTGATCAAAACGATATATTCAGTAATTTTAAGTGTGCTCTTTATTTTCTTTAATAGCGATTATCCTTACCAGCCTCGCCAGCTGACACCGATCAACGCCCTAACAGTAGGCATTCCTTCATTCCTATTAGCTCTTGAGCCTAATTATCAGCGCGTCAAAAAACGCTTTATGCGTAATGTCATGGAAACCGCTTTGCCCGGAGCTTTAAGTGTGGTTTTATATGCCGTGATTATTCACATCTTCGGCAATATTTTTAATCTGCCTTACACAATGACAGCTACGTTGACCGTTCTCATGACAGGCATTGTTGGTTTTTCGGCTTTAGCAGCAATTTCTTGGCCCCTGGATCGCGGTAAAACAATTCTAATTTGTACTCTGGCATTGATATTTATTGGTATTTTCTTAGGCTTTAACCATATCTTTAAATTGCAAAGCCTGCTTTCTTGGTCTATGTTCATTTACTACGTGCCTTTAGGCTTAAGTGCTGTCCCCGTCTTCATCTTAATGCGTGAAGTGCTAGGTAAAAGGATCTTTTCTCGAATCAACTGGCGTTAGAGGGTATAATCAACTTATCAGATATGGGGAGGTCAAGTCCATGAGTGAACAGAATTTTTCATTGAAAGATCGTACCTCTGGTGATTCTTATACAGGCACAGTAACCGCTAATGGCAAAGCACGTTTGGTTGAATTCAAGTTTGATCGGCTTAATGAGCCTCTGATCATGAGCTATGAACAAGCTCGTGATCATTTGCTTCAAGATGCAGCATCAACGACTACCATACCTTTAGCTGAACAAAAGCTGACGCTTAATCGTGTCGCCTTAGGGACGATTGCCATGAATGCTTATCTCGAAGCAATCGGGCAGTCATTTATCTATCGCCGCCAAAATGTTCAAGGATTCATGAATAACACTGCCATTGAGTTAGATTTAAAGGGGTTCTTAGATATTGATCGCCAAATCGTCCTTATGAGCGTCCTTGCCAGAGAAAGCACCGATCAACCGAACTTTCATTTTACAGAAGGCCGCTTTTCTCAAAGCGATGGTCAGCACTTGCTCGAGCGTGGATCTGACTTTACCTTGACATTCACTGATCGTAAACATGCCACAATTTCTTGTGACCTATTAGGAAATTTCATCCTATCTTTCTTCTAAAAATTGATTTGGAGTAATGACTGTGAATTTAGAAAAAACTGGTCGAGGGCCTTTTTTCGGCTCCTTTGTCCTAGCCCTAGCAACAATTTTATTTAATTTTTTGCCCTTACTGTTGGATAATTCCATCTTTTCTATCTTTCAAACGATCACGCTGATTTTATTTATCATAACCGCGATTTATACCTTTACTGAAACTGCACCGCGTTCAATCTATCGACGCTTATCCTGGATTTTGACTTTAGCTGTTTTCGGCTTTAACGTGATCATCTCTTTTTTGTCTTTTTAATGGATATACTCATTCAAAGCGCCAAAATACTTGTAGCCACATTTTTCATGACAAAATACAGCCAAATAATATATACCAGCTATTCTCATTATTTAGAAACAAATGGCTAAAAATAGGGGCCGTAGACAAAACTAATGTTTTGTCCACGGCCCCTATTATTTCACGAACGATGATACTTTGAACACACGTTTTAAGCGCTTATAACTCATTTTTCATATATAGCTTGTCAGCAGCTGTTTCTTGGAATAATTCATCCACTGAATGACGATCATAAGTCATCTGTACAGCCTGCCCTAACAAAGGGCCAACAGACAATTGAACGACTTTATCAAATTGCTTTTCTTTTGGTAAGCGAATGGAATCCGTAACAACGACTTCTTTGAGCGGTGACTCTTGTAAGCGCTGTGTCGCGCCAGCAGAGAAAACAGCATGCGTTACACCGGCGTAAACTGCTTTTGCACCAGCCTCTAAAAGAGAATTTGCTGAATAAACGACCCGATTCCCGGTATCGATCATATCGTCAATGACGATACAAGTTTTACCTTCAACATCTCCAATGATGTCTAATGTTTCAGTAGCATCACTTTCATCACGTTTGTCTACGATTGCAATTGGCGCTCCAAAATATTCAGCTAAAGCACGGGCACGTTTGGTTGTACTATGATCTGGTGCCACTACGACCACATCATCGCCTGTGCCTAAATTCAAGCCCAAGAAATAATGGGCTAACAATGGAATAGCTTGTAGATGATCCACTGGAATATCAAAGAAGCCCTGAATTTGATCGGCATGGAGGTCCAAAGTCAATACGCGCGTTGCCCCATTCATTTCAATCAAGTTAGAAACCAATTTTGCCGTTATTGGTTCTCTGGAGCGCGTTTTACGATCGGCGCGTGAGTATGCAAAATACGGTAAAACAACATTGATCGTCCGCGCACTGGCCCGACGCAAGGCATCGACCATAATCATTAATTCCATAAAGTTCTCGTTGACAGGGTCGGAAACGGATTGGATTACAAAAGTATCATCATTGCGGACACTTTCGTCAATACTAATTTGGATTTCACCGTCACTGAAGTGTTTCACAGTTGCGCCGCTTAAGGGCACACCTACTTGATCAGCAATCTTTTGTGCTAACTCAGGATTGCCATTTAAGGCGAAAATCTTCAACTGTGATTCATGCTTTTCAGACAATATTTCTGCCTCCATATTTAATTTCAATTATTATACAACTAAGGTATATTATAGGGTATTAAGACTTGCTTTGCACCCTTTATTGTAAAGCAACGCCCACAACTCAATCAAAGGAGTCGATCACATGGCAGAACAGACCAATTTACCACCACGTAACCAAGTTGATCCTAATCTAACTTGGGACCTTACAGCTATTTTCCCAGATATTAAAGCATTTGAACAAGCACAAACGGCTGTTAATCAGGAAGTTAATCAATTTGTTGCATTAAATACTACCAAAACTTTGCAAAATGAGCAAAATCTCATTAAGGCACTCAAAGACTATAACGCGCTGCTAGCCAAAATCGATGTGATCGCTAATTATGCTGAACTACAACAATCTGAAGATTTAACAGATGCCAAGCACAATGCCTTAGCGCATAAAACGGCTGCTAATTTAGCACAATGGCAAAGCCAATTTAGCGTATTTGAAAGCTACTTGACCACCTTAGATGCCTCAGCTGTGACAGAACTGGCTCAGCAGTTACCAGAATTTTCAGGGTACTTCCGTACGCTTTTACGCCGAAAAAAAATCCAATTAGCACCAGATGTGGAAGCAGTACTAGCTAAATTGCAACCCGTTTTTGATGGACCTAGCAACATCTATGCGCAAACACGTTCAGCAGATATGCAGTTCCCCGACTTTACTGTCAAGGACAAGTCCTACCCCCTATCTTTTACCTTATACGAAGACTACTACGCCTTTCACCCGGATCCCGCCATTCGCCGAGCAGCTTTCACCGCTTTTTCAAATGTTTTGGCCCAATATCAAAATACCGTTGCCCAAACTTATTTGACGCAAGTGACCCGAGAAAAACAGGCTGCTACTCTCCGCGGCTTTGATTCAGTGGTAGATTATTTATTATATGATCAAGAAGTCGATCGAGCGCTTTTTGACCGCCAAATTGATTTGATCATGACTGAATTTGGCCCGGTCATTCAAAAATACCTCCATCATCTTCAGCGAGTTCGTGGCTTAGATCAACTCAAATTTTCGGATCGTCTAATTGATTTAGATCCAGATTTTGAGCCTGATGTAACTATCGAAGCCTCGCAGGACTATATTTTGAAGGCTCTACAACCTCTAGGTGCAGACTATCAAACAATGATTCGCCAAGCTTATCCCCAACGCTGGGTCGATTTTGCACAAAATATCGGTAAAGAGACTGGCGGTTTTTGTGCCCAGCCTTATAGTAAACAACCCTATATTTTATTATCTTGGCACAACAAATTATCTGACCTCTATACGCTGATTCATGAACTGGGACATGCTGGACAAGGCTTGCTATCTCAAAAAAATAATGCCTATTTAGATTTTGAACCGTCCACTTATATTATTGAAGCACCATCTACTTTCAATGAATTATTACTTACGCATGCCTTGAATCAACAGGCAAAAGCCCAACAGGACACCCGCATGCAGCGCTTTGCACTGGCTAAGATGATCAGTAATACTTATTTCCATAATTTCGTCACCCATTTATTAGAAGCCGCCTATCAACGAGAAGTTTACCGCTTGATTGATGCCGGTGAAACTTTTGATGCTGAGACCTTGAATCAAATTACAATTGATATCTTCCACCAGTTCTTTGGCGATGCTCTGACGCTTGACCCTGGTGCAGAGTTAACTTGGATGCGTCAAGTTCATTATTACATGGGCTTATATTCCTATACTTATTCAGCCTCATTGACTGTTGCGACCCAAGCTTATTTGCGCATACAAAAAGAAGGTCAGCCAGCCATTAATGACTGGTTAGCCTTCTTAAAATTGGGCAATACTAAAAATCCCGTTGACGCTGCGTCAGTTGCTGGCGTAGATATTACTACAGCTGAACCGCTCAAACATACCATTCAATTTCTTGCCAATACTGTGGATAAAATCATTGCTTTGGGTAACTAAAATCATTGATCAATGGAATTAACGTCAAGCCACGGGCCACATAATTACTGTGGTTTGCCTGAGGTATGATTTTTAATTGACTGTGTATAATAGCCTGGGCAACTTTTTCAGTTTCACGTTGCGGAATCAAATCATGCTGTCCCGCCAAAACTAAGGTAGGGACAGTTATTTTTTTTAGCTCATTTTCAGTAATATGGGGCTCATTAAACATCAAATCTAATTTAGGATCTGGCCGAACTTGATTTTTCAGCCAATACAGCGCCCGAAAAAAGGGACTAAGCTGAAAAGGCTGGGTATTGGCGCCGCTCACGATCAATCGGCTTAATAAATCAGGAAATTGGCTGGCAATCAGTAAACCAACGATGCCCCCATCGCTAAAGCCATATAAAATCGGTCGATCCAGCTGCATTTTTTGAATAAAAGCGACGACATCGGCCGCCATATCTTGATAATGAAATACAGACACAGGGTCGCTTTGCCCATGGCCCCGCGTATCTAATCGATAAACCTGAAAATTTACGGCTAACGCTGGCGTGATCGTATCAAATAAATGTAAATTTTCTCCATTGCCATGTAATAAAATCAGTGGCTGCCCCTGACCACTAACTTCATAATTAATCTGTACCTGATTTAATTTAATTTTCATCGTTATAAAATAATCGGCCGATCAATTTTCTTCTTTGGATCGGCAATCGTTAAACCCATATCTTCCTCAGCTAATCCCTCGGTTTTGACCCGTACCCCTTCTTGGGTAATGATCGTAAACTCATAATTCATTTTTACCGCTAAAGCCATGTACGTTGTAATGAAGCTTTGGGATAACTTAGCATTTAAATATAAATGGTACTGTGGGTAGCGCTGCATGACATCGCTGACCAATGCCTCGGTCTTGGGGTTGCGTAGTTGAGCCACGGTGAGCGCCAGGGCAACACGTTCGCGAAAATTACCTAAAAATTCACGCTTCTCATCTGGTTTTACCTGCGGGGTGCCATACATGTGGCTTTTGATATAATCTTCAACATCGCTCATCGATAGACCTCCTTAAAAATAACAAATTACCTGACGTTTCTAACTTTGATAGCGTATACTAAAAATAAAAGGGGTGCATAAATTATGGAAGAAATTGTATTCTTTAATCCCGGCGACGCGATTGCTAACAGCCATGACTTTGGTGAAGCATTACGCAGCGCGGAAATTTACAAAACTAGAAATGCTTTACAGTCCCCGTTAGTGATCGTTAAACCAGTCAACAAAGATGATGCTGGCTTCGCCGTTTATTTCGCTGATGAGGCTGCCCAACAAGCTAAAACAAATAAACAGCAGGCCTATCACATCGAAAAAAGAATGTAACTAAAGTCATAAGAGTTTGAGTCTCACGCGCTCTAATATTTAGACTCAGACTCTTTATTTCTGTCCTTAGATAAAGGTCGCGATAAGCGCGGAGCCTTATTTTTATAATTGTTCTTCAAATTTAGCGCTGCTTGCTGCCATTCGTGGCGCCAGATCGACATTTGAATCGTCGTGATTGCCTTGGTAACGTCTTTAGCCTTTTTAAAATTCGGTTGGTGTATCGAGCTGCCTGGCCGTTGAAAATAGTGATACAACGGCGTTATATTGTAAAGGTACCGACTGGTATGCAACACATAAACCACATTAAAGA
Source organism: Agrilactobacillus fermenti (assembly GCF_021030645.1). GTDB lineage: Bacteria > Bacillota > Bacilli > Lactobacillales > Lactobacillaceae > Agrilactobacillus > Agrilactobacillus fermenti. Next base: position 56,522 of record NZ_JACGCJ010000011.1, on the reverse strand, counting down.
TTTGATCTTCCATCAGCGTGATCTGTTCATCAAATTTTAGATCATATTGCCGAATCACATCTAACCGATAACATTTATTCCATGTATAACCTCTGATTGGACTGTGCATCTTCCGCACTAACCGTAGTAAGGGGCGTTTTTTTACGAAAGTATCTTTAGCCTTGCCAGACCAAGTGGTATTCCCAGGATTCACATAATAGCCACAAGCGACAAAGTCTAAACGGTACTGCTGCATTTTATCAACATAAAATTGGCAAATATCAGGTTCGAGCCAATCATCCCCATCGGCGAAGGTCACAAATTGACCCCTTGCTCGAGCCAAACCAACATTACGCGCACCAGAAATACCGCAGTTTTCTGCTAAATGTAAAACGGTAATGCGTTGATCACGCTTTGCCCAAGCATCAGCCATCTTGCCAGTATCGTCTGTTGAACAGTCGTCAACGATAATAATTTCAATATTTTGATATGTTTGTGCTACAATGCTCTCCAGACTACGATCCAAGTACTGATGCACATTATGCACCGGCACGATCACTGTCAGTAATGGTTCTGCCATGACCAGTTCAACCCTTTCAACATACACTCATTATACAAATATCTGCTCAAACAAGCCACCAACTTTAGTTTGATTTATCATTATACCTGATTTTGACCAATGACTCAGGAACAGGTAAACTGGACGAGTCAAAGTCCTGTTATTTCGATTGGAGGGTCCTCGTGTATTCACCTCAAAAACAGTATTCAGATTCTTTTTGGGCTAAACTAGGAAAATTTATTGGTTTGCTGGTTGCTTTATCAATACCGCAACTGGTGTTATTTTTGCCCATTTATAATAAAAACATTAAATTAGCGCCAAGCCTATCTTGGACGCTCTTTGCGGGTAGCTATTTTCTATTGTATGTCCTTTATATGTGGTTTTACCGCAAATATCGTACTGAGACGCCACAAAAATTAGACCGCAGTGCTTGGACCTATGTCGCTATTGGTTGGATCATCATGATTTTTGCCAAGATCGTTTTTGGCATGCTAAATATCGTGGTCAGTCATCAACAAACCACGGCCAACGATGCTGATCTACAAAAAATCTTAGGTAATTCTGATTCAACCATCGTTATTATGACTATCATGATGATTGTTTTCTTCGGCCCACTCGCAGAAGAATTACTATTCCGCGGCATTCTAATGAACTTTTTCTTCAAGAACCATTTCTGGCCGAGCGTTTTGTTGAGTGGTCTTCTATTCGGCCTATCTCATAGCAACACGACTTGGACAGGCTCATTGATTTACATCGCTTTAGGCCTGATCTTAGCTTTCATCTATAAAAAAACTAATAATTTGAAAATCACCATTATCTTGCACTTCTTAAATAATCTACCTGCAATTTTACTACTGTTTGCTAACTTATCTGGAAAATAGAGGTAAGTACTAACAATAATTACGCATGTTTATTGTTCAAACGTGTTCCAAAAGGCAACGCCCTCTCCTAACATCGCATTACTCAACTGGCAAAACTACCATTTCTCGTGATTCTTGTTAGTGCTCGGTCGCTGACCGCCTTTTGCCGCACTCTGTTCTAAACCAATAAAAAGATTGTAATCAAGTAACGTATTGACGCACAAACTTGATTCCAATCTTTTTTTATTATGACTCTGCCTCTAAAATGTGTTGGCCATCGATGCCCAGCTTGAAAAACCTGCTAATTCACTTGAAGCCACCCATAATTCGCCCTGTTTTTGCTTGTCCAGAGCGGCATTAATTGGCTTAACAGCTGTCGGTCGCCCTTGTAAATGCAAAAAACCATCGGGTGCATAAAGCCGGCCCCCCACTGCTTGATGATCAGTTGCCGCAAATAACGTGGGTAAAATACCAAGACGTCTAGAGCCCAGAAAAGGACTGCCAACCGTTTGCAGCCACCCCGATAATTGTGACTGATTGGGATAAGACCTTTGCAAATTACCTTTGGCAATCCCAGGGTGCGTCACCATAGCTTTAATGCCTAAATTTTGTGCCGCACTAATGTCTTGTAAGTAGAAGGTCGCCATCTGAATTGCCAACTTAGACTGTAAATAAGCGCGCTGATTAGAATAACTGCTCGTTAACTGTAGGTCATTTAATTTTAAATTGGCAAATCCCGGTAATGGTGCTGAAACGTTGACAATTCTAGGATCCTTTGCCATCTGCATTAGCGGGATCAACAGATTAGTCAATACAAAATGCCCAAAATAATTAATTTGAAAATGCGCTTCGATGCCTTCACGATTCACTTGGCGTTCTTTTGTATCTTTGATGCCGGCGTTATTGATCAATACATCTAGTTTGACTACTTCATTTTGGATATTTGCAGCAAAACTTTGAATGCTCGCCAAATCATTCAAGTCTAATTGGCGGAATTGTAAGGTGCCACTGGCTTGATATTGACCACGTAAGCGACCAATCAGTGCAAAGGCCGTCTCCTGATCACGACCAGCTAGAATCACTGACCCATTATTGGCATAAACTGTCTCTGTTAATAATTGCCCATACGCCCCGGTTGCCCCTGTGATCAAAAACAATTTACCGGTTAAGTCTGGTATGTCCTTCTGTCCCCAATAAGGTTGCACAGAACGGGGTTTCTTTTTATTGAATAAATTCATCGCAACCCTCCAAAAAGCAGCTTGCTTTCATAAAAAAATTATCTATATCCATCGGTTATTGCCCCTAAAAAAGAGTAAACTATACTTATTGTTCTTTCGACTTTCCTCAATCATAACAACTTATCTTGAAAAAGTTATGAACATTAATCGATATTTTAAAATGTTATACTATTTATAATCAAATCATAATTACATTTGGAGTCATTCATATGAGGCGACACACACAGGAAACAACTGACTTTTGGCTTAAAGCTTTTGGATTAGCCATTTTGATCTGGACAGCTATTTTTCTATTATTCAAATTTGTGATCAGTAATGATATCGTTCAAGGCGATTCGATGCAGCCCAATTTTTTTCAAGGCGAGCGTTTAGTTTCGCTTAAACATAAAAAAGTCAAACGCGGTGCTGTGATCATCTTGTCTTCTCCCGATAATACCGGTGATTATTATATTAAACGGGTCATTGGTTTACCTGGCGATAAAATCGTTTACAAGGATGATACATTATATATTAACGGTAAGGCCAAAGATGAACCTTATTTGAATCTATACAAAAACGCTTGGTACTTAAAACAGTCACTGCCATTTACGGCAAATTTTTCTTTGAAATCCCTAGCTGCAACCAATACAATTCGAGTACCCAAAAAACATTATTTTGTGCTTGGGGATAATCGAACAATCTCCAATGACAGCCGCTCATTTGGCTACGTTCCTCAGCGCGACGTTCAGAGTGTGGTTGTCCTCCGTTATTGGCCTATTTATACATTTAAGCTGTATTGAACAAAATAAAGACCCCCAGAGATTAGATTTTTACAATCTAACTTCTGCGGGTCTTATTAATTTATCTTAGATTTTGACGATTTTACTTAGACTAACCCTTGTGCAGTCATTGCCGTAGCAACCTTCTCAAATCCAGCAATGTTGGCACCTGCTTGGTAATTTTTACCGAGATCATAAACTTCACACGCCTTTTCTGAGGCTTTGAAGATATTTGTCATAATTTCTTTGAGCTTATTATCGACTTCAGATGCTGTCCAAGCTAAACGTTCAGAATTTTGGCTCATTTCTAAAGCTGAAACCGCAACGCCACCAGCATTAGCCGCTTTAGCTGGGCCAAATAAAATACCATGTTCATGATAAAAATCAATTGCTTCTGGCACACTTGGCATATTAGCCCCTTCAGCAACATATTTGACCCCATCTTTTTGCATCATTTTGGCTTCATCTAAAGAAATTTCATTTTGAGTGGCACATGGGAGTGCAACATCATAAGCAACATCAAAGTCCCAAACTGAGCCTTCATGGTAAGTTGCGCTTTCTTGACGTTCAGCATACTCTTTGATTCGGCCACGATGCCCTTCTTTAATATCTTGAACAATTTTATAATCGATCCCTTTAGGATCATAAACAAATCCATCAGAATCCGACACAGTAATGACAGTTGCGCCTAATTCAGCCGCCTTTTGCGTGGCATAAGTTGCCACATTGCCAGATCCTGAAATCTTGACCTTTTTACCGTTCAAACTGTCCCCTTGAGCTTCCAGTAAAGCTTTAACATAATAGAGCAGCCCAAAACCAGTCGCTTCAGTACGAATCTTACTACCGCCATAAGTCATACCTTTGCCGGTCAAAACGCCATTTTTAGAAAAGTTAAGCCGCTTGTATTGCCCATAAAGATACCCAATTTCGCGGCCACCGACACCAATATCCCCAGCAGGCACGTCAATATCTGGGCCAATGTGCCGTTGTAATTCTGTCATGAAGCTTTGACAAAAACGCATGACTTCCCCATCGGATTTTCCTTTAGGGTCAAAGTCACTGCCCCCTTTAGCACCACCAATTGGCAATGTAGTCAAGCTATTCTTTAGAATCTGTTCAAAGCCTAAAAATTTAACCACACTTAAATTAACGGTAGGATGGAAACGCAACCCACCTTTGTAGGGACCGATTGCTGAATTAAACTGTACTCTATAACCGCGGTTTACTTGCCAATTTCCTTGATCATCTTGCCAAGGGACTCTGAACTGGATCGCACGCTCTGGTTCAACTAAGCGCTCCAAAATATTTTGGGCAATATATTCAGGATGTTTCTCTAAAACAGGCGTTAGCGTATCTAAAACTTCAAATACGGCTTCCTGGAATTCTTTTTGCTCAGGATCTCGTTGTAGCACGACATCCTTGACTTGATGGATATAATCTTGTGCTTGACTCATGGGTCAACCTTCTTTCTGAATAATTCAAAACAAAAAGTGCTCTCTAAATGAGAACACTTCTCAGTATACACTATTTTATTTTTAATAATCTATCTCTTTGGCGTAAATATGTTTCTTTATCGATCCGACCCGCACGATAAGCATCTTCTAACAAAGATAGCATGCGGTGAATATCACTCTCTTTGGTGCTGATATGTTGGACATAAACTCGACTCATCACAAACCACAAAAAGACGATCAACAATACGATACTCATCCAGAACAAGGTAAATTGCGGATGTATCCCTGCGAAAAAGCTATGATATGAACCCATACATTGCATATTACTCACTTCCTATGATCGAAAAGCTTTTAATATCAACTACATAATAAATCATTTCTAAAGAAAATACCAAGGTTATCTTCAAATTATGTCAACTTTATTTTAAATTTTATTCTAAACCAATCATGTTACAATGATTTAAATTAATAAGGTAACAGGTGATCGTAATGAAAACAGCTACAAAATTATGGCTGACGGCCTCAGGACTCGCTGCTGCAGCTACAAGTGCTTCAAGTTTTTATCTTTATAATTACGCTTTTAAACGGCTTAATAAAATCCCAGCTGGTTCAGCCTCCAATCCAGATCCTGATTCAAAATTTTATCCAAGTTTTGCTTGGTTTGAACAGCAAGACAAACAGACTTGGTGGCTTCACGAAAATGACCCTCAAAATAAAATACACAGTTATTTTCTTGAAAATAACCAGACCAATGTCAAGAAGGTCGCCATTATTTCCCACGGCTACAAAGGCAGCGCGCCATCTATGGCTGCCTCAGCAAAACTATTCTATGACGATGGCTACTCAGTTGTCTTACCAGATAATCGTTCTCATGGATTAAGTGCTGGTAAATATATCAACTTTGGTTGGTTAGACCGTTTAGATTATCTAGATTGGATCCAAAAAGTGATCGCATATATGGGTACAGATGTTCAAATCGTTTTGTATGGCGTTAGTATGGGTGGCGCTACGGTGATGATGCTCAGCGGTGATGAACTCCCCGTGCAAGTCAAAGCAATCGTTGAAGATTGTGGCTATTCTAGTATTGAAGAAGAGCTGGCTTATCAATTAAAAGAGACCTTTAAACTACCGAAATTCCCGTTGATCCCAGTCGTTAGTCAAATTAACAAAGTGGCCTTGGGCTTTTCTTTAAAAGGCAGCTCAGCCATTGAACAACTTAAGAAAAATACCACGCCCATTTTCTTTATTCATGGTGAAAAAGATACTTACGTACCTACCTATATGTGTTTCGACAATTATCAAGCGACGACCGCACCTAAAGATATTTGGATCGTTCCGAACGCAACCCACGCGGCAAGTTACTGGGCTGCACCAGAAGAATATACGTTCCAGGTCAAACATTTTCTCAGCAAATATGTCGCTGGCGAACAACCTGTCTAATTCAAACTTATTTCCTGGGAAATAAGTTTAGCCGGGTCAAAGTACACTTAGTCCTAGATTCATTTATAACTAAAAATGGTTGAGCGTGCGACAAAAAGTACTTAAAGAAGTGCGAAAAATGGTGGTTAAGCGATACATCGTTAGGAGAAGGTGTTGCCTTTTGGAACACGTTTAAAATTTAATTATTCGTAAACAAATAGAGAGCGAAAATAAAACATTAGTTTTGTCTCGCTCTCTCGATATTTTAAAAATAACTTCAGTCTTGATTTTTTGTTTGTTCGGTTAACAATTCTTGCCGACTAATTAACCGATCACCAAACTGTAAGCCTTCAGGTTTGAATACAGCATCTGCCGCTTTAGCCACCGCTGTCGTGGAAATAGCTTCTGTTACCCCACCAATAGCCGCACTTACCACCGGAATGATTTTAACCGTCGCCGTTGCTGCATTAATGCTGAATTGTTTAAACAAGAAATGACTTAACTGCGCCGTTACTTTATCAAAGAAAGCTTGATTCAGTCTGCCTTGCAAATAGCGCGTTGATGATTTGATCAAAGCTTGCTTAAAATGATCGATACCAGAATTCCCTGCTAAAGCTGCCAGCATTAATGCCCGCACTTTAGGATCAGTCAACTCATAGCCACGCAAATAAGCAATACTGCCGATCACACGAATATTAACAAATAATGTGGTTACCAGTTCAGTCGGCAGACTTACCGGTATCGTTAGTAAACCGCCAAAATTGGTAACCGCCCCCGTTGTTGCCGTCAATAATCGTGATTGATTCACTAACGCTTTGATCGCTTTTTCAGGGTCATGGTACTGAGCCATATATTTAGTCGTTAGCTGATGAATACTTTTAGCATTCACTTTGCGTCCAGTGGTACCTTGCATGGCCTTTTCAAAACCATATTGAAGCGATTTATTAAATACATCTTGAGAGATCTTAATCGTAATCACCTACATTTTTTGTCGATTGTTACAGTTATACCGTTCGTAATATACCGTTTAAAGGTCAGCATGCCATCCTGCTTGAGATGTATCTTACTTTCAGCACGAGCACTGATTCACTATGCCTGCAGTGCTTTTAACGTACGACTAACGGCCAAGAATTCCTTTTCTGCTTTGGCATCATCAGGTGCAATCGTCAACCGCCCCAATAAAGCCGTCTGCCGGTTTTTCAAAGCTAAAATCTCGTCTGCCTGGCTAATGGCTTGCTTCGGTTTTGAAGATTGGCTGTGCGTTATCCGTTCCGGATCAATCAAACTTTTTGTTTCAGGCTCAATTTGCAGCTGCCGAGTAGCAACCTTCTTTATAAAATAACGATCATGGGACACAATTAATACTGTCCCTGGATATGCCATCATTAATTGTTCTAGGGCTTCTAAGGAGACAATATCTAAATAATTTGTCGGCTCGTCTAAAATCAAAAAGTTAGCCTGACTTAGAAATAGTTTTGCAAAACTAACTTTGACCCGCTCGCCACCACTAAGTAGCTTCACTTGTTTTTGTAGTTGCTCTGCTTTAAAGCCCAACCGTGCCAGGACTGTGCGCACTAAAGTCTTATTCTGAATCGTTGCGGCCAGAACATTTTCTAGAATACTCTGATCTAAAACCAGATTGCGTAAATCTTGCTGAAAATAACCAATATGCACCGGGTCATTCAAGTGGATGGCGGAACTGTGGTGCTGCACGATACTTTCAAGTAAGGTCGTTTTACCACTACCATTTGGCCCTGTGATTGCCAGTTTTTCACCACCACGTAATTGCAAATTGACATCATTAATAAGGACTTTATGGTTACGTTCTAATTTAAAATGCTCAATCGTTAAAACGCCGCCTTCTTGTAGGGCCTGCCCATGATTCAATTGCATTTTGATTGGCTTTTCAACTTCAGGATGATCGACAGGTGTCAGTTTAGTAGCCCTTTTTTCAATTGCTTTCGCGGTTTTAGCCAGCTTAGCTTGTTTCTTATTAAAATAAGGCTTACTTTTATAAGCTTCTTGTGTGCCGACTTTATTCTGTGGAATCACTATTGCTCGGGCAGCTTTTTGCTCACGCTTCGCTGCCGCCAAAGCTAACTTTTGCTTTTGCCGTGTATAGGCATGATACTTTTGCCACTGCTTATTTTCCTGGGCTGATTTAGTATCCAGATAATCTGAATAGTTTCCTACAAACGGTGTTAATTTCTGATCCGCTAAAGCCCAAATATGGGTCACGATCCGATCTAAAAATGCCCGATCATGTGAAATTATAATCAAAGTTCCTGGATAATTTTTGAGACTATTCTCTAATTGCTTCACATTCTCAACGTCTAAATTAGCCGTTGGTTCATCTAAAAATAAAATATCTGCTTGGGTTTCAAAGGCGGCATCTAGATAATGCTGTACAATTTGACCCCCACTTAAATTCTTTGTTGGTTTAAGCTGAGGTACTAAATATTTACTTGCACTAGGCTTTAAAGGACTCGGTTGTTCTAACCTTGCCAACATTGTTAATAAGGTCGTTTTACCAACCCCATTGCCTCCAATCAAACCGATCCTATCTCCATAATGAAAGCCAAGTTTGGCAATATGAAATAGTGTTCTGGCACCAACCTCAGCAGTTAAGTCTTTTGCTTGATAAAATTGCATATAAAAACCCCCATATCTGTATCAATCAGAAAAAATGACGTAGCGACGACTAGACTTTTATCGGATACAGATAGGGGGATTTAATTTAAATTTAAGTTAAATATATATTGGTGCAACTCAATAAACACTTAAATCAGACCTTAAACCCTATCTCAAATTTGAATCTCAAATAAACTGAATACCACAGGTAGCCAGTCATGCACGATTCAAATTCCGATATAGTAGGTTTAATTTCTCATTGGCTTATTAAGTCACTCCTTTCATAGTCATACTAGTTGCTACAACCCCAGCTGTCAAGATGAAGCATTTTGCAACCGCTTCGAAATACGTTATGCTAGGATTTAGAAAATCAATCTATGCTTAGGAAGTAATGTTTATGACACGTTATCCCGATAATAATACTGCCCATGGGTTTGGCTGGTGGCTCTGGCGAATCAGCTTATTGGCTTTAGTTGTTGCCGCACTAATTTGTGGTTTTAGTTGGCTTTTCGCTAGTACGATCGGACTGCTGCCTTTTATCCTACTATGGCTGGGCTTAATCTTATTACTAGAACTTTACGTCTATCTCAGCAGTCCGATTATTGTCACGTTCATTTTACTATTATTGCCAATTGCAGTAATTATTTTTATCATTTTAGCATTAACGTTTTAATTAATACTTTTTATCGTGGAGGTTGCTATGACATCAACACAATATATGCTGGCCCTTGATGAAGGGACAACCAGTACACGCGCTTTAATTATCGATCATAACGGACAAATCATCGCTGATGCTAACCGAGAATTTCGCCAATATTTCCCACAACCAGGCTGGGTAGAGCACGATCCTATTGAAATTTGGAATGCGGTCCAGTCAACAATTGCTAATGTTTTCATCAAATCTGGAATCCAGCCCAAACAAATTGCCGGCATCGGTATTACCGACCAGCGCGAAACCACAGTCATTTGGGATAAGCAAACCGGTTTGCCGATTTACCATGCTGTGGTCTGGCAATCCCGCCAAAGCAATGCCATCGCAACCGAACTAAAGAATCAGGGCTATGAACAAATGATCCATGAAAAAACCGGGCTGACGATCGATCCCTATTTTTCAGCAACTAAGATTCGCTGGATCTTAGATCACGTTAAAGGTGCCCAGCAACGCGCGGAAAAAGGTGAGTTGTTATTTGGCACGATCGATACCTGGCTCACTTGGAAACTCACTGGTGGCCGCAGTCATGTCACTGACTATACCAATGCCAGCCGTACGATGCTTTTCAATATCCACCAATTGCAATGGGATGAAGATATTTTAGCGGCTTTAAATATTCCTAAATCACTGCTTCCTGAAGTACATGGAAACGCTGAAATTTATGGCCAAACGAAAGATTATCATTTTTACGGCAGTGAAGTGCCAATCGCTGGTTTAGTCGGCGACCAGCAAGCGGCCTTATTTGGTCAACTCGCCTTAAAACCTGGTATGGTCAAGAACAGCTATGGCACCGGGGCCTTTTTAGTCATGAATACCGGAACCCAAGCCAAACTATCCCAACATAACCTTTTAACAACGATTGGCTACAGTATCAATGGTCAAGTAAACTATGCCCTAGAAGGTAGCATTTTTGTGGCTGGTTCTGCCATCCAATGGCTGCGCGATGGTTTAAAACTTGTCGAAAATGCTGGCGAAACACAACGCTTGGCTGAAAAGGGCGGTCATAATGATCAGCTCTACGTTGTGCCCGCTTTTACCGGCCTAGGTGCACCATACTGGGATGCGGATGCCCGTGGTGGTATTTTTGGCATCACACGCCAAACCAACCGCAATGACTTAGCCCGGGCTACCCTGCAATCATTAGCTTTCCAAACCCGTGAAGTTTTAGACATCATGGAATTAGATACTGGTATTACGATTCCTGAATTACATGTTGACGGTGGTGCCACTCGAAATGATTATTTAATGCAATTTCAGGCAGATATTTTAAACACCCCCGTCCACCGTGCGGCAATTCTAGAAACTACCGGTTTAGGCGCTGCCTACTTAGCGGGTCTAGGTGTCAATTTCTGGGCAAACACGGATGAATTACAATCAATTACTAAATTAGGTCAAAAATATGGCCCTAACATGACTGAAACGCAACGAGCAAAACTTTATCGTGGCTGGCAAAAGGCTGTGGCAGCAACTCAAGCCTTTAAACCGCAAAAACAATTGATTTAGGAGTAATGGCTATGACAAAAGACTATATTTTAACAATTGATGCTGGCACAACCTCAATTCGTGCGGTGGTTTTTAACCATCAAGGCCATATTGTCACCCGGGAAGTACGTAAATTCGAACAACTCAGTCCGCGACCCGGTTGGTTGGAACAAGATCCAATCATTATTTTTGATACCGTGCAATCCGTTTTGGCGGATGCACTTATCAATGGTCATATCCAACCGGACCAAATCGACAGTATTGCTATTGCCAATCAGCGTGAAACGGCAGTTATTTGGGATAAAGCTACTGGACTGCCGGTTCACAACGCAATCTCTTGGCGTTCTAATCAAACACAACCCCTGATTGATCAATTAAAACAAAAAGTAGACCGCCGCATAATCCAAGAAAAAACCGGTTTACGTTTAGATCCCATTTTTTCTGCCAGTAAAATCCGCTTTATTTTAGATCATATCCCCGATGGCCAGCAAAGAGCGGAAAAAGGTGACTTATTATTTGGCAATATCAATACTTGGCTCGCTTGGCAGCTAAGTGATGGTACTATCTTTAAAACAGATATAACGAACGCTAGCCGTACGTTGTTATTCAATATCAACACGCAAGATTGGGATCCTGAACTGCTGGCATTATTTAATATTCCCCGGGAAATATTACCCGAAGTTGTAACGAATGATCAAATACTGGGTGAAACCAGCACGCATCAACTTTATGGTCGGCAAGTTCCTATTGCGGCAATGATCGGCAGTCAGCAAGCGGCCTTATTTGGTCAAACCGATTTTGATATGGGCTCGGTCAAAGCATCATTTGGTTCCGGGGGTTTTATCGTCATGAATACGGGTACAACGCCAAAGTTTTCGGTTAATAACTTACTAACAAGTATTGGCTATACCTTCACCAATAAGACAAACTATGTCCTTGAAGGTGGTATCCTAACAGCTGGCGATGCCATCGACTGGTTTGTCGATCAGCTGCAATTTTTAGACGACTTCCAAACAGCTAACACAGCGGCGCAACAAGCAACCAGTCAAAATGAGATCTACTTTGTCCCCGCTTTCAACGGCTTGGCAGCGCCCTATTGGGATAATGAAGTTCGCGGTACTTTTCTAGGTTTGACTCGGGGTACGACTCGAGAAGATCTGGTTAAAGCCGCATTGCAAGCCATTGCCTATCAGACAGAGGATATTTTGAGTACTTTAACGCAAGATACCAATTTACCCATTACTAAATTACGCGTTGATGGTGGTGCCTCAAGAGACGACTATTTACTTCAATTTTTAGCTGATATTACCCAAGTTCCCGTCCAACGTTCTGAAAGTCGCGAAACTACAGCACTAGGCGCTGCTTTCATCGCCGGATTAAACACGGGCTATTTCAAAGATCTGGCCGAGTTACGTCATTTGAATGCTGGCGGACAGACATTTGAACCAGCAATCAGCTCGCTAACGCGCAGTCAACTATATAGCGGCTGGCGGCAAGCCGTGAAAGCGGCACAATTATTTTAAAAAATTTTAACTAAGCTGCAGAGGTGCTTGTGCTGTGTCAAAAATAATAGATACTAGATATGACCCAATGTTACCCACCCTTTTAATGTCTCTACACAGTGAGTATGTGTCGCAAGTTTTAAGGGGTGAAAAAGTAATTGAATATCGAAAAAAGTTTTTCCCGGATGCATTTCAAGCTTTTGTTTATACAACTGGTAAAAATGGCGGCATTGAATTTTTTATGAAATGTGATCCACCAATTTCGGCAGATGCCCAAACTCTAGCCACCATCGGTTCTGCGATACAAAAAGATGACTACACTGCTATTTTTGATTACTTCAAAGAAAAAAATACAGGATGTCTTATTCCAATCACTGCGGTTTCTAAAATAGCTAAAATAAGTTTAGCTATCCTAAGAGCTCATTATCCCAAATTTTGTGTACCCCAAAAATATTTATTTCTGGATGTTCCTAACAAGCAACCCCTATTCGAATTTTTGCTCGATCAAGCGTGTTTAGCCAATTTTACGAATGATTGGCACAATTACTATCAAATAATCAAAAATATAATAAAGTAATCATGATAGATCCATGATCCTAAAAAGATAAATGGAATAAGCTGCATGATTAGCTGACCAAACAAAGACCCTCAAAAATCAGATTTTTCAATCTAACTTTTGAGGGTCATTTTGTATTCGACCACAAATTAATTATACAAATTCTGTTAAAGCAGCCGCATCGTAACGATCAGTATCAATCGGCTGTTCTGCAGCATTACCAATCGAAACCGCCATCACAGGAACATAGCGCTTGGCGTCCAAACCTAATGCTGTTAAAAGTTTACCGCCATCATAGCCTGCCCACGGCACAGCTTCATAGCCATGTGCTCTGGCTATCAGCAGCAATTGCATGGCTACCATTGCACAATCAATAGTCGCATCAAACTTTAAGAATTCTTGATCAGCATGCTCATACATGGGTAGAAAAGTATTAAAGATTTGATCTAGCTTCTCTTGAGAGATTTTGCCAGCATCACGAGCTTTAGTCCAAACTTCACGATAAACTTCATGGGAAGCCGTATCACCGAAAATAAAGATCGTAGCCGGTGCTGTTTCTAATTGAGGATAGTTGAATTTCAGCGCTGCCTCATGTACCTTGGCTTTGCCCGTAGGTGTGTTCACAACAACGAAATGCCACGACTGCAAGTTGCATGCAGACGGTGCTGTCGTTGCCTCAGCAATCATTTCTTGTAATTCTGAACGATCGATAGATTTGGTCTCGTCAAAGTTACGAACTGACTTTCTACCGAACATAACGTCATCAAATTTGTTATTAATAATGGATTTAGCTATTGTTTTATCCAAACGAATTACCTTCTTTAAGTTTTAAATTGTAAGCCATTACAAGATCAGTATAAAACTGTTCTCTTACATTGTAAAATAGTTCACATTAAAACGGTTGCTTCACACTAACTAATAATCAAAAAATAACACGCGCTAAAAAGCATTCAAAGCTGTAGTATCCAGATACAAAAAAGCCGGTCGCAAAACATTAATTTTGTCCCGGCCTTGTGTGCATTTATTTTTACAAGATTATTATTTACTATGAATTAAGATGCTCACCATGCTTTGCATCTTTTGCCGCAACTAAAGGACAGCCCACGTCATGACAGCCATCACAAGCTGGTTTACGATCTTTTTTCAAATAACGTGACCAGATCACATATGCAGCACTACCAAAAATTAAAATTGCTAAAATTACGGTTGCCATATCTAACATCTCCTCAAGATTGTGCGGTTGAAAGTTCAGCAACTGGTTGTTGGCGTTTCGGCATGAAGCCTAACGCGTAAACACATAATGCCAAGGCTGCAAAAGCAATCCCAGTACTAATTGTGAAGGCCCCGCCTTCTAGAAGCCAATGGGCAAATTGATAAATCATGAAACTCACTAAATAAGCCAAACTGCACTGATATGTGACGGCCGTCATAGTCCATTTCACATCGCCAAATTCCCGGCGCATCGCACCAACTGCCGCAAAACAAGGGGCACATAATAGATTAAAGACTAAAAATGAATAGCCAGCAGCAGGCGTAAATGTTGCCCGCAGCAGCGGCCAAATTTGTTGACCGTTCTCAGCTAAGCCTTTCGCATGACTGAAGAGCACACCGAAAGTTCCGACAACATTTTCTTTTGCGACCAATCCCGTAAAAGCAGCAACGGTTGCCCGCCAGTTGCCCCAGCCTAATGGTGCAAATAGTGGCGCAATCACAGCCCCAATAGCTGCTAACATGCTTTTACCTTCAGAGACCCATTGGAGTCTGAAGTTAAAGTTTGATAACAGCCAAATCAAAATACAACTGGCAAAGATAATGGTCCCCGCTTTTTTAATGAATGACCGACTACGCTCCAATACCTGGCGCGCGACGTTCATAAATTGTGGCATATGATAAGTTGGTAATTCCATAATAAATGGTGCGGGATCACCAGCAAATAATCGCGTTTTTTTCAAAAAGATACCTGAAGCGACAATGGCAAAGATCCCGACAAAGTAAGCAGAAGGTGCGACCCAAGAACTGGTTGGGAAGAAAGCACCAGCAACCAGCGCAATGATCGTCAGTTTTGCAGAACAGGGCATGAATGTCGTGATCATGATCGTCATATGACGATCTTTTTCATTCTCGATCGTCCGACTAGCCATGATTCCCGGCACCCCACAACCTGTTGCCACCAGCATTGGGATAAAAGACTTGCCAGACAAGCCAAATTTACGGAACAAGCGATCCATGACGAAAGCAATCCGCGCCATATAGCCGCAATCTTCCAAAATACCTAAACAGACAAACAGTACGATCAGCTGCGGTAGGAAACCGATCACAGAACCGACCCCACCAATAATACCGTCTAAAATCAAGCTTTGCATCCACGTTGCGACTTGCCAACTTGCTAATAAGGGTGTCAATGTATTCGGGATGATTTGACCAAATAACACGTCATTGATCCAATCTGTCCCGAGTGTACCCACAGTTTGAATGGATAAATAATAAACAGCCCACATCACAACAGCAAAAATTGGCAACGCCAAGAAGCGGTTAGTCACAACCCGATCGATCTTATCACTAGTACTTAACGAAAAATCACTTTTCTTAACAACGGCTAAATTGACGATGCGTGTCACAAACGCATAGCGTTCATTGATCACAATACTTTCACTATCATCGTTGAATACTTTTTCAGCCGTGCGGATAATATCTTCAAGCTCTATTTTTTGTTCATCCGTGAGCGTCAGTTGTTCATTGATCTTGGTGTCCCGTTCAAACAGCTTAATGGCAAACCAGCGTTTACGATCATAAGGTACTTGCTGACAGATCACGTCTTCGATTTCACCAATAGCTGCTTCAAAACGTTTATCATAAAGGGGGTAGCGATCTTGAGTATCGGTATCTTCAGCCGCGTCTATTGCTCGCTGCGTTGCTTCATTGAGGCCTTGTGCCTTTAAAGCACAGATACTAACCACAGGTACGCCCAGACCATAGGCTAATTTATCTAAATTAAATTGCTTGTTTTGCTTTTTGACAACATCCATCATATTCATAGCCACAACAATCGGTAATCCAGTCTCCATCAATTGGACTGTCAAATATAAATTACGCTCAATATTTGTAGCATCGACAATATCTATAACCGCATCCGGTCGATTGTCGATCAAATAGTCCCGGGCAACGATCTCTTCAGGTGAATATGGTGCCAAGGAATAGATCCCAGGCAAATCCTGTAAAGTTACTTTTTTGTTGTGCTTCAGATAACCGGCCTTTTTTTCTACCGTAACGCCGGGCCAATTACCAACATACTGCCGCGCACCAGTTAGTGCATTGAAAGCAGTTGTTTTACCACAGTTGGGGTTGCCTGCTAGGGCTAATTCCATGCTAGTCATGGCTTGCCTCCTCCACTAAGATCAGCTGTGCTTCTGATTTACGTAAACTAAGTTCATACCCACGAATGCTCACTTGAATCGGGTCGCCTAATGGGGCAACTTTACGTACTCTAACGATCACACCCCGAGTAAATCCCATATCCATTAACCGGCGCTTAACCGCACCTTTCCCTAAAATTGCGCCGACACGACCAGAATGTCCAACTTTAGTATTGGCTAACGAAGTCCAATCCTGATCGGAACGGTCTTGCTTCGGTTCGATATAAATCAACGCCGCCGTAGCTCGATTCAATGCGATTCGGCTACCACGGGCCAAAACGATCATTGCATCTTTAGAAGCTGAAATAATGTGAACCTCAGCGCCTGTTGCAAAACCTAAGTCACGCAGATGTTTGTCAGATTGGTCGATCTTAGGATTATTTCTAACCTGATAAGCCATGCCGATTTGACCATCTGTCAAGGGTATCATCCAACCATCCCCTTTATCTATCGAAACAATTAAGTCACTTATGGACCTAATTGAAAACAATTCTCATTTGATAATTTAAAGTTAGGTTATTCTTTATGAGAAGTCAATAGGGAAATCCCACAAAATTACTATTTTTGAAAACGTGTTACATATTTATATATCAACTAATTGTACACAATCTATAAAGACTCATAATTTTAACATTTTATTCTAATCTTCAGCTTCATAGATTTGTGCTGCCATAAAAGTCGTGATCCGGTCCATCGTCTCAGGTCTGACCAAATGTCCCTGCCCGCGACCGATGTCAAACTGCATCTGTCGGCCATATGATTGCGTATGGTGCTTTACATAGAATTGGTAAGCATCTTCAAAGTCGATTCGTGGATCGGCTGTCCCATGCCAAAACAGCAACGGCCGCCCAGCGAGTTTTTGCGGCCGACTCGCCAAATCATAATGGCTCAGCCAACTGGTTAGCTCTCGAAAGTCAGCTGGCAATGCTCGTTTAAAGTAAGCAGCGCGCTGAAGGACACGCTCCCGATACAATAATGGCTGGGGGCTGCCCATCACACAAGCCGCCCATTTGATCTCAGGATGCTGCGTTAACAACGCACAAGTTGTGATGCCACCCATAGAAACGCCGCCCACACCGATGAGATCCGCTAATAAAAGCTGATTTTGTTTTAAATAATGTATAATTAATGAAAATTCAGCTAAGTTAGCTTGAATGCTCTGCCAAAATGTAAATGATGGTATTTGTGAAATTTGTTGTAACAAGCGTTCGCCATGATTAAAAGCATCCGGTAAAATAACGCGTATTTTTTGCTGGGCTAATTTTCGTGCCTGTGTCAAAACCAACTCCTTAGCAGAGCGCCAGCCATGATAATAGATCACACAGGGCAATGGCTGCGACTTGAATTGTTCAGCAACAACTTCTAAAATAGGAATCTCATTTACATGTCGCCGGTGTACAAGAATCATAATACCGTACCCTCCCATCAAATCTTCAAACTTATTTGCAATACTAATCTTACGAAATCAATTATTTCATTAACAGAAAGGCAGACACTATGACTACTATCAAAAAGAATATCCAGCCTTTACTAGGCAGCTTAGCAATTTTAGCGGCAATCACATTCACATTTTTTAATTTCAAAACGCAGGCCGTTCACGCGGAAACATGGCAGCAACCCACGGTTACCCTGGGGACCACCTTAACCACTGACCAAAAACAAGGGACAATCAATACTTTGACAAAAGACCTAGACAATAGCAATTACCAAACAATCACGGTCAATGGGGATACTTTAGTGAAATATCTGAACCCTTCTGGCAGCAACTTTACCAGTAATTCCAGTGTTTGGTCTAGTGCTGCCGTTGAGAAAACAAGCTCTGGTTCAGGTATTAATGTGCACATCCTACCGTATAACGGTAAGAATAATATTACTACAATCACAGCTGATCAATACAAAAATGCCGCATTAACTGCAGGTGTGTCTGACGCAAATATTTATGTGACCTCTGCAGTCCCCATCGACGGCTCAGGCGCGCTAGCTGGTGTTTATGCCGCTTTTGATCAAAACGGCAGCGATTTAAGCCAAAAGCAAATCAATGCGGCGCAAAATGAAATGAGTACGCTGAGTGATATTAATCAAGACAATAAGGGCAAAGATGGTTATTCCGATGCCCAATTAAACAACGCCATTGCCGGTGCCAAAAGCGATATGGCTAAAGCTGGACATAATATCAGCGTGGGTCAGATCACAACGATCGTAAACAATCAATTAGAGAAAAATAATATTCAAAATATCATCAATAACAATCAAAAGCAGCAAATTATTAATATTCTAGTTCAAATTCGCGATTCTGGTGCGTTAAATTCCAGCAATTTTAAACAACAAGCCCAAAAACTATCAAACAATATTGTCGATAGTGCCAAAGGCGTGTTTAATAAGCTGAATACCCAGGAAAATCGAAATTTCATCCAAAAAATCTGGGATGCCATTGTGAATTTCTTCCAGAATTTATTTTAACAGAGCGCGACAAAGGATGGTCAGCTTCGGAGCACTAACGGAAAATCGTGCAGATATGGCGTCAGCCATTCCAGAGATTTAACGTTAGGTGACGAAGTTATCCTTTGGAGCGCGTTTAATCAGAGCGCGACAAAGGGCGGTCAGCTTCGGAGCACTAACGGAAAATCATGCAGATATGGCGTCAGTCATTCCAGAGATTTAACGTTAGGTGACGAAGTTACCCTTTGGAACGCGTTTAATCAGAGCGCGAGAATCAGCGGGTAGTTTTGGCACACCAACCTAAAAAAGTGATTGAATTCAAGATCATCTTGAGTTCAATCACTTTTTCAATGCCCTTATTTCAAATAACCTAAGCTATAAATTCGTGCCGCTAATCGTACTTCTAAATCATCAGACCTTACATTTGATCCATTTCACGATTCAACAATTCATCCACAAATACATTACCATGATTATCAGCATGCCCCTTGGTCCAAGTCAACTGTAATTTAGGAAACTTCGGTAAGAGCTTTGCCACTTCCCGCCACAATTCAACATTAACAGGTACCGAACCATCTGCTTTACGATAACCGCGACGCTGCCAGCCAACCAACCAGCCTTTTTGTATGGCATTTAGCACATATTGGGAATCCAATACTCCTAAAATTGCCGTTTCATTTAAACCTAATTGAATGAGCTTTTCTAAAGCCATCTTAAATCCAGTAATTTCCATTCGGTTATTGGTCGCACCGAACTCATGGCCTGAATCAGCAATTTCTTGCCCTTTGACTTGGATCAAATAGGCCCAAGCTGCTTTATCAGTAGCTTTTACATGGCCGCCGCGAACATTACCTGTATTTCTAGAGCCGCCGTCTGTATAAAAGATTACTTCTGCGGTATTTTCGCTTGCAGGTGTGCGTTTAACAACGTTAGTGCTCTTTTTTATACCTTGATTGGTGCCAGAATTTTTACCTGCTGTTTGAACGAAAACCTCTGCCTCTTGGCGGGTCTTAAAGCTTTTATAGCGGGCCCCCGTGTAGCCCTTGACTAGTTTTTCAGTGGTCGCCCAATCGTTAAAAACGCCGCGTTTACGGCCTTTGGCAACGGCATAATATTTTTGTCCCATATTGATCACAACACTCCTAACTCTCATTTGCAGTCCAACATTTAAGCAATAATGGTAGGCTCTACTAACCTAATTTCGTAAAATAAACCTAGAAGATCGAAAACGATGATTATTTTAATGAGCTACTTGAAATCAGCCTGAACACGGGCATCCTTTAGGATCAGTTTTCATCAAATGGATTAATGTAATAACATTTTTATTAAGGCGGACGCTTATTCGTGAAAGAAGGTGGCTATCATGAAGGATATAAGCTATGGTCAATTACTCAAATTTGAGTTACAAACTCGAGGCAATCTTAATTTAGGCGCTTATATTAAAAATGATACCAGCTATGAAGCCGCCTTAATGGCGCAACAACTCCCGGCTACTGATTTGTGGCACTCGAATGCAGAAATGGTCCATGATTATGATGCTATTTTAAACAATCCGCTCATCGCCCACTGGTTACTAAAAGAAGTGGGCTTTAGCTTACTGGCACTGGATCTATCATATCAGCAAAAAGTTCAATTTTACAAACACCAAACAAATTTTTTTGTCAAAGCTATCATGTTGCTGGTTGAAGATGAAACGACGAGTTTAAGTCGAAAGAATTTTACTTTGCTAAAAGCAGCGCTCAAAAATAGTGCCAAACTTAAAGTTAGTCTACAGGGATGATTTCATATGTGTCTGAATAGATATTGAAAATAGCGAGCGAGACAAAATTAACGTTTTGTTTTCGCCCGCATTTTTTACAATATTTTCTACACGTTGTAGATTGATTTCAACTCATTGTAGTGTTACAATACTTTTTGCTTCCAGAAAAAAGGTAAGGAGGTGCCTAGATGAAACGTACATTAGATAAACAAAAAGTGATGGCAGAAGCAGCCGCGTTGGTCAAAGAGTCTGGTTTTGAAAAACTAACCTTTCCTAAATTAGCGAAGCGCCTGGATATCCGCTCACAGTCACTTTATAACTACTTCAAAAATACCAATGACCTCATTGAATCCATGGGGCAAAATTTTATGGATGATCTCTATCAAGTTATTATCCAAGAGCTGGTGGGTTTAACTGGTAAGGCCGCTTTGCGGAGCTTTGGTGAAGTGATCCACAGCTACTTCCGCGCACAGGGCCAGCTTGTTACCATTATTTACTACATTCAAAATTACGGTCAAAACTCTGCTTTTCGCCAAGCAATGGCTAAGATCTTAAATATTTTAGATCAACTCGTCCAAACACTTGAACTATCCAAACAAGAACAGATTGCTTTTGCACGTAGCTTTTCTAGTGCCATCATTGGTTTTACGGCTATTGAGATCATGGGCTACTTCAAACCTGAGGATCAAGATCCTGATCAAAGTTTTGAACATACCCTAAATCTATTGCTAGCAGACAAATAAATCTCGAGGTGAATTGTTAATATGCGCCGCTTTTTACACAATCATGTGGGCTCATTAGTTGCTTGGATCATTTTAGTGATTGCCGCAGTCCTAATGCTGCCTAACATTTCCGGCTTAATTCGCGATAAGGGGCAGACCAAGATCCCAGATACTGCGCAAAGCCAAGTTGCCAACGCGATCCAAAAGGATTGGGGCCGTGGTCAAGGCAACACCCGACAAATTGTTGCCGTTTTCAATAATGGCAATAAGGCCTTGACGCCGACCCAAAAGGAAAATATCGAAACCACGATCCATCGCTTGGACCGTCATGCCAAAAAATATGGCATCAAATCTATTACAGCCCCAAATGATAATGCTGAGACCAAAAAGCAATTGATTTCAAAAGATAAATCTACCCAAATTGTTCAAATTTTGGTTGCTAAAGACCATGGCACAGTCAACCAAGTCAATCAAGAATTATCCAGCGCCGTTAGAACAGCGGGTGTTAAAAGTTATGTGACCGGTGCCGATATCCTAAATGAAGAATTTAGTCAAAAAACTCAGCGTGGTATTCAAAAAACTGAAGTCATTGCGGCAATCTTTATCTTTATCGTTTTGATTATCGTCTTCCGATCACCGATCGTGCCGCTGATCTCCTTGTTAACCGTTGGAGTTTCTTTCATCGTTTCTTTAAGTATTGTGATGAATCTCGTGCAGTATTTCAACTTCCCATTATCAGACTTTACTCAAGTCTTTATTGTCATCGTCTTATTTGGGATCGGGACCGACTACAATATCTTACTATATGACCAGTTTAAAGAAGAACTGGCGGCGGGCTACGACAATTGGACTGCCACCAAACGGGCGCGTAAAACAGCGGGCAAAACTATTTTGTACTCAGGTTCTTCAGTGCTGATTGGCTTTACTGCTCTAGGATTAGCTAAATTCTCAATCTACCAATCAGGTCTAGGTGTGGCCGTTGGGGTCGCTGTTTTACTAGTCGTTCTATTAACTTTGAACCCTTTCTTCATGACTTGGTTAGGCAAGCGCATGTTTTGGCCAGCAAAGAACTTTTCTGGCCATTCAACCAGCAAGTTTTGGAACTTTCTTTCTGAGAAAAGTATCTTCCACCCGATCGTTAGTTTATTACTCGTTCTACTAGTGACCGTCCCGTTCATCTTCACTTATAACAGTAGTTTGGACTACGATAATCTTCATGAACTAGGTAATGATGTCCCTGCTAAGCAAGGGTTTGACGTGGTTCAAAAACATTTCTCTAAAGGGACGGCCGAACCAACCACACTTTACATTCAAAGCAATAAACGGCTGAACCAAGAAGAATATCTAAAAACGATCGACGATTTGACTCAGAGCTTGCAAAAAGAACCTGGTGTCAAAACGGTCGCTTCCGTCACCCAACCAGGTGGTTCTAAAATCAAAGCACTCTATGTAAAAGATCAAGTGCATACCTTAGGCAAAGGTCTATCTCAAGGTCAAAAAGGGCTGGGTACCATTCATAAGGGCCTCAATGGTGCAACAGAACAGCTAGGTCAAAATAATGGTCAATCAGCGCTGACTGGTGTTTCTTCATTGATCGATGGCACTAATCAATTGACCAATGGCAGCCAGCAGCTCACTGGTGGCATTGACCAATTACAAGCAGGTAGTCAGCAGTTGGCTACTGGGATGAACGCCCTAAGTCAACAGTTAAGTGCCCAGCTCACTGGTGGTAATGCCAACCAGATTCAAGCATTACAGCAAGGCTTGCCTCAAATTAACGCTGGTATTCAGCAATTAAACCAAGCCCTTCAAAATAATGGTGCTGCCGGTATTGATACTAGCGTGATCACCGATAATTTGGGTAATGTTGCAACGCAAGCCCAGAGCATTGGCAATAATGTCCAGGCTGCTGGTCAAACCCTCAGTGCTTTACAATCAGCTGGAACCGGAAGCGCCGACAGTTCTCAAGCAGTCCAGCAAATATTAGCTGCTGCTCAAGCGAATAACGCCCAACTAACTGATGCACAAATGCAAATTTTAAGTCAAGCTATGGCTAGTGGCTTGGCATCAGCGACAACGCAGCAAACAGCTGGCCTTAAACAGCAATTACAATCGGTCGCAGCTAATCTACAGCAAGCTGGCGCTGCCGACCAGAGTTTGGGCCAAAGCTTAACCGCCATCCAGCAAAGTGGCTTACAAACGCAAGTGCAACAATCCGAAGCACAATTGGCCCAATTAAAGACGCAAGTTGCCTACTTGGCCCAGAATGCTAATGTGGCATTACCTGGTGCAGCTACCGCATTGAACCAGCTTTCAAGTGGTTTAACGCAAGTTCAAACGGCTGTTGGTCAAGCCAATACTGGCGCCAGCCAACTGAGTAATGGTACTAGCGAACTAGCTAGTCAAGCCCCACAATTAACGACTGGTTTGGGCACCTTACAAAATGGGCAACAGCAACTTTACACAGGTCTACAACAAAGCACAGCTATGTTAGGTCAATTACGTTCTGGCTTGGGTAGTGCTGCCAATGGGGTTCAAAGCGTTAACAGTGGTCTTGGTTCAGCACATCAATACATGAATCAATTTGACCGATCTCAAGCAGCCGAAAGTTTCTACATTCCTAAAAACGTCCTAGAAGGTAAAACTTTCAAACAAGCATTGAACAACTACATGTCTTCTGATTACAAGACAACGAAATTAACGATCGTGCTTGATGATAATCCAAGTTCAGCCAAGGCCATGTCTCGTATTGATCAAATGTCCACCGATGTTAAGAGTCAATTGAAGGGCACGCCATTGCACCATGCTAAAACAGCCTTCGGTGGTCAAACATCTACGATTAATGATACGTATCAAATCTCTTCCAGTGATTTCTTAAGAACCGCTGCGATCATGATTATTGGGATCTCACTGGCACTGATCTTTGTCACCCGTTCCTTACTACAACCAATTTATATCATTGGCACCTTGTTATTAGCTTACTTCACTTCATTAAGTCTCACTCGCGAAATTAGTAAGCTGGTGCTAGGTCAAGCTGATCTAACTTGGAACACACCTTTCTTCACTTTCATCATGCTCATCGCCCTCGGGGTTGATTACAGTATCTTCTTAATGATGAAGTATCGTGAATTAAAGGAAAATCCTAAGTTTGATATTGGTTTCAGCATGAACTTAGCTTCAGAGATCATTGGTGCTGTTGTCATCTCTGCTGCGATCATTCTAGCCGGTACCTTTGCAGCTTTGATTCCATCTGGAGTATTGACCTTAATTCAAGTGGCGATTGGCGTGATGGTCGGCTTAGCAATCCTAGTGATTATTATTCCAATCATGATGTCCGCTACGATTAAACTGACGTATGATTCACCACTTAAAGGCTTCTCATTTAAGAAACATCGATCAGACTCTGACCAAGAACACGCAACAGTTGACCACAAATAAATATGGGCTAAATGTTAAGTTTTCCATATTAGTGGTTCTGTTCTTAGAAATACTTTGAAATCACAAGTACATTTAACTGATTTATATAAATAGCAGGAACCGAAACAAGACTAAGTTTTGTTTTTGGCCCCTGCTATTTTTTATAACTATTTATGTTATTTTTCTATAAAAATAACGGCCTTATTGCATATATTGTTGATTTTTCAACAATATATGAGAAAAAATAATGTGATTTTAATGTTAGTATTTCGTAAGATAATCTTTTTGGGAGGGAACAGCGCCATGCAAAAGTTTGAACGGGTGTTTGACCAACTTTTGCAAACGCTGATTACAGCGTTAAAAAGTCAATTTCCATCACTTGGTTCGATACCTAAAACCACACATTATTTTAAGGATATTCTTCAAGAACTAACACAAAGTCAGTTAGTTTCTTTGCGTGCTTTAAATCAATTGCGCAAAGTACAACGATATGTCACACAACCAAGTCAGATCAACCAAGAGACAATTGTTTTCATGCAGCAACTGCTAGCCTACTATCAATTAGAAGCGGCTGAATCGAATCGACAATCAATCACGCATAGTCGTCTGGCACACCTTTTTGGCCAATTGGATATTTCGTCACCTCAAGCCGTTGTCAATGGAAAGGCCGACTTAACAGACTTACAGAAATATCTGAACGTTCCGGTCCCAGCCACAGCTATTTTAAATCGCATTGTCAACCAGCTGCCAGCTAATAGCCATACTTTAACACTGATCATTGGTCGTAGTGGTACAGGTAAATCACAGCTCCTATCAAATTTACAGGCTTATCATCCTGAATTATTTACTTTACCAAATCTTTATATTAAAGACGGCGCTGGTATAAGTTTTGATCCGTTAACTTCATTAGACGACCAACTTTTAAGAGACTTTGACGGTTTTAGTGACCAGCAGCTACGTAGTAATCAGCCTTTACACCAAATTATGACCATTCCAGATGTACTGCTTAAACATTTTGCGCGCCATGCTCAACGCCTGGGAACGTTTACTCAAATGATAGATATGATTCAAACAACAAACATCTTAGACGGACCACCCCATGATTTGATCACGGCTCAGTTCCAGTTTGTCTATATCGATCGCCTACCACTTTATGATGTGACACCTAGTGGGACTCAAAGTGACTTTTTGGATCAATTAACAGCTAAGATATTTTCCGCAAATGCCTATGAGAATCCTTTTTACCGGGCTTACCAAGCGGACGTTGACCAAAATATCATTTCACCATTGCACCGTAATTTCCAATTATTAACGCACCCACAAATCTTAACGAGTATCAAATATACCTTGATCAAGTCACAGCTTGAAAACCAAAAGGTCTTTTCTATTCGTGAGTTACTCACCTTTTTCCACGATATCGTGGTACCAAAACCGGATACAGCTAAATTGGACAATACAATTTTCAACTTGATGTTTCCTGAACAGCCACAAACTCGAATACTTACTGATCTTCACCAATGCGATCCCGTGACTTTTCAACATCCAAAGATCACGCAGCTTTTACTCCAGTTTCAAGAGACCAATGACAAAGTTGCTTTTCTACAAGCGCAACTCAACCATTATCATTTACCCAGCCATTGGTTTACAAATAGTTATCACTTTTTGATAGATCAAAATACACCGGATATTGCCTTAGCCCGGTGGTTGTTAAGGGTGCTTTATCTTTTTGACCATCAAAACGAGTTTTTTGCAGATCCAGTTTATTTTAGGTTCTTAAAAAGCTATACACATGCGTTAAATTACCATTATGATGCCAACCTTGCTAAGCTGGTCGCTGTTGGCTTACAGCGCTGGTACAGTCAAACACAGTCTGATCAGTCGGCGGCCCAGGTTCATCAACTAGCGATTCCGTTACAGCTCAAGGTATATTATTTAACAACTGAGCGACGGTTGATCAAAGTTTTTTGCGTTATTTTTGATGAATTTGGCGAACACTTGGCTCAAATACCAATTTCACTGAGTTTATTTCGTTTGTTTATCAAACTGGACCAAAACTATGTCCTGTCACCAAGCGATCGTCAGCACCACTTAGCTTTCAGCTCTTTTTTAACCGATCTCTTTACAAACTTAAACTTTAATTATGATACGCGGATAGACTAATTTTTAACGAACAATAATACCATCTGTAAATTTACTGGGGAGGGATTCAATTTGCGTGAGGGGTATTTTAACTTTTTGGTTGAACAACTAACAAATTGGTTCCATGATGGCACGTTTAACAATGGCAGTCGATTCTATCTATTATTAAAACACCAAAGTACTGTCGCTCAGCTTTACCAACAATTAACTAAAACGAATAAGGTCACCATTGCACCCTTTGACTTTTATGCTGGTCAAAACGTTTATCATACCATTGCCCTCACCAAAGGGGGTCAAAAGGCCATCATTGTACCATTTGATCAAGAAGCCAATCCTGGATTTTTGGTCCACCTACAAAGCGAATTAAGCACTCAGCAAGGGCCGTTCACCAATGCCATTTTAATTTATTTAACAGCTAAACCATTTCCAGCAATTATTTATAATGCGCGCAATTTAAGTGATAACGGTGGGCCGCTAAATATCAAACAAGTCTTGAAAAATCTTGAAACCTTGAGGGGCCTTTCTCAGCTTAAAATCGGCGAGAAAGCCTTAGTGACTGACATCTTACGACGCACGCCACATAAACAAGCCAAAGAGCCATTGGCCGAACTAGCAGAAATTTATAATTTATTACAAAAAAAGACGCTGCTGGCAAAAGACTACCAACAGCACGGCTACTTCTATGATGCAGAACTACGCACGGCTAGCCATATGATCGCCAATAAACGGATCCAGCAAAATCATAAGCTGCATCTCGAAATCCAGCATATTTTAAGCAAGCAAGATCCAAATCACCAGCTTGAGAACTACCTTTCGTTTGAGGATCCCACAGAATTTGCTCATTTTGCAGCTAATTGGCAGGAACGGCCATTTAACGAAGTGTATACGGCCCGGCAAAACTTCTTGAACCAAACTTTTTCAACGGTACAACTTCAAGTTGCCAAACTTGAAAAACTGAATCGACACCTTAATTTCTGGGTGCAGCAACGTCACTTTAGTGATGAACAAGCGCAGCTGCATTCTGCCCAAGAATATAGTATTTTAGCTTTCGTTAAACCTTCTGAGCAAAATAATAGCCTAGTGATTCGGCTGCCTTTCAATGCTGAGTTGAATGCAAATGGGCTTGTTTTTGAAAAATCATTTCTGTTTAAGGGTAAAGAGCCGCTTGCTGGTGCTATCAAAGTCGTAGATCGATTATTGGTTTTAAACTTAGACAAAGCCGACACCCGGCAAGTTTACTATGGTCAAATTTATTACAAAGCTGAAGCTGTCAAACTGCCGTTAATTTTTAAAATTGCTGTCTTACCAATGGATCCACGACATTTAACAACTATCGCACCTACCTTTAGTTTATCAGTAGCTGCCCATGGTGATTATGCCATCCAGATCCATTCAGATACACCATCGGTCACTTTCTTGAATGGCAACAGTCAAGCCAGTACTAAAATTTCTGTCTCACAACATAAGTTACATGAATTCTTTATTAGCCAGACCACTCAATTGGATTTTGCGCCACTCTTAGAACAAACGGCTCAGGTCCATTTTACCGTCATGCTGCCCAATATTTTTGAACATCTCATACCATTGAAATTCCAACTGCATTATGAGCCCATCGTGAAGCATTTTTTAAATAATTATCAGATTGAAAATCTACGCCGCCAATCAAAACATGGCCTGTTCTTTGATCAAAATAAATTGATCGATAATGACAAAGCTTATTATTTGAACGCCTCACAGCAACATTGGTATGCCCTGGAACAGCAAATGACCCAACAACAAAAATTTTACGGCAAACTTGACGCTAACGGTAATTTTCAAGCCCAAGAGCTAGATTTACCAGATGACATTCAATTAACGTTGGAGCAATTAGCTCAAACCCTGATGGACCACGATCGCCTTTTAAGCCTATCCAACTGGCCACGCTATTTTCAAGTGACTGTGCAGCAATTCCTGGATCAAGTCTCAGCACATCTATCAACCCACAATAACGATAATGGCTTGCCTCAACAAATCATTAATTTGTTTTATATTGGAGCAGTTTGGTCTGATCATTCATTTTATTTGTCACCTTTCTCGCCGTTATTATTAGCTTATCAGCTGTATTATAACAAGCATTTAACTACAAGCACGTTAAACGAAACGATTCAGGCACAACTATCAGCTGCCGGATTGATGCCCTACTTAATTTTAAATAATCAGATTTATCAGGCTGATCGGACCTTTTCTAATCATTGGCTCCGCTATACGTCACAGCAAAAACATCACTTAAAATCTAACTATGCCCCGATTTTGAGTCATATCTTAACCAATTACAAAGAAAATCATGAATTCTTGTTGCAAGTATTACAACAGCAGCCTTTGAAAATTCGCTTCATCCATATTCGGCCAGACGCCACAATTTTAAACAGCATTGTGCGCTTTTTCATCAATGACTTCAAAAAAAGTCCGCTGGGTGAAGTTACCCCGCTAGAACTGCATTTTGAAAAAAGTGCCGATAACCAGATCATCGAAGCGTTTTTGCAAATCCATACACGCTCAGAATTGGCGAAACTGCTTGGGTATCAGATCGACTATGCTCAATTTTCAGACGAAACCTGGCAAAAATTGATTCAAATCATGCAAAACAATTTAGCCATTTATTTCAACGACGATATGCCTTTAGATGAAGCCTTTCATATTACTTTCTTCCAACCTCAGCGTGTATTACATGAGGTCCATCAGCTGAACACTAATTTGGAACCTAGTTATGCTTTAAACGGTCTGATTCCAAATGCACAAACCACTAAGGTTCGCGGTGTCCCCATTCAAGGCTTCGGAACTAAAAACGCAGATTCGTCGGCATCTTTGATCGACTTTGCGGCAAAGTGGAATAGTTTAGCCATGATGAATCGTAACTATCTGTCACCTTATATTCTCAATGATATTTGGGCCATGTATACCCATGATCCTAACGAAGCTGAGACTGAAGCCTTGCTTTCCAGCAGTAACCAGACGTTGATTTTTGAACCTGGCGCACCTTTGATCGACGCACTGGAGACTGACGCGACCTTCAACTTGACCCGCTATCATGTTGCGGATCCAGTTAATTTTGATGTCGTAGCCGTGACTAAAAATACCAACCAGCAGCATCAATGGCAGCAATATTTGGCAGCATATCAAATTGAACCTACTAAAAAGCAACAACGTGATCTATTAGCCTATACAAATCTATTTAATGATTATTGGCATACTTATAATCACCAAAATATTTTACAAACTGGGCTTAAGCAGATCACGGCGTATAAGGAAATTAGTGGTCTACTCTATCATCCCGACTTTATTTGGGTACCCATCAGTATTAGCGTATTCAAACGCTATGCTAAGGATTTTGGTTTGACCGCTCGAGGCATGCCTTTTACAGCTAAAAACTTGACCCACTTTGGTTTAACAAATAGCGATTTATTGCTAATGGGCCTGAATTTAAGCGATTCCAAGGTAGTTCAATTTTATATTCTTCCAATTTTGATCGGCCGACACCCTTTTGCAAAAGCCAATTTAGCAGCCGCTCTGAATCAATTAGATACGTCATTTCTCACAGATTACATCAAAATTTTTCTCGGAAAACTTTTCTATACCAGTTTAAAACAACTGCCCAGACAAGATGTCGACCAAACAAAAAAGCAACGCTTGGAGCCGTTAAAAGATCGCCTGTTTAATGCGCACTTTGAATTAATAGCTGATCTCGATGGTTTAGAGGCCCACGCCCTTCGCTTTACAGCTAACGCAACAACGCACTTTAGAACAGTTGAGCATCATGATGCCCTGCTTGAAGTCAAAGTTCCTAACAACGACATTTATACTTACGGTTTAGAAGATCGCCGCCAAATTGAAAAATTAATTCAAGGGGCTGCTTTTGATTTCAAATATAGCGATCTGCTAAGCCAACGTTATCAGCAGCAACAATCGCCTTCAGTAATTCAGCAAAGCTCTCAAGATCAAAAAATTATTGCCAACGAAACTATGGGTAACGTTAGCCATCTGAACCAAGTGCACCCCGTTACGCCAGAAACCAATATTGAGCATCGCCTACTAACAGCTAAAAATCTCAATCAAGCGGCTACCCAGTTCTATCTCGGCCGCAGTATGACGAATCAAATGATGGTCAATTGGGCCTATTCCAATCCAGAACTGACCGATCGCCATCTATTGATGTTTGGCGATAATAGTTCGGTAAAAATGGCTTTCATTCGTCAGCTCTTAAAACAATTTACCCAAGTAAAAATCAGTATGGTCGCCTTGATCACGGATGAGGCGCACATGGCTTACTTTGATGATGCGGATTTTGATAAAATTACCTTCAACGACCTAGATCAAATGGCAATTCGTTTAGATCCTTTTGCCGTGATTCGCCAAACCTTGACGGATCATCCTTCTACTAATACTTTACTAGCTCTGATCAACCAGGTTGTCTCATTATTACGTTCTGCTTTTAAACTGACCAGCAATGAAACTGAACAGCTGATCCAGGCAATTTCCAATGGTCTAACAAAACAACCCGATACTTTTCGCTTTACCGATTTGCCAGACTATTTGTCAGATCAAAAGTTACTTGCTAAATTGGCTGAATTGATCAGCCATGATCCGTTCACTTATCAGTCTGAATTTCATTGGCGTGAATTCTTCAATGGCGATGGTCACTTATTTGTGATCAAGTGCCAACATTATCCACCAAAATTGCGCACGTTTATTATTGACTATATGCTGAATAATTTATTGACTGAGTCTGTCACTTATGGAAATGCCTACCATCCATTACCGATTTTCATGGATGACACCAGCATTTTAAATCTTGATCAATCAGTCCCAATCGCCCGCGCCTTGGAACAAGGCAGTCAATATGGTCTTTCGTTGATCTTGAATAATCCGCACTATGAACCGACAACGGATTCAATTTTAATGACTCACGATTTTGAGACAGAGCTTTTCTTCAAGATGTCTGAAGAAAAAGAACTGTTATTTGCAAAAATCAAAGCCAAAACACTTAAAGAATATAGCAATCTGACACAATTACTTACCAAATTGACCGATCACACTTATCTCATTGCTGGCAGACTATGGATCAATCATCAGCTTTTACCCGATTTGATCACTGCTCAATTAGATATGCATTGAACACCACACCTCAAATTACATGACTTCAAGTCATCATTGTCTAAAAAACTGTTGTTCTAAATGGCCAGCCCTATGTTGGTGGCATTCCTGCACTTTGCGGCCAGCTTCGTAATGTGGTTTAATTTATAGCACTTGTATTTTGTAAGTTAAAGTAGTATAACTATTCTTGCGATTAATGGAGGTGTGTTTTTATGACTGAAAAAACAGATATGGCCACAGCACAACGCAATATACAAAGTAAGAATATTAAGACTCGTAAACGAGCATTAAAATTAATCAAACAATTCAAACGCAATGGCAAAACTGCTTAAGTTCAGTGATTTAATACGTCGTTTGTTTTGAAACTATAAACTTCTTACCAACCAGTACCCAAAAGGTGCTGGTTTTTTAATTTAAACCAATCCTCTAACCAAAATAGCGATTTACGAGGTGAATTTTTTGAAATCCGTTTTGATGATTATAGTTAATATTTTTATTTTATTTGTAGCATGTACTGGTGTATTTGCATTGTTTCCATCCATAAATAAAGCACTTTTAATTTTGATATTTATCGTGCTTGGGATCTTAAGGGTCTACTTTTTATATAAGAACAGAGGAGATTAGTTTTTAATAGTTAGTAGAGCTGTCATTATTCCTTCTTTTGGTCAAGTTACTACTTTTGCTTTCATTAAAAATACCGCCCTAGTTGCTAGACAAACATGTTAGCAATTAGGGCGGTATTTTTCTAATCTCAATTTTTTAATAGACGACACATGAAAAGATGATGCCGTTCATTTTAATTTACGCTATCAACTTTTTTCTTAGGATACTTAGCTGCAAAAATAACATAGATCAAACAAATAATTTCTAAGCCTAAAGTCAGCACAAAAACACTGCGATAGCCAGCTAAACTGGCAATCAAAGACCCCAACATCGGACCAACCACACTACCCATTGCCTGAAACGACTGGGAATAACTAAAAATACGCCCAAAGGCATCTTGAGGTGAGTTCAATGTCATCAAGGTTTGATAGGCTGGAATGACCGCTGCATCAGAGATGCCAAATAGGAATCTTAAAAAGATAAATTGTTTCACATTTTGTAAAAAAATCATTGGTACCAAAACAATTGAAGCGGTCACCAAACCGATCACTAAAATCTTTTGTGCTCCGACTCGATCAATAATCCGGCCCATGATCGAGGCCGCGATCAAGGTTGCCATCCCTGGAGCAGCAGCAACTACCCCAGAAACGGAAGCCACATCGCCGTGCCCATGTAGTAATTGTCTAACGAACAAACTAACGATCGGTTGGATCGAACTAGCTGAAGCTTGAACGACCAATGTGGTCAGAAAAACTCCAAACAACACGCGCGGTGCCTGTAATTCTTTAAAAACAGTTTTGATCTTGCGCATTGCTGTAGCAGCAATTGGCTTGAAGTTCTCGTGAACGAAAAATAGCGTGGTCCAGAAGACAACAAACATAAGCGCACCAGCAATATAAAAAGCAGCGCGAAAGCCAAAATGATCTACCAAAAAACCGCCCATTAGCGGGCCAAGCAAAGTCCCAGTTACCTGTCCGGTGGCAAGCGTCCCCATTGCTTGACCTTTTTTAGCCCTGGGTGATTCTTGTGCCACGATCGCCTGAGCATTATTGATATAACCGGAAAAACTGCCTTGAATCCCACGTAGTAAAATTAGGATCCAAACGTTAGTTGTCAGTGCTATCAGGGTAATTGTGAGCGTCATGACCCCTGAAGCTCGTAAACACATTAATTTTCGACCCTTACGATCAGCCAATTTCCCCCAAAGTGGTGAAACAATCGCCTTCGCCAAAAATGTAATGGAAAAAGCTGCCCCACTTAAAACATTCAATTGCCAGGGGGAAAAGTGCCCTAAAGTATCAATAAATAAAGGCATAAATGGCATCGTCATTGAATTGCCAAACCCAGTAATGAAACAGCCAAACCAAAGAATCGCTAAGTTTCGTTCCCATCCAGAACGAAAATAGCTCGCAAGCTTATTCAACATAATAATCACCTGAAATTTCTATGCTGATAATCATACCAGATTGATTCATTTTAAGCGAATAAGCGGGTAGATAAAGCATTCATCTTGCTCCGGCCGCTTTGCAAGCATTACTAATTTATTGAATATCGATATATTTTTATTGATTATCACAAATTTGAGGCTTATAATAGCTAAAATATCTAAAAGGAGTGGTTCTGTGCACATCCGAACAACTTTATTAAAAATCATTTTAGGTTTAATTGCTCTATTCATCTTGTTTTTAGGCGTCACTTTAGCATTTGGTCTCCATCATTCAATCCAGGTTCAGCAAATGTTTCCTGAAAAAATCATTTGCGCTGTTTCGCTTTACTTAGCAGCTCTTTTTGCCTTGGGTATCCTGTTGTTTATCTATCGCTTACTGAAACTGATCGATCAAAGTCAGCCCTTTTCAACAGCAGCCTTGACCAACGTTCAACGGATCAGAGTGCTCACGTTACTGATGTTTGTTGATTTGTGGGGGGTTTTGCCTTTTGTTTATCGCCTCGCTGATACAGGTGATGCACCTGGACTAATGGTCATCGGTCTTGGTATCGTTGCGGTACCATTTGTCGTAGCTGTTTTTGTCTCAACGATCGAAAAACTATTGCGATCAGCCATCGCTTTAAAACACGAGCACGACTTAACAGTTTAGGAGGGGAATTAATGGCAATCATTGTAAACATTGATGTTATGCTAGCCAAGCGCAAAATGTCGCTAACTGAGCTTTCCAATCAAGTAGGCATTACCATGGCTAATTTATCGATTCTCAAAACCGGCAAAGCAAAAGCCATTCGTTTTTCCACCTTATCCGCTCTGTGTCAAGCGCTTGATTGTCAACCGGGAGATCTCTTAGCTTATCAGCCAGAGCATGAGTAACATAAATTACTTGGTATCCTTAAATAAAATTAGCTGTATGAAAAAAGAGAGTGGGACAAAAGGCGCTCAGCACCTGAGCACTAACAAGAATTGTGAAAAATGGTGGGCTTTCCATTTGAGCCATTCGTGGTTAGGTGAGGGTGTTGCCTTTTGGAACACGTTTAAAATAAAATTGTTCGTGAAATAATCGGGGCCGTAGACAAAACGTTATTTTTGTCCCGGCCCCTTTCCTACGATTAGTCAAGTGTTAATTTTATTTATCAATTTTTAGTTTAACTGTGTGCCAAACCATAACGATTTATTTCATTCTAGGTTCAATGACTTTTAGTCGGCCGCTCACGTAGGTTTGTGGTTGTCGTATCAAATCTACCTAACTGACCTTTAAATTCATCTGGAAATGTCATGACGTCTTTCGTGTCTTCTTTAAAGGCATCTAACTCAGCCGACAGTGAGATCGTATAGTCAACCGCCTCACCGTGTTCCCCCATATCTAGACCCGTCCGTTCTTCAGCTTCATCGACACGCATCCGCACGACCAGTCGTAGACCAGCGGTAATTGCAGTGACCATTACCGCCACGATAACGATTGTGATCACAGTGCCCAACAACTGCCCCATGAACAAATGCGCCGAGCCACCATAAATCAAACCTTCATGTGTTACAAGTGGATTAACGGCTTTAGTTGCAAACACACCAGTCAAAATACTACCAACAATCCCTGAAACACCGTGGCAGCCAAAAGCATCTAAAGTATCATCAACACCGATCTTGCCTTTGATCACATTAACCCAGAGGTAACTCACACTTGTTGCGATCAAACCGATCCAAAATGACCCCGCCACCGTGACATAACCAGCCGCTGGTGTAATTCCGACTAGCCCACACAACGTTCCAGTACAAACACCAACCAATGTTGGTTTGCCAGTGCGAATGATATCCAGAACCATCCAAGTGATCATCGCTGCCGCAGTTGAAACGGTTGAGGTAATCGCAGCCTGAACGGCAACGTTATTGATGCCAAGTGCTGAACCAGCATTAAAGCCGTACCAACCAATCCAAAGAATTGCTGTCCCTAATAAAACCCACGGAATATTATAATGTTCTTCTTGTTTGCCATAATCTAAGCGTTTCCCCAAGAAAATGGATAATACCAAAGCTGTAATCCCAGCATTAATATGAACAACAGTTCCTCCGGCAAAATCTAAGACCCCCAAACCAGCTAATAAGCCATGTGGACTCCAAACCATATGTACTAATGGATAATAAACAAATAACGACCATAAAACGATGAACCACATCAAGAAGTTAAACCGTAATCGACCCACAACGGCGCCGACAAATAAGGCTGGCGTAATAATTGCAAACATCAACTGAAAAAGCATATAGACGCCTGTAGGTATCTTATTCGTGGTTAATGCGGCTAAATTCAAACCGCCCAAGAACCAGTGTGAAACAGTGCCGACAATACCGCCAATATTATTATTGAATGAAAGATCATATCCAAAGGCAACCCAAAGTAGTGCTGCAATACCACAAATAAAGAATACAGAAAACATTGTATTCACAACATTACGCCGTGAAACTAAACCGCCGTAAAAAAAGGCTAATCCAGGTGTCATGAACAAAACCAAAATACTTGAAGTTAACACAAATGCTGTATTCGCACCATTCATAAATATACCCCCATCTGATTCAGATTCATTATGTAAGCTATACTAACACAATAAAAATGGGTATACCATTACTTTTTTCACCGTGTCATCCGCTTTATTTACGGTGTATTTGTCGAAGATACCATTATAAAAGGCTTGCTTAATAAAATTTTTTCTGAAAACTTTTTTTGTCCATTTACTTGTCATGTAAGTTAACCTAACATTAAATTAAAATATTTTCGTTACATATTCTTCACAGTGCTAGGCTATTTTTATAACAATTTATTCACATTCAGCCGTTATGATAGAGTCATCATCAAATAAGTGAGGTGATCCGCTAATTCATTAGCACAGTATCTATGAAAACAACTACTAAAGAAGCAATTGGTATTCATTGTCACAAGGAGCTGATGCGATGGTCATTAGTCGGTAAGCGATTGACATATTAAAATTAAAACTAAAATTTTCTTCATTTTCCTTCCTCCCTTAAAGATCAATGTAACCGGAATGTTCCCCCAAGCATTCCGGTTTTTTTATTGCAAAAAAATTTCTAGGCATGCAAAAAGAGTACCCAACTAGATCGCTTTTGCATCATTGGATACTCTTTTATATATGAAGGCGAACACTTTTATTTTAAACGAGAGTGGGACAAAAGGCGCTCAGCACCTGAGCACTAACAAGAATTGCGAAAAATGGTGGGCTTTCCATTTGAGCCATTCGTGGTTAGGTGAGGGTGTTGCCTTTGGGAACACGTTTAAAATAAAATTGTTTGCAAACAGATAGAGGGCGGAATCAAAACGTTAGTTTTGTCTCGCCCTCGTTCTCGTTTTATTCAGCTTTTAAATCTACTTCAATATTGCCAGCAACAGCCTTTGCGTATGGGCAAATCTGCTCTGCTTTTTGCATATAGGCCATTGTTTCTTCACTAGAAAGGCCCTCAATGTGTCCGATCAATGTAACCCGTAATTGAAAATCAGTTGGTTCTGGTCCGTTGAATAGTTCAACTTCTGCACGGACATTACGCTTCAAATCACCTTTTCCATCAGCTTCTAACGGGAAAGACATCGCACCATTAAAACAAGCAGAATAGCCTGCCGCAAATAATTGCTCAGGTGTTGTAGTTCCAGGTTTGTCTGACATTGATGTACGCACATCT
The DNA here is from genome assembly GCF_021030645.1 of Agrilactobacillus fermenti. Classification (GTDB taxonomy): domain Bacteria; phylum Bacillota; class Bacilli; order Lactobacillales; family Lactobacillaceae; genus Agrilactobacillus; species Agrilactobacillus fermenti. The sequence goes on along the minus strand of NZ_JACGCJ010000011.1, from coordinate 18,622 downwards.
AAAGAACCATTAGGCGCTTTAGATTCACCTTCGCGGCCGCCTTCATTGATCATTGTTTTTACAGAAATTTTTTTCATGCCCTCATAATTTACAGTCATTTAATTACCTCCTAGATAATGATTGACTTAGTTTTTTCAACACCTCAATGATATAGCACACAATTAGATTGTGCAACACCTTTTTAATTTTCAGTTATCGGCACGGCTACTTCGAGTGTGCCATGAACTGGACATAGGGCTACACAGTCAGCCAAAAAATCATTTTGAGCAGCAGGTGTTAGATTCGTCTTCATCTGGACATGATACGTAATTGCGGTAAACTGATTATGAATAGAACTATCTCGCAAACCGCCCATTTCTAAATTACCGGTGACCGTGACTTCAAATGAAGTTACCTCGATATGCCGTTTACGCGCTTGGGATCTTACCGTGATCGCCAGACAAGTCCCCAATGAGCCTAGCAAGTATTGGACTGGATTGGGTGCTTTATCGGTGCCATTTGAAGTGACTGGCTCATCTGTTAAATATTGATGGCTCCCGGCAGTTGTTAAAACCTGTGCGCCTTCAGCCAATAGTTTAGAAGTGACGTGATAGACAGACATGACCTTCGCCTCCTGTTTTTGGTACTGCTATTGTGACATAACCACTCAAAACGTCTTACGCTTGTTTGGTTTCATCAAAGCCATCATTTTTGATAAACGTTACTTTAACATCACAACCGTAGACATCGGCAAAACGGGCTAATGTTTCTAGTGAAGGCACACTAGCGCCTTTTTCCAAATTAAAAACGCTAGAATAAGACATACCTGTTTTTTCGGATATTTCCGTCCGCTGTAATGCACGTTTTTCACGATAATTTCGTAAAAACAAGCCTGCCTTCTTGGCAATCTCGTCACGTACGTCATTAACAGAAGTGACAAAACCGCCTACCTCGTCTCCAGAAATAACCACATGATCCTTGTGTTCATCATCATTTTCGAAAGCGTTTACCTTTTCATTTAAAGTAAGGCTTGGATTCAGCTGTGTTAAATTAGTCAACGTTTCAGATAACGACTTCAAAAAAACCTCTAACTGTTCTTGCGTGATATCCTTTGGTAATGAGAGCTTTGCAGCGCCCTCGTCGGTTGGAATTTGAACTTTTAAATTTTGTTTACCCATAATTTGCTCCTTCAATTAGCTAACTTGATTTAAGTTAAAATCAATTCTTTATTATAATATAGAATGTATAATCAAAAAAATCAATTATATTTCATTTTTAATCTCACACGTAGTTTATAATATATGGCATATTTACTTGCACACTTAATTTCAGAAAACTATATTCTAAATATATAAACCATATTATGTAAACATTTGTTGGAAACACCTGTTATTTTTGGGGGAGGTAGCTAGGTCAATCATGACAAAATCGAAACGTAATAAGACGATTGATTTCTCAGTCAATTCTGAGGTTGGTCAATTTTATTTGCACCAAAGCTTGACTGCCACACAACTGACAGCTCAACTGGCACAAAATCAGCTCAAGGGCCTATCTGATCAGCTCATCTTGGGCGATGCCTTGGCATTGATGCCAAAATTACCAACAAATAGTATCGACTTAGCATTTATCGACCCACCTTACAATCTAACCAAGGATTTCGGCGGCCATATTTTTAATCGCCGTTCTATGCCAGATTATCAAGCTTATACTCGGCGCTGGCTTACGAAACTTTTACCCTTACTTAAACCCAACGCCTCGTTATATGTTGCCTGTGATTGGCAAACAAGTATTGCGATCGCACCATTATTTTCTGATTTTGGACTTTGTATTCAAAACAGAATTACCTGGGAAAGAGAGAAAGGTCGGGGTTCGCGTAAAAATTGGAAAAATGCGATGGAAGATTTATGGTTTTTGACAATTTCCAAAGACTATACATTTAACGTTGATCAAGTCAAAATGCGCCGTCGTGTCAATGCGCCCTACCGTGTAAACGGGAAAGCCCGAGATTGGCAAGCTTCTGCTCAAGGAAATTATCGGGATACTTATCCGTCTAATTTTTGGGATGATTTATCGATTCCTTACTGGTCCATGGCAGAAAACACCGCTCACCCAACTCAAAAGCCTGAAAAGCTGCTCGCTAAATTAATTCTAGCAAGTTCTAATCAGGGTGATCTTATTTTTGATCCCTTTCTAGGCTCTGGAACCACTGCTGTGACAGCTAAGAAATTACGGCGGCATTATCTAGGCATTGAATCTAACCCCCAATACATTGCCTGGGCTCAGTACCGCTTAGCTCATGTACAACCAGGTGATCCTATTCAAGGCTATTGTGATCATGTCTTTTGGGCTAGGAACACTCGGCACGAACAGGCTCAGTTTACTCAGCATAAGCCTGACAGCGAATAAGTATACTTTAAATATGTAAGCTGTTATTATTGATTTAAGATATTTTTTCGCTTTTTTAGGAGTGTTTTATCGTGCGTAAATTAAAAATAGGCCTTGTTTTATTAGCAGCTGTGTTGTGTTTAACTGTTCAAATACCAGCATCAGTTAACGCGGCAACCACTTCTGAACTGGATCAGCAGACGATGACAATTCAGGCAAAACAAGATGCTTTGAATCAACAATTAAATCAACAAATGGCGACTGTCAGCCAGCAGACAATTAAAACGAACAAACTAAAGCAAACAATTTTAGACACGCAAAAGATTATTGATCATACGCAGCAAAACATCCTTGAAACTCAAAAGGACCTTAAACAACGAAAGGCTTATGCCGCAAAGCGTTTAAGTAAACTGCAGCACGCTAATGACCAGCAAAGTATCTTTAATGTAATGATCTCTTCCAAATCACTGGCGGATATGATTCGGAATGTTTATGTGGTCCGGGCGATTCAAAAAGCTGACGTGGCAGCAATATCTGACGTCGACCAAACTTATCAGCAATTAAAAACAGCTAAAACAAAATTAGTTGCCAAACAAAGTAATTTACTCAGCCAGCAGCAAACACTAGATACAGAAAATTCAAAGTTACAAACTGATCTGCAAAACCTTAAACAAACCTTGGCCAATAATCAGAACCAACTGCAACAGCTAAATCAAGAGAAAGCACAGCTGCAGCAACAACAAGCAGCTGCTAAGCAGCTCGCCGCTGAACAAGCCGCGGCCAAGGAAAAAGCAGCCGCAGCAGAGAGTGCTAAAACTTCAGCCGCCAGCACACCGGCCGCTGAAGCTGCCCCGACACAATCGGCAACTCAAATTTTACCAACGCCCGAACTTAGTGGCACTAATGACAAAGTTGCTACTGGCGTTAAAATTTCTTTTTATGATCCTGCCGTTCTGGGATCTTCCATGGGCTACGGGGGTGTAGCTGCCAACTTAGCCGTTTATCCAAAGGGGACGCGCCTTAAAATTGTTTTTGCTGATGGGACAGAGATTCATCGGGTGGTTAATGACACTGGTACCTTTGTTTATAGCAGCCCCAATCAAATTGACGTGGCTTGGCCAAATGCTGCAATTCCAAGCTACGGTATTACCACGGCAACTGTAACAGTTGAATAAATTCAATCCATGATGACCTGGCATCGACGCCTAACTATCATGGATTTTTTGTATCGCATTTTTTGTTTCACGTGAAACTTTAAATAATTCTCTGAAATATTATAAAATTCAAATTACGTATCGTCTATCGCGATTTTTGCTAGCGGGTCGCTACTAAAAACATTTTGGCTTACGCGCACTTTAACAATTCTTTAGGAATAAGTCCCCAAAAGTTCACAGACCTTGTATATAATGTATGATTGAGGTGAATTTATAATGGCATATCGTACACCGCCTTTATTAACGCCAGCAGCGATTGTTTCACTGATATTAGCTGTTTCGGCGATCAACTTTGGGGTCAATAAAGTCGCCCCCGTTAGCACGACCCCTTCCCACGTGGAAAAAACTAGTTCAACCACGTCATCGATCACATCTTCTAAGGAAAGCAGCTCGAGCAGTTCTAGTGAATCAAAACACTCTAAGCAAAAACCAGAAGATGAGAGTCAAAGTTCCAGCAGTTCAAGTGTTTCCAGCAGCAGCCGTTCAGAATCTAGTGCTTCTAGTAGTTCAAATAACAATCAGGCTTCTTCCAGCTCAAATTCGAGCACAGAAGCAAACGATACGGAGCAAAATAATACCAATAAAACCAACGGCACTGATGAAAATAATGCGAATAATGCCTCAACCCCAAGTAAAAACACCAATCAGTCGACTAATCAAAATGGTACTGGCACTGGTACGGGTACTGGCAATACAACCAATAATCAAACGGGTGGCACGACCGCCCAAACACCGCAACAGAATACAAATCAATAACTCAAGGTGGTTCTATGCTTAGTTTATTAGATACGATCAATCATTTTCTGGGTTATTTCAATATAAACAACAAACCTAGAAATCGAATTTATACAATAATTGCCACAGTTGGCAACTTTTATTTGCTTTATTTATCGATTGAAGCTTTTCGTTATCAGCGTTTTTTGCGTGGCAGTATTTATGTCTTGATCTTTTTAGTTCTATTATATTTTAGTGTGCTCAATATCATTTACTACTTTACAAACAAAAAAGCCAAGTTTGATATCTCACCCAAAATTGAGAAACTCTTGGGTGGACCGCCTAAAGAAGCCTTGGCTCAGTCTAATGGTCAGCAGCCGAACAACCTGGCTCAGCCAGCACATGCTCAATCACAAGTCCACAATATCCCAACAACGGGAATTTTTAGTGAAAATAGTCTAGTCCCGGCCGAAATTATTATTGATGATGGTGAACAAGCCAATCTAGTTGAAATCGTCAATGTTCTGAAGGGTCAAACTATTTTAGCCACCCACTTTAATCAAGATGATGACACTGCTATTCAGCAACAGCTCCAACGCAATGAAACGGTTATGTCTTTGAAATCTCCCCTACCGATTCCTTTTTTTGACTTGCAAATTCAAGCGGATTCGGTTGAGATTTTAGCTGGCCTCAATGCGCTAACTGCCAAACCAGTCGGTCATTTAGCTCGGGTGGGATTATCCTCGATTGACAACGCTATTCAAGCATACGATTTAGCTTTAGCCAATCTACAGGTCAGTGCTGGCCCGCAAAAGGTTTTGAATCAGGCCGCAGTCACGGAAATTCCAAGGCCTTATAAACTACAAGCACAAGTTGCTTTTAAGCCGAAAGAACGGTCGCAAATGAGTTCAAATTAGTTGGAGGCAGTCATGAGTAGTTACCAAATCGTTCCATCCAAACGCAAAAAAGATCGTGAATCTTGGGATATGTATTTTATGAAATTGGCCATCAATGTGGCTGAACGTTCGACTTGTGAACGTGCCACCGTCGGCAGTGTTTTGGTGCGCGATAAGCGTATCATCGCCACTGGTTATAATGGCAGTGTCGTGGGTGAGCCCCATTGTGATGATGCCGGTCACCTCATGGATCACGGCCACTGTATCCGCACTGTTCATTCCGAATTAAATGCGATTTTGCAGTGTGCTGCCAATGGTGTCCGGACAAAGGGTGCCGTCTTATATGTCACCCATTTCCCTTGCTTGAATTGCACCAAAGCCTTGATCCAAGCTGGTATCGTTGGCATTAACTATTGTCACGATTATCACAATGACGCGTATGCCATTCATTTGATGCAGTCCCATCACATACAGGTACACCAGATTGCGGTGGCGTCTGCCTCATGATGATCGATCGTGTAAAACTGCAAGCAACGCTCCAAGAGCTTGAACCTACCCCGCAATTGCATTTTTATGAAACGATTGATTCTACCAATATTGAAGCTAAACGCTTGTTAAAAAAAGGGGCCTCGCTGCCCTTTTTTTGTATTGCTGAAATGCAGACAGCTGGTAAAGGCCGCCTCAATCGAGTCTTCCAATCGCCTAAAGGTACTGGTATCTACATCAGCTATGCTTTCACCGCTAACTTTGCTGACCTACAGCCTGGCCTTTTGACCACCAGTGTTGGTGTGCTCGTTGCTCAGGCTATTCAGCACGCCTATCAAGTGACGCCACTGATCAAATGGGTCAACGATCTGTACTTAAACCAGAAAAAAATTTGTGGCATTTTAACTGAAACTTTACCTTTAGCCAATCATAAGGCTGGTGTGATTATTGGTATCGGCCTTAATTTAAAAACCCCTGCCTCACTGCCAACTGACCTGGCGCCTAAAGTTGGCGGCATTAATCATAAGGGTGATCTCAATCTATTATTAGCGCATATTTGCCAGGGCCTGCCAACTCTGATCCGCGCTTATGCCTCAGGAACCTATCTACCTTTTTACCGCCAACATGCCTTTCTTACCGGCAAAACAGTCACACTAGCAATTGGTGAGCAGCATATTCAAGGCACTGTTCAGGGAATTCGTGATGATGGTGCGTTGTGCTTACAAACCAGCACCGGAGTCGTTGCTTATGAATATGGTGAAGTGACAAAAGTTTACTTTAAATAAATTTGTTTGCAAATAAATTGGGCACATGGTATTATACTTACAAAATGTAAGTATAAGGAGCCAACAATAAAATGAACACCAAATTAACTGGGTTACACCATTTGACTGCTATTACCTCCAGCTCACCTAAAATCTTTGACTTCATGGCTGGTATTTTAGGCCTACACTTAATCAAAAAAACCGTTAACCAAGATGATGTCCGGACTTACCATCTATATTTTACAGATGACATGGGCAGTGCTGGCACCGATATTACTTTCTTCGACTTTCCAGGTATTAACCAAGCTGTTCACGGCACCAACGAAATCAATCGAACTTCTTTCCGCGTCCCTAATGACGCCGCACTAGACTATTGGATCGCTCGTTTTGACGAATTCAAAGTCCGTCACGGTGAGATCAGCGAACGTTTTGGTGCTAAGATTTTATCTTTCAACGACTTCGACGGTCAAAATTATCAATTGATCTCCGATGAGACCAACACCGGTATTCCTGGGGGCACACCTTATCGTTTCAGTCCAGTGCCAGCTGAATTTGCCATCACCGGCTTAGGCCCTGAATATATTACAACAGATAATTTGGATATGCTGAGCAATGTCCTGACTGGTCTATTGGGCTTCACGAAAAAAGCAACTGAAGGCCAATTCACGCTTTATGAATTGCACGATAATGGTCATGGGGCCCAAGTGATTCTTGACCACCAACGCTTATTAAACCAAGCCATCCAAGGTTTCGGCGGTGTCCACCATTTAGCTTTCCGCACGGATGATGAAGAGAGCTTAAATTATTGGATCCAACGCATTTCTGATCTTGGTTTCAACAATTCTGGCTTTGTGGATCGCTTCTACTTTAAATCAGAATATTTCCGTCCAGTTCCAGGTATTCTTTTTGAAATTGCAACGGATGGCCCTGGCTTCTTACTTGATGAGACTTATGAGGAAGCTGGTGTGCATTTAGAATTGCCACCATTCTTAGAGGAATATCGTGCTTCCATTGAAGCAAACCTTGTCCCATTTAATACCGTGCCGAATTCTCCTGAAGCACAACAATAAGAATATTTTTAAAAATAAATCAGATTATGCTTTTTTAGCAGAGTAGGACAACCTACTCTGTTTTTTATTGCATCCAGACTTGTTTTTTTATGTGGCTAGGATAGACTAAAATTCGATACTATCTTAAGGAGGCCTATTGCTATCGATTCAATCAAAACACCTGCTGAACTTTCGGCCCATGACATCTTTGCCAGCACTATTTTAGCGATGGGTAAAGGGCTGATCGAGTTTGGTTCTGAACTACAACGTGCCGAAGACACGATGAACCGGTTGATCGCCTGCTCTGATTTTTTGACTCCCACTGAGAAAAAAGAAATGTACGTTTACGTGACGATCAATTCGATTTTTCTGCGTAAAGGGGCGATGAATGTTGACTTTGTGCCTATTATTGAACGTGGTTTTAATTTAAATAAAGTGGTCCAACTCAACCAATTATCTCGCGATTATGCGGCCGACCAAATCACTATCCAGCAGTTATATACTCAGATCCAACAGGTATTACAAACCAGAGAGAAGCGACCCTATGCTTGGTTAGCGTATATACTTCTAAGTTCTAGTATCACGCTAATTCTTAATGGTAGTCTGCTAGAGTGTGGTTTAGCCGCCATTATTGGTCTCATGACCAGTCAATCTTATCCCTTCTTTCGCCGTTACCTTAGCAATAAATTTATCCCTGAATTCTTAGCCGCCTTTTTAGGTGGGTTACTCGCCTGCTTATTTTGCAAGTTTTATCATTTAGATCCCACCTTACTCTACACTGCCGCCATCATCCCAATGGTTCCAGGAATTGTCCTGACCAATGGCGTCCAAGATACATTTAACAATTATTTTATCTCTGGACCGGTCATGATCTTAGAGAGCTTAACCACCTTAGTTTCCATTACGCTAGGGATCACTTTCGTGCAGCTGCTTCCTTTTGGCATCATGGCCTCGGGTAAAATTGCCGTCGTCACAGTCCCACTAAGTCTCCAGGTGCTCGGCAGCGCCCTATGTTCCATCGCATTTGCTTACATTATCTTTGCCCCTAAGCAGCTTTTCTTACCAATTGGTATTGCTGGTGCACTGACGTGGTGTGTCTATGTTTTTGTCACGAGTCTTTGGCAAAGTAATCTATTAAATACATTGCTCAGTATCAGTGCCTTGTCGTTAGTTTCTCGAATCTTCGCCAAGCATTTCAAAGCGCCAATGACGATTTTCTTCATTCCCTCTTTGGTCGCTTTAGTCCCTGGCATCACGATGTTTGTTGGCCTGAGCCAATTTGGCACTGGCCGCATAACCACCGCTGTCCGTACCATAATTATCGTGATCACTAACCTTTTAGGCTTGTCTATCGGCAGTATCGTTGGTGAAGAAATTTATAAATTGCCTGAAAAGTTCAAGAAACATTAAAAAACGCTGATAATACCCGGCTAAAATTGACAATTCACCCATTTTCCTCTATTCTAAAAATTAAAATATGATTAAAAAGGAAAGATGTCTATGTCAATTTGGGGGAAAATGACCCGTAAGGCCAATATCCATCAGTATTTAAAAGAAGACATCAAATTCCAGAAAACCTTGAAAGCTAGAGATTTGATGGCGTTAGGTATCGGTGCCGTGATCGGTACCGGTATTTTTATCCTACCCGGTACCGTAGCCGCAACAACCAGCGGGCCCGGTATCATTCTTAGTTTCTTGGTAGCAGCATTGGTCTGTGCTACCGCAGCCATGTGCTATGCGGAATTTGCCTCTTCATTACCAGTGGCCGGCAGTGCCTATTCTTATGGGAATATCATTTTTGGTCAATTTATCGGCTGGGTCATTGGTTGGGCTTTGATCCTAGAATATATGTTGGCTGTGGCTGCCGTTTCTGTTGGTTTCTCCGCCTACTTTAGTGCCTTTCTAAAAGGGTTCAGTATTCACTTACCACAAGCTATTTCGGGGCCGTTAGATCCTAGCCACCATACTTACGTGAATCTGATCGCTATGGTTGTGATTTGGCTCATTACCTGGATGCTTTCTCGCGGCATGAAGTCATCCATGCGGATCAATGATTTTATGGTTGTCATTAAAATTGCTATTATTGCCTTATTTATTATTGTTGGTTTATTTTATGTCAAACCTAAAAATTGGTCGCCGTTTCTACCTTTCGGTGCAAATGGCGTTCTAACTGGCGCGGCTACTGTCTTCTTTGCTTATTTAGGTTTTGATGCCGTTTCCGCTTCGGCACCTGAAGTGAAAGATCCGCAAAAAAATCTGCCTATTGGCATCATTGGTACGCTGATTATTGCGACCATTTTATACATGGCCGTTTCCACTGTACTAACAGGTATGTTGCCTTATAGCAAACTGAATGTTGCTGACCCTGTGACTTTCGCACTGCAATTCTTTCAACGTAATGGTGTTGCTGGCGTGATTTCCGTTGGGGCTATGGCTGGGATGTTCACGATGATGGTGACCATGATTTATAGCAGCTCCCGCTTGGTCTACGCAATTGGCCGTGATGGTTTACTGCCAAAATTCTTGGGTAAGATCAATGACGAAAACCATTTACCGAATCATAGTTTAGTGACTGTAACGATCATTATTTCGATCATGGGCGGTTTCATCAATTTAGGTCAGTTGGCTGAACTGGTCAACATTGGTACATTGATTGCCTTCTCCTTTGTTTCTATTGGCATCATTCCACTTCGTCGGCGTAAAGATATTAAAAATGACGGTTTTAAAGTACCGCTTTATCCCGTTTTACCAATTATTTCTTTGCTGCTCTGCCTTTATTTGATGACACATTTACGTTTAGAAACATGGGTTGCCTCACTGATCTGGTTTGTTATTGGCGCCGTCATTTATTTTGCTTATGGCATGAATCATAGTAATGTACATGTCAGCGAAAAATAATCGTATACAAGAACGTTGATTTAACAGGTATTTAAAAATTCATTTTAAAAAAGCTCGCTTTATTCAGATATCTGTGCTATATTATTAACAGCGTAATTTTTAGATTCGAAGTTCTACGAGTTTTTGCTTTATAGATTTCTTTCTGAAGTTACCTAGTTGAATGTCACATATGGTTTGTCGAAAGGAATTTATACATGCAAAACGGTACAGTAAAATGGTTTAACGCAGAAAAAGGTTACGGCTTCATCACTACAGATACAGGTAATGACGTATTTGTACATTTCTCAGCTATCCAAGGTGACGGCTACAAGTCATTAGACGAAGGCCAAAAAGTTACTTTTGATGTTGAAGAAAGCGACCGTGGCCCACAAGCTGCTAACGTCGTTAAAGACTAATATCAAAATATAAAATTTCAACCCGTAAAGCTTAAGCCTTACGGGTTTTTTGTGGTTCTATATTTTTTGGTGTTGGTGGACGTCAGTCCACTGGCACCTTATTTTTATACCAATTTTGAGATACAAAAAAGGAACACCATGTTCCTATATTACAATCAAGTCGACCAAAACCAATTGAAAAAAGGATGAACGATATTCCCTACTACTGATTTTACAAAAAATGTTCTAGGGATCAAGGATAGAAAATAAGTTGTTATTTTTTAAACTTTTAGTATTAGCAGTTAATAGGCTGATTTATTGACATCTTTAGTCTTTTACCTTACAATCCTACTATAATCTAGATACGGTACTATGATGTAGCTATACATAATTGGATAATGCTCTTTTGTATTTTTAAGTTTTCAAAGTTTTTCATAGCTTTAGGAGGGTTAGAAATGAAAAGAAATTCTATTGTGCTTGCTACCTTTATCGTTGGACTGTTTAGTGCTTGGTTTAATAACGATATTGCATTTGCCGTTGCTAATAATAATACACAAGTACAGCCCAATCTAATAACCGATAATCAGGCGCAAACACCCGTACCCGATATTACTGAACTTCAAAATATTCCTGATTCTTTGGTAAACCCGACTCCTTTCATACAGTTTATGTCTGAGAAACGGATAACCCTTGCCACATATACAATGGGAGTATCACAGACCAAAGATTTAGCCAATCGGATGAACAGCATTAGTGGTATTTCTGCAAATGTCATTTCTGCACTACTAGGTTTTATTCCAATTTATGGTGGTGCGGCTAGCTTAGCATATTCACTTAGTGCGAGCGCAGCAAACAAGAGTGTTGTACAACGTGCTGCTGCACAGGGAAAAAAATTGCGAGTACGAGTAACCGACAATGCGTATTATCATACTTCCTACTCACTGCAATATGAATACTCAATTGTCTAATGGGGGGCTAAAATGATGGTATCTATCAAACGTGGCAGTATGTTATTCTTGAAAGTTCTGCCTCTGGCATTGTTACCAACCATTTTTTCATTGATCCGCGGACAAACGATCAGTTTTACCCTTCTATCAGTCGCTTTGATTATACTCTGGCTACTGTCCGTTTTCTTAGTTGCTATCGGTTTCTATGATTGGTTTAGAAAAATAATTGTACAGCATATAACTAAGTAATATTCTTTCATGATTATGTCTGGAAGTTAGATCTTAACTGATCTAACTTTTTTTATTAGCCGTCACGATCTATGCTTTTTTTCCTACCACTCATATCGAACCAAAACTGTCCATTATCCAAAATTACCCAATCAAGGCAATTTTCCCAAAAATAAATCCGCTTTCATGAATAACTTACAAAAAATAATTGAAAAACACTTGCATTTTACTCAAAAAATGATTATTCTAGATGACGTTGTTAATTCTTACAAAAAGTAAGTTAAATAGAAATGAATCAAATTAATTGATGGAGTGATTATGCAATGACAAAAATGAAAGCCGGACAAGCTTTAGCACAAGTTCTTACAAGTTGGGATATTGACCACATCTATGGCATTACTGCTGATTCCATCAACAATACTGTCGATGGTCTTTACCAAGAAAGAGAAAATCTAAAATATATTCAAGTGCGTCATGAAGAGGTCGGCGCCCTCGCTGCTTCTGCCGACGCCAAATTAACGGGCAAGATCGGTGTTAGCTTCGGTTCCGCTGGTCCTGGTGCAACCCATCTATTTAATGGTTTGTATGATGCTAAGATGGATCATGCGCCAGTATTAGCTATCGTCGGCCAATCTAGCACGGCTGTGATGAACACAAACTTCTTCCAAGAAATGAACCAAGATCCAATGTTCGTGGATGTTTCTGTATTCCACAAGCAAGTTGTTAGTGCCGAACAAATTCCTTACGTGGTAGACGAAGCTATTCGTGCTGCTTATGCTCAAAAGGGCCCAGCCGTTGTCATCATTCCAGATGACTTATCTGGTCAAGAAATTGATTTTGAACCTTACAAGACAGCTCATCTTGCTCATGGTGTGATGGAATCTAAAATTGATCCTAAAGATATCGATGAAACAGTCGCATTACTCAAAGCCGCAAAACACCCCTTACTCTGGGTTGGCCGTGGTTTAGCTGGTTCACGCAATGAAGTTGTTGAATTAGCTGAAAGTTATCAATTACCCGTTGTTTCTACAGTTCCGGGCACTGGGATTATCCCCACAGACCACCCAAGTTTCATGGGCTCCATGGGACGTTTGGGTACTAAACCAGCTTTTGAAGCTGCTCAAGGTGCGGATCTGATCTTGTTCTTAGGTACTAACTTCCCATTTGCACGCTTCTGGCCTGCTGGTGTGAAAGTCCTACAAGTTAACAATAATGCTGAAGATTTAGGTAAACAGCATGATGCTGATTTAACAATTTTGGCTGATGGTCATGACTTCATCACAGAGTTATTGGCTCGTCATGAATCTCTACCAGCTTCTGACTGGCTCAAAGCGAACCAAAAGAATAAAGCTAACTGGGATCAATGGTTGGCTGACCTAGCTGCCGATGACAGCAAGGGCTTGCGTGCTGAATCCGTCATTGATGCGATCAAGCAGAACTCAACGGACCAAACAGTCTTTGGCCTTGATGTTGGTAACAACACAGAATGGGCAATTCGCCAAATCCCAGTCAATGCCGATCAGAAGTTCACCCTTTCTGCTTGGTTTGCAACTATGGGCTACGGCCTTCCTGCTGGCATGGCTGGTCAATTGAGCTTCCCTGACCGCCAAGTTTATAGCATTTCTGGTGATGGTGGCTATGCCATGGTCATGCAAGATCTCTTGACTGAAGTTAAGTACGAATTACCAGTTATCAACGTGATCTTAGAAAACAAATCATTTGGTTTCATCCAACATGAAAAATTAGTTGCTGGTCAAGCACCTTATGGTATCGATCTCCTTGGTGCTGACTGGGCTAAGATTGCTGACAACATGGGTGCCATTGGTTTAACCGCTAATGATATTCCATCATTGAAAGCTGCTTTTGCAAAGATCCAACAATTAACGGCTGCCGGCAATCGCAAGCCAATCGTCTTAGATGCCAAGATCCGCAATATTGACCCAGTGGATACTAGCTTTATGCCACTAGATCCAAACATCTTTGATGAAAAAACAATTGCTGATTTCCGCAAACAATATGAATTAGAAGGCAACCAACCAGCACTCTCAGAATTACTTGCTGAAAACAAATAACTAAGCCTTATCACATTTAATAACCGCGCAATAGCATAAAAAAACTGGTACACCACGGACTGATTCGTCGATCCTTGGGTGCCAGTTTTTTTGTATGTTTTGGTATTAATAGTGACCCACGCTTCAGACATAAGTTCTTACTTTCAGCATCATTTGACGATGATAGATGGCGTCCTGCAAAGTTAACCCTTGGAAAAGTTGATATTTTATATAAAAAGACGAGTATGAGACAAAAGGCAACACGTTTAAAATTTAATTGTTCGTAAACACATAGTGGCTGAAGACAAAATAAAAGCTTTGTCTTCAGCCACCTGTTAATTACATACCACTAACGCACCTGACTAACCGGCCGCATTAAAATCTCATTAATACCGACATTTTCTGGCTGATCGATAGCGTATAACACAGCATTAGCGACATCTTCAGCAGCTAAGCCATTTTCTTTTTCATCTTTTTCCACAGCTGCTCGCCGTGTAGGGTCAGTGATCGTGCTGAATAATTCCGTATTCACTGCACCGGGTGAAATCATTGTCGTCCGGATGTGATGTGCTGCTTGCTCTTGGCGCAGGCCGTCCATAATTGCTTGAATGGCATACTTTGTCCCAGCGTAAACAGCCGTTCCAGGGTGGACGACATGCCCAGCAACCGAGTCAGTCGTAATGACTTGACCGCCATTTTGTTTGATCATGATCGGTAATACTGCTGCAATACCATAGAGTACCCCTTTGATATTGACATCAATCATGCGTTCCCATTCATCAACTTTTAATTCTGCCAATTCAGAAATAGGCATGAGACCGGCGTTATTGTAAAGCACATCCACACGGCCAAACTTGGTGACAGCCAAATCAACTAATGCTTGGACGCTAGCCTTATCAGTAACATCTGTCTTTTGAAAAACGACTTGTGCCGCTCCAAATTTAGTAGCTAACTCTTGTAGCCGCTCTTCACGCCGGGCGCCAATGACTAACTTAGCGCCAGCTTGTGCTAACACCGATACCGTAGCGGCTCCGATCCCACTAGAAGCGCCGGTGATTACCACAACTTTGTCTTTTACTGTCATAATTTGTAACCCCCTATTTAAAATCTGTTTTAGATTAAATCAAAATCTTAATATCGTCAAATAAATAAGTCGTGTATTTAGAACGCAAAAAAGACATTGTTGGGTTATACCTGCTAGCTGTCATTCCTGCGGTCAAGATAAAACTACCTAAGCTTACGCCGCTTGGGTAACCCAAAATAAAGCCCTAGTCCGATCAGTTCTGCTGCGAACATCAATAAAACCATTGGTGCTTCTGAATGAGAGCCAAAGGCACCAACCAACGGTGTGGCTAACCCACCAATGGCATTCATAGCCAAACCTAAGAGCGCGGAGGCACCGCCAGCCTTATCGCCTTCTTGATTCATCCCGATCGACGTAGCCGTGGTATTCACACTCCCAATGCCAAAGACCATCAAGAATAAGCCGATCATCAAAATAACCATATTGGTCACGACTAATAAACTAAGAGCTAATAGACCAGTCACCAAGACACCTAGGTAAAGGCTATAACGTAATATTGTTTCTTCAGTATACCGATTGATCAAAGTCCCTACTAATCGACTACCTAAAACAATCCCGATGCCATTGATCGCATAAATCAAACTAAATGTTTGCGGTGAAATGCCATAGATCCCTTGGAAAACAAACGATGAACCTGCGATATAAGCAAATAACGCCCCCATCACAAAGCCTTGGGTCAAGACGTATTTCATAAAATCTCGTTCAAAAACCAGCTGGCTCATTTCACGAAATGCTCGACCAGCGCTAGTTGCCCGTTTACCCTCAGGCAAGCTCTCTGGCAGAAAGAAGCAGACACTTAGGGCTAATAAAACACCGATCACGCCTAGAATCATAAAAATCCCTTGCCAATTGGTAAATTGGATCACAAAGCCCCCGAACAGCGGCGCAATTACCGGAAAGACCCCATTGATCGACATCAAAACAGACATAAAACGTGCTAAAGGTTTACCCGAAAACTGATCTCTAGCGATCGATCGTGATAATACTTGTCCCGCTGAACCGGCTAAGCCTTGAATAAACCGTAATCCGATCAAGGTCCAAATTTGCGTCACACCAATGATAGCAAATGATGTCAACGCAAAAAGTGTGACCCCAATCAATAAAGGCTTGCGGCGGCCATAATGATCACTGATCGGTCCTACAAAAATTTGGCCGATTGCTAAACCCAACAGACAAGTCGTAATTGACAGCTGCGCTAAAGATTGACTGGTATGTAGGCTTCGCTGCAAATCAGGCAGAGCCGGCAAGTACATATCCATCGATAACGGTCCAAAGGCACTCAACGTCCCCAATAAAATATTCAAAAATAAACGTTTTGTTTTTCCCACAATCATTCTCCTCATTAGATTTCAACTTGTAATTATATCAGCAACGCGAAATGTTTCATAACAATTGCGTCCAATTAAAATTTGTGCTTAAATAGTAGGAACGCTTTTTGCCTTAGATTTGAAAGGAGTTTCTGCAACTTGGTAAATTTAACCACATCTTTGCATAATTATACATTTCAAAACCCTTTGATGAATGCTTCTGGTGTTCATTGTTATACAACAGAACAACTAGATGAATTATTGGCTTCAGATGCAGGTACTTTGGTCACTAAAAGCGCTACGACAGAATATCGTCAAGGCAACCCTGAACCACGCTATCGTAATTTGGCCCTGGGTAGTATCAATTCCATGGGTCTGCCAAATGAAGGTTTGAAATACTATTTGGACTATGTCTTGGGTAAACAAACTGATGCTCAAGTCCCTCCCTTATTCTTATCCGTTGCGGGCCTTAGCATGGCTGAAGATTTAGAAATGCTGGCGCAGATCGAAAAAACAGATTTTAATGGGTTGACCGAATTAAATCTTTCTTGCCCTAATGTACCTGGTAAACCCCAAGTTGCCTACGATTTTGAAGCTACTGAAAAAATGCTAGACGAAGCATTTAGCATCTTCCACAAACCACTCGGCGTCAAATTACCACCATACTTTGATCTAGCTCAATTTGATATCATGGCTAACATTTTAAATAAATATCCGCTTGCTTATATCAACACGATCAACAGCGTTGGCAACGGATTGTATATTGATGTAGACTCTGAAACGGTCGCTATCAAACCAAAAGGCGGCTTTGGCGGTTTAGGCGGTGCTTATATCTTACCCACAGCATTGGCCAATGTTCATGCCTTCAGACAACGCCTCAATCCAGAAATTGCTATTATTGGCACGGGTGGTGTTCAAAATGGGGCTGATGTCTTCGCCCACATTCTTGCTGGTGCAGACATGGTTCAAGTTGGTACGCAGCTGGCTAAAGACGGTCCAGCTGTCTTTACTCGCTTAACCCAAGAACTGACCAACTTGATGACTGAGAAAAACTATCAAACTTTAGCCGATTTCCGCGGCAAAGTTAAAACATTATAACAGAGTGTGACAAAGGGGATTATCTTTTCGACAGCCACGCCGCCTTCACTTCAAACCGTAAAATAAAAAAACTGCTAACCCACACGTAACATGTGATTTAGCAGTTTTTTGTTTAATCGAGAAATAGACTAACAGCTTGTTTTGTTTCAGCAAGAAATCCTCGCTCCTTTGAAACTTGTGTCACGATTTGCAATCAGAAGTTGGTAAATCTAATGCTGGCATTTATTTTCAGTTCAAATCAGTCTAGGAACTAAATGGCTGTATAATCAGATTGTTAGCTGTAAGTATAGTGTTTTTTTAAAAAATAGCACTTTCTACCAGTCTTTTTTGTAACTTAAGTAAATCCATTGTATATACTTAAATTATAAAAATACGAGCTGTATGCTTATGGCTCAAGCTTTGAATGATCGGACAAAACAAAACTATCCAAATGGGGTAATTCAAATACCACCAGAATACCACGAAGCCTTGTAGAGCAGTTAGGTTGGCAAGACAATGGAAACCCTATCCATCAGTATTGAAAATAATTCATTGGTGCTTAAACCAGTTTCTAACCGTCCGTGGTGTGACCATAGTAGCGTTGTTGAACACTTGTCTACTCAAGAACTCAATGATATTATCAACCAATATATGCTGTTATTTGATATTGATTGATAAAATTAAGGTTTATCCCAATAAAAAAGTCCAATAGTGTGAAAGGAAGTGTTACTCATGATTTATGCACCTTTATGTGAATGCGACGTTCCAGCAATCCGTTAATCAGCGGGTTGCATCCGCTGATGATTTTAAGCAAAAACAAAATCTCATGCGGAGGAATTTTAATGAAAAGGAAAAATTGGTTAGGCCCTTTATTACTTAGTCTATCAGCTAGTATCTGGGGGGGTATGTTTGAGGCTGGGACATAAGCCACGCAAAATAAAATAATCGTAGTTTTCAGACTGATATTGAATCTGAAAACCACGATTATTTTTTTAACGATTGATTTTCTAAAAATAACATTGACTTTGAGGGTCAGTTTCAGCAGATTAGCTGCCATAATTGCAATTCCTGCTTCAGTAGTAACCTTTTCAATCCCACGAACCGAGGTTCGTAGGTACTTCAAATTAGCCTTCAGATTTCCGAAGAATGGTTCATCTTCGATTTTTCTC
>NZ_JACGCJ010000010.1 GCF_021030645.1 Agrilactobacillus fermenti | reverse complement strand
TTACACAACCATTTGGTATGTGCCAAACTGTTGTATTGATTCGCCATTTGTTTTTTCCCTCTTTCAAATAGATTGATTGGCCTGAACATCCAATATTCTATCTGAAAAGAGGGCTTTTTTGCATAGCGGGTGGTTTACTGTTTCGTATCTTATGGTTCTTAAACATAAACCATCGAAAAAAAGATCAGAGCCAGTTATACTTTGGGTAGTTATAATTTGAAACTAGCCAGTTTAGGCATCACTCATAGTATGGTCTCGTCCAGGGACACCCGAAGACAACAGTCCTATGGAGAGCTTTTGGAGTCGCATGAAAGAAGAATTCTTCGCCTTTGAACGCGCGTATTCACAAGAGGAGCTGGTGCTTCAGATTTCACGGTGTATCTTGGTATAACAACAAACATCTCCAAGAAACACTTAACGGCATGGTACCCAACGAATATGGGTGCCATGCCGTTAAGAAAAGTGCATAAGCATGTTAATATTATTTGAGTTGTCTACTTGACACGGAGTAGTTCCCTATAATCGTGATTCTGGTCTTTTTTAGAATATCAATTTAATTCAAATTACCAATCGTTAAATGTACGTTCAGATAATTGCTCGATCAAAGAATTGTAGCTTTCTTTATCTAAACTACCCAAATCTTGCATCTCTAAACGATTGAACTTTTCAGCGATAACAATTGCTGTTAAATATAGGGTCAACTTGCGTTTCACAATTGCTTCTGGATCCTGATCATCTGAAACTTGATGCGAATTAACTACCATTTTGGCAAAATCCACCGGATCTAAGTGAATCCGGCCATTTTGATATTGATCACTCATAATTTAGTCTCCCTTCATTAAATAGATGTTTATCAAAGCAGCTGGATGCTTTTGTCGCTCGCTTGTTTACTAAACATAACATATCCAACTTCATTACACTGGAAATAGCTGTTCTAAGAACCCTAAAAAAACACTTGCGGACAACATATCCGCCGTACCTCCAGGACTAATATTGCGCGCAATATAGGCCTGATTCAGCTTTTGCATCACTTCGCGGCCTAATTTGAGTGTCCCGCCTTGGGCTAAAATGTTTTTTGCCTGTTTTTGAACTAACGTCAATGTCTGATAATCACTACGATGGATAATATTGGCATCTTGCGTCCGACTTAATAGCGTTAACAGCAAGTCCAATAAGCGTTCAGTTTTAGGCGCCGTTTGAGTTGCTCTCAAAAAAGGCAATCCATAATCACGTAAAACCGGAAACCCCAGCAGCGCTTCACCACGAATGCCCCGAAATCCATCGGCCAAATACATACGTTCACCATAGCTTAATTGGGGATCTGACTTTTTCTGGGCCATCGCCGTAAAGTCAGCCCGAATCGGTGCAGCAATTTCAGGCAAAACGGTGAATAGTTGCGCTGACATGGTGGTATCCCAATCATGGAGCAATGCTTGGTGCGCTTGCAAGACGACACCGACACCCGCAGCTAATAAGGCAAATGTAAAAATGGCGCCCTTATGTGTGTTAATGCCTTTAGTAGCCGCAAACATTGCCTGGTCAGCCTGCTGCCCAAGTCGACGTAATTCAGGAAAAAGCTCAGCTAGGGGGCGTTCTTGCGGATACTTTAGACCGGCTAATACCAATTCATGTAAGACTGGTGTCAATGCCGTGATACTATCCACAAAAGTAAACGCATCCATATCTTGATGAGCGCCATTATCTACCGGATCAACTAACCCAGGTTTAGGGTAGAGTATCAATTCATACAGTAAAGCTCGGGACAGGTAGGTCGTCAATTTATCTGCCTGTTGTTTCAACTCATGATCATTAATTGGCATGTTGCTGACCTTGCGCCATTTCTGACAAAATAAATGTCTTAGAATACGTCAAATGCTCTGCCAAAATCCGGCCTAATTCTGGCCGATTCTGTTCGCGCATTAGTTCATAAATCTCCCGATGTTCCTGCAAAGCCTTGTTGCGCCGTTCCTGTCCGTTTAAAGAGACGTCGCGCAAGTGCTTCAAATAATCACGCAACCGCGACACGATCAATATCAGATGGGGCATTTGACTTTGCTGATAAATAAAATTATTAAATGCTTCAAAACCATGAATCACAGTCGGAATATCACTTTCTTGATTAGCAGCCTCTGTTTCGGTCAATAACTGATCCAAAGCATCAAAATCTGCCGCCTGCATATTTTGCATCGCATGAAACGTTGCTAAGCGGTCCAAAACGATCCTGATCTCAAAAATCTCAGCCACATCAGCTGGCGTGATTCGCGTGACAACGGCACCAACATGTGGCACGTAACTAATCAATTTCTCCTCCGTCAATCGATGAAGTGCCTCTCGAATCGGCGTACGACTAATATGTGCCCGCGATGAAAGTTCCTTTTCATTAATTCGCTGGCCTTCCATAATATGACCCTGAATAATAGCTTGCCGCATCGCCAAATAGACCTCCTCAGCTAGCGTCTGATTGGGCCTCACCTGCATATGATCTATAATGCTATCAATATAATCATTCATAATAAAACCCCAATACTTATTATTCTGATAACTTTGCCATATCCATTATACAGGATTTTGTTGCAACCGCATACAAAAGGTGTCTCGTAGAAGTTAGTTTTCTTGTACTAAGGAGATATAAACGACATGAAAAAAGCATGCCAATAGAAATTTGTCATATTGAGAAACATAGTATCAAAATAGTTATAGTGGTCTGCACAAACAACAGAATTTCAAAGACATTTTTCGTTGATGCACACAGAAGTAAAAATCACTGTGAACAATATATTCCTCTTTCAATCGAGATCTGATGCAATTCCATAAACAGCTTTCGTTCATGGTCATAACCACCATTATGTCAATAAATTTATTTTAGCTGAAGATTTTACAATGCATAATAATAAGCCAAATCTAAATTTGTGAATGTATCGTCAAATATTAAATAGGCCTAGGAATTTGAAATTCTTAAAAAATGAATAAATTATTAGCCACACCTTGCAAAAATATCTTCTCATCATTTTGGATCATCTTAACTAAAAGAAAGTCTTGATTACCAGATGGTTAAAAACAAAGTCTATCTCAATAAGATTTACCTTTTTAATAAAAACATAGCAAATAACCTAGATAAAAAAGCAAAAAATGTATTGACATTAAAATACAATGAGTTAATATTATTGTATTCTAATTAATGGAGGCGATTATATGAAATTCGACACAGTAGTAGCAAAATCATTATTATCAAAGAAAGAACTCGAAAATATTAATGGTGGAAAAAACGAGATGTCTGATATTAGTTCCATTCCTTATGGTGGCGGAATTACATTTGGCGGATCTCCATCCGGTTCTGGTATGTTTAGTAGTTGGAACTGGGCAAACAAATTCAAACATTATTTCGGGTAAGGTCTCAAAAATCTTGAAATATCTAGCCAGAGCTCAGACATTCATACTTTTAAGGAATAATCAAAGTGTTTGTTTCTCTAAACTTAACTTTGATTGTTAGTAGCCGCCTTTGATTTAACTCTTTGGAGGTAATCCTAATGTTAAAAAATATTTTAGTTGTCTTCCTTATCATGATATCAGTTTGGTTCATATCGACGCTAATCGTTACTACCTTACAGGTAATCTGGGCCTTCTTACCATTTAATAATACTAAGAAACAATCGTTTATTAAACGGTTCTTGAATAACAGCGCTTGGATTCCTTATCTATTCATCTATGCTTTACCATAACGTTTACTTAAAAAGGATATCTTCCAACATCACTGTATATAAACAGTGAGAGGTTCAATTCTGCAAATTTATATCCAGTCGATTGTTTTCCAATTTAAAATTTATTTTTGATACTGAATTCTAGCCGCCATCCATGGTGGCTATTTTTTATCTTGAATTATCAAATTAAAAGCAAACTTTTACCATAGAATACTTCTTAGGGCGTTTCCCAACCTAAACATTTCCTTAGCCGGTGGTTCAATTGGCTTGTGTATTGAGCAATCTCTTTGTCAGAAGCCGTGATACCTTGGCCCTTGGGTAAATATTCGCGAATCAAACTATTCGTATTCTCACTAGTCCCTCTTTTCCAAGGTGCACGGGCATCAGGAAAATAAAACTAGATCCCCGTCTTCTCAGTAATTTCTTAGTGGACTGTGAATTTTTTACCGCGATCAGGCGTAATCGTTTTGAAGTACTTCCCGAGAACAAACATCATACGATACTCTTAGGTGTATTTTAATTGCTTACTACTTATCATTTATCCTTCTCTATCATCCTTTTATAAACGATATCCTCTGCATATTTTTATAAAATAATTAATCATTTTTCTGATTCAACAGTGATATGGTTATTTTATTAGGAGGAAATTTTATGATGAAAAAGAGCCGTATTTCAATGGGGCTATTCATGTTAGTCAGTATTTTATTCTTGGGAATTATCGGTCTTACGACAACCCCAGTTAAAGCAGCACTCAAGGTACAAGTCCCAACAGATTCGACGAATGTCGGCCCGGTGAACTCTGGTGGTTTTGCAGTACCAATTTATAGTGACCCAGAATGCACCCAATTAACGGGACAAACGTTAAGTACTAGTTATTCAGAATGGAAAGTTAATCGCGTTGCCGTCGATGCTGAAGGCACAAATTACATATGGAAAGCCTACGACCTTGGTACCAATCAGTGGGTTAAGGCTTCTGATCTTTTCAACGGCTATCTCGGTCCAAATGATAAAAGTAAAGAAACTTATATTTTAGAGGTTTATTCAGCTGGTAAAAAGGTCCCTATCTATGACTCACCACAGCTTATCAACGTAACCGGCTATTTAGATACAGGAATTAAAGATTGGGCGGTCAATCAATACGCTAAATATTCGGCTGCCTTTTTGCCAATTGACCGGGTTGATCTTGGCCATAACCAATGGGTCAATGCACATGATGTAGATGTCATTTTATCGAACGCTTTCTTTCTTGAAGGCACCCCAATCTATAATTTGAGCGGTCAACAAACCGGCACCCTGAAAACTTTAAAGTATAAAGTATTCGGTGCTACCACTATTAATGGGCAGACCTATATTAAATTGGGCGACGATAACCAGTGGGCTAAACTCAGCGATATGCAAGCAAACTAGGGACTGATAACGATTTTTAATTCATATAGTTTCTATAAAATATATTAAATAGGTGGTTTTGTTAAAATTTAGTTCAGAATAAAAAAAGGACATTGCCACGCGGTATATTAGTGCTAATTTCTTATTTTTAAGTATATTTAATTTTGGAAATTTCTCTCAAATAGTGTCCAAGGTATTGACTCAAATCCAATCATCTGACAATAAATTTATGAAAACGTGCCCATTGAAATTTTAGAACGTCATTTGAAACCAAGCCGTCAGTACAATTGCCCCAGCTATTAATAATAATCTACTAAAAAAACGACGTCGTTTGATATTAACTTTTTTTGGCGGCTTAATCTGAGTAACAAGTGGTGCTAATAACCTAGCGCCCCACTGTTCAATAATCGATTCTATAATCACCAAAACACTAAATATACCAGTAAAACTCCATAGTACTAACACACTTGTATCAGAATTCAATGAAATCATAAACAAACTATTGAACTGATAGCTTAGCCAGCCAACAACAAGACATAAGAAAGCGGCAGTAAAAGTACCGTACATAAGAATAAAAATTAATTTAACTTTTTTTGCCAGCCTTGTATCTTTTTTAAGTGTCTCTGCAATTTCAGTGCGTATTTGGCGACGAGTCTGGCTACTAACCATTTTTCTTATTTGATCAATCAACAAAATCCCTAATGCCATTAAGCTAATTCCCAAAAAGACCATTACTAATGCCAATATAATTGTTAATGTTCCCACTACATTTCTCCTTATTACTTGATGCCATTCAATAGACTAAACCCGTAAAGCCAAAGAAAAGGCAAAAGATAATACAGCAGCACCGCCTATAACTGCTGCGCTCCATAGAAACAATCCTGCTGCTTTCCATTATTAGCTGTAGGTCCAAGTATACTAGTCAATGTCGCAGAATCAAAACTCGGTAATCATTTTAATTGGTTACAGCCATTCTGTATAACATAAATACCCCCTGACCATTAAGCTTATTAGCCTAACAACCAGGAGGTATATTCATAATACCAACAAAACTAATATTTACTTTCCGCTGCTAATCATCTTTTATCTCATGCCACATTTATGACTTATTCTTTTTTCAATACAATGCTCTGATACAATTTCGTCGTGATCACATAGTAAACTGCATAAAGCACAATGAAGATGGCGAATGGAATCCAGATTTGATAATAGGGATCAACCATTAATACTTTGAATAGCTGTAAACCGAAGAGAACATGGATCACACCTAAAACACCAGGTAAGAGGAATAAAATACCAACTTCTTTATTGATTGCCCCTCTTAACATGCTTTGGCGTGTCCCAATTTTATCAAGCATACGATACCGAATTCGATCACTAGACGCCCCAGAGAGAATCTTAAACATTAAGCAGCTGGCTAACATAGCTAAGAAAGCAATACCTAGGAAGAAGCCCATGAATTCTAGTCCAGAGAAAGTCGCCTTTAAAACTTGATAAAAGCCGTACTTATTACTGAAGTCTTCTTTGATTTCTGGGTGTTTAGCGACTTGAGAATTATAAACTGCCTTGATACGAGGTAAATCTGTTCTAAAGTTTTTGACTTGAACCGTGTGTAAATGATGTGCTGGCTGTGCCAATTGATCGAATTGGCTTTGTGATACGAGCTGCACTTGATCGTTACGTTGGTTGGCTAACAACAACTCTTGCAAAGTCTGTAAGCCGGATTTGTCTGTTTTCGACATGATTTGATCACTGGTTATTTTTTCATATTCCACAGCGGCTAGCGACATGTTGTGCTGTTGTTTCACGCGCAACAATGGCTTTTTATCAAAATCGTTTTTGACAAAATAAATTGTCTTATTTGCCGTTTTATAAGCATAATTTGCTTGCTGAGACACATCCATGGCCCGAATTTCACGCAATTCTTTTTGATTAGGATCGTGAACCACTGTATCGTAAGCAATACCAGAATGTTCAGTCATCAATGGAATTTGGTTATAGTAGCCCATGCCCACAGTAATAGCACCTAAAGCAAGAGCGAATAAAATAGAAACCATCGATAACAAGCGTGTATAATCATGAACCCGGAATTTTAACTGAGCCATGGTAAAGCCATTTAGGCCTTTTTTAGCTAACTTGGATTTTTGTAAAATAGCTAACACCCAAATTGTTAAAGCATTGAAAACTAAGAAACTTCCAGCAACGATTGTGACTAAAGCAATTGGAATGGCAAGAATATTCAATTTGGTCAGGCTAGCCATGGCCCAATAGCCAACGCCCAATAAAGCCACGCCGATAATAGCTTCAATTAGCCAAACCACTGGGCGGTATTTAATTTGCGTAGGGGTATCATCCACATGCAATAACGATAGAATTGGTTTTTTCAACAATTGGTGCCGGTTTACCAGACCTGCAAAGATAAAGAGAATTAAGAAGAAGATCAGGGTAATGATGGCTGCTGGCAGATAAAAGGGTTGAAAGCTATGTACGGTAGCATCAATTCGTGCGACAAGCAGCATGCCCACCCCATAAGTCAAAGCCGTTCCCACAACAATTCCAATTAAAGTGGCTAAGGTTCCAATCACAATCGTTTCTGAAACGATCAATTCACCGATTTTTCGACTTTTGGCCCCTAGCATCATATAAGTGGCATAGTCTTTTTGCCGCATGGTCATTAGGAACGAATTGGCATAAAGAATATAAACCAATGTAATGATGGCTAATAGGACCGAACCAAATTGGAAAATGATCAGCGCACTGCCAACTGTAGTGTTGTGTTCAATGAAATTTTTATTCGTTGCGAGAGCTTCAAACATGTAAAAAATAGCTGAAGCAATGGTTAATCCGGAAAACAAAACAATGTAATCTTTTAAACGACTTTTGATCCCGGTCAAGGCTAATTTTCGTAACATCCAGATCTCCCCCCTTTATTGTTCAAATGTGCCCAATGTCGTGAGGATTTCTTGATAGAAATCAGGCCGTGATTTTTGACCACGCTCTAAACTTTGACCGATCACACCATCTTTAATAAACAAGATCCGTTGACAGTAACTGGCTGAAAAAGGATCATGCGTCACTAACAAAATCGAAACTTGATCATTTTTATTCAAATCGTCCATGGTTTCCAATAGATCTCGGGCACTCTTGGAATCTAAAGCGCCGGTTGGTTCATCGCCAAATAAAATAGCGGGTTCATGAACCAAAGCGCGTGCAGCGGCTACCCGCTGTTTTTGACCGCCGGAAATTTCTGTTGGATAATTATCCAAGATTTCAGTGATCGACAGCCGTTGGGCAATGGTTTGGACTAATTGGTCAATTTTTTTGGCGTTGACGTTTTGTAATGCTAAAGGCAAGCCAATATTTTCACGTGCGGTTAGGTTTTCTAATAAGTTGAAATCTTGGAAAATAAACCCGATTTCATTGGCACGAAAATCGGCTAATTGATCCCCTTTTAACTGTGTCACTTCTTGATTATTAATGGTTACTTGACCGGCCGTTGGTTGGTCTAAGGTTGATAAAATATTTAATAGTGTGGTTTTACCAGAACCTGAAGCCCCCATAATACCGACGAACTCTCCCGGTGCAACATCAAAATTGATGCCCTTTAAGGCCTGGAACTGTTTCTCACCTTTTTTACCATAAATTTTGGTGACGTTTTTTATATCTACAATAGCTGTCATAAACTCAATCGCTCCTTCGCTCAATGTATAAGTCTAGTATAAGAAGCTGGCTCTTTTTTCGCCTTGTAAAGACCTAACAATTCAGATGCCCAGATGACAGATTTGTAAGTTATGCTTAGGTCTAAAGTATGATTGTAATTTCTAATCATTCGATAAGCACTGATATATTAGGCTTTATTGCGAAAGCGCGACTGATCAATTGTGCAGAAAACATGAAATGGTTCAGGAAAATTTGCATTAAAAATAAACCGTGTTATACTAGACTTCAATTGAAATTGTAATATACCAGTTACTAGGAATTTCTTAGGAGTGTTTTAAATCATGAGAAACGTAAAAAGCGACTTTAAAAATTATGTCTTACAAAATACCAATCCACAAAAGCGGACGCAAATGGCAAATTTGCTTGAAAATAAGTTTAATGCTGAAATGAACGGTGCTTTGACACCAAGTGATGTCATCGACTTTATGACGCAATTCTACGGTTTAGTGAAACCAGAATTCCGTCAAAGCGTTGATATGATCTTGGATGCGAATGCCAATATCATTGAAGAAAATCATTATCTTTATGAAGATGCTCAATTAGAGTCTTCACTCTTAGCAGCTTCTTAATTTTCATCAAATCCTACCAAGGTGCTACAATGACTGTGGAATGGTCAGTGTTGCACCTTTTTTGTATGCCCAAATAAAAAAACAATTATCTAATATAATGAAACCTTTGGAGGTTATTTATGACTGAAACACAACAACCTAATTTACGCGTTCTTTTAGGGGGCGTAAATGTGAATGACCCTGAATTTGACTATACTATGACGGAACTGGGTCAGCTTGCTGAGGCTAATAATTTCGATATCGTTGGTCAGATCACTCAAAACAGCGATCGTCTTCAAGCTGCGACTTATTTCGGCAGTGGTAAAGTTCACGAAATCAAAGCAACGGCTGAAGCTCAAGATGCCAAAGCCTTAGTTGTTAACGATGAATTATCGCCTTCACAAATTCGCAACCTTGAAAAACAAACCAAGCTCTATGTCATTGATCGAACGCAATTGATCTTACGAATTTTCGCCGATCGCGCCCAAACCAAAATGGCTAAAACCCAAGTAGAAATTGCCCGTCTTAAATATGAATTGCCCCGGATCCATCCTTCAAGTAACCCCTTGGACCAACAGGGCGGTGCCAGCGGACTAGCAAACCGTGGGGCTGGTGAAAGTCAATTAGAATTAGATCGACGCGTATTGCAAAAGCGCATCACCCGTTTACAACAAACACTCGCGCAAATTCTCAAAGATCAGGCAACGCAAAGTAAAGAACGTCAACGTAGTCTATTACCTAAAGTTGCCTTAGTTGGCTACACCAATGCGGGTAAATCCACTGTAATGAACCAATTGCTAAAACACTATGCTGCCAACGAACCGCAAAAACAAGTTTTTCAAAAAAATATGTTGTTTGCCACCTTGGATACCAGTGTGCGCCAAATCGATTTACCGAATCAGCAAAGCTTTTTGTTAAGTGATACTGTTGGTTTCGTTAGTAAATTACCCCATAATCTTGTTGAATCATTCCGCGCAACTTTGGCTGAAGCAAAGAATGCAGATCTTTTGATTCACGTGGTAGATTATGCCAATCCTCATTTTCGGGAAATGATGGCAGTCACTGATCAAGTCCTCAAAGAATTGGGCATTACCGATATTCCTGTGATTGAAGTCTACAATAAAGCTGATTTAACTGACATCGATTACCCCATGGTCAATGGCAATGAAGTCTACCTATCCGCCCAAGACGAAAAGAGTATTGAGACCTTAAGCTCTGTGATCCAACGACAGTTATTTGCCAAGAACCCCGTTGTAGATATGCTAATTCCCTTTACCCAGGGTCAATTAACAGAATATCTCATGACCCATGCTCGTATAATTAACCAAGACTATACCGAACACGGCACCAAACTCAAAGTCCAAATTTCGCCCAAACTATTAGGCCGCTTCGAAAAATACAGAGCGTGAATGAAGCTGGTTAGCTTTGGAGCATTAACACAAATTGTGCCGATGAAGCGCCAGCTTCAACAAACAATTAGGGTTAGGTGACAAAGTTAGCTTCATGAACGCGTTTAGAGCGTGAATGAAGCTGTGATCCTTTGAAATGCATTTACAGTACAACAAAAAATCCCGAGAACAAAGCAGCTTGCCTTGTTTTCGGGATTTTTTTGTCGTCGAGATGACTTAACTTTGCGCTATGCTTCTTCAGGAGATTCTGATAATCTGTGATCCAAATAACGAGAGAGTAGCGATAGCAAGTAACAAACAATAAAGTAAAGTACTGCCAGCGCCACAAACATCGGAATCATATAATTCGTATTTTGACCGTAGATAACCTGAGCATGATACATTAACTCTGGTAAAACAATAATTGTTGCCAAGGACGTATCCTTAACTAAGGAGATAAATTGACTGACAATTGGTGGAATCATTTTTTTAATGGCTTGCGGCAAAATAATGTGATACATGGCTTGCCAGTATGTTAGACCATTCGAACGAGCAGCTTCCATTTGTCCCGTGTCCACCGCCACAATCCCACTACGAATAATTTCGGCCAACATAGCTGACTCAAATACAGTCATAGCAATAATTGTCGCCCATAGCGGATTAAAACGAATACCGATAACATTGGGTAAGCCGAAATAAGTAAAGAAAATAATTAGCAGCAGCGGTAAGTTACGAATAATATCCACAATAAAACCAACGATGGCCGAGAGATACTTAATTTTCACATAACGCGTTAGTCCTAAAACAGCGCCGATCAAAAAACTTAAAATAATCGAGATGACAGACACTTCAACTGTGACCCAAAGCCCTTCCAATAAGTATTTAAGGTTGATCCACTGGTAAGCTTGTGCAAACATTGCCATTATGCTTCATCTCCTTCAACCGACCATTTTTTCTCAAGATAGCGCATCAAATAACTCATTGGTAATGTGATGATCAAATATAATAATCCTACAGCAAAGTAAGTATCTGTCGTTTTAAAGGTTGTGGAAGCCACAATATTACCTTGATACATCAAATCAAAACCTGCTAAGAAGGCTAAGACAGACGAGTTTTTGACTAAGTTAATAAATTGATTGCCTAATGGCGGAATGACGATTTTGATGGCTTGCGGCAAGATAATATAACGCATGGCCTGAATATAAGTCATACCATTCGCGCGCGCAGCTTCCATTTGACCGGTAGCCACACTTTCAATACCAGCACGGACAGTTTCAGCAATAAAAGCAGATGTGTAAATTGTCAACCCAATCGTCCCTGCTGTAAAACCATCAATTTTTACGAAATATTGGGGTACGACAATATAAAAGATCATCGCAATCACTAACAGCGGAATATTCCGAAAGATTTCCACATAAATCTTACCAATGACGCGTAATGTTTTGATCGGACTGATTTCGAATAATGCAAATAGTGTCCCAATGACCAAACTGCCAACTAAGGCATAAAAACTGGAAAGTAACGTATACCCAAAGCCGCTCCAAAGGACATTGCCATATTTTGTGAATATATCGATCATGCTTAATCCCTCCCTTGATGGAAGCCTTGAATGTTCCCAAACCATTTATTTTCTAGCTTCTGGTAGGTCCCATCCTGACGCATGGCTTTTAAATTTTTATTGATAGCCTTCAAAAATGGCTTCTGGCCTTTATTGACGGCAATACCATAAGGTTCATTGGTAAATGCCCCACCAACGACCACGTAGTTGGGATCATCTGCAGACATCCCATATAAAATCCCATTATCAGTCGTTAAGGCATCACCTTGACCTGATTTCAAAGCTGTAAATGCTTGGGCATAATCTGATAATTGTAAAACTTCCGTTTGTGGCGCAACTTTTTTGACGTTATCAACTGAATTAGAACCTTGCACACCGATAACTTTCGTGCCAGCTTTGAGATCTTTGACACTCTTAATTGGACTGCCTTTTTTTACTAAAATGGCTTGCCCAGCATCGAAATAGACATCAGAAAAGTCCACCTGTTTTTGCCGCTCAGGTGTGATCGTCATAGTTGCGATCAACGCATCAACATTGCCATTTTTCAATAAAGGCAGCCGCGTATTACTCGTGACAGGTAGAAAATCGATCTTAACATGCTTGCCAAAGATCCGATGAGAAAGTTCTTTAGCTACATCAATATCAAAACCTTGAATTTGATTATCTTTGATGTTCATCAAACCAAATAGCCGGGTGTCACTTTTTACCCCCCAAGCCACTGTTTTAGTGCTTTGGTCACGTTTCAAAATATCTTCAGAAGCGACACTTTTTTGACCACAGCCAGCTAAAACAATCATTGAAAGCAGTAACAAAATGGGTAAAAGACACCACTTTTTATGTTTCATTCTCATAATTTTGCCCCCATTTATTAAATATGCTTAATAACTTTAGACAAGAAGGTCTGTGCTCGAGTATCTTGCGGTTTTTCAAAGAATTGCTTCACATCTTTACGATCTTCCAAAATGCGTCCATCGTCCATAAAGACAATGCGATCTCCAACCTCTTGTGCAAAACCCATTTCGTGAGTCACAACAACCATGGTCATGCCTTGTTCGGCCACAGTCTTCATGACATTCAAAACATCGCCAATCATTTCTGGATCCAGTGCCGATGTCGGCTCATCAAACAACAAGGCCTTCGGTTTCATTGCCAAGCTGCGTGCAATCGCAATACGCTGTTGCTGCCCACCAGACAATTGATCAGGATAACTGTTTGCTTTGGACTCTAAACCAACTAGCTTCAGTAGATCCCTAGCTTCATTTTCGCTTTGGGATTTTGACTGTTTCAAAACAGCTGTCGGTCCTAACGTAATATTTTGCATAACCGTCTTATTTGCATAGAGGTTAAAATGCTGAAAGACCATGCCAACGTTTTTACGCATCCGGTTCATATCTGTTTTTTTATCTGCCAAGTCAAAATTATCAACCAACAATTGACCAGATGAAATTGTCTCTAACCCATTGATACACCGCAAAAGTGTACTTTTACCTGAACCAGAAGGTCCAATAATGGTTACCACTTCGCCCTGTTCAACTGTAAAATTGATATCTTTTAAAGCGTGAAATTTACCATAATATTTTTCCACGTTATGAAACTCAATCATCGACATAACTATTACCTCCTAAAAAAGCTGACACACTTTGTAAGTTTTATGAGAATAATCTAATTATAATATACTACTTACAATCATGAAAATAATTCATGTAAATCAATATTTAACAACGAATCTACTATCTAATATACCTTATAAATTAGGTTATAGGCAACTAGTTACCATTATGTATTCAACAAAAATTAGTAAATTAACATTTTAACGCAACATATAAATATATTTTTGCAAATTATGCTTAATTATTGCAAAATAATTAGTGTTAAATTAAAAAATATTAATCTTAATTGAATTCACATCTGTTTTATGGATAATTAGAGAATAATTAATGATTTTACATTTATACTCATTTAATGTAATATCATGTCATTAAGGAGGAATTGTCTGATGAAACTGAAGAAAGTTTTGGGGGCCGGGTTAGTAATCGCGGCATCAGCGTTTTTGTTAGCTGCGTGTGGTTCTAATTCCAGTTCTAGCTCAAGTAGTAGCGCTTCTAATAGTAAGACTTTTACACGTATGGAGGGCGATACGATTCAAACCATGGATCCATCCACAAACACGGATGCGATCAGTGGTCAGGCTTTAATCGATACAATGGATGGTTTCTATCGCTACAATGGTAAAAAATTACAACCGGCCATTGCAACAAGCGTTGCTGAACCAACAAATGATGGTAAGACGTATACCATCAAGCTGCGTAAAGATGCCAAATGGGCTAACGGTGATCCTGTCACTGCCAAAGACTTCGTTTATGGCTGGCGCCGGACCGTTGATCCAAAGACGGCTTCCCAATATGCTTACCTATATAATCAAGTCGAAAATGCGCAAGACATTCAATCTGGTAAGAAATCTCCAGATACATTAGGTATCAAGGCTTTAGATGATCATACCGTTGAAATCACTTTGAGTGAAGCTGTGCCTTACTTCAATGGATTGATGACTAATCCAGCTTTCTTCCCACAAAATCAGAAGTTTGTTGAAAAGATGGGTAAAAAGTACGGGACATCTGCTAAGTACGCTTTAAGTAATGGCCCATTCATCTTAAAGGGTTGGACAGGTACTAACAATTCTTGGACTGAAAGTAAGAACAAGGATTACTGGAATGCCAAAGCCGTTAAATTAAATGCTGTCAAAGTCCAAGTTGTCAAAGATCCATCAACATCCTTGAACTTGTATCAAAGCGGCAAACTTAACGATGCCATCCTTTCTGGTGAAAATGCCCAACAAATGAAGAACGATCCCGCCTTTACACCACGGAAACAATCTTCTGTCTTCTTCGTTGAAATGAACCAAAAGACAATTCCTGCCTTCAAGAACGAGA
The DNA here is from genome assembly GCF_021030645.1 of Agrilactobacillus fermenti. Classification (GTDB taxonomy): domain Bacteria; phylum Bacillota; class Bacilli; order Lactobacillales; family Lactobacillaceae; genus Agrilactobacillus; species Agrilactobacillus fermenti. The sequence continues at coordinate 78,673 of NZ_JACGCJ010000010.1, read as the reverse complement.
AGATTCGTCAAGCTATCTCAATGTCCATCAATCGTAAAGAATTAGTCAACAAGGTCCTTGGTAATGGTTCGTTGGCTGCTGACAACGTGACACCACAAGGCTTGATGGATGATCCAACTACTGGTAAAGACTTCGCCAAAGAAGCTGCCAGCAAGGATAGTCAATACACAACTTACAACCCTAAGAAAGCCAAGCAGCTCTTCAAAGAAGGTTTGCAAGAAGTTGGCGCTAAGAATGTCAATGTCACTTTACTTGGTGATGATACAGATAATGCCAAGAAGATGAACGAATATTTGCAAAGTACATGGCAAGATAACTTACCAGGCTTGAAAGTTACGTTGCAAAACGTGCCATTCAAGACACGTTTGACACGTTCACAAAACGGTCAATTTGACATGGTTGTTAGTGCTTGGGGTGCTGATTATCCAGATCCAATCAGCTTCCTAGACTTGTTCACAACTGACAACAGTTATAACAATGGTAAATGGAGCAACAGCCAATACGATCAATTGGTTCAAGACAGTAAGACAACTGATGTCTTGAATAAAGAAAAACGTTGGGATGATTTGATGCAAGCACAAAACATCATTACTGAACAACAAGGTGTCGTGCCATTGTATCAACGTGTTGAAGCACATCTAGTTAACAAGAAAGTTAAGAACTTACAATACAGTCCTGCTAACAACTACAACTTCGTTACGACGTACATCAAAAATTAATTAATCAGTTTCTAGAAGGGTTTCGGGAATAACAGCCCGAAACCCTTTTTATCTAAATAATTTACAAGGGGTGCTTCTCATTGACAAAATATATCCTAAAACGGATTGTATGGATCTTTATCACCCTGTGGATCATTGCCACGATAACTTTCTTCTTAATGAAACTCTTACCTGGAACGCCTTATACAAACCAGGCAAAACTTTCAGCTGATCAAATTCGGATCATGAACGACCAGTATGGCTTGAATAAGCCACTGTTCACTCAGTATTGGATCTATATCGTTGGTTTACTCCATGGTGATTTAGGCACATCCTTCCAGTTCAACAACCAGCCAGTTACGTACCTGATTGCTAATCGCTTAGGTCCTTCCATTCAAATTGGGGCTCAAGCGATGATCGTTGGGACTATCTTTGGTATTTTACTGGGTGCTATCGCCGCTGTTCGTCAGAATACCTGGGTCGATTCCGTAGCAACTTTCTTCGCCATCGTCGGCCGTTCAATTCCAAACTTTGTGTTCGCCGTTATTTTACAGTTCTTCCTCGCTTTTAAATTACATCTATTCCCAATTGCCCTTTGGGATGGGTTCACATCCAGTATCTTGCCAACTATTGCCTTAGCAATGGCGCCATTAGCTGATACCGCCCGTTTCATGCGGACGGAAATGGTCGATGTCTTGAGTAGTGATTATATTGAGCTGGCACGCTCTAAGGGCCTTTCAAACTGGCAAACAGTTGCCAAACATGCGCTGCGTAACTCTTTGATTCCAGTTGTTACTATTATTGGTCCTATGGCCGTCGCTTTAATGACCGGCTCGATGGTTATTGAAAATATTTTCTCAATTCCTGGCATCGGGGAACAATTTGTCAAATCCATTTTGACGAACGACTACCCAACGATTATGGGCTTGACCATTGTCTATTCAGCCGCCTTACTGGCTGTTTATCTAATCGTTGATATTTTGTATGGTATCATCGATCCGCGTATCCGTTTAAGTAGTACTGGAGGTAAAGAGTAGTGGCTGATAATATTAAAATCACAAAAGACAGCTTCAAACGTGTTGAACATCATGACACTGCTAGTCAAGAAGAAATACAAGCACCCTCATTAACTTTTTTCCAAGATGCTGTTCGTCGTTTGAAACAAAATAAAGTTGCCGTTGTTTCCTTCTGGGTCTTGTTGGTACTGATCGTCATTGCCATGGCTGCCCCGATTATTGCGCCGCATAATCCTAATGCTCAAAATGTGAATTATGCCAACTTGCCCCCAAAAATTGGGAGTGGCAATATTCCTGGATTCACGGGTAAGGCTTCCGTTGCCGGTAGTGTCAGCGATCGCTACGCAGCCGCCGGTGTGCCAAAGGGAACTTATTATATTTTAGGTACAGATTATCTTGGTCGTGACCTATTATCCCGTATCATTTATGGGACACGTTTATCAATTTTTGTAGCTTTCATGGCTACATTGTTCGATATGCTAATCGGAGTACCCTATGGCCTAATATCTGGTTGGCGCGGGAAAGGAACGGATATGGTCTTACAACGGATCATTGAAATTATTTCTTCCGTGCCAAACTTGATCGTCGCGATCTTAATGTTACTGGTCTTTAAACCTGGTTTAACTTCCATCATCATTGCCATTGGATTTACTGGGTGGATCACCATGGCCAGACTGATACGAGCGGAGACCTTGCAGCTAAAGAGTGAAGAATATATTTTAGCTGCTCAAACCTTAGGTGAAAGCTCAAGTAAAATTGCTTTCAAACACTTGATTCCAAATATGTCTTCGGTCATCATCATCAATACCATGATGACAATTCCAACCGCGATCTTCTTTGAAGCTTTCTTAAGTTACATTGGGATCGGAATTCCGGCACCAAATGCTTCGCTGGGGACACTGCTTTCTGATGGGCAAAAGACCTTTAGATTCCTGCCTTACCAAATGTGGTATCCATCTGCCGTTATTGTCTTACTCATGTTAGCCTTCAACTTACTTGCAGACGGCTTACGTGACGCCTTTGATCCAAAATCATCTCGTTAGGAGGTTATTAAATTGGAAAAAGTATTAGATGTTAAAGATTTAGAAATCAATTTCCATACCTTCGCTGGGGATGTCAAAGCCATTCGTGATGTTAGCTTTCACTTAAACAAAGGTGAAACCCTAGCAATCGTTGGTGAATCAGGATCGGGAAAATCCGTGACTGTCCGTAGTATTATGGGATTGTTAGCTAAAAATTCAGTTATTCCTAAGGGTTCCATTAACTTTAAGGGTAAAGATCTGATCAAAGCCTCTAAAAAAGAAATGGAAGAAATTCGTGGGAATGATATCTCGATGATCTTCCAGGATCCGATGACTTCTCTTGATCCAACCATGCCAATTGGCAAACAAGTGGCCGAGCCTTTATTGATCCATAATCAAATGAGCCGCTCCAAAGCCATGGAACGGGCGCAAGAAGTTTTAGAGCTCGTAGGCATCCCCAATGCTAAAAATCGGATGAAAGATTATCCCCATCAATTCTCTGGCGGGCAACGGCAACGGATCGTCATTGCCATTGCCATCGTTAATTACCCTGAAATCTTGATTGCTGATGAACCAACCACTGCTCTAGATGTAACGATTCAAGCTCAGATTATTGATTTGATGAAAGAATTACAGAGTAAGATTGAAACTTCCATTATTTTTATTACCCATGACCTTGGCGTTGTGGCTGGGATTGCTGATCGCGTTGCCGTCATGTATGCTGGTAAGATCATTGAATATGGTACGGTTGATGAAATTTTCTATGATCCCCGCCATCCTTACACTTGGGGCTTACTCAACTCTATGCCAACCATGGATTCTAAAAAATTATATGCCATTCCCGGCACCCCACCTAACTTGCTTGAACCACCAGTTGGTGATGCCTTTGCGCCTCGAAATGAATATGCTTTGGCAATCGACTTCGAAGCAATGCCGCCTTTCTTTAAGGTAACTGATACCCATTACGCTGCAACTTGGCTCATGCACCCTGATGCACCACATATTGATCCCCCAGCTGAAATTATTCGCCGGCGAAAACAATACGAAAAGTACCTCAAGAATCAGCCGGTTGAAGGAGGTGCCCAGCTTGGCAACTAACCCTGAAAAACGTAAAAAAATCGTTGAAGTCAAACATTTAAAACAATATTTCAATGTTGGGCGTAAAAATGAAGTTCGCGCCATTGACGACATCTCTTTTGATATCTATGAAGGTGAAACTTTCGGTCTTGTAGGTGAATCTGGTTCCGGTAAAAGTACTACCGGCCGCAGTATCATTCGCCTCTATGATCCTACTGATGGTGAAATTCTATTTAACGGTCGCGATATCAGTAAAATCAAAAATCACTCGGCCGAAATGCTGGAATTTCGCCGTGAAATGCAAATGATTTTCCAGGATCCTTATGCTTCACTAAACCCGCGGATGAAAATCAAAGATATCATTGCTGAAGGTCTGGACATTCACCACCTAGTCAAAAATGATCAAGAACGTGATGCCCGAGTCGAAGAATTATTGGATCTTGTCGGTTTGAATCGTGATCACATGACGCGCTATCCCCATGAATTCTCTGGTGGGCAGCGGCAACGAATCGGTATTGCACGCGCACTAGCTGTTAAACCACGCTTCATTATCGCTGATGAGCCAATTTCAGCTTTGGATGTCTCGATTCAAGCTCAGGTTGTCAATTTACTGGAAGATATTCAAAAAGAACAGAATTTGACTTATCTCTTCATTGCCCATGATTTATCAATGGTAAAATATATTTCTGACCGAATTGCTGTCATGCATAATGGCCGCTTAATGGAACTTTCCACGGCAGATGAAGTTTACAACTATCCGCTACACCCTTATACATCCAGTCTTTTATCGGCAGTGCCTCTGCCTGACCCAGAATACGAACGCAAACGTAAAGCGCAGCCTTACGATGCTTCAATTGAAGATGATTCAAAAGACCGCTATCTTCAAGAGATCGTTCCTGGTCATATGGTCTACGCGGCTGATGAAGAAGTTAAAATGTATAAAGAGCGCTACGATAAAATCCATGAAAAAAAGACGGTTTCTGAGACTAATTAAAATCACATAATCTCATTATTCCAAATAACATATAAAAAGAACTGCTTATCAGCCAATGACAAAGCAGTTCTTTTTTGTGTTTAATTAAAAAACGGTATTTACTTTAATTAATCTCTAATGTAATATTAATATATGATTTTAAGGAGGCAGAAAAATGAAACTCAAAAAATTACTTCATTTAGGTTTAGCATTAACCGCCCTCAGTACTTTTGGTACCACTTTATTAAGTGCCAAAAGTACTGTTCAAGCGGCCAGTAACCAAACTTTTACACGAATGGAAAAAGATACCATTCAAAGTATGGATCCTTCCATGATCGTAGATGCCATTAGTGGGCAGGCAAACTTAGATACCATGGATGGTCTCTATCGTTACAATGGCAAAAATATTGAACCCGCCATTGCAACTAACGTGGTTAAACCTACAAATGACGGTAAAACTTACACGATCAAGCTGCGTCACGATGCTAAATGGTCTAATGGTGACCCTGTGACTGCTAATGATTTTGTCTTTGCTTGGCGGCGTACGGTTAATCCCAAAACTGGTTCCCAATATGCTTATTTATTTGAACCCGTGGCAAACGCCAAAGATATCATGAACAAGAAAAAGCCAGTCAGTGCTTTAGGTATCAAGGCTTTAGATAAGTACACGTTACAAATTGATTTGACTCAAGCTGTCCCATACTTTAATTCACTCTTAGCTTTCCAAACTTTCTTCCCCCAAAATGAAAAGTTCGTCAAAAAGACCGGCAAGAAATTTGGGACCACAGCTAAATACAGCTTAAGCAACGGCCCATTCGTTTTGAAGGGCTGGACAGGTACCAATAACACTTGGACAGAAGTTAAAAACAAAAACTATTGGAACGCCAAAGCTGTTAAATTGAATAAGATCAAAGTTCAAGTCGTTAAAGATCCATCTACCGCTTTGAACTTATATCAGTCTAATAAGTTAGACGATGCAATCCTAACCGGTGAAAATGCTCAACAAATGCGGAAAGATCCTGCTTTTGTACCTCGGAAACAATCTCGGACCACTTACATTGAAATGAACCAGAAGAAATTACCAGAGTTCAAGAATGAGAAGCTGCGGCAAGGGTTATCTTTGGCTATCAACCGTGAAGAAATGGTCAAGAAAGTGCTCGGTGATGGCTCGATCGTTGCTGATAATGCCACACCACAAGGTATCATGGAAAATCCAAGCAATGGTAAAGATTTTGCCGCTGATGCTAAAGCTCAAGATGAGGCCGCTGATAACTTTGATAAGGCCAAAGCTAAAGCACTTTTCAATGAAGGCTTGAAAGAAGTCAGCAAGAAGAAAATCACAGTTACCTTGCTACATGATGATACGGATTCTGCCAAAAAATTAGCAGAATACTTGCAAAGCGCTTGGCAGCAAGCTCTACCGAATTTGAAAGTTACTTTGAACAGCGTTCCATTTAAGACCCGGGTCACCCGTTCAACCAACGGCCAATTCCAGATGGTTCTCGGCGGTTGGCAAGCTGATTACCCTGATCCAATTTCATTCCTAGACCTGTTCACCACTAACAATGACTATAACTTTGGCAAGTGGTCTAATAGCGACTATGATAAATTAGTCGAAGCTAGCAAGACAACGGATGCACTTGACCCACAAGCACGTTACAATGACTTGATGAAAGCTCAAACACTATTAACGAATACGCAAGGTGTTATCCCACTATATCAAACAGTCGAAGCACACTTAGTCAACAAGAAAGTTAAGAATCTGAAATACAGCCCCCAAAATACGTACAACTTTGTCGGAACGTATATCAAATAGTCAGAGTGTGACAAAAAGCGTTTAGCACCAGAGCACTAACAAGAATCACGATGAATGGTGGGTTTGCCATTTGAGTGATTTGTCGTTAGGTGATGGTGTTGCCTTTTGGAACACATTTAAGCCAAAGCTATTTGTAAATAAACGGGTATCAGAAACAAAACATTAGTTTTGTCCTGATACCCGTTTTTATGTGCCTATTGTATGTTTCTGTAATCTATATCTTTATATTTCTAGGACACGTGCAAACTAAAATAGCCTTGCCTGAGAACCGATACAAACAAAAAAACCGGATCTGAGTTTATATGCAACTCATCTCCGATATGTATTTTGTCATAGATATAAAATATATGAATTAAAGTACGCGTACTGCAAATGAAGGCCAGAAGTAAGGTGATACATTAGCAACGGTCACGTTTTGACCAGGTTGTGGTGCATGAATATATTGACCATTACCAATGAATAAAGCAACATGATAAGTTGCCCCACGACCACCCCAGAATAATAAATCGCCAGGTTTAGCTTGCATTGGGCTAACAATTGTCCCAGCACTTTCTTGAGGAACCGTCCAGCCACCGATATCACGGCCAGTTGCTTGTTTAAAGACATAATTCATCAGACCAGAACAATCAAATGCGTTAGGACCTTTAGCACCCCATACGTAAGGCTTGCCAATTTGTTGTTGAGCCACACTAATAACTTTTTGGATTTGTGCATCAGTGCCAGCAGGTGCTTGGGCAACCGCAACGCCATCTGCCATACTTGAAGCATCAACCCATTGGTTTGCACCAACTAAGTACCATGTCTTGCCTTCGCTTTGAGTGACTTGACCAACTTTCCAAGAACTGCCACTATCTAAATGACTGACAACTTGAGCATTGGCACTTGGCTGTGCATAAACGTTAATTGCACTCTTTGCACTCACACTTGCTGTTTCGCCAGCAGTTGCAGCTTGTGCTTTATTTGTATCTTGGTTTGTATTTAAAAATCCAGCAACACCTAAAACACCAGCAGTAGTAAGAGCCATTGAAACTTTTTTAACAGATAACTTCAAAGTATGTTCCTCCACAATTTATAAATATCGTTTTTTTATTTAATGTCTTAATTTTCTTAAATTTGAAATAGCTGACTATCAATCAACCAACGATATTTATAATACACATCGTTTGTTTCAGGAGTGTTACAGGAACACAAAGGAAACATTACACTTGACAGCTTTCGAAGTGACAAAATTGAAATATTTATTAATTTTTCTATAAAAAATCCTTTTATATCGGTATATAAGTTTGCTTATGAACAATGTCACAGAATTGACACAAACATGCGTTATTAATTATATTGAGGTGAATTATGAACATTTTAATTGTCGAAGATAACCTACCTTTACAAAAAATCATTAAGAAATATCTTGAACGCGCCCATTTTTTTGTCTTGACAGCGGCGACCGGTACTGAAGCAATCGATTTGATTGATGCTAAGCCAATCGATTTGGCCGTTGTCGATTGGATGCTGCCCGAAGTGGATGGCTTAGAGGTCATTCGTTATATTCAGGCACTTGGTATGACCAAAACCATCATGTTGACCGCTAAAGACCTGCCTGAAGATGAGATCACATCACTCAAAAATGGTGCCGATGATTTTATTCGCAAACCTTTCAATCCAGATATTTTATTGTTACGGATTCAACACTTATTGAATCTATCCGATGTACGGCGCCTGACCAATTTGACACTTAACCGCAATAACCAAGAAATCATCTGGCAAGGTCAAACCTATACCTTAACCAATAAAGAATTTCAGTTACTCGATGCTTTAGCGCAACAACCTGGACAGGTATTTTCAAGATTACAGCTGATTGATCGTATCTGGGGCTTAGATTTTGATGGCGACCCACGCGTTGTGGATACTCACGTCAAAAGAATTCGAGAAAAAGTTGATAAAAATATCATTAAGAATAAGCGAGGATTAGGATATTATTTTGAAGAAAATGCATAGTTTACGGCAGCAGCTCTTAGCCATTGTTCTAATGGTGTTATTGCTCGGCTCTCTATTTACCGTTTTAGGTACGAAATACGTGCTGCCTTATTTTTATTGGTATAGCCAACGGCAAAAGGTTACCGATGCAACTTACGCTGTCCATCAAGGCAGCAGTCAGCAGCAAATCCAGGATAAATATGGCGCTAGTGTCATTACCTTATCCGCAAATAAATATAATTTGGCTGACTTTAACGAACAAGTTCAGCTTAAATTTCAACGTCAAGGTGTTGCTTTAAAAAAGATTTGGGTCACGACTCATGATTTAAAACGTGTCCACAATCGCGAAACAGTGGTTAAAAATTATAATCAAACACAGCAGAAATCGACCTTTATGACCACAATGTTTTTATATCATCAACGTATCTATCTGGTCGGTTTGTCAACCGTACACTTCACAGAGACGGCTGGTACTTTCATTAGCTTTTATCTGGCAATGCTGCTATTACTACTGGTGCTCATGATCATTGCGATCCTTTTATTTACGACACCTTTGATTCGAACGATTCGCACTTACCAACATAAAACTAAACAAATCAGGCAACAAGATTTCAGTCCGATGCTTATCTACCCTGCCAACGAATTAGGTGAACTGGGGAAAAATATTGATCTCATGAGTCAAACCATTCAGCAGCATGAGACAGATCTACAACAGCAAAACAAGGCTATTCAGCAACTAAGCTCTGATTTAGCGCATGAGCTAAAAACGCCTTTAACTGTGATTGAAGCCTATGCCCATGCTATTAAAGATGGTATCGAGACTTCTGAAGCCAGTGCTGAGATCATTAGCCAAACAGAACAGCTCACGGCACTCATTAATCAAATGCTGAAATTGATCAAATTACAGCAAGCACCCTCAGACTCTATCCAATCATTAAATCTAGCCGATGTCTTAAACCAACAATTGGCTCGCCTGCAGCCGCTTGCTAAAACAAAGCAATTGACCTTTCAGCTTACGATTGCCAAAGATCTGCCCTCAGTTAAGTTTGCAAAATTGGATGTCCAACTCCTGTTGACCAATTTATTAACCAACGCTATCCGTTACGCTGATCAAGGACCGATTTCGATCCAATTGGCCCTTGTCAACACACAGCTCGTCTTAACGGTCACCAACTCGTTTAATGGCACGATCAAAGACAGTGCCCAACTCCTAAAGCCATTTACCGTTGGCGCAACCTCAAGAAGTACGACAGAATCTGGCAGTGGCCTTGGTTTGGCTATTGTTCAAGCAATCGTTCAAAAATATCACGGCCAGCTAACTGTTAAAGCAGCACAACACCGATTTTCGGTAACGATCCACTTTGCCACGGAAATGCCACATTAAAAAAGTAGGCTTACCTCAACAAATATTTGGAGGTAAGCCTATTGTTTTCTAAAATAAATTCAACTCACAAAATTATGAAAATGAGCCTTATTTTGATGATTTTACTTAGTCTATTTTTATGTATCCAACCACGATCTACCGCTACCGCTGCTACCCAAAAGCCCTTTAATATCCTGCTTTTAGGAACAGATACTGGTGCTCTAGGCCGTAATGACCGTGGCTGCACCGACACGATGATTCTAGCCACGATCAACCCACAAAAAGGCCTTTGCCATCTGACAAGTATTGAGCGCGACATTCCTATTAAGATTGCCGGTAAACAACTCAAACTCAATAGCGCCTATACGGTAGGTGGCCTTAAACTGGTACGTGCAAAAATTGCGACTCTATTAAATGTCACGATTTCTTATTATGCTGTGGTAAATATGCATAGCGTGACCCAAATCATGCAGGCAGTTGGCAAAATAACCGTTCAAAATTCACTGGACTTCACATTTGATCATCATCACTTTACAAAGGGTAAGCTGACTTTAACCCCAAGCCAAGCGCTCAGTTACATGCGGATGCGTTATCAGGATCCCAGAGGCGACTATGGCCGACAACTCCGCCAGCAGCAAGTCCTCAAGGCCAGTTTTCAAAAATTGACGCAGCAAAAGCAACTGCACAATCTACCAAAATACCTTCGCATTGCCAAAAACGCTGGATTTAAAACAAATTTACCACTTACAAGACTCGCAGTTAGTCAGGTGAGTGGTAAAGGCATCCATCATATTCAATCTGATCAGCTTAACGGCACGGAACAGTTGATCAATGGCCAATCATTTCAAAAAATTACATCAACCGAACGGCACCGCGTACACCGACAAATCCAGCAAGTACTGCAAAATTAACTCAATCGTCTAGCTGCAACATTAACTGATTCAATTTAGCCGTCGTTGCTTGCCAATGATCATTGACAATGATCTTGACATGCCGCTGTAATGAGGTTGGAACTTGCAAATCACGGATATACTCATCTGAATGAATGCGCTGCTGTAAAGCCGTCACGCTGTCACCACGTTGAACCATCCGTTCTTTTAACTGATCCGGATCATTGACCGTTAAATATAAAATCGTTACTAACTCAGGGAAACGTTGTAAATAAGTTTGGGCACCAGCCGTATCTAACACGAGACATACTAAGCGATTCTTCTTAAAGGCTCGCTCCAGCCCTTCTTCAGAAGAGCCATATAAATGCCCACCATAAGTGACGTGTTCAATAAAATGATTTTTGAAAAATGAGGCCTCAGTCTCAAAATAATAATCTACCCCGTCAGTCTCACCTTGCCGAGGTGAACGCGTCGTATGAGTCAATACTCGGGTTACCCCAAACTGTTGCTCCAAATAGTGGCTGACCGTTGTCTTGCCAGTACCGGCAGCGCCAGTGATCACAATCAAATGACGTTCTTGTGTCCTCATCATCGTTTTGTCGCTCCCTAAATTATTTACTGACAATCATAGCATAGTCCCCTAGTTAGACAAAAGGATTAACTGTTCAGAACTTAAATTTAATAACGCCGGCCGAAATCAGGTCGGAACCAAGCAATGCTTCCGATTTTGACATTCTCACCCGGTTGCGGTGCATGAATGTACTGGCCGTTACCAATATAAATAGCTACGTGATGGGCGGTACCAACACCACCCCAGAATAATAGGTCGCCTGGTTGTAAATTATTTAGGCTCACATATTGCCCAACTGTGCTCTGGCCCTGAGAAACTCGAGGCACAGTTTTACCTTCTAGTTTATAACAATAATAAACCAAACCTGAACAATCGAAACCGGCCGGAGTCGTACCACCCCACACATAGGGGACACCTAAATATTGCATGGCATCTTGAATAATCTTGTTATTAGCAGCACTACTAGGTAAATTGGCATTGAGTGCAGCTTGATAATCACTATTATTCGCAGCTAAATCGGCCCCAGATGCCGTTGCCGTGGTTGCAGCACTTGTTGCCTCCGTCTGTTGATTCGCTGTTGCAGTCTGCGTCTGTGCTGCTTTAGCCTGGGCTGCTTTTAAGGCAGCTTCAATTTGAGCTTGCTTATCCTGAGCAGCCTTCAGCTGATCTTGCAGACCAGAAGTAGCTGCTTGGTTCGCATTCAACTGGTTTTGCAGCTGCGTCTGCTGGTTGGTCGCTTCTAACTTAGCAGTATCTAATTTTGCCTTTTCCGTTTCTAGCTGCTGCTTAGCATTGACCAATGCCGCTTGTTGAGTTTGTTGTTGATCTTTAAAAGTTTGTAATTTCTGCTGGGCATCCGTTAAGGCTGTCAAAGCCGCATGATTAGCAGTATTGATTTTTTGCACAGCAACAGCTCGGCTCACAATATCCGATAAATCGGACCCACTTAAAATAAAATCTGCATAAACATTTCCTAAAGCACTCTTATTGGACTGCTTTTGCAGATTCACTAATTGACTTTGCAAAGTTTGCCGTCTTTGCTTAACTTCTTTTTGGGTCTTAGTGATCTTAGTATCTAGTTTTGCTAATTTGGCCTGGTTAGCACTGATATTCTTTTGGGTTTTACTGATCTCTAAAGTTTTATTAGCGACTTGATTGTTTAATTGAGCGACCTTATTCTCTTGATCTTGAATTTGCTGATTCAAGTCATTACTTTGCGCTTTATTCGCATCTAACGCATTTTGCGCCTCACTAACTTCATCTGCTAAAACAACTGAAGTGGATAAAATACTAGTGGTCAAGCCAACTAAAAATAAGGTCATGAAGCCAAATTTATATCTGTGTTTCATCAACTGTTGCCTCCCACAACGCTAGGGGTAAGCTGTTTACCTAAAATCAATAACGAATAATGTTTTTGATCCATAATTGCGACGTCAGGTAAATCGCCCCATATTTGATAATGATTTTTTTTAAATAAATGTACACTGGGTTGATTGTGCTTAAAGATAAAAGCCACAATCGTTTCTAAACCGAGTTGTCTGGCCTTTGTCTCCGCAAAAGTCAATACTTTTTGACCTAAATGCTGGTGCTGTACCGCAGCAGTTAAGTAAATAGAAATTTCTTTTGTCTGCTTATAAGCTGGACGACCATAAAAGTCTGAAAAGCTGAACCAGCCCACGATTTTATTTGCTAAGACAGCAACCCAGATGCCTTGATGACTTTGCTGGTGTGCCGTAAACCAAGGCTGTCGTGCCGCAACGGTTAACGGTTCGGTATCTGCCGTCGCTAGCCGGCCGGGAATACTTTCATTATATATGGCAACGATTGTCGCCAAATCTTTGAAGGTTGCTGTTCGAAAGGTTAGTTCGTTCATTAGGTGCCTCGCTTAATCTTGACATAATCTTACACATACTATAATACGTGAAAGAATTCCAATATGGTGTCAATTTTTATAAGAATTTATCCAATTATTGAAAGCTAGCATTTGTTTCATTAATTAATGCCTACAAATTTCCCTGCGATAGCTTATAGGCTATCATAAATCAATGAAGAAAATAGAGTTTGATTACTGCGATTAGTCTGAATTCAAAGAGTTCTTAGACAGCCTCCCCAAACAAGACGCGGCAAAACTAGTTGTAACAATTCAAAAATTGAAAATGGTTCTATGACTGTATCTACTAAAATTTTATCAGAAATTGCCCAAGCAACTAAACAACAGCTAACAATTAAATTTACACCACTAACTTAATTGATTCAGTCATTTATCCGTCTCCTTGCTTGATTTTGCGTATTAATTCAGTTATTCTAAGTTTATTAGTTTTCTGTATAGTAATGATAGGAGCCCTTCGCCAGAGAGTCGGCATTGTTGAGAACCGATGAATCTCCTAAGCATGAATTACGCAGAAACATATGGACTAACCGACTGATCTCGTTATGGATCATTCAAGTTGATGCGTAAGCATAACGCGGGTGGTACCGCGGATCAAATGACTGATTCGTCCCAATCGATTTTTTCGATTGGGCTTTTTTTTATTCTAAATTTAAGGATGGTATCTTATGACAGAAGTAAAGCAAAATCAAATCATTGATGAATTAGCATGGCGTGGTGCAGTCAACCAAATGACTGATGAACAGGGCTTAAAAGAACTTGTCAACGAAAAAGCCATTTCTCTATATTGTGGTGTCGATCCAACCGGCGACTCTTTACATATTGGCCACTTGATTCCCTTCATGATGCTTAAACGTTTCCAAGAAGCCGGCCACCATCCCGTTATCGTCATCGGTGGTGGTACTGGTGCAATTGGCGATCCTTCCGGTAAAAAATCTGAACGTGTTTTACAAACCATGGATCAAGTCAAACACAATGAAGCTGCATTGACTGGCCAAATGGAAAAACTATTTGGTACGGATAATTTTACGATCGTTAATAACTATGACTGGCTATCCAAGATCAGCTTATTAGACTTCTTACGTGATTTTGGTAAATTGTTTAACGTCAATACCATGTTGAACAAAGAAATCGTTGCTTCCCGCTTAGAAGTCGGTATTTCTTATACTGAATTCACTTACCAAATTCTGCAATCTATCGATTTCTTGACCCTATATAAAGAACATGATGTACAGCTACAAATTGGTGGGGCTGATCAATGGGGCAATATCACTGCTGGTATTGACCTTATCCATCGTCAAGAAGGCCAAGAAGCTAAGGTATTTGGCCTAACAATTCCTTTAATGTTAAAAGCTGACGGTACGAAGTTTGGTAAAACGGCTGGTGGGGCTGTCTGGCTGGATCCAGAAAAAACGACACCTTACGAATTCTACCAATTCTGGCTAAATCAAGATGATCGCGATGTCGTCAAATACTTAAAATACTTTACATTCTTAAGTAAAGCTGAGATCGATGATTTAGCTGAAAGTGTTAAGACTGCCCCTGAGAAACGCTTAGCACAACGACGTCTAGCCGAAGAAGTCACTGAATTTGTCCATGGTAAAGCTGCTGTTGAAGAAGCTGAACATATTTCTAAAGCTTTATTCTCCGGTGAACTAAAGACTTTAACTGCCCATGAAATTGAACAAGGATTCAAAGGCATGCCAAGCGTTACGATCAAAAATGAAGTTCGGCCACTAGTTGAACTACTGGTGGACGATACCAAAATCGAACCTTCTCGGCGCCAAGCACGCGAGGACATCAAGAACGGCGCGATTTACATCAATGGTGAACGCCAGCAAGATCTTGATTTTCAAGTCGATCCAAATACTGACTTTGACGGCAAATTCGTCATTATCCGTAAGGGTAAAAAGAAATACACGTTGCTGCGCGTAAAATAAAAACCTATGAGTATTAACAAGTGGCTGAGACAAAACTAACGTTTTGTTTTCAGCCACTTGTTAATTACGAATATTTATTGCTTAAACGTGTGCCAAAAGGCAATGTCCTCACTCAACGACGAATCACTCAAATGGAAAAGCCCACCATTTATCGTGACTCTTGTTAGTGCTCGGCCACTGAACGCCTTTTGTCTCACTCTCTTTTGTTTACCCATATGCGAAAAAATGCTTTCATTTAACAAACTTTGCGTTTATTCGAACTTTAATTATTTAGAAATGACTTTTTGACTGGACTGAATAAAAATTTGGCCAAAAATAATTGTAACGATTGCGACTACAAGTAAAACAATTAATGGCACGGTCCAACTATGACTCAATTGGCGCGTTGCACCGAAAATTGTCGGCCCACTGGCAGCCAATAAGTACCCCACTGACTGAACCAAGCCGCCTACGGAGCTGGCATCTGCCCCATCTATTGAAATTTCAGTGATCAAACTCAATGACAGTGAAAAAGTTGCTGCCGTCGTGATCCCTAATAGCAAACTGATCATAACTAAAACTGGTGTTGCTGAACTAGTGGTGAACATTAAGCCGATACCTACCAAATATCCTACGGCAAATGCCAAATTCACTTTAAATAACCTGGCTCGACTGTGCGCTGCCCGGGGTACAAAATATGAAAATGGCATCCCAATGATTTGGAACAAGGCTACTAACCAACCGGCTTTAGTCGCGGAACTGTGATGAGACATCATGATACTCGGCAGCCAAGCAACTAACGTATAAAAAACAAAAGATTGTAATCCCATAAAAATGGCTAGTAACCAGACATGACGTCGGCGCCACGCTGCTGGATAGGCCGTATTTCTAGAAGCTGCCACGGTCGCCTGTTCTGATGCGGCAGGGCCTTGCGCGCGTCCCAAAAATAACGAGCCGATAAAGGCAATAATTGCTGGAATCGAAAACATTTGGATGGCAATCTGCCAGCTAAAATGATTGGCCAAAGGCACGATAATGCCACCGACCAACGCCGAAAATAAATTGATAGAAGCCGTATAAACACCATTCAAAAATGAAGATTTCTCCGGATGCCATTCCACGATCATTGTTGGTAGTGTCACATTCAACAACGTAATGGCTGCACCAACAAAAACCGTCCCTACAAATAAGCCCCAGCTCACATATACGCGCAATAAGTTAGCCACTGCCAGCATAACTAGCGCTAAACGCAGAGTAAATGTCGTCCCCATGCGTTTGATTAACTGACCAGCAAAAATCGATAAAAATCCAAAACACAAAAGTGGAATCGTAGTGACGGCACCCATTTGGGCTGAATCAAGTTGGAAAAAACTTTGAATTTTATTGGTCAGCGGCGGTAAAGCCGTAATTGCCACGCGTAAATTAGCTGACAATAGAAAAATCTCAAAAGTAAAATTAATGCGTTTGTGTTGCACAACATCCCCACCCTATTTAATGATGACTAATGGATCTATTATACACGTGGTGATGTTTGCAAAAAAAGTACTAATTTCAGCGATCAACCACTGAAATTAGTACTTTTTAAATTAAATCAATCAATTTAGATCAACTTTTAATTTCATCATTTTCCTTATCAATCAAAAATGAGGTATTAATGGCCTTTAGCAATTTAATCATATCTGCGGTTGCCTTGGCATCATGAACACGAATCAAACGACCACCTTGCTGGATCATGACCGTTTCACTGACAATGGTCGGTAATAAACGACTGTCTTTAGCCAAACCCAAGAGTTTGCCATAAAACCCCTTATTCGAAACAGCGACCATGGTCGGCCGACCAAAAATATTAAGTTCACTTAAAGACCGCATGAAAGCGAAATCCTGAATATTATCAGCATTTGCAGAGTAACCGATACCCTGGTCCAGCGCAATGGCTTCATAATCCAAGTCAGCTTCCTGCAGTAACATTTCCAAATTAGTTTTGAAGAATTGGCGAATATTTGGCGTCAAACTATCCTTATACGGCCGTCCGCGATTTTCATGCATCGTCAATACTGCTGGTTGATATTCCCGTAATAATTTAAATTTCTCTGGATCATCATTGAAGCCATTCACATCATTAATCGCATCAGCACCGGCTGCTAGCACTGCACGCATAACGGGTGTCTTATACGTATCCACCGCCACAACAATGTCAGGATAGGCTTGTTTAATTGCTTTGACCTGAGGGACAGTGCGTTTAATCTCAACTTCTGGCGTAATCGGTTTAAAGCCCGGTCGTGTTGTTTGACCACCAACTTCGATCACCTTTGCACCGGCTTCAACGTCCGCTGCCACCCGCTGCATGACCGTGTCCATGTCCTTCAATACCCCACCATCATAAAACGAATCTGGTGAGGTATTAATGATCGAATAGACAATAGGATCAGTGGTCAAATTTAAGCTAAAGTTACGGCCACGCCACCAAACCTGATGTTCTGACCAGATTTGTTGGATCTGCGTGCGTAAAGCTGTTGCTGATTCATGGGTTAAAAATGCATGCTTAAAAGCTTCAAACTGATAGATATCAAATTTAATTGCAAAATTAGTGCCCAATTGCTGATATAAGACATCTAGGTCTGCCAATAATGGCCGCAGCCAACCTTGTTCAGCCGTTGTTAAATCGGTCAAAGTCAATTGGATTTGATAGGGATCAAAGGTTGTCCGTGTTGCCAACTGGAATAGATCTTTTTGCTCAGATATTTTCATATCAATTACCTCATTTGTTGGATTAAGTGCGTCATAGCTTGATAACGGTGCCCCAAGCGCATCCGAACCATTGGCGATAACTGAGCAAGTGTCTGCTGAAAACCAGTTGAGATGACAATACGGTCTAAATCAAATCCGCCCGTCCCCATGGCTTGCAGTGCAACATGCCCGGTTAAATAGCCGGTTGCGTGGTAGATTCCCCGATAATTTCGCAGCACTAGATGTGTGACCATCGTAATGCCCCGCCGTTCTAACGGCGCTTCCTCCAATAACTGTAGTAAGTATGTTACATGATTTTGACTGCTTTTTGCAAATTCTCTTTTTGTAGCTTCATTAAATCGATTGGGTAAAAAATCAAGATGAATGCCTGAATCATCACCCAAAACTGGATAAGACTGCTGCAATTGCTGCCAAATAAACTCAGCTTTTTGCTGCGCATTTTGGCCGTAGTCAAGAGTCTCTTCTGGAAATTGAAACTTGGTTGCGGCAACGGTTTGATAATTAACTGCCTGTAGCCCAAACAACGCCGAAATTGCACTAAGTTCTTGTGACTTGTCTTGATTATTGCTGGCGATTAGAATTGGTTGTTTCATGACCTTGGTACCTGCCGCAGTAAATAAAAAGAACCCAAGACAAAGATCACTGGATCTTTGAGTGTTGCTGCCAGAGCTAAAGCTTGCTGATAAGCTGCTCGCGGGGCAGCTAGTGCTTGAATAGCTTTTGCCTCAGGCAACTGTTGAATCAGCCAATCAGCTAACGTGGCTGCCGGTAAGGCACGCTTAGGATTATCAGGCGTTGTTGCGATAAAGTAAGCTGATAATGTCCGAAAATTTTGTAGCGCCGCTTGGACATTCTTATCAGCCAAAAAGCCTAAAACAATAATCAATTCATGCTTTTGACTGGTTTGAGCTAATAGCGGCAGCATACCACGCATGGCGTCAGGATTATGACCACCATCAATATAAACCGGTGGCTGCTTATGAACCCGCGTCAATCGACCCATTAACGTGGCCGACTGCAGAACAGTCTGAATCATCTCTGTCGTAATAAGTCTTGTTTGCACTTTTTGATTATAAACATGAACGAATGCCAAGACAGTCGCCAAATTTTTAACCTGATAGGCACCAGCTAAATTTAAATGTAACGGAATAGCTTGCTCCTGTGTTTGAAAAAGCAAGTCTGTGCCATTCAGATCAGCCCGCTGAACCACTAGCTGGCTGGTTTTAGCGTGATGATAATAGGCTTGACGCTGAGCCGCCAAATCGGCAATGATCTGATCCACTATTGGATATTGCGCCGGATAGTTGATCACTTCGGCTTGTGGGCGAATGATTCGGGCTTTAGTGGTAGCAATGGCGGTAATCGTATTGCCCAGTAAAGCCATATGGTCCAAATCAATATGGGTAAAGACATCATAAGCTGCTGTCGCAATGGCATTGGTGGCATCCAACTCACCGCCGAGCCCGCATTCTAAAATCACCCAGGCCACTTGCGCTTGGCGGAAAACCAGCATTGCAATCAAGAACCAGCATTCAAATTCCGATAATTGGGTTAAAGCTAGCTGCCGCTGCTGTAAAGCCGTCAATAATTCATTAAAGGCTTGATTAAAGGCCGCATAACTGACTAATTGACCGTTAAGTTGAATCATTTCTCGATCTTCATAAATTGCCGGACTCGAAAATCGCCCAACCCGCAGGCCCGCCTGCTGCAATAACTCACCAATCAAATAGCCAGTCGACCCTTTACCGTTAGTCCCACAAATATGCACAATTTTAAAACTCAGATCTGGGTGGTCACACGCTGTTAGGACTTGCCGCAACAATTCGATACGATTTTCAGAACCGTATCGCATCGTGGTTTTGATTAATTTTAAATATTCATGGAATTGAACTTCATCGTTGACCTTTGTCATTTTAAATGTCCTGTAATTGCAACATTAAGTCTTGCCGCGTCTGAGGTTCTTTGAAACGGCCGCTATAAAAGCTGGTGCGCGTCTGGCTATTCGCCTTTTTGACCCCGCGCATTTCCATACACATATGCCGTGCTTTCACCATCACTGCAATACCTGCTGGATGTAAAATATCAGCCAGATTTGTCGCGATATCAGCTGTTACATTCTCTTGTAGCGTTGGTTTCTTAGTAACAAAATCTACCAATCTTGGAATCTTGCTTAAGCCGATAATTTTGCCGTCTTTAGGGATATAAGCTACCGTAGCTGTACCAAAAAAAGGCAATAAATGATGTTCACACATACTATAGAAAGGAATATCTTTCACTAGAACGATCTCGTCTTCATCATGATCGGAATCAAAAATTTTGTAGTCCGTAAATTTTTGTTCTGACAAGGAACTAAATACTTCTGCATACATGCGCGCCACCCGGGCTGGTGTTTCCAGCAGACCAGGCCGATTAGGATCTTCACCCACAGCCGTTAAAATCTGCTTGACGGCTTGTTCAATTGCTTGTTGGTTTGTTTCATTCAATACGATTCACACTCCATTAAAAACTTGTAATGCTTGAGTGTCCCCTAATTGCGTTTGAGCAACTTTCACTTGGGCATAATAGGGATCAGTCGGGGGTAATATGTCTAACAAAGGAACCAATACAAAACGACGGTTAAAAGTTTCCGGATGTGGAATTGTCAAAACAGCGGTTTGCACCGTTTCATGATCATAAAAAATAATATCCAAATCAATCGTTCGCGGTCCCCAATGGATCTTCCGAACCCGGTGTAACCCCTGCTCAATCTGATGCAGCACCTCTAATAAGGCACTTGGTGTTAATGCCGTTTCAAGACGAACCGCAGCATTGATAAAGTCATCTTGGGGCACACCGCCCACCGGTGCCGTTTGGTAAAACTTAGAAGTTGCCAGTATGTCAATTTCCGGCTTGGCTGCTAATTCAGCAATCGCCGTTCGCAGCTGTCCAACTTTATCTCCTAAGTTAGCCCCGATACTTAAATAGACTTCTGGCATCACCCCTGCACCTCGATCTACACATTATCCATAATGCCATCGATTGGGGTATTCAACTTGCGAATCCGCACAGTTACGTGAGTTACTTGTTCAGCATAAGTAGCCTTGATGGCATTCATAATGTCCGTCGCCAACGTTTCGACTAAGTCCACCCGGCTAGTTGAAACAATTTTTTGAATCTGACGATAAACGGCGCCATAACTAATGGTCTGAGTCAAATCATCATGGATCTGCTGCACATCCACTTTGGTTTGCAAGGCAACATCAATTTCTAAATCTTGACCGATTTTCTTTTCCTCAGGATAAACACCAATATGGCCGTGAAACTTCATATTATTTAAACGCACGCTCAACATTTGCGTCACGCCCTTTTTTAATTAATCTTCATGCGTTACAACCTGTTTCAATACTATCATAATTTGGCCTGAATGAGTATTGAAACGGCACGGGCAGTCGACCTTTTGGAACGCCTCTTGTCTCACTCTCCTTATGCAAATTAGTACACGCGAAATATTTTGTTATTAAAATTTTTTATTTTGAAACCGTTTTTATTTACATTGTTCGTCTTTTACTTACTTTTTAATACTTTATGACTGCATTATCGCACACATAGCATCTTTAAACGAACAATAATTCAATTCATCTGAAATACACAGTTCTTCGTACCATAACAATTTATGTTAACTGTACCAAACTGTGTGAAAACAGTTATTCCTGTTTTACAACAGAACCAAAAAGTTCTATATTCTAATTGTGAATTAAATAATTAATTTTCTGAAAAAGGACGTGTCTCGATATGCAAAATATAGAGAAAACAACGAATTTAGTAAATCTACCCGTTGAAAATATGATTAACACTATGGTTTCTCGTTCACAAGATGCCTTTAAGAGCTTACGTACTTTTGATCAAAAACAAGTGGATACCATTTGTGAAGCCATTGCTGATACAGCCCGGCGCCATGCCAAGGCATTGGCTCAGTTAGCCTATCGAGAAACTGGTCGGGGCAACTATGAAGACAAAGCCATTAAAAATATTTATGCCAGTCAATATATTTGGAATCAAATCAAAGATGATAAAACCGTTGGTATCATTAAAGACGACCCAGCCAATGGTCTTCAGGAAATTGCAGAACCTCTGGGCGTCGTTGCGGGCGTTACTCCGGTCACGAATCCAACGTCAACGGTTATTTTCAAAATCTTGTTAGCTTTAAAAACGCGGAACACGATTATTTTTGGGCTACACCCACAAGCGCAGCAATGTGGCAGTGCAACTTGCCGACTTCTGGCTCAAGCCGCTGAACAAGCTGGCGCCCCTAAGGATTGCATCCAGTGGATTCCACAGCCAAGCATCGAAGCTACAGATAAATTGATGAATCATCCTAACGTCGCCATTGTCCTAGCAACTGGTGGTCCAGCAATGGTTGCTGCGGCTTACTCCACCGGTAAACCTGCTCTTGGTGTTGGCCCCGGTAATGCTCCGGCTTATATTGAAGCCTCTGCTGACGTCGACGCTGCTGTCCAAGATATCATGACGTCAAAAACGTTTGATAATGGCATGATTTGTGCCTCAGAAAATAGTGTGGTCGTCGATCGTGCTATCTATCAAAAAACACGTACAAGTTTTGAAAAACAGGGTGCTTACTTTGTGCCCAAGGCTGATACACAAAAGTTAAGTGACGCGGTCATCGATCCCAAACGCCATACCGTTCGAGGTCCAATTGCCGGTCAGTCAGCAGAACGTATCGCCGAGATTGCCGGCATTCAGGTGCCTAAGGGTACAAAACTACTCATCGCTGAAGTCGGCGGTATTGGTGTGAATTTCCCACTTTCTGGCGAAAAATTGTCGCCTGTTTTAACAATGTATGAAGCCAACGGTCATGAATCAGCCATGAACCTTTGCCTGGCTTTATTAGAATATGGTGGTTTGGGTCACACTGCTGTTTTGCACACTAAAGATCAAGCAATTATTGACGAATTCGGTGTCAAAATGCCAGCCTGCCGTATCTTGATCAACACGCCAGGCTCTCTAGGTGGTATTGGCGGTCTCTTCAATAAATTGACCCCTTCCTTAACCTTAGGTACTGGCTCTTACGGTAAAAACTCGATCTCTCATAACTTAACGGATCGTGATTTATTAAATATTAAGACCATTTCAAAAGCAACGCGGCATCCTTTAGATTTAATTGCTGAATTGCGAGATTTGGTAAAATAAAACAGTGTGTGACAAAAGGTGGTCAGCGATCGAGCACGAACAAGAATCCCGACAATGGTGGGCTTCCCATCTGAGGGAGTTGCTGTTAGGCAAGGGCGTTGCCTTTTGAAACACGTTTAAACAACATATACTCGTAATAAATAGGGATCAGAGCAAAACTAATATTTTGTTTCTGTCCCTATTTATTTACGAACGATTTAGCAGACAAAAATTCTAAAAAGCGCTTGCATTTTTCTAAGAAAGCGCTATGATTTATTTGAATAGTTGGAACGTTCCAAAACATATAAATAGATTCCACTTTTTTGAAGGCCTTACCAGACATATTTGTTTAAAGTGTTGCAATTATTTTTTTACTCATTTAATGGAACGTTCCAAATTAATGGAGGTTATCCTTATGGAAAATGTAAAATGGTGGCAAAATGCTGTTGTCTATCAAGTTTATCCTAAAAGTTTTCAAGATAGTAATCACGATGGCATCGGTGACTTACAAGGCATCATCCAGCGTTTAGATTATATCAAACAGCTTGGTGTCGATGTGATCTGGCTGAACCCAATCTACAAAACAATGGATGTCGATGGTGGCTATGATATCTCTGATTATCAAGCTATTAATCCTAATTTTGGGACAATGGCTGACTTTGATGAATTGGTTCAGCAAGCACATCAGCGCGATTTAAAGATTGTGATGGATCTAGTTGTCAACCACACCTCTGATCAACACGATTGGTTCAAAAAGAGTCGCGCCACAAAAACAGATAATGCTTTTAGAGACTATTATATCTGGCGCGATCCTGTTAATGGTCACGAGCCTAACAATTGGGGTTCCATGTTCTCCGGTCCAGCTTGGCAGTATGATCCCCAGACAAAACAATACTATTTGCATCTATTTGCTAAAGAACAGCCAGATCTCAATTGGGATAACCCTCATGTCCGCCATTCCGTTTTCGATATGATGAATTGGTGGGCAGCTAAAGGTATCGACGGTTTTCGCATGGATGTGATCTCCATGATTTCTAAACCAAAAGGCTTGCCTAATGCCCCACAAACTAAAGGTGCTTTATATGGCGATGCCAGTGCTGTTGTTGTGAACGGCCCTCATGTCCATGATTATTTGCGTGAGATGAACCAGCAAGTCTTAAGTAAATATGATTGGATGACTGTCGGTGAAACTGCTGGCGTGACTGTTTCAGAAGCCCAAAAATATGCCAACTTGAATCATTCTGAATTAAATATGGTTTTCCAATTTGAACACATGGGCTTAGATGGCAATCCTAATCCAGCGTTAGGTAAATGGAACGATCAGCCGGTTGCTTTAAAAGATCTACGAGCAAACTTGAGCAAGTGGCAAAGTACGCTGCACGGCAAAGCTTGGAATAGCTTATATTGGAACAACCATGACCAACCTCGCTGTGTTTCCCGCTTTGGTAATGATCGTCCTGAATATCGCGTTTATGCTGCCAAAATGCTCGCCGCTTTATTACACTTTATGCAAGGGACGCCCTATATCTATCAAGGTGAAGAATTGGGTATGACCAACACAGTTTTCCATTCATTAGATGACTTCCGGGATCTTGAATCGATCAACGCCTACCATGAACTCGTTGACCAAGCTAAATTGGTTGACGGACCAACCATGTTGCGTTATCTCAACGCTCGCTCCCGAGATAATGCCCGCACACCAATGCAGTGGAATGATCAAAAAAATGCTGGTTTTAGCGACCACGAGCCTTGGCTAGCTGTCAATCCAAATTATCCTGAAATCAATGCCGCTCAAGAAGTCGCTGATCCCCAGTCCATTTTTAACTTTTACCGGCGTTTGATTCAATTACGCCATGACCTGCCAATCATCACTTTGGGCGACTATCAACTTGTTGCGGGCAACGAAACTGATACAGCTATCTTTGCTTATCAACGCCATTATCAAAATCAAAATTTACAAATCATTGCTAATTTCACAGCTGAAACGGTCTCACGCCATTACGAATTGCCCACAAATAAGCAATTACTAATTCAAAATTATGCGGACGATATGGGTGATACGATTCGACCTTATGAAGTCAAAGTTTATCAATATGAATCATAGCAGCGTGTAACAAAAGGCGGTCAGCGATCGAGCACTAACAAAAATCACGATAAATGGATGGGGTTGCCATTTGAGTGATTTGCCGTTAGGTGAGATCGTTGCCTTTTGGCACACGTTTAAGAAACAGTAGACAAAAATTATAATGTTCAACGAGACGTCATTAGGAGGCGTATGGCATATGATCAAGTCTGATCCAGTTGGGCCACATCATGTTACCCATTTAACAACCGCACAGAAATTAGCCCAAGGTATTTTACCTTGGCATGAACGTTTAAGTTATGGCATCAGTGACTTTGCTTGTAGCTTCACGTTTAGTTTAGTTGGTACTTATTTGATGTATTTTTACACCGATGTTTTTGGCATTCAGGCCGCTGCCGTTGGCACTTTAATGTTGGTTGCCCGAATCGTAGATGCCTTTGATGGTCCGTTTTGGGGCATCATGATCGACCACACACATACCAAATGGGGTAAAAGCCGCCCTTATCTGTTATGGTTCTGTGCCCCATTTTCTATTTTCACGGTATTATGTTTTGCCGCACCTAATTTGTCGATGACTGGTAAAATCATCTGGGCTTATGTCACCTATATTGGTGTGGATGTCCTCTATTCCGCTGTCAATATTCCCCTCACCTCAATTTTGCCAAGCCTAACCGAAAATTCCCATGAACGGGTCACGCTGTCAACCATCCGGTCGCTTTTCTCTAATTTCGGTGGGACACTGATCTCCGTGATTGCTTTGCCTTTAGTTGGCTTCTTTGGCCAAGGTAACGACAAGAAAGGCTTTTTCTCATTAGCTTTGCTGGCTGGCATCGTTTTCTTCGTGATTTATTTAGTTGTTTTTAAAAATCTACGCGAACGTGTTCATTCAGAGGGTTCCGAAAAACCTTTACCCATTAAAACTTCTCTAAAAGCCTTAAAAAGAAATTGGCCGTGGGTGATCGTGATCGTTTTGAATTTCGTCTATTGGCTGGGGATGCAAGCCAAAAATCAAGTAACGATTTATTTCTTCAAATATAACCTGGGTCGTGCCGATTTGGTTTCATTCGCGCTATTATTCAATGCCGTCAGTTTGATTTCTGTCTTTATGACCCCGCAGGTTGTGCTGAAAATCGGCAAGAAGAAAACCATGCTCGGGGGACTAGCGATTGCTATTGCTGGTCAACTCTTCTTAGGCATCGGTGCGCACATGTTAAATATTGCCATTATCATTTTTGGCACGATCATCAGCAACTTTGGGAATGGGTTCATCTCAGCTTTGATTGCCGTGCTATTAGCCGATTCTGTAGATTATGGTGAGTGGCGCAATGGTGTGCGTGCAGAGGGTATTGTCACTTCTGCCTCTAGTTTCACAGCTAAGTTTGGTATGGGTATCGGCGGCGCCATCAGTGGCTTCTTCTTATCCTTAGGCCATTATGTACCAAACAAAACCCAACCGGCTTCCGCCCTATTTGCCATCGAATCCGATTACGTTTGGGTGCCAATGATCGCCTTTGCTATCTCACTTATTTTAGTCTTGTTTTATCAATTGACACCTAAGAAAGAAAAAGAAATGACCCGTTATCTAACAAAGAAACATCAGCAAGAGCAAGTTACTACAAAATAATTGAGGCGTTAAATTATGTCTGTCGAAAAAGATATCCAGTCCAACCAATTAAATATTGATCCCAATGAATTCGCGATGAACATCATTCGCAATAATCAAAAACAGCCTGGGCAAACCAATCAACGTTTTGTCAAAGACCAACTCACACTTTATTTAGAAGCCTTTTATCTCATTCAAGATTTTGACCAATTAGAGACTTCTCAATTTCAAAATATGAAGCAACAGCAAATATCTGATTTATTTGATAAGATGTTATCTAGGAGATTCGATCCGTAATAATTATTAAATAAAGGAAGAACGATATTATGGCAAACATGAACGATGTTGCTCGCTTGGCCGGTGTTTCTCGAGGGACGGTTTCAAATTACATCAATGGTCAAAACGTGCGTACTGCTAGTGCTGCAAAAATTGAAACCGCCATCAAGCAACTTCACTACGTCCCTAATGCATCTGCCAAGGCTTTAAAGACAAATCGTTCTGAGTATGTGGTCTTAATTATCCCCCAAGTCAATACCCCATTTTTCGCCAATTTAAGCTATGCAATTCAGATGGCCCTCAATCAAGTGGGCTATAAGATGATTCTATGTAATTCAAACAGCGAACCTAAAGAAGAATTAGAATATATCGAAATGGCGAAAGCCCAGAAAGTAGCGGGTATTATCACGATGTCTTATTCAGAGATCAGCGACTTGATTCCAGCGGATATTCCCCTAGTTGCGATTGAGAAAAAAGTATCAGACCATTTTCCGCTAATTGTGGCTGATAACTATGCTGGCGGCCAACTTGCGGCCAAACAATTGATTGATTCTGGCGCGAAAAATTTACTCTTTGCATCATTGGCACCAGTGGTCAACGTTTCTGCGCAACGCCAGCAAGGCTTCATTGATTATTGCATCACACATCAAATGTCATATACCCGCTGCTTGGCACACAATGAACAAACGATTCTAGCTGAATTTAAGGCGTTTATTCAGCAGCATTTACATGCAGATCAATTTGAATTTGATGGTATTTTTGCGGATGCTGATGAATTTGCTGGAGATATGTGGCATTTACTGCTGCAACAGGGTATTCGTATCCCCCAAGATGTCCAAATTATCGGGTTCGATGCCGCCCAAGTCTATCCGCGCCAACCAATCGCATTAGCTTCGATTCGGCAGCCCATTACACAGATGGCCAAACTAGCTGTGCAGTATTTAACCCAACGTTTGCCTAAAAATGGTGAATCGCGACGTAAATATCAGCCGACGATCGTGCCGATTAGTTTTAGCGCCGGTTTAACAACAAGGTAAGTAGTAGACAATATCATAAATTTATAAAAATGCAGCCGACAACAAAAGGTTATTGTGTGTCGGCTGCATTTCTATCTCTTTAAAATCTAAATCTAATGTTTGCATAATCCAGATAATACAGTATGATTTAGATACCTTATTGGGACAACCCGATTTATAAACAATCCGTTTTACATTTCAAGTTACTGGAGGGTGACACATGACCGACATTAAATGGTGGCAAAAGGCCGTTGTTTACCAAATTTATCCCAAAAGTTTTCAAGACAGCAATCATGACGGTATCGGTGATTTAAAGGGTATTATTGAGCATTTAGATTACCTTAAATTACTCGGTGTCGACGTGCTTTGGTTAAACCCGATTTACAAGACGCGCGATATCGACGGTGGTTATGATATTTCTGATTATCAAGCCATCAACCCTGATTTTGGCACAATGGCAGATTTTGATCTATTGATCCAACAAGCACATCAGCGTGGTCTCAAAATCATAATGGATCTGGTGGTCAATCACACTTCGGATTACCACGAATGGTTCCAAAAAAGCCGTGCTCAAAAGGAAAATAACGTTTATCGTGATTACTATATTTGGCGTGATCCAGTTGATGATCACGAACCTAACAATTGGGGCTCCGCCTTCTCCGGGCCAGCCTGGCAATATGATCCCGTTACGCAACAATACTATCTACATATTTTTGCGAAAGAACAACCTGACTTAAATTGGGATAATACCAATGTTAGAAACGCGGTCTTTGATATGATGAATTGGTGGGCAACTAAGGGAATCGATGGTTTTCGAATGGACGTCATTTCCTTGATCTCTAAACCAAAAAACCTGCCAGATGCCCCTAAGGCCGCCAATGAGCTCTATGGTAAAGCTGGCTCTGTCGTGGCGAACGGTCCCCACGTTCATGACTATCTGCGAGAAATGAATCAAAAAGTTTTAAGCCACCACAATTGGATGACGGTGGGTGAAACTTCTGGTGTTACCATTGATGAAGCTAAAAAGTATGCCAATTTAGATGGTTCTGAACTGAATATGGTTTTTCATTTCAAACATATGGGGTTAGACCGCAATGTCAATCCCGCTCTTGGTAAGTGGTGCGATCAACCGGTGCCCTTAAAAACGCTGCGATCGGTATTGACTGACTGGCAGCAACAGCTTCATGGGCAGGCTTGGAACAGTTTGTATTGGAATAACCATGATCAGCCCCGCGTTGTCTCACGCTTTGGTAATGATGCCCCAGAATATCGTGTTTATGCTGCCAAGATGTTAGCAGCTCTACTCCATTTCATGCAGGGAACACCTTACATCTACCAAGGGGAAGAACTGGGCATGACTAATGCGACATTCCGATCATCGGCTGATTTTCGAGACCTAGAATCGATCAACGCTTACCATGAACTCGTTGACAAAAATAACTTGCTTGATGGACCCACCATGTTACGATACCTCAATCGCCATTCTCGTGATAATGCTCGGACGCCCATGCAGTGGCGCGATGCACCCAACGCTGGGTTCAGTGACCACCAGCCTTGGCTAGCTGTCAATGAAAATTATCCTGAGATCAATGCTGAAAATGAGGTCAATGATCCAAACGGTATTTTCCACTTTTATCGCCGCTTGATTGCCTTACGCCATAAACTACCGATCATTACGCTAGGTGACTATTGCTTAGTTCCCGGTAACGAAAATGACGACGCTGTTTTCGCTTATACGCGTCAATACGAAACAGACCATTTAATGGTTATTGCCAATTTCACACAGGAAACCGTCCAACGACACTATGCGTTTCCCGAAAGTAAAACGCGCTTGGTCCAAAATTATCCTGACGACTTGGCAGATACACTTAGACCTTACGAAGTGAAAGTTTATCAATATTAAACAAATAGAACTCAAAACAGTAGCGCAACTGTCTTGAGTTCTATTTTTGATTTATCAGTTATCTTAAGCCATTACAGTTGAAAAGCAGTTTCATGTTTCGCAAATAGTTCTGCTGGCGTCTTGTCTGGGAAGAAACCAAAGAAATCATACGCATTCTGATAAGCGATTCGCTGTACAATTTCGCCTAGATAAGCTTCATCATCTGGAACCCGGCCTTTTTCAGCTAATTGACCATAGAAATTACAGAGTACCCGTCGGAAATATTCATGACGCGGATAAGATAAGAAACTGCGGGAATCCGTCAGCATCCCGACAAAGTTTGGTAAAAGGCTTTGTTGGGCAAAAATTCTTAGCTGCTCATTCATCCCTTCAGCGGTATCGTTGAACCACCAGCCAGCACCTAATTGCAGACGTTGCTTGCCGCCACCTTGGAAACACCCCATCATGGTAGCTAACTCCATCCAGTCATTGGGATTCAAAGAATAGAAAATTGATTTAGGAATATCCTGACTGTCTTGCATTTTAGTGTACAATTTTTGAATATGAGCCACAATATCTGGCTGAGTACCGATCGCATCATAACCCGTATCTGGGCCTAATTGTTGAAACATTGGTCGATTAATATCACGCACAGAATTAATATGGAACTGCATCGTCCAATCAAATTCCGTGTTCAAGTGCATCAATGCTTCTAATAGAGCTGTTAAATAACCGTCGATTTCATGGTCACTAAGCGGTTCATTATTGATACCTTTTTGTAAGATCGTATTGATCTGCGCTTTAGAAAGTTCAACAAAATGATAAGTCAATAAGGAATGATCTGACAGCCTGCCGCCCATTTCATTGAAGAATTCAAAGCGTTGATGTAACGCAGCCACCAAACTCTCGAAATCATGGATATTAGTGCCAGAAACTTGCCCAAGTTTTTGTAAGTAATCGCCAAAACCATCGCGATCGATCTGGATCAATTTATCTGGCCGCATCGCAGGTAACGTCCTGAAACCATTCTCACGTTCTTCTTGTTTCAGCAATTGATGATACTTCAGATCTGAAGCTGGATCATCCGTGGTACAAACCGCCTGCACATTAGAATTGCGAATCAGATTCCGGGGTTTGAAAGCATCTGTTTGTAACAATTGATTCGCTTTCTTCCAGATACGAGGCGCACTGGCTTCATTAAAGACACCCTCGATGCCAAAGAAACGGCGTAATTCTAAGTGCGTCCACTCATACAATGGATTGCCAGCTGCGTTTTCAATCGTCTTCGCCCAAGCCATGAATTTCTCGTATTCATCACCATCGCCGGTGATCAAATCCTCTGGGACACCATTGGCCCGCTCCAAACGCCATTTGTAATGATCGCCATAATGCGCTTCATTGATCCAGACCCGGGTAATATTGGGATAATTTTTGTTCTCATAGATTTCTTGTGGATTCAAATGACAATGAAAATCAATGATCGGCATATCCTTTGCGTAATCGTTGAATAATTTCTTTGCCATATCATTTTCTAATAAAAAATCCTCATCCAATAATGCCATTGTAAATTACTTCCTTTTTCAAATTTTTTTAATTAATCTTTAACATCCTTATCGCCGATCGTTCCTTTTTCCCATTTGCCTTGGTCAAGGTCGGTGGCAATCTTCTCGTAACGATCATCCGTCAACTTATACAATAAGCCAATCACAACCGCCGCAATCAACAAACAAATACCAGGATAGATCGTCATGGCACCTTTGATACCCATGAGTGTCCCCTTGGTTTGATGGGCATTAGCCACATAACCAGTCAACGCCAGCACACCAGCACTGACAAGTGCAGCTAAGGATTGAGCTAATTTTCTAGAAAAATTAAAGGCCGCATAAGTGATGGCTTCTTTACGCATGCCGGTATGCCATTCGCCATAATCGATTACGTCTGAAACAAAAGCCCAAGTAATACCATTGGGGATTGCAAGTGCCGTATAGCCGATCGTTACCAAAATGATAAAGGTAATGACATTGGTCGGCAGGATAAAATTAAGAATATTAGCGCCTGCACCCACCACAAAACTCCACATAGCGGTTTTCTTTTTACCAAAGCGCTTAGTTAAGGATGGGATCATAAATACGCCAATGATAGATGTGCCCATCATGATACCGTTTACAATTGGCTGCAATCCAATATTACCTAAATTATATTGGGCAAAGAACACCATCATTTGGTTATTGGTATTCATGGCTGAAATTGTAAAAATTGTCATTAAGATAACCGCAAATAAGGGTCCATTGGTAAAGACGACCTTCAAATAATCTTTGAAACCTTCTTTTTTAGCATTCGTATCCCGATGTACTTTGACGTTTTCCCGCGTACCTAAGAAACAAACTAGAAACATCAAAACGCCCGCAATTGCAAAAATTGAAGCTGCAATCAAGAAGCCGTGGCGCTCATTATGACCACCAAACATTTCCATTAGAGGGATAAAGGCGATTCCCGTTAGGAATTGCGCGCCAACTGAACCCACTTGGCGTGATGTTGCCAAGAAACTCCGGTCTTGGACATTGCGTGACATGACTGAGGCTAACGAACCATAGGGATCATTGGTAAAAGAATAGATGGCACCCCAGATCATATAAGCCACATAAGCGTAAACGATTTTACCAGTTGGTGATAGATTAGGCATGGTAAAAGTCACGACTGTCATCAAGCCCAATAGCACAGCTGATATCATCATAACTGGTCGAAACTTACCATGTTTTCCGATTTTCTTACGATTATCAATAAATGAACCGGCGACTGGATCCATAAAAGCATCAAAAATCTTAGTGAAACCAAAAATACCCGCCACAGCGCCAGCTCCGATGCCAGCCGCATCGATCCAGAACTTAGTGAGATACGCCTGCCCTAAATCAAACATGAAGCCATTACCAAAGTCCCCAAAACCGTAAGCAATTTTCTGTGATAAGGGAATTTTTTTGTTTAAATTATCATCGGTAATTTTCTGTGCTAACGTTTTCTCTCTGGGATGTGCTACTACTGTTGTTTGACTATTCATTATTATAATTCACTCCCATGTTGACCATTTTTTTAACGAAATAATAGCTTTTGTATTGAAACGTTTCAAAATAAAGTGCGATGATCATCTGTGTTAACGTTTACATCATAGGACCAAGAAAATGATCTGTCAACAACAAATTCAATAAATCACAAGTTTAGATACTCGTCTAAAAAGGATTACTTATGATATAACGCAAAAATTGAAATGTAAATAACTATTTAAGCCATTTATCCCTTCTCATATCTGGTTTAAAGCCATATATGCTTAAATTTACTAGTTATTTAGGACACAAATCATCATAAAACAATTGACAATAAGTAATTACCGCAATATGATGTAAACGTTAACACAGATAAAGGGGCCTCTAAATATGGTAACTATCAAGACAATCGCAAAACTCGCTAATGTCTCCAACACAACTGTTTCACGCGCACTCAACAATAGTCCCCGGATTACCCCCGAGACAAAGACGAAGATCCTAAAAATTGCCAACGAACTTGGCTATGAACCCAATTTGAATGCTCGTAGTTTAGTCACAAATAAGTCCTATACCGTTGGCCTATTCTTTTCAAATATTACCAGCGGTACTTCACGCAGTTTTCTGACTGAGGCCATTAATGCTTTTTACAAATACTTAAGTCATTCCTATACCTTATCTATCAATGCCATTAATGATCTACCCAATTTTGAAAGTATTAATCATCGCTTTGATGGCATCTGTATTATTAGTCAATCCACCGATGATGATGCCTTTATCAATTATGTCACGAGCCAAAGAATTCCAGTCGTTGTGCTGAATCGTCGGGTATCCATGACTAACGTACCAAATGTTTATTTTGATGAATACTTAGCGGCACGCCAAATTGCCGAGTACGGTGTCAAACTCGGTCATAAACGTTTTGGCTTGATTCAAGGTATTTGCAATTTTGCTTCTTCTGTCAATCGGCAACGGGGCTACATTGAAACGTTGAAACGTTACGACATCAATTTAGGAAAAAGCTTGATTTTTCCTGGTGATTACACCATGCAAAGTGGTTATCGAGCGATGAAACAAATTTTGCTGATGCAAGAGCCACCAACCTTTGTTTTTGCCAGTAATGACGATATGGCGATGGGCGCTTACAAAGCTTGCGCGGAATTAAATGTCCATATTCCTGACGATATTTCCATCGTTGGTTTTGATGATTCCGATTTTTCAGAGTACTTAACACCCGCTTTAACGACTGTGCAAAAGCCAATTACAGATATGGGTAAAATTGGGATTCAATGGTTATCGCAATTAATGTCTAAAGAGGCATTGCCCGAAATTGTCTGTGCAGTGCCGCCGGAATTGATGATCCGCAACTCTGTCAAAAAAATAAATTACTGAAAGAAGTTATCCAACATGATACAAAAAACATTACCAAAACTAAGCAATGATTTTCGTAAATTAAAGCGTTATCCCACCCGGGTCATTCAGTTTGGCGAAGGTAACTTTTTACGTGCCTTTGTCGACTGGCAAATTCAACAGATGAACAAACAAGGCTTATTTAATGGTGGCGTGGCAGTCGTTCAGCCGATTGCTAGTGGTCGGACGAAGGATCTAGATACTCAAAATGATCTTTATACCGTCTTATTGGAAGGTAAATTAGAAGGTCAAACGGTTCAAGAACACGAAATCATTGAATGCATCAATGATACGGTGAGACCTACTGAAGATTTTGATGCCTACCTAGACTTGGCTAAAATCGACACGATTGAATTTATCTTTTCAAATACCACCGAAGCTGGTATCAGTTATGATCCTAATGACAAATTAGTGCCCCATCAAGCACCAAATTCCTATCCCGGCAAATTGACTGCCCTACTTTACACCCGGTTCAAGTTAGGCAAAAAGGGCTTTCAAATTATCCCTTGTGAATTGATCAACCACAATGGCAACGAGCTTAAAAGAATTGTTTTACAATATGCCGATGCTTGGCAACTTGGGGCTAACTTCAAACAATGGGTCGAAACTGAAAATGATTTTTATGCTACGTTAGTCGATCGAATCGTTCCTGGTTATCCTAAAGATCGTGCGGAAGCACTGCAACAAGAATGGGGTTATCAAGATAATTCGATCGTTAAAGCAGAACCATTTTTGATTTTTGTTATTGAAGGCGATCCGAAGATCAAGACACTGCTGCCACTAAAGCAAGCTGGCATTAATGTGGTCGTCACTGATGACATGCAACCTTACCGCAATCGTAAAGTGTCCTTGTTAAACGGTCCCCATACGACGATGAGTCCCATTGCTCGGCTTGCAGGTATTGAAACGGTCGGCGAAGTAATGGCCGATAAAGATTTTTACAAGTTTATAAATGATGAGATGTATCAAGAAATCATCCCTACCGTAGCGCTGCCAGAAGCTGAGTTAAAAGCCTATGCAGAAGGCGTTAAGGAACGTTTTGAAAATCCGTTTGTCAAACATGAATTGAGTTCGATTGCGCTTAACAGCATCTCTAAATTCACGGCACGCTTATTACCAACGTTAAAGCGTTACGTTGCCAAAGAACATAAATTGCCACTGCGCATTACTTTAGCTCTAGCTGCTTATCTTAAGATCTATCAGGGACAAGCTGACTTTGCACCCCAAGATACTGAGGCGGTTTTAGCCGGCTTCGATAAAATCAAGGCTCAGCCAAATTACATTCATTTAGCTTTAAGTGAACCTGATTTTTGGGGTGAAGACCTCACAAAAATCAATGGCTTTGAAGCTCAAGTGACACAATTCTTGGCTGACTTAGATACCAAGGGTGCGCGTCAAATTGTCACAGAAATCAATGCAAACTAGGTGAATCATATGAATCAATCTATCAAATTAGACCCACATGACTCTGTGGGGGTCGCCTTACAAGATATTCCTGCAGGTACACAACTGACGATTGCGGGCGACACCATTACCTTAAAGGATGTCATTACCCGTGGGCATAAGTTTGCCCTCCATGATTTAGCTGCTGGTGAAAATGTCATTAAGTATGGTTTCCCCATCGGCCACACCACCCAACCCGTACGCCAAGGTGAGTGGCTGCATACACACAACTTAGCCACGAATCTCTCCGGGGAATTAAATTATCACTACACGCCCATCGACCCGCAAAAAATACGGCAAGTGCCAAAAGATAACCGTACTTTTATGGGCTATCAACGCCCCAATGGTAAAGTTGGTATTCGCAATGATCTCTATATTATTCCCACAGTCGGCTGTATCAATCCATTACTAGACATCGTTGTTGAACAGTTCAAAGCACTTCATCCAGATAACGGTTCTTTTGATAATGTCATCTTACTTAAACATCCATATGGGTGTTCGCAATTAGGCGATGATTTTGAACAGACCCGTAAAATCTTGGCCGATGCAGCAGTGCAGCCAAATGCTGGCGGTGTTTTGATTTTCGGACTGGGTTGTGAAAACAACCAAATGGACGGTATGATCAAGACAATCAAAACCTTAGGTGGTTATGATCCTGACCGTATGAAATTTCTAATTTCTCAAGAAGTCGATGATGAATTGGGCACAGCTCTAGAAATGCTTGAAGCACTCAATGATGCTGCTGCCAATGACCAGCGTGTGCCTTTGCCACTAAGCAAACTAAAAATTGGTTTAAAATGTGGGGGTTCTGACGGGTTATCGGGGGTCACGGCCAATCCGCTATTAGGTCGACTCTCCGATTTTGTCACAGCTCAAGGCGGCGCAACAGTTTTGACTGAAGTTCCAGAAATGTTTGGGGCTGAGACCATTCTCATGTCCCGGGCAAAAGATGAAGCTGTTTTCAACAAAACAGTCGCTTTGATCAACAATTTTAAAGCTTACTTTGAATCTTTTCACCAACCAATTTACGAGAATCCTTCCCCTGGTAATAAAGCTGGTGGTATTTCAACCTTAGAGGATAAATCTTTGGGTTGTACCCAAAAATCTGGCACTTCATTAGTCAATGATGTGCTGCAATATGGTGAAAAAATCAAAAGCTCTGGACTCTCATTGTTACAAGCACCAGGTAATGATCTCGTATCCTCATCAGCAGAAGCTTCTGCTGACTGTCAAATGGTCTTATTCACTACCGGTCGTGGAACACCCTTTGCAACCTATGTCCCCACCGTCAAAGTAGCTTCCAATTCTTACATTGCCAACAAAAAGCCCCGCTGGATCGATTTTGACGCCGGTCAATTATTAGAAAAACCGATGGCTCAGCTAGCTGATGAGTTCATCGACTATATCATTAAAGTGGCCAGTGGTGAAAAAACCAATAATGAAAAATATGGTATTCATGGCTTAGCAATTTTCAAAACTGGCGTTACTGAATAACGTACCTATAAAAAGCTGCGATGCATAAAACGTGTTGTGTTGATCTCACGTAATATGTATCGTGGCTTTTTGGTATATTCTAATTCACTTTTTCTTCAACTGATATTGTTTCGGGGTCAGACCGGTGCGCTTCTTAAATTGTTTACTAAAGTAGTCCGTATTATTTTGATAGCCGACTGCATTGGCAACTTCATAGACTTTGTCACCTTGACGCAACATAGCTTTGGCAACATTTACCCGATAATCCGTCAAAGCTTCGGTAAAGCGTTTATTCGTCTGATGCGCGTAAACCTTGCCTAAATATTCTGAATTTAAAAACAACAAATTATTAGCAATCCATCGGAGAGATAAGTTCGGATTATCGAAATTCTTTTCAATAATCAGATTTAAGTCAGCAACGATGTTTCCAGAGCCGTGACCAATATATGTATGCCTTTTGATGGACTCAATGACGTTCAAAATAGTCGCTTGTAAATCTAAATAATTCGCGGCATAAATAATTTTAAGCGTCAACTCTTCATTAACCTTGATTTTGGTAGTTTTAATTAACTGATCTACCAATTGCTGGCAAGTTACCTTTAAAAACTCAACATCATAATGCTCATCTTTAGCCGCTTGAAAAAATAAACGCGTTTTGGCTTGAGCGGCAATAAAGTCATTTTTACTTATCAACCGCTGCATCTCTGCTTGGTAAGCTGAGATAAACTGATTTGTATCTTGGCGATGTGGCTTCAGATCGTTAGCGTTGACTAAAATGCTATGGTCATAATAAAAGCTATCCGTAAATGCACCCTTTGCCAATGTAATGATGTGATGTACCGCCGCAAAATGGACATCTGCTGCCCAAACCAGCACGCTATTAGGTAGCCCCGACAGCGTTTGCCACTTAGCCACCAATGTGGTCAGATCAATTGGCGTCTGCAGCAAGACATAGGCTGCATGGCGGACGCTACCGATGATCACCTTTGATGTCAAAGGTTTGAGTAATTGTAATAACGGTTGCTTTAACCGCTCGCTTAGTTTTTCATCAAATAAAATCATGCCAAAAGTCGGCAGTTCAGTTGGATCGTCAACATTAGTGAGTTGATTATTAGCCGCTAATTCAAATTTCTCTTTGAATTGTAACTGCTAGTTTTCAGTGGATTCTTGTAAAAACTGGATACTCTTTTGAATTGCCTGCTTCAATTGCTCTGGCTGGGTTGGCTTCTGCAAAAAGTAGCGCACCCCATATCTCATTGCCTCAGTGGCATAATCTAGGGTGCCAAATCCAGTCAACACAATAATCTGAGTTGTGGGTGCCACTTGATTGATTGCTTTAATTAATTCAATCCCATTTAAAACTGGCATATTAATATCCGTAATGACAATATCTACCGCATTTACTTTTAAATAATCCAAAGCAGTGGGACTAGCATAGAACTTCTTAACTGACTCAATTGGCAGTTCAAATGATTGGATCATCTGGGCGAGACCATCAGTAATAATCGCTTCATCATCCACGATCATAACGGAAATTGTCATTCTAAGTCACATCCTTCCCTTTATTTTGCGGCACCAGTGGTATTGAAATTTGAACTTTTGTAGCCTGGTAAGCGGTAGAATCTATCGTCAACTGAGCCTGGTCATTATATAGTCGCGCAAGTCTTTGCTTGATATTTGCTAAACCGACGTGCGTTGACCCGCCACTTTGAGCAGCTACCGTTTTAAATCCAGGGCCGTTATCAATCACTTGAATGACCAAATATTGTTTTTCTTTTTGAATAATGAGCTGAATTTTAGTCGTTTCGGCCATCTGAGAAAGAGCATATTTCATTGAATTTTCGATCAAGGGTTGAATCATCAGGCTTGGCATCTTAAGCTGCAGTGTATCTGGCGCAACGGTTTTTGAAAAAGCCAACCGTTGACCAAACCGAATCGTTTGGATTTTTATATAAGCATCCACTAACTTTAGCTCAGTCGCAACGGTGGCAAAAGTTTGATTGGTTTTGACACGTTGGCGAAATAATAAGGCTAAATTCGTAACCATTTCAGATATTTCTTGATCTCCTTTGCTTAAGGCCAGCATGTTGATTGAATCTAACGTATTATATAGAAAATGAGGGTCAATCTGTGCCTGCAAGGACTTCAATTCCATTTCTCGAGTTAAGATTTTGGCTTGATAATTCTTAACCACTAATTCATCCATATTTATGATCAACCGATCAAAACTACGATATAACACCCCTACTTCATCCTGATTGGTCAGATAAGGCGTTTGCGCCACCGTACTTTTTAATTTAGCCAAGTCATCCGCACTTTTAGAGGTGCCCATCAATTGAGCTAAATTTTGGATTGGTGCAACTAAATCATTTAGATTTCGCCGCATGGCAAAATAGATCATGCTCAAAATCAAAATCATTAGGATGAAGAGCACCGCTTCAAATTGAATCACGCGGGTCAGAATCTGCCGATTATGGATAAAATAATAAAAACCAAATGTTTCATTTTGACTCTGTAGGAAATAATAGTTTTGATTTTGAATTTTTTGAATCTGATAATCTTGTTTGGTTTGATCAGCCAAATAACGATGTGTCTTTAAGAAGTGCTTAAAAGGGCCGCCATCTGTTTCCGTCGTATATAACTGATGTTGATAACGCATCACAAAGTAATCATCACGATTAAACACTTGTGTGTGCCGAATCTCGGATTGAATAAACGATGTGTCAGCTACAATAATCAACAAGCCTAAAGGTTGTCGATTTAATTTAGGCGCATCAAAAACTGTTTGTGCATAAAAAGCAGAAGTTAAATTAGGTGAGAAAAACCAACGCCCTTGCCGGTTTGGCTGTTGTGCCAACGCTCGTTTGATTTCAGATACCGACCAGCCAGCCCCAATATCACCAGAGTCGAAAATATAACCAGCTTGATTTTCATTCTTATTATTCAACAAATACACATCTTTAATATTGGGAATATTCAATCTAGCCGTGTTTACTTCGCGTTGCATTTCCTGTCGCAAGTGATAAGTTTCAGTTGTTTGCATTGGTATTTGAGCTGTTTTGGGCAGATCCGTAATGATCGTATTATTGTGTAAAACGGTTTGAGCTAAACTTTCTACATCATTAAACGACTGCCGCACATTACTAGATAAGCCATTCAATTTTTCTTGACTGCTGTGGTAAACTTCAGTATTTAATACGCGGGCAAAAATAATCGAGATCAGAACTAAGATAGCTAGTAATAGAATAAAGAGCAAATTAAATAAGCGGGCGAGCTTTTGCCGAAAAGAAGGCTGATTCTCCATAATTTTTTTGACATTCGTTTCATTTAGCTTACCCCTAGTAATTGACTTGAATGACAGTCTTAAATTTAGCCATATAGGCCTCATACGCTGCTTCACCCGTCATTTGTCCCTTAGACACCTGCGTATAAATATCATTCAACGTATCATTGATTTCAATAAAACCACTTGGTGGCGTAGGTGCTGGGCGACTAGTATAAGGATTGATCTGCAGCAAATAATCAATCGTTGCCTTTTCAGCTGGCTGCTGTTGGATTGCTTTTGCCAAGGGCTTTTGTAGCGTTTGGTTGGCTGGCAACCCGAGCCAGGCACCAATATATTTCTGTGAAACGATTTTACTGTTGACCATATAATTGATAAACTTAGCCGCTGCTTTGGCATGTTTGGTTTGCTTACTGATGGCTAACATATAGGTTGGATGATAATACAGGGCATGGGTTTGCTTAGCGGCATAAGGCATCGTCAAGGTTAAGTTCTGCTGATGCCGTTTTGCTGCTAATTGGTACCACAGATAAGTAGTTGACCAATTCTGATGAAAAGCTGCTTCTCCTGTTGCCATGGGATTTTCATCCATGCTTTTTGTATTTGCGGCTAACTCCGCACTAGGAATTGCCTGTTGCTGAGCAGCCCGATAAAAAGCATCAAAAAAAGCAATAAATGTTGCTTTATCAAACCCGACCACCGGATAGCCTTGGGCATTGTACTGAACCAATTCCTGATGGTGCGTACGTAAGTAATATTCTAAGGGCACATAAACATCGCCGTTATCCACATAGCCATATTTACCAGTAGCTTGATGACTTTGCTCAATCTGAGTCATCCAATCAGTAAAATCTTTAGGTGCTGTCGAACTTGTCGTCGTTAGCAATTTAGCATTACTAAATGTGCCCATCGCATTGACCGCCAATGTTAAGGCATAGAGATGGTGATCAATGACACCACTATTTAGTACCGATGGCTCAATGGCAGCTGTATGAATCAACTTTTGTTGAACCAACGGCTTAAGATCCTTCAAGTACCCCCGTCGACCATATTCAGCCACATACATGATATCCATCTGCATAATGTCTGGTGCTTTCCCACCAGCGATCATTGCCGACAAATTTTGCCAATAATCATGCCAGGTGTAATATTTATAATCAATTTCCACATCCGGGTGCCGGCGTTCATATAAACGAATTGCTTTAATGTAATCCTCATTACGTCGGTCACCACGCCACCAAACAAAGGTCAGTTTTGTCTTAGGCTGAGCCGTTGGTGCGACCTTAAAATGATTTGAAAAGTTTAACCCAACGATGAATGCTAATAACACCACACCAATCGTGATCACCCAAAACCAACGCTGTCGTTTCATGCCCGCTAACTCCAATCACATCTATTTAAACTTATTCTACACTTTAATAATTTATTTTTCTGACGCAAAAAACTCATTCAAATTAAGAATGAGCTTTTTAATGACTAAATGTAATCAATTAAGATTTATTGGTGACTGTATCATTCTTTTCCCAAGCAGTGATGGAGTCATATGGCACACCAGTTAAATCTTCACAAACTTTTTTAGTATGCGGATCAACATCAGCAGTGCTGCCGCCATCTTGGAGCCGTTTCAATTCAGCAGCTAACACATTGAATGTCTTCTTACTCAACTTAAAGCGGCTGGCAAAGAAGAGCGCTAATAGGATCATGATCCCGACACCACCGGAAACAACGAATGTGATCATGTGAATGGCACTAGCAGGCTGTGTTACAGCTCCATTCGTAGATTCGCGAAAACCACCGAAGTCAAGTAAGTAGCCTGCAACAACAGAAGCTAGCCCTTGACTGATCTGGTTGATAAAGACCATGACTGAAGCGAATAAGCCAGCCCGGTTTTTACCAGTGACTAAGGTATCGACATCAGGAATGAATGGAAAGACGTTCCAAGGAACAAAGTATAAGATGTAAAGGCCAATTTCATACAACAATGTCCCGATAACTAACCAAACCATAACATTTGCTGGCTTAGTCAAGGCAACGAAGGCCCAATCTAGACAACTGATCAAGATCAAAGAATACCCAAAAGTATAAAGCATTCTTGGTGAAATTTTAGTGACGATATACCCAGCTAGTAACGTAACTGGCACAGAAACAATACTTAAAGACTGTAAGAAACCAGAGGTACTCGTTGTTTTACCAACAACGAAGACGATAAAGTAAACAAAAACGGTAGACCATAAAATGGAAGCAAAATATGAACTTAGGTAAATACCCATATGGATTCGGAAACTCTTGATCTTAAAGGTTGAGAAATAATTTTTGAGCTCAGATTTTAAGTTTGGTTTTTGACCATTATTCTCACGTAACGCTTCAGCTTCGATCCGCTTAGCTTCTTCCTTAGTCACAAAGTGTTCCCATGTACTCTTATAAGTAATGAAAATCAAGAAGAAAGTGACAATTGAAAAACCAGCTTGCATCAATAAGTATGGTGTTGGTGAAGTCTTAGGGAAGAAATGGAATAATTGGGCGGGTACAAATTGGGCTAACATGTTCCCTAAACCAGCGATAACCATCCGAGCAGTGGACATGGTTGTCCGTTGGTTATAATCCTTAGTCATTTCATTTGGTAAAGTTTCCCAAGGAATTTGTAAGACAGACATCAATACGGTGGTAATAATATAAGTAACTAAGTAGTATCAATAGCCCATGCCAGCAACCCACATCGTGATGGCAAATAGAACTGATGGTGCGGCAACTAGAATGAAAATATGCCGCCGACCAAATTTTCGGCCTAACTTATATTTATAAATATTATCAGAAATATTCCCCATAACTAGTGAGGCAATCGCATCAGCGACACGGCCAATTAAGAAGATCGTGGCCCCTTGCCCAGCAGTCAAACCACAAAATGTGGTATAGAAGAATAACAGCCAAGCTCCGACTAAGCCCTGCATCGAAATACTAAAGAATGAGAACAGACCAAAACCAATGGAGCGAGTCACCCCAACTTTGCCATGGGCATGATAAATGGATTTATTGGCATACTCATTCCAGCCGTCGTGTTCGACGGGGGTATTATCATGACTTTTTGTTTCCATGTTCGTAAACTCCTTTAATTAATAATTAAAAACAATAGCTATCACAAACGCTTACATAAATAAATGCAGAAATTCATTTTTCGCAGCGGCTGACCTCTATCCTCCTTTATAATGGCTAAGCAAAACTAGCCCTTTGTCTGGTTAAATTTATTCAGTCCTAGTAAACGCGTTGCTAATTCATCATCATCATAGGCTTTATGCGTATTGGACAATAACATGATCTTGGCATCGCTCTTAGCCATCAAATATTGCCGTTCCCATTGATCTTCATCAGGTCCATCGCCAATGATGCGAATATAATTCCGTAACGTGCCCAAGGTCTCAATCGTTAACGAGGTATTGGTATAGCAATCGTTGTCGTAGAAGTGAGCCCATTTCTTGGTAGGATTATTTTGCCAAGCCTGTAAAACTTGATCCAGCGCTTCAGCTGCCTTACTAGCACATAAGAATGAATTGACATAATAATCATCGGTATCAGCAAAGAAGGCATCAAAGGCATCAATGGTTAATTTGAGTGCTTTTAAGGGATAGGCATGTACCGCAATGCTTAGCCAGAGGTCGTTATATAACCGATGACGATCCTCAGCTGGTAATTTTTCTAAAAGCAGGCGCGCTTGATTGGCTAATTTAGCAAATGGTTTGACATGGTCACTGATCAGTTCATCGATCTGCGCGAGTTGCCCGATAAACTTCTTATCGCCAGTTAACCATTCCATCTCAGGCAACTTTTGCTTTTGAGCGATCCACGTTGCGATGATTTTACGTAATGTGTAAGTATAAAATTCCTCACCGGCTTTTTGATCCGTATGCTTGCCATAATTGAAAGTTGTATCAAAGTAAGCTTGA
This sequence comes from Agrilactobacillus fermenti, assembly GCF_021030645.1. Lineage (GTDB taxonomy): Bacteria > Bacillota > Bacilli > Lactobacillales > Lactobacillaceae > Agrilactobacillus > Agrilactobacillus fermenti. The sequence continues at coordinate 34,113 of NZ_JACGCJ010000010.1, read as the reverse complement.
TATAAAGCAGCAATTTCTGTTTGATTTGTTTCGTAGTAGGTATTAACATAGTCCGCTAAAATTTCAGCATTAGACTGGACTTCAAAATCTTCCCGCCAGAATTGCATCATCAATCTTAAGAAGAGGATGTGGGGTTTGATATTCCCCGTATTACACATCACCATGTCATCCATCCCCGCTACCCGAACCTTGTTGAGTTCATTAGCAACATAGTGTGGATCAATTTGCAGTAGTGCCAAAAAATTGGAAGCTTGTAAATCATGGAAAGCCACATGGTAGTAAATACCTTGAGAAATGCTAGGGTCCCCATTTTTCAAAATTTCAGAACGTGGATCATCATTCATTTGCCGGCGTGAAACCATTTTACCGTAGCCATTGTCAGCCCAAATTTGAATCACGTCTTTAGGGACGTCCAGTAACCCAGCGTTATAAAAACCTGTTAGTTCACCATAAATATTGATGGAACATTGTCCATTAGGATCCGCTTTTTTGACCATGTCATACTGAATCTTAATGACTTTATTGATGACAGCTGCTTTTTCCGCCAAAGTATATTCATGATCATCATCTAACCAGAATGGGCGATCCCCTTGACCTCTAAAGCCAATGTTCCAAATCACATCATTATCCTTCTGTTCATCAATACTCTTTTGCCATAGGGCTTTGAAAAGATCTGGATGTTTGAGATATGAGGCATCTAAATCAGGATAAACACGCGAAAACATTTCAGCACCCAGCGGTTCTGCATGGTGATGCGCAATCATCAAACCCATTTTGACCGCGTCGGAACGATTCAAATGTGCATTGGTATCTGTCCCTGGAATAACGATATTCCCACCGCAGCGTAACAAGGTTTCATAAATCATTTCCCAAACATTCTTAGTAGATTCCCGATATTCCCAATGATTCAAAAGTAATTCATCATTGACGAACCAGCCGCGGTATTTCACATGATATCTTGGCAGCCTTAACTGTGTCGTATCTTGCAAAGTGACATAAGGCGTTGGTTTTGGTAGTTTATCTAACCAAAACCAAAATTCATCGATCTTTAAGACTTGCTTTGAAATAGCTAAAGCACCATACATCACACCACGTGCGGTACCAGAATGAACTTCTACACGCTTATCATCCACTTGCGTGACCAAAAACGTTTCATCTTGATCACGGTCACTATCCAAGATCAAAGCGATTTCATTTTTGTCGCCCTGAGCAGTCACGGTCTGTGCAATGTCTCGAGTCAAAATTCTAGCTGCATTGCGCAAGACATCATTGGTATAATCCGTCACAACACTTGTATCTTTAGAAATTAAAAATTTTTCTGTCATTACGACGCTCCTTTTAATCATTCAGATTCAAAGCTTGTGGAACGATTGGTATAAAATATTTAATGATGGCTTGGGGACGCTTTAAATGACCAGCCACCAATTTATTACCAATTATGCTCAATTAAAAACGATTTAAGCTGATAATTGATTGACAATTATGTAATCACTTACATATCTTATGTTAAAGTAAATCAAAAAATAACATACCCTTTAAAATAGATAAAAACCCGTAAAAAGTGGCACTATTTTTTACGGGTTTTTATTTCATAAATATTTAATTCACAATGAGCAAAATTAATTTCTAGACCATTGTAGCAACAAAGTCACGCAATGGTGTATTCAAAGGTATGCTCTTGAGTGCTTCTTTGAAAGGTGCGGTCAGCATCGTCTCATCGGCACCCTGCTGTAATTTTAGTGCCCAATCAGGGTCGAAAATCAATTGCCGGCCCACAGCTACTAATTCTGCATCCGCCAAAACTTGTGTCACATCTTGGCGATTGCGGACATTACCGACACCGATCAATGGCAGTTTCCCCTGCAAAGCTTGATGGACATAAAACAGCATACTATGATCTTGATAATCTGGATCCTGAGCAATCCGCTGATAATCATTTTCAGATAGATGAATGTAGTCTAGATCAAAGTTTTGGAGCTGGGTTAATAACCATAAAGTATCCGCAAAACGAATACCTGGTGTTTCAAACTCTTCTGGAGAAATCCGATAACCGACAATAAAGGGGCGCTTAGCATACTGATGCACAGTTTCAAAAACTTCAGTCAATAGTTCTTTGATAAAAGTAAACCGAGCTTGCCGATCCCCATCATATTGATCTGTCCGACGATTAGAATGTGGGGAAAAGAATTGCTGGATCAGATAAGTATTCGCCCCATGCAATTCAATCCCATCAAAGCCAGCTTCAATAGCTCGCTTGGTAGCCGCACCAAAAGATTTGATCACTTGTTCGATTTCAGCAAGCGTCATTGCTCGTGGTGTTTCTGCCCCTGGCCGTGGAGCCGCCACCGCACTGGCTGAGACGGGTTGAACACCGCCAAGTGTGGAACGATCCGTCATCCGACCAGCATGAAAAATTTGAATGATCGCCTTGGCACCCTTCGCTTGAATCGCTTTAGCTAACTCAGTAAGCTCAGGTAACATCTGGTCATCGGCAATACTCAACTCACCGGGCCAGCCTTTACCATCTGCTTGAACATTAGCTGCGCCAGTGATCACAGCGCCAAGTCCCCTAGCTCGAGCCGCATAATAAGCAATCTCATCTTGGGTCACCGTCCCATTATAAAAGCTTTGCTGCGTCGTCATGGGTGACATCATGATCCGATTCGGCAACGTAACACCTGAACGCAATGTCAGTGGCAGTTGTTCTATTTTAGCCAAAATATGATCGACTCCTTTGTTGTTAATCTTATGTCAAAGCTGACTGACAATAATCATTTAAGTTCTAATTTTATGGTTACTTATCATAAGTCAGTATGTTTAGCTTAACCAACAATACTTTAATTTTCAATTTTAATTTAATTTTCGGGAATAAAAAGCATAATTTAGGTGCCTAAGTATTTTCTTTGCGCTTTTAAGTTTGATGCTTTATAGTTACTCTCTGGACAAGGAGGCCGCTAATATGACGCAAACAAATCCAACAATCAAAGAAATGTTTCACTTCGTTTTTCGCAATGTCTTGAAGAAACGCTGGATCTTAGGCCTTAATATTTTAGCGCTGACGGTGATCACGCTCTTACAATTTGTGCTCCCGCAAATCGAGCAGTTCATCATTGATAAAGTAATCCCGCAAGCCCATTTCAAATTACTCTTTATTAGCATCGGGCTACTTTTATTAACTGCAGTCGTGTTAGGTGTATTTAACTTCATCTCAACCTATTACATGGGTGTGATGAGCCAGACAGCGATCACCGATCTACGCACCCAGCTGTATAATGATATTTTGCATCAAGACACGCACTTCTTCGAATCTAGCAAAACCGGTGATTTGATGGTGCGTTTGACCAGTGACATCAATAATATGCAAAGTTTAATTTCTGCCAACATGTTAGCTATGATCGGTAACCTATTTACTTTCATTGGCGTGCTGGGCTTTATTTTTTACAAAAATTGGCAAATGGCGCTGGCCGTTAGTTTGACCTTCCCTCTGACTTTCTTTATTTATCGTTATTTTCGCGATCGGATCCACGCCGCCTTCATTCGGGTGCGGCAATCCCAATCACAAATGTCCAACCAAATGCAAAATACTTTGACCCAAATTGATTTGATCAAGAGTTATACCAGTGAAGATTCAGAAGAAACAACTTTCGGCAAATATGCTGATCAAAATAAGATGAATATGATCAATGCCACCAAGAATCAAGCCATCTTTTCACCTTTAGTCGATGGTGTGAATTACCTTGGGGTTGCAATCGTCTTACTGCTAGGCGCCTATTTTGTCATTAAGCACCAGCTCACCGTGGGGGGTCTCGTTGCCTACCTGAGCTATGTCAGTATGCTGCAAAATCCTATCAGTTCCTTCACGCGCCTATTGAATCAGCTGCAGCAATCCTTAGTTTCGTATAGTCGCATCAAGGCTGTGACCCAAGTCAAACCGCAAATCATTGATGCCAAAGCTGCCGTTGCCATGCCGCAATTAAAACAAGGCATCACTTTAGACCATGTTTATTTCACTTTCAAAGCAGATGATCCGGCCGAAAAAGCCAAACATGCCGCATTGACCGATGTTTCTTTCAAAATACCTTATGGGCAACAAACCGCTTTGGTTGGCCACTCTGGTGCTGGTAAATCAACAATCACCAAATTGATTGATCGTTTATATGATATCGATCAAGGCCAGATTTACTTCGATAACTTACCAATTACGCAAATCCAATTACAATCCCTACGGCAAAATATTGCCATTGTTTCCCAAGATATCGCCATTATTGATGGGACGATCCGGGACAATATTCGTTATGGTACTTTAGCCGCAACCGACGCCCAGATCTGGCAGATGGCTGAACTGGCTGATATCAAAACTTTTATCGCTGGTCTACCCAATCAATTAGACACACAAGTCGGTGAACGGGGCATTAAACTTTCTGGCGGGCAGCGCCAACGCTTAGCCATTGCCCGGGCCCTCTTAAAAGATGCCCAAATTGTCATCTTAGATGAAGCCACCGCCAACCTAGACAATGAGTCAGAAAAAACCATTCAAAACGCGCTAAACAACCTGATGCAATCTCGTACCAGCTTAGTCATTGCCCACCGCTTATCCACCATTCACAACGCCGATCAAATCGTCGTCTTAGATGATGGTCAAGTTGTCGAAACTGGTACACATGAAAGTTTATTGGCCCAAGGCGGCGACTACGCTAAGTTGTACCAAGCTCAGTTTGAATAAAAAATACAAATAAATAACCTCAGAAACAGACAGTCAATCTATTTCTGAGGTTATTTTTAGACTCTCATAACACTGAAATCAACCATCATGATTTAACTGAATATTGAATTCGCCAGCCAATAAATATACCGACAACCGCTAGAACAAGTAACGGCATCATCAAAGCATGAAATCCATATAACCATAGTTGCCAACTAATAATAATCAAAAATAGCAGGCTTAAAATAGGAACTAAGTGTGGTTTTAATAGCTTTTGATAGAGCTGAGTTCGTTGAAACGGCCGATGTAAAAGAATACAGACAGCAAGAAAAAGAAAACCTAACAACTGTAACTCATCTGTTGTGAGCATTAAAAATCACCTACTAACTTAAAACATTGATGTCGTTTAGACTACCCATCTTTTAAAACGATTTCAATACTTTTAGTACTATTCATAAATCTTCCTATTTCTAGGCAAGGAATAGTCATGAAATTCATAATTTTTTCTAACTCATTATTATCAAAGAATGTCATAATCTTAAGTATAAAACACTTGATCACTACATGCTCACTGTGAATACCTTTGGTTTAACCATCAACATTTTTGGTTTCACTCTCGCGATAATGCCGGTTCACATCTGCTAACATTTCATGTCGAGCTTTTTGGTAAGCATCATCTTCCCCACTGTTTAAATTGGTCGCTTTAAGTTGTCCAGTTTCTGGGTCAGCAATTCTGGCTTCATATTGCTTCGTGTGCTTATTAAAGAAGAAATAACAATTGTCACCAGCAGCTAATGAAAAAATGTCTGTTTTAGAGAAGCGGTTTTGATTATAAAAGTTTAGATTAGCTTGCCGATCATTCGGGACTAAGGCAATGAAGATTTGGTCGCCAATTCTTGGAAGCGGGCTGGAAATCTGTTCCGTAAAGATAACTTTTTCACTTTCAACTGCGGCTACCTGTGGTTTATCTGGCATGCCATCCATCTGGTCCCCAATTGTTGTATAGCCGCCAAGATGCAAAACTTTGATCGTGGTCCCCTCCAAATTTTGTTTTGCGCGGAAAGTCAGCTGCCGATTCACCAAAAGCTCATATTCGGTCAAAACTTCATGGTTGGCTGACCGTGCATGGGGGCGCCAGTTAGTGACGACTCCCGAAACAACGATCCCTTTATAACCCCTAACACGACCAGCATAAGCCTTAACCTTGCTTGGGTAGATCATCACGCTATCACGGTTAGAACTAGCATCAGAACCCGCACGCCCAATATAGTGTTTGGCAACTGCTGCTAAAGCTTGACGCTGTTTGCTACCTTTCTTTTGCGCAGTTATAACAGCTTGGTGATAACGGCTTGACTTACTGTGATCATGAACTGTTTCAGGTTTATGATTGCGATTAACGACTGGCTGTTGTATCGAACAACCAGCCAGAAATATCGCGAATAGGCCAACTGCTAAGGTTACTTTTTTCATTTTGGTAAACTCCAATTTATATTAACGCCCGACTTAATCTTGAATAGCTGCTAAGAGGCTGTTTTTTGCTTCGTTCTTTTAATTTAAACATAAAAATAACCTCAGAAACAGACACAACATCTGATTTTTGAGGTTATTTGAGCTAACTTCTAAACAGCCGTCAAAAGCAAAAAATACCCGGCTTTGTTTGTCTAAATTTTCTGGTTTTTCGTCTAGAATAGACCCTATTAATCTTTTGTAAAGCGATTACAATATAAGTATGTAATTCTATTACTTTATTGAAGGTGAAAATATGACGGAAAAATCAAACAATCCATTAAATGGCAAAGTCCTCTACGCGTTCGGTACCAGTATTGTTAATGGCCATCTGGCAAATACCAGTTTTGTGGACGATATCGGTCAAGCTAATCAAATGACTTACAGAAAGTTCTGCGTCAATGGTGCCGCTGCTAGAACCACGGATACGAATAACATCGTGACCCAAATTGAAAATGCACCGACAAAAGTACCAGATCTTATCGTCTTTGATGCGGTAGATAATGATGCCTATGCCCAAGTGGTCGATGATCCCCAAATCATGGGCCAAATCACTTATGATGATGCGCTCGATTCCAAAACTTATTGTGGCGCTGTAGAAACCATTTGCCGCTTGCTGGAAACGAAATACCAAGGAGCTAAACTGCTTTATATCGCTACCCATAAAACACCGGCACGGGATTTACGCGTGCAAAATGTCATGCAAGCCACAGCTTTAAAAATTATGCGTAAATGGTCGATTGCGGTGGCTGACCTTTATACAGCAGGTAATTTTAACGCTTTTTTAGAACAATATCAGCATGATTATTCCTATGACACAGTAGACCACAATGGCAGTAATCATGCTGTTGGCGGCACTGGTACCCACCCTAATGCCGCGGGCTATCGACTTTTTTATGATCCAATCATTACCCAAAAATTAAAAACACTTGTCACAGTATAGATGCAGCATCATAATAGTGCTTTTATTTTTCAAATTTCACTTTTTTTGCCATGCTGCCTGGGCACTTTCAGGCCATATTTTGTGAAATAAGGGTTACTTATAAGTGTAATCGAGGCGATGACCGAAATGACACTCGCAAAAATGCGTTTCTTGGTTGGTTGATAGCCAATCAATAATCGATGATTTCCAGCTTGTTTTAAGGTCATTTGCAGCGTGCCTCTTGGTGAAATTGTCGTTGGTATTTTCTTTTGCCCAGCAAAAACTTGATTGCCTCGATAATTGATGATTGGCAGATCAACGCTTTGATTTTTGCTTGTAGTTGTTAGATTGACAGCATAATGATCCGCTGTACTCGTTACCATTACCGGCTTGCGTTGTTGGCCTATCACCGCAATATGGTGGTTGATGTCATTATCATAGGGCTCTGTCGTGACTGGCCGGTAGTCTGTGGTAGTAAAATTTTTAAAATCATTGATCTCTACTTTGTGCTCTAGGCTAACGAAAGGGACATTTTGGCGCCAAGATTTATGGATAATGCCATTGGCGGATCTAACAAATAGCAACATTGTAATCGTCAGCGCATTGATCATTAACAGTGTGCTGCTTTTTTGATTACCTTTGGCTAAAATCGCCGCAGCTACAAACAAAATAAAAAAAGTAGCGAAAAAATTAAACCGATAAGGATACTGTATGATAGCAAATGGCGTATGATTTAGCTGCTTCCAAGGAAATAAATCAGTCGTTAAGTAAAAGGTTAAAATGCCCAAAAATGCCATTGGCCCTAAATCAATGCCGTTTACCTGTAATTTTGTCAGCTGACTTAGGATAATTACCAGTGCGATCACGCCAACTGTGCCAATAGTATAAACATAAACGTTATTATTGACACTAAATTTCAACATCTGGGCTGGCGTTTTTAGAATACGCTCTAATGCAGATGTACCCACACTACGCAACGGCTGATAATGATACTGTTCCAGCAACGAAATCACTTGATAGGTACTAATCAATAAGGTGGCGCCGGCTGCCTTTATGAGCGCCATCATAACTGTTTTATTGATCATAGGCAGACTGATCAACAGCCGTATTAAAATTAACCCAATAACTAATAATACTGATAGTAAATGAGTATATATTAAAAAACTCATGCCAAGCATTAACCAATACCATTGTTGCACATCATGTTTTTGCAGCAATAATTCTAAACTCACAAAAATAATCGGCAGGATCATTGCGGCCATATATTCTCCCAAATCTAGACGCATGTAGGCCGAAGCAATACGATACATAGCATAGGTATAGACAACCGAAAAAACAAAAGCACCTACATCACTCTGCAGCAGTTTTTTACACCAATGGTAAGCAATTTCCAGAGTTGCTAATGTCGTCAAAAATAAAAAAATCAAAAAAGCAGGGATCCAATTATGAACAACCAGGTGAATCAAAACCAAAGGTAGTGCCGTGGTAACATAAGGATAAAAAATATTGATGGCAGAACCAACATTCCCAAAAGTATTAAAATCATAGCCTGGCAATAAATGACCGTGCGTCAACGCATTTTGCAGACTAATTAAACGCGGAATGTGAAAGAGACTATCATCAGCACTCACTAAAATTTTAGGGTAAGCCCATACAGGTAAGATAAAAATTAAACTGAGCAGGATAAAACAGATGGTAATTAAAATCCGAACTTTGATTTTCTTAGATGCTTTGATTCCAGTCAACGACATTGTCGTGCCTCCCAAAACGGATTGATATGATGCATATTAAGCTTAATACCAGTGTGGCTGGGACAAAACTAATGTTTTTGTTTTCAGTCACTATTTATTTGTAAACAATTAAATTAAATGTGTTCCAAAGGGCAATACTCTCACCTAACCACGAATGGCTCAAATGGAAAGCCCACCATTTTTCGTAATTCTTGTTAGTGCTCAGGTGCTGAGCGCTTTTTGTCTCACTCTCTGATTGTTTTGCAGTTTAAATGTATTTGTCAAAATACCCTTTCAATTTTACACGAAATTTTAAGTAGACCCAACAATAAAATTATTAAGCAATCTAAGATTCAACTCGAAAAGCAATACGATAAATTGTTTTATTCATTTATTTAAAAAACAAATGTAGATAGCATCTTTTTGAACCACTACGGACTTTATAAATAAAGCTAATAAAAGACCCAGGGCAAAATAATAATTTTGCACCTGAGTCTATGGTTATACCTTATTTTAAGCTATTCTGCGTCATAAGCTTCTTGGAAAAGCTGAATGATTTCTTTCTTAGTCCCCTTACGTGGATTCGAGAATGCATTGCCGTCTTTTAAAGCATTTTCAGCCATTAATGGAAAATCTTCTGGCTTAGCACCAATTGCTTTGATGCTCTTAGGAATGCCAACATCTTCAGCCATTTGGCGCATAGCTTTAATGGATAGATCAGCCGCTTCCCGTACCGACAAGCCAGCTGTATTTTCACCCATAATTTGTGCTAATTCAGCGAAGCGCTCTGGTGCAGCAATGATATTATACTGTTCTACCACTGGTAAGAGCAGTGCACAACAAACCCCATGCGGGGCATCATATTGGCCGCCTAATTGGTGCGCCATCGCATGCACATAACCTAAATCGGCATTATTAAAGGCCATACCAGCTAACATTTCGGCTTCCACCATCTTAGTACGTGCTTCAATATTATGCCCGTTTGCAACACATTCCCGCAAGCTGGTTTCAATGAGTTTGATAGCTTGAATACATTGACTATCTGTAATTGCATTCCGATTGGTGGAGACATAAGGTTCAATTGCCTGAACAAAGGCATCCATCCCTGTTGCTGCAGTTAAACTTTTCGGTACATCTAGCATCAACATCGGATCATTAAACGATACTAACGGAATATTACGCCATGAAACGACGACAAATTTCAAATGCGTTTCGGTATTCGTGATCACACAATGCCGCGTTAACTCTGAACCGGTTCCAGCGGTTGTATTAACTGCAATCAATGGTGGCAAGGCGTTTGTTAACGTTTCTATCCCAGCCAATTTAGTAATATCGTCACCATTCGTTAGAATAATTCCGGTACCTTTCCCCGTATCATGCGCAGAGCCGCCGCCAATAGTAATGATACTGTCACATTTTTCTTTTAAATAAAGGGCCTTTGCTTCTTGAATATTATGTACCTTAGGATTTGGCTCGACGCCATTGTAAATGACATAATCAACGCCAGCAGCTTTTAACGAAGCTGTTGCTTGAGCTACAGCGCCATCAGATAAACTTTCAAGAAATTGGTCCGTTACGATCAGCGGCCGTTTCATATTTAGCATTTTAGCCCGAGCACCAATTTTTTCAATGACGCCAGGTCCAAAGAAATTCACACTAGGCATTAAAAAATCAAAGTTTGATTTCATATTCACATTATCCCCTTTAGATAGAATTACCTTACAGACCTAACTGTAACATATTATTAGGATAATTTGTGAAATATTTATCAATTTAGTCATTAACCGTCTTTATTCACATAACTAACCTCTTGAGAGTAATTTAATTTTTAACTGTATGCCAAAAGACCATGACCTTACCCTAACCACGAATGACCAAAATGGAAAAATCGTTATCTGTCTAAATCACTTTTTGTGTGCCTTACGTGTATCCATTGGGTTGCACTCGGTAACTTATGGAGGTAAAATAATAATAAGGAGGTGTATGTACTATGGATGCTAAAAAAAAGGATACACGTCTAAGTATTCGAATCGATCCCGAACTAAAAAAAGCCGGTCAAGAAATCGCTAATGATATGGGCCTTGACCTTACAACGGCTGTGACCATGTTTATCACAAAAATGGTAAAGACTCATGAACTTCCATTTACACCCACCAGTCTCCCGATCGAGACGCTACGTGCCTTAAAGGAATCCGAACACCCGGAAAAAACACGTAAATATTATAAAAATACCAAAGATATGTGGCATGATTTAGATGCTTGAATTAAATTTTACGCCAACCTTCCGACGAGATCTAAAAAAGCTACAAAAGAAACATTATTCGCTTGATGCATTAAAAACGGTGATCGATCTCTTAGCAGAAGGTACCCACAACCAAGAATTAGTAACACGATACCATGATCATGCCCTGGCACCCAACAGCATTTGGAAAGGTCATCACGAGTTGCACGTTGATGGCAAAAGTGGTGATTGGCTATTGATATACCAAATATCAGATAATCTTTTGACCCTTGTTCGTACAGGCAGTCATAAAACGTTACTTGGCAAATAAGTAATCGTTTCATATAGTGGCTGTTACATCAAGCGGTCAGGGTAAAACTGCAGTACCCCTTAGAAGTCGGATTTTCGGTCTAACTTTTAAGGGGCACTATGTTTATGGCTTTAGCCATCCGCCAACTTAGAGCATTATTACTAATCAGACGGTAGCATCAATCTTGTACTACTGTGTGGAACACAGCCATTAGCGTCCTTCTGATGACAGCTGCAAGAATCAGGCTCTTGATCAAAGAAACGAAACGTTTGCGACCTTATATTATCGCCAAATTTAAACCAATAATCATGGGAAATACTAAACGATATGTAATTGGTGATCAAAGCATTATTCTAAGCACGGTCATACATAAATGCCATAAAAATAACCCTCCCCAATAAGATAGCCCCAAAATATTAAAGCAATATATTGGTTTGTCGAGAACCACCGCATAAGGCCGTATAAAGCGACACCACTAGCTGCTAATAACCACCACCATTTCATAACTTTCTGTCTATTAATGTTTGATGTTTTTTTGCGCATGGCTTTCCCCTCCTACAATGATTGTTTGGACACATTCCCATTTATCATTCTAGCAGACAGAGAACTATTTCTTTTAATTAAAGATTTGCCAAGCCACAATCTTATTCCTAGAATTATTTATTGCTGCGTAAACTCGCGCTTAAAAACTACAGTTTATACGATATTATTCAGCATTCCTTGAACTTTCGCCCTTTCCATCTTTGAAATATTTTGATTAGGCGTAAAGTCAAATAATCAATCCGTTAGATTCTTTTGTAATTTACTAGTACCTTGAAGCAAGTGGTATCAACGGTTTAATTATAATGCTTTTATATTGTCAATGTATGACCAATGTACTAAAATCATGTAGAGAGGTGATCATATGGATCTTAAAAAACGTTCTGCCATTACTGTTCGCTTGGACTATGAAACTAGAGAAGCAGCACGTAAGGTTTTTAACGATTTAGGTATGGATCTGAGTACAGGTATCAATATCTATTTGAAACAAGTTGCTCGAGATAAACAGCTACCTTTCAAACCATCGTTGCGCGACCCATTAAATGAGGCAACCCAACATGCACATAAAGAAATCAGTGAAGGTGATTATCAAACATTTAATTCTTTGGAAAGCTTGCTTAAAGACCTAAACGATGATCATTAAACGCGCCGATTCGTTTAAACGACAATATAAAAAATTAAAAAAATCCGGTTACAATATGACACTATTAGATCAAGCTATTGCGGCGGTCTATTATAATGATCGGCCCATTTTGAAAAAACTTAAGGATCATCCACTTCGAGGAAAATTTAATGGCGACAGAGAGTTACACATTCAAGGTGACTGGTTACTACGTTATAACATTGATGCAGACCGACTCACTTTACTATTATTAGCTACTGGAACGCACCGCAACGTTTTAGGAATTGAATAAATAAGCCTAAAAAATACGAGAGCAAGACAAAACTAACGTTTTGTTTTTGCCCTCGTATTTAGTTACGAATAATTAAATTTTAAACGTGTTCCAAAAGGCAACGGCCTTTTGTCTCGCGCTCATACTTAACAACTACGGTTGCCCGTAATCATTATTTTTTGCTTTTAATTTCTTTGATTTTAGCTAAATAGGCTTTAGCATTCTCAGTAACTTGATCAAAGTCGCCCTTTTCACCAGGACCAACTAAGTTACTGCCGGCACCGACTGCAATGACACCAGCATCAAACCAAGCTTCTAAATTATCTAAGTTGACGCCACCAGTTGGCATCAAGTTAACTTGTGGTAATGGTGCTTTGACAGCCTTGACGGCACCTGGTCCAGCAACGCTACCTGGGAAGAGTTTGATGATATCACAGCCTGCTTCTAGAGCACGTTGCATTTCTGTAATCGTAAAGCAACCAGGTAAATAAGGCACTTGATAGAGATTACATAATTTAGCAACTTCACCGTTGAAACTTGGGCTAATAATATATTGTGCCCCAGCCATGATTGCCAAACGGGCTGAAATTGGATCTAAAACAGTTCCAGCACCAATCAAAGCCTTGTCATCACCATATTTTTCAACTAATTGGGCAATGGCTTGGTCAGCATGCGGCACGGTAAAAGTTAATTCGATGCCCGCAATCCCACCTTTGATGGCAGCTTCACTGATCTTAACCGCTTCTTCGACAGATTTGCCCCGGACAACCGCAACAACACCAGCGTCTTCAATTCTTTGGAGCACTTTTACTTTTTGTAAATCAGCCATAGACTTATTTATTTCTCCTTTGTAAATGACATTTCTCATATATTATAACGCAATTACATTCCAACAACGATCAATTCTGGATATCTGTAAAATATTCTGGAAAAGCTTCAAATAAAGGTTGTTCTTCTTCTAACATTAAATGCAAATGGTTCATACTCAAGCGCTCGGCTTCTTCGGGATCATGCGTTGCGACGGCTTTTAAGAGATGGCGATGATCTGTGATCAGGCTGGACCAATCCAGCTTCGTGATCTGTAAGCGTAACCAGCGGAACCGATTCAATTGGATATTGATCGTTTGCAGCCAATCCCAGACGTTTTCTTTAGCTGTCATTTGATAAAACGAATAATGAAAAGCTTCATCCAATTCGAAAAACTTATCATGATCTTTAGCCTTGGCAGCCGTAACTTGGGCGTCAATATTTGCCATCACAATTTGGACATTGGCCTCTGTTGCCTTAGCCGCTGCCTCGACCATGATCTTGCGTTCAACACTTTGCCGAATGAACCGCGCATCGGTAGCCCGTTTGATATTGATCTTGGTAATATAGGTCCCGCTTTGGGGAATAACTTCGATCAACCCATCCTTACGCAGCTGGATCAATGCTTCTCGAATTGGCGTTCGTCCTAACTGAAGGTCTGCTTCTAACGACTTCTCGGATATTTTTTCACCAGGGACATATTCCGCACGCAAAATGCGTTTGATAATCTCCTGGTAAGCCCGTGATTGCATGTTTTCAGTACGTTCTGGATTGATCATAATTGTTACTCCCACTCATCTTATTAAGCTTTTTCTAAAGCTTCCCACAAACCATTAAGGTAAGTAGCGCCTAAAGCTCGGTCATATAGCCCGTAACCGGGACGACCTTGTTCACCCCAAATATCCCGACCATGATCTGGCCGAATCACACCATTGAAGCCGGTATCATGCAAAGCTTTCATAATTTCATACATATCTAAAGAGCCTTCACTGGATAAGTGGGCAGCTTCGTGGAAGTCCCCTTCATTACCCATGAATTTAATATTGCGGACATGCATAAATGGTACTTTGTCAGCTTTGACAAACTCGCGGATGATTGCTGGTACATCATTATCTGGATTTTCACCCAAACTACCGGTACATATCGTGAAGCCATTATACGGCGAATCATACATATTCGCAATTGCCCGCATGTCTTCGACGTTCTTGTAAATTCTTGGCAGTCCAAATAAAGAACGTGGTGGATCGTCTGGATGCATGGCCATGCGGACATCATATTTCTCACAGGTTGGCATGATGGCATTCAAGAAATAAGACATATTTTCAGCTAATTTCTCAGCATCAACATCTTCATAAGCTTTGAATAAGCGCCGAACTTCGGCCAAACGTTCAGGTTCCCAGCCAGGCAGTACAAAACCACGAGAGTTATCCTGCACAGACTTGATGATATCCTCAGGGTCGCCTTCCACTAATTTATGTTGGAAAGCTAAATCGGTTGAGCCATCCGGTAATTTGTAATGTAGGTCTGTTCTAACCCAGTCAAAAATTGGCATAAAGTTATAGCAAATTGTTTTGATCCCATATTTCGCCAAAATTTTAATAGTTTCAATATAGTTTGCAATATATTTATCCCGACTAGGTAATCCGATCTTGATATCGTCGTGGATATTGACAGATTCAATAATTTCTAATTTCAAGCCAGCTGCTTCGACTTGTTCTTTAAGTGCTTTGACTTCAGCTTCAGGCCAAACTTCACCCACTGGCACATCAAATAATGCACCGACAACTTGTTTCATACCCGGGATTTGACGAATTTGTGGTAATGTCACATCGTCATCTTTGGACCCGTACCAACGAAAACCCATTTCCATAAGTTTATTCACCTTTTCTTTATAATTGACTTAAATCTGCTTAATAATTTTTGCCATGTGCTTTAAGGGCAGCTTGAATCGTACCGCGCACACTGCCTTTAGCTTGCAACATTTGTTTGAAGTATGCTTCAACTTTTTCACCTAAACCAATGGCATATAAATCGTGAGCAAAAATTGACTTGTTGGCCAAAATTGGTTGTAAAATCTCATGAGCGTCTATATCAGCGCCTAATTGCACATTCTTGAAGCGTGGTTGCAATTGATCTAACAACGGATCGTTACTCAATTCAAATGATGCCCCATCATCAGCGATGCCCGTTAAGTAACGGCACCAACCGGCTAAGATCAACGGAATGAATTCCAAGTCTTTAGGATCTCGGCTTGGATCATCGATGTAGTGTTGAATCGTGACACCATAGCGAATTGGCAATTTTTGTGAGGTATCCGTTGCGATCCGTTGTGGGGTATCAGGGATATTCTTATTTGGCAGCCGTTTTTGGATCAATTGATCAATAAATTGTTTTGGATCGATGATCTTAGGATCAACGACAACTGATAGGTCTTCGCCATAACCTAAGTTCTTGATCAAATTCAACAAATCTGGGTCAGCGACTTCTTCAGCAATCGATTGATACCGCAATAGGCAGCCAAAGATGGCTAATGACGTGTGTAATGGATTCAAGCAAGCTGTGACTTTCATTTGATCCGCATCATTGACCGTATCGCGATCGGTTAAAATCACACCTGCTTTGTCTAAAGCCGGACGTCCATTAGGGAAACTATCTTCAATGACCAAATAATGAACTTCTTCTGTATTCCCAAATGGCGCAATATTCGTGTGTTTAGCTGTATGTAAAATATCGGTATCTTCAAAACCGGCGGCAGCTAATTGTTGACTGACTTTCTCAGAAGGATTAGGCGTGATACGGTCGATCATGGACCAAGGGAAACTGACTTGCTTAGGATCAGATAGATAATCAACAAATTTCTGATCGACTGACCCATTTTCTAACCAGCCTTTAGCGATTGTTAAGACAGCATTTTCTAATTTCTGACCATTTTCAGAGAAATTGTCGGTGCTGACCATGGCAATTGGATAAGCGCCATTTTGAAAACGAGTATAGAGTAAGTAAGCCATCAAGCCCATGTTGGTCGCTGCTTTGTCTGGGCCACCCTTGATATCTGCTTGTGCTTGGGCAGTTAAGTTACCATTCATATCTGTCAAAGCGTAGCCCTTTTCAGTAATTGAAAAAGTCACGAACTGCAATGATTTAGATTTGAAAGCGGCTGTAATTGCTTCAAAGCCAGCAGGATTATCACGATTGAAATATTCGGCGTCGCCAACACTAGCTAACAAGGTCTTATCTAAAGTGCCATCGGCTTTCATAACGACACTTAAAATACGGTCATCATACTTCTTGTAGATATCTTTAACTACGGCATCGTCCCAAGTTTCGCCGACCAGCACACCAGCGTCTAATTCACCAGCATCTAATAATTTTTGGGCGATCATTGCATGGAAACATCTGAATAAGTTCCCACCGCCAAAGTGCAACCAAACTGGCGCCTTTTTCGTTTCGGCACTTGTTTTTGCAGCGTCATAAGTTGGTACGGTAATGCCTGCCTTTTCAAAAGCAGCTTTATTTGTAACATAGTCATCCAATAATTTAACCATTTTATTTATCACCTATCCTAACTGAATATTGTAATTAAATGCTTTGGTAAATCCTGGTGCTAATTTGGTATTTGCTTCTTTCGTTAATAAATCACTCATCTTGCCAGTGACATCTGGTAATCCTGCAAAGGGTTCAATACATAAGAATGGGGCTTCGGTGCCTTCCTTAGTCCATAAGCAAACATAGCGAAAATCGCCTAAATCGATTTTGACCTGATGCTTAGCTTTAGGCGCATGTAGGGTCAAAGACTGAATCCCTTTATTTTCAATAATAATTAAGCCAGCTTCAAAGAGATCGTGGCTCAACATTAACGTCCCGTCCTGATAGCCTTCAACTGGGATTAATTTTCCGGAACGATAAGGTGCCGGTGTCTTAACGATTTCAAAGTGTGTCAAGGTTTCAAACTTAGGCTTGAAATCAATTTGATAATCATCAAAAGTCCCTTCGTCAGCGATCGGCACGTTAAATGCCGGGTGTGAACCTAAGGAGAAGGCAAATTCTTTAGCATCGGTATTATTAACCGTAAATGTCAGCGCCAAACTCCGCTCAGTCAGCACAAACTTAACTTTAAATTGAAAGCTAAACGGAAAATACTGATGGGTATCGCCACTATCAGTCACACCTAAAACTAGTGAATCATGGGTCTGTTCCAAAACATCAAAGGTTTGCCCACTGATGAAGCCATGTTGGGGCATCGGATATTGCTTATCATGGTAGGTGTAAGCATCAGCCTCGGAGCGACCAATGGCTGGGAACAACACGGGCGCATGCTTTGGCCAAATTTCATTGTTCCAAATATATTCAAAATCAGCCGTCTTATTATAGATACTCGTGATCTCAGCACCTAATTCGTTGATCGTGACTTTAAAGTGATCATTTTCAATTGTTTGCATATCGCGTCCTCCGCCTACTTGAAGAAACCAAAGTAGTTATAAGCATTATTATAGGAAATGTCTTCAACAATTTTACCAAGGTAAGCCTCATCTTCAGGAACTTGACCGCGTTCAGATAAGCCGCCGATGTAATCACATAGGACTCGGCGGAAATATTCATGGCGCGGATAGGACAAGAAACTACGAGAATCTGTCAACATACCAACAAAGTTTGCCAGCAAGCTCTGGTGTGCCATTGTTTCTAACTGTTTCTGCATACCTTCGCGTGTGTCATTGAACCACCAAGCAGCGCCAAGTTGTAGTTTCTGTTTCACATCGCCATAGAAGTCCCCCATCCCAGTGGCTAACTCCATCCAGTCATTAGGATTGAGTGAATACAAGATGGTCTTGGGAATATTGTCTTCTGTTTGCATATCTGTGAAGAGTTGCATCATATTGTCAGCAATATCTGGTTGCGTCCCCATGGAATCAAAGCCAGTATTTGGTCCAATCTTAGCTAGCATTGGTTTGTTAGCATTGCGGATCGCATTGATATGGTATTGCATCGTCCAATCAAACTTCTTATTTAAGCGCATCAAGACTTTGACTAAACCAGTCACATAAGCTGCCACTTCATGATCAGATAATGCGGCACCAGTGAGTCGTTTCTTAACGATTTCATTGAGCTCGGCTGGCGTAGCGGCCACATAATGGAACGTGTTCAACCCGTGATCTGATAAATGACCACCCATACTTTCAAAATATTCAAACCGTTGTTCGAAAGCTTGTGTCAACGAATCAAAATCAGTGATCTCAACGCCAGCAGCTTCACCTAATTTGCCTAAATAATTTTGGTAATCTTTATCATTGATCGCCATCGCCGCATCGGGGCGCATTGCTGGTAATACTTTGAAGCCATTTTCCTTTTCTTCAGCTTTTAACAACTTGTGATATTTCAAATCAGAAGCCGGGTCATCGGTGGTACAAACAGCTTTGACGTTGCTGTTGCGAATCAAGCTCCGGGGTTTAAAATCATCTGTTGCCAACAACTTGTTCGCTGTATCCCAGATTTCTTTGGCATTGTCACGCGTCAACGGTTTTGTAATATGGAAGAAACGTTGTAATTCCAAATGGGTCCATTCATATAATGGATTACCAATGGCCTTCTCAATCGTACCAGCCCAAGCAACGAGCTTTTCATATTCATCGCCGTCGCCTGTGATCAATGCTTCTGGTACCCCGTTAGCCCGCATCAGCCGCCATTTATAATGATCACCGAACAAACCATCGTTGATCCAAATTCTGGTCAAATTGGGATAATTTTTGTTCTCATAGATCTCTTTAGGCTCCAAATGACAGTGAAAATCAATAATTGGCATCTTTTCTGCATGATCATGGAACAATTTCTTACCCATTTCGTTTGTTAACAAAAAATCTCTGTCTATCAATTGCATTTTATAAACTTCCTTTCATGATTGAAACTTTAATTGGCGTTCTTTTCGTCCCAAACTTTGTCATAATCCCAACCGGTTAACTCTTCAACAACCTGACGTGTTTCTGGTGTCACGTCAGCCTTAGAACCACCATTCTTCAAACGCGTGATTTCCTCTGAGACCACGTCATGGGTTTTCTTATTAAGCTTGAAGGTCAATGCCACCAGCAAAGCTAATAAGACTAAGCCACCAGCACCGAAGACCAAAATACCAACAATGGCCTCACGTGCTGATTTCGGTTCATTCAACAAGTGACTAGCACCTTTAATGTAACCACTAGCATCTAAAATAACCCCTACGATCATGGTGGCAACAGCGACAGTGGATTTCCGTACGAAAGTCATAAAAGCAGCATAGATACCTTCCCGATGTTGCTTGGTCACAATTTCATCCAAATCTGGGATGAATGGGAAAACGTTCCACGGTGTGAACTCCAAAGTCTGCCGACCAACTTGGTAAATCAAGCCAATAGCAAACAGCCATAGCAATGGATTGTCCGGCTGCAGCTTATACACAAGATAATCACCAGCAATCATCGCTAGCATGATGGTATAAGCGTTGATAAACAGGAACTTAGGCCCCTTCTTGATCATGAGATACCCAGCCAGAATCGTCGTTGGGATGCCAATAACAGATAATGAAAGGATATTTGCGGAGTCTGTTGCCGTCAGACCCATGCAAGAAACGATGAAATAAACAAAAATCGTATTATAAGTGTCTTTACCAGTGAATGATAGTAGATAAATGGCAATATGTTTGCGGAAACTCTTGATTCTTAAAGTGGAAAGATAGTCTTTGAACTCTTTGCCAAGTGTCTTAAAGAAACCCCGTTTCGGTTGATCATAGTAAGCTTGCTTCATTTCTTTACTAACTGGCCGCTCCCAAGTCGCAATATTTGCCAGCCAAACACAAATCATGAAGATAATTGCAAAGACGATCCCATTAACTAAATAAGCATAAGGATTTTTTTGTCCCATCAGGCCAATAATTTGTCCAGGTATAAAAGTTGCTAAAAATGTGCCCGTCGATGAAATGAACATCCGGGTAGAAGACAATTTTGTCCGTGACGTAAAATCTTCAGTCATTTCAGTTGGTAACGTTTCCCAAGGAATCAACACAGAAGCCGCAATAATTTCAAACAGCAGGTAAACGATCAAATAGTAGAAAAATCCTCTACCTGGCACCCACATCAAAATGTATTCCAGCATCAATGGTGCACCAATCATTAAGAAGAAATGGCGTCGACCAAAGCGCTGACCCAATTTTGTCCGCCAAAAGTTATCGGTCAGACTACCCATTACCAAACTGGTAACGGCATCGACAATCCGCGCAATACCGATGATCAATGCCCCTTCTGTGGCCGTCAAGCCAGCAAACGTGGTAAAGAAGAAAAGCAAGAAAGCCCCGATAATTGTAAAACCACCACCGCCCATCATGTCTGGAAGCCCATACAAAAGTGCGCGCTTTAAAGTGATCTTACGACCATTTGGTCCAAACACCCGCCGATTTTTGTTATCCATCATTACACCCCTCATTATAAGTCAGTCGAATCTAATATACTAGTATATGAATACGATTTCATTATAATGTTAAGGTTTCAAAAGTCAATAGTTTGTTATGATTTTATCAAATTAAAAATTACAGTTAAAATACTTATAGTACAGTTTTTAATGCTGTTCTTTTCTATCTTATCCAAAGGCTTAATCTGCCTATAAAATATATAATTCACAACCAAATTTAACTATCTAGTCCTATCTGATATATCCGTTAAGCGCTTATATAACAACGTTTATGAAAGTGTTTTAAATATTTTTCAAATTCATTAAAAAATATCTATAAAAATAACGACTAACTTACAGGACCTCATGATTTTCGAACGGTTCAATCCATCAAAAAAATGGGCCCCAGTTAGTCGTTCCAATTGTCAAGTAGCTATGTGTGAATTGATACAGTAATTTCTACTTGTTTATACTTGTCTTTCTAAGATTTCAATGGCATCTAATTGATAAGTGCCTGATAAAACAACTACTTTTGCATGATGTTGACCGCCCGTTGCTTGCACCCATTTATAATGTGTGCCCTTTTCAGAACCAACATTGGTCTGAACTTGATCAACCACACAAGTCCCATCGATAATCAGCTGTAACGTTACCGGTTCATTTTGATGACCTACTAGCGCAAAGCCATGCCCTTGATAATCAAATTCAAAACTAGCTGGCGTATTAGTCGCAATGGAGAGTGTCCGCTCCCAAATTGTATTGCGCTGACCGACTAAATGTTGCCACGAACCCGTATAAGTCACAGCTTGATTCAAATTATCTAAACGCTTTGTGACTAGATCACCTGCAGCGGCTTGTTTAACGGTCAACTGACTAATCTGTGTCTTGAAATAGCCACAGCCAACTTTAACACGGCCAGCATAGGTTGGATTCTTCGTATCGGTCCAAGTAAATAGTGGTTGCCCATCTAATTCAGCTATTAATACATTGCCTTTCGCGCCAAAACTGAACTGATGCCATTGTTTAGGATCAAAAACAGTTACATAGTCAAATAACACCACTTGATCGCGAACTAATAATTGATAAAAACCATTGGTATCTAATTTGACCACATAAGGGGCACTTTCCAAACGACCTTTAACATCTGTAGTTTGCCGTAGACCAATACCAATATAATTGCCATCAGGACTATTTTGCACGGTGGTCGTATCGAAGCGATACGCCAACGTAACTGTATAGTCACTCCAACGGTCATCACCCACTGTAAAGTTCGGTGCAAAAGAGTATTCCCAATCCAAAGCCCGTTCTTTTTCAGTGATCATCTGCTGTAAAACAGGCTCTTTAGTTTGATCAGTGACCACTTCAAAGGCCCCGCCTTGATCGGTCAGGTAGCGTGGTGTGCCACCGCGGTGGTCAAGATAAGTCGATTCAAACTGGGGATAATCAAAATGGTCCTCATACAAAAGCTGGTGGTCAGCATCTTGTACCAAAACATCATCTGGCTGAGCAGTCGTCATTCGCTGATACTGCACACTAGTATCCTGCGTCTTATCCAGGGTGGTCACCGTGATAATTGCATATGCCGGTACTGTAATGGTAAACGCGCCAGCCGTAATTGCTGGTGTGGCGACCATTTTTTTGAGTTGGCTATCATAGGCTGCTGTTGCCTGTGTTGGGCCCGTAGATTGCCAAACATATAGGCGCTTGTTTGGTAAATTAGTGATATTCACTCGATATTGATGGGGCGTTGCGCTGTCATTAACAAATACAGTGGAAAAATCCTGCTTATCTGGTGCAACGAAAGTCATATAACTGGCAGCGTCTGTATGGGTGCCGAGGTTTTCAGTCCCGCCGACGCCACTATAACAAGCCGTGGTTAAGATACGCCAAGCTGTCTTCGGATCCCAGCCGCAAGTTACAAAGTCGGTAAAGTGCTTAATGATCTGCAGACCAACGTTATCCACTGTAAAATGCCCCGACCACGGTTGCTGTGCTGTAATCAATTCCTTATGAGAATAGTTCACACCTGGATAATAAGCAGCTACGGCCGGCTGGAATAGATATAAACTCCGACGGGATTTGAAATAACTCTTGATCAAACGATTCGCAATATCTAACCCACTTTGTTGGCCGCCAATACCTGTGCCAGCAGAAGCACGTACTCGGTAATCGCCTCGTGTCATGGGTGCTACCCCTTCACTGTACCAGACTTCATGATCGTATTGATCAGCCAATTGTTTATAAGGCGCTTTAGGGCCATCATCGGTGTTGTAATGATACCCCACTGCTGGTACCAATGACCGTAACTGATCATCTGCAATCATAAAATCGCCAAAATTGGTTTCATAGTTTTGATCGGCCGCAATAATTTTGATTTCGTGATACTGTGCTACTGGAAAATTCCAAGGAAATTCAGCTTCGTCATTGGCCAATCTTTGGGCAAACCACTTGATCCATTGGGTCATTGGGTGCTTGGTTTCATTACGATCAGGATCCACGTAATCAAACAAATAACCATAAGTTTCATAGGCGGCAATAATGATCTGTTTATATAACTGATACATGGCTTCATACGCCGATTCAGGAACATCATGATCCGGATCATTCGTCCGCACTTGGTGCCAAGCTGACTTGAGATAACCAGGTTCCCCCAGCGCAAAATAGCTGTTTTTAGCTCTGGCTGAACTTTTTTAGCATCCGCAATCAATTGATATCCAGCTCCACGGCGCACATTAGCGGGTTCGTCAGCACTGCGCTTGGTTGCTGGTTCCGTGCCAGAGGACGTATTGGCATCATCACCAAGTTCTACCTTTAGCATGGTCAATAACGGGTGCTTACCACCAAATAAAATTTTCAGAATCTGTTGATAAACTTGTGGGTATTCAGCTTTATAGTCCAATAATAAGCGTGATGAATTGTTGCAACTGATGTAACCAAAGCCTTTAAATGTATTGCCCATTTTTTAGTTAAATCTAGCGTTGCCCCATCAATCGTAAATTCCGTTTTTTGCATACTTAGCCTTCCTTTGCTTTAAAATCCAGCGGCAAACTCGTCCATCGTTTTTGCAGGTAAAAGGCAGCTGCTTTAGGTTGCCGTTCCCGAGTAAAGATCCCTTTTTTATTACCATCGACTCGCATGTTGCCTTCCACGGTCTGGAAGTCAGCTAAGTTCCAAACTTGCTCGCCGCGAATGAAGTCATAGCTATCAAACACATGATTAAACATTTCTAATAATTCAACTTGATATTCTTCGCTCCACATCACTGATGGTAGTTTGTGCAGTCCAGCTTGGGTACCGATTCAATAAGAAAATATCTGGAAATTGTTTGGCATGGGACGCTTCATAGGTATCATCCTCATTCAAAGTAAACGTCCGCGGTCGGCTTTGTGGATCCAACGCCTGAGTGGCTGAGAATATTTTCGTGAAATAAGGCACACATTTTTCACTGGACGTGTCAGGTTCGTTAAACAAACTCCAAGCAAAGACACTCGGGTGATTCTTGTCCCGTTGAATCAGATCCGTAATTTGATCCAAATGTTTCTCATAAAGACTGTCAATCCAATCACCATCAAAGAAATTCTGATCTAGGCCACCGAGAAAACTAGCTGCTGCCATTTTGAAACCGACTGCCGGTACTTCATCAATAATTAGTATGCCGGCGTGATCAGCCATTCGATAAGCTTGTTCATCGTAAGGATAATGTGATGTGCGATAAGCATTGGCACCGATCCATTTCATCAAGGACAAATCCCGTTTTTCAACTTTTAGATCAAAACCGCGACCAGCAAAATTGCTGTCTTCATGACGGCCAAAACCACGAATATAAACGGATTGATTGTTTACGAATATTTCATGACCCTTGATCTCGATGGTCCGAATGCCGATCTCATCTTGATACTGATCCACCACTTGACCATTTTGAATCAATTGGATCTGCAGTTGATACATATAACCCTTACCCACTTGCCAAAGATGTGGTTGTGCCACGTTTAAAGTCCCCTCAAGGCCAGTACCAGACGCAACTTTTTGACCAGCTGCATCAAAGAGTGTGACTTGAGCTGATAAGCCAGCTGTGTTAGCTGTCAACTGATAATGTACCTCAGCTTGATCTTGCTTTAGCGCGTAAGTGGTTGCATAATCTGTCAAATGGATTTTCGGCAATGCTACGAGGTGGACGCTACGATTCAACCCCGAATAATTATAGAAGTCAAAGAATGGCTTGGCCATCTTATGCCCATTCTTCAGCGTTAAAGTATCCCCTGCAGGCAAAGCATCGCGATGCAATTCATTGTTGATTTTTATAGCCACGGTGTTTTCAGCACCAAATTTAACAGCCTGATCAATTTGGGCCATGAAAGGCAAAAAGCCGCCTTCATGGGATCTAATATATTGGCCATTCACAAATATTTTAGCCCGATGTGTTGCGGCATCAAAACGTAAATAAACATTTTTGTCACGCCAAGAATCAGGTACAAAAAATTGCCGGGCATACCAAAAATCACCCACGTATTCTCTTGAAGTTTTATCCGTAAAGAAATCGTTAAAGCTTGCTGGGACAGGTAACTCGGTCTCAGTTTCTAGTCGATCTTGCCATTGTTCGGTTTCACCTTTAGCTTCTGGGTCGAATTTGAATTGCCACAGGCCGTCTAAAGATTGTTGGGTCCGATATTGATTCTGTACTGGATATAATAGGTCTTTTTCCATTTGTGAAATAACCTCCAAATTTATAATTTTCCTCAGTAAAACGCTTTCCATTGCTCATTCTACTATGAATCAAAATTCAGTCAACATAAATTTTACTAAAATATTTTCCGAGCCATAATTCATAATTAATAATAACAATAAATTGCTAAGATTATCGTTGTCAGTATGTATCTAAACCAATTTAACAAACTTGATGACGAACAATATGACAGCATAATCTGTCAGCTTTAAAAAAATAAGCAATATATTAGTTTGGTAAAAAGTATTTAAATGTCTTGATTTTTGGTAAAACCGAGATTGTGATTAGAAATGTAAACGATTACTAAATCATGCATCCCTCTTATTATCCGCCATTTTTTAGCAATCGTCCGCTTTGTGAACTAAATATCAATATTAAGGAGGTTCGTTCAAAAGCACCTGCTTATATACAAGTATATGAGTTGAGTTAAAGTTTTAATTTATCATTATAGTCATTATTTTATCGATATTATTCTAAGGAGCGAATTAATATGTCAGATACTTTAGCACCTCATAATGGGTCCCATAACAAAAAGGAACCTGTCAAAACGGCGGTCGGTGAAATTTCCAACGCAGCCGTTAAAGATGAAGATCAACCGAAAGTGCCCTTGACCGTTGCCTTCGCCATGTCCATTGCCCCACTTTGCTGGTATGGGCCCATTGGTTCTACGCGTAGTGTCTTAATTCCCCAATTATTTAGTCAAATTGATGCCGCCCATAAGGTTTGGGCCGTTGGTATTTTAGCGACTGTTGCTTCAATTACCGGAGCGATTACCAATTTACTATTCGGCGCCTTTTCAGATGTCACGCGGACACGTTTTGGTAAAAGAAAGCCCTATATTATTGGCGGAACGATTGCCATTGCTATTTCATTAATTGCAATCGCTAACATTGCTTCTGTCACAGCTATTATATTTATTTGGATCATTGCGGCAGCGGCCGAAAATGTCATTGCAGCGGCTATCTACCCGCAAATATCGGACCGTGTAGCGCCTAAATGGCGTCGCACTGTTTCTACTTTCTACGGTGTTGGTTTTACCATTGCGCAACAAGGCTTCGCATTATTAGCAGCCCAATTCCTAGGCAATGTTAAGTTTGGGATCTATGTCATGGCTGCGATCACTGTTGTTTTGGCCATCGTCCACGTTGCTCTAATTAAAGAAAAGTCTAATCTTGACG
The DNA here is from genome assembly GCF_021030645.1 of Agrilactobacillus fermenti. Classification (GTDB taxonomy): domain Bacteria; phylum Bacillota; class Bacilli; order Lactobacillales; family Lactobacillaceae; genus Agrilactobacillus; species Agrilactobacillus fermenti. Next base: position 7,171 of record NZ_JACGCJ010000010.1, on the reverse strand, counting down.
AACCTAGAGTTAAATTCGATAAAGATTCACTTAAGAAATACTTCTTCTTCCCAACTCATGATGCTCGGGATTTCTACCTCGCTTTAACTGGTAAATTCTTCATGGTTGTTGGCTCCACAATTATCACAACTTTCTTGCTCTTCTTATTTACCGATTATATTGGTCAAGGCACAAAAGCTGCTGCCGGTTCCATTTCAATTTTCTCTAGTATCATGCTATTCATTGGTGTTTTCTTTGCCCTAGTTGGTGGACCTTTAGCTGATAAACTTGGCCGTGTCAAAGCACCAGTTGTTATCGCTACTTTTGCCTTAGGCGCTGCTGCTTTATTCCCATTATTTGTCAAAGCACCTTGGGCTATGTTCGTTTACGCTATCATCGCCGCTTTTGGGAATGGGCTTTATAATTCCGTTGATGGTGCCTTAAACATGGATGTTTTGCCATCATCTGATACCGCTGGTAAAGATCTTGGTTTGATCAACTTAGCCAATACTTTAGGTCAAATGTTAGGTGCCATGGTGGCTGCCGCCATTGTTGCCGCTTTTGGTTATCAGGCTATCTTCATTTTCGCCGTTGCCATGGAATTAGTTGGTGGTATCTGTATCGCACTTATCAAACGTGTCAAATAATGACGTGTTAAAATTTAGTAAAAATTAACAACTGATTTTGAAAGGATGTTTCATTTGAGTACACAAGAAGGACTTTTCCCAACAGAATTTTGGACCATGACCGCTGGTGACCTCTCCGAAAAGAGAACACACTTACAAACACCCACACCGCAAACTGAACCAGGTGAGGCTGCCAAAATCGTCATTGATCCTTCTGATAAACGCCAAGAATGGCTAGGCGCTGGTGCCGCTATCACTGATGCAGCTGCCTCTTTGATCTGGAAACAAAGCAAAGCGCAGCGTAGTGCTTTACTTCATGAACTATTTGACCCGAAAGAAGGCAATTTTTCAACCATCCGTATTCCGCTCGGCTCCTGTGAACCAGCGAGCCAGCCTTACTATACTTATGATGATGTGCCTTTTGGTGAACATGATGCTAGTTTGTCAAAGTTCTCCATTGGTGAAGGTGAACCCGACGCGCCAGATGCCACTAAAGATTTAAAATATCTGGTCCCGGTTGTTCAAGAAATCTTGCAAATCAACCCAGCGGTTAAAATCATGGCCTCCCCGTGGTCGGCACCCGCTTGGATGAAAAATACTGGTGAACTTAAAATGGGTGGTCATCTGCGTTTTGGTGAATATATCGGTAATGGCTATGATAAAGAAAAAGATACTTTTGAAAGTGTCTACGCCCGCTATTTCGTTAAATATCTTGAAGCTTACCGTCAGTACGGCATCCCAATTTATGCGATCACAATTCAAAATGAGCCTTCTAATGCGGCTGCCTGGCCAGCTATGATTTGGAAAATTCCTGAATTGGCAAAATTTGGTTATGAGTATTTACGGCCAGCTTTAGACAAAACTTTCCCTGACACAAAGATTTATTTTTGGGATGGCAGTTTGAATATCTTAAACAAACATATCAGTGATGAAATCACACCTGAACAAGCTAGTGCCTTTGATGGCTTTGCTTTCCACACTTATGATGGACCTTATACCAATTTATTCAACGGCAGCCGTTCCTACCCTCATTGGAAGCTAGCTATGACTGAACGTCGATGTTTCATTGAAGAAACCCCTGAAGATGCTTCTCATATTATGTTTGGCTTGATTGGCAACTGGCTTGTACGTCAAGGGCTGAATATGATCGATCTTTGGAACATGGCGTTAGATGAGCGTGGTTTACCGAATATGGTAGGCTCCACTGGACGTCGTGGTGTTGTAACCATTGATCATACCACTGGTAAAGTGCAACGCAATTTGGAATATTATATGTTGCGCAATTTTGGTCAAGACGTTGTGCCCGGCTCAACCGTGATCGGTTCCAGCAGTTATACCCAAGATGGTTACACAGGTGGTGTTGGCTCCGTTGCTTTCTTAGCACCAGATGGCTCAATTGCCGCTCACTTGTATAATCCAACTGGCAAACCCGTAGAGGCCGCCGTTCTCGTCTATGGCCGTGGCTCTATTTGGCAACACGTCACCGTCCCTGCTTGGGGTACTGTGACACTGCACAAGGCTTTTGGCTCGGTCAATGAGAGTACACCTCGCGAAGATGAAGCCTTCAAATTGAACCCTTATCCAGCAAATTTAGCTGATGACGAAGCCCCTGGTAAAGGTGTTAATAAATTAGATTAATTTTTCAATAATTTTAATTGCTGAGCTCGGGACAAAACATTTACATTTTGTTTCCGAGCTTTTTGTATATATGATACGTAAGAGGTTTAGCTGTTATAATGTTCTTTAAGCGGTGATTCGGTTATAATTTGGATTAAGCATTATATGATAAGGGATGAATTTTTTTATGACAACAATCAAAGACATCGCAGAGAAGGCTGATGTTTCGATCTCCACCGTCTCGCGTATCTTGAACTATGACGACACGCTCGCTGTCACACCCGAAACACGGCAACGTGTATTGGAAGTTGCTGAAGAACTTCAATACAAAAAACGCCCGCGAAAAAAACATAAAACTAGTACAAAAGTCATGATTATCCAATGGCACACCATGTCAGAGGAACTTTCAGACCTTTATTATTTACAACTACAATATGGGGTCGAAAATATGGCTAATCGCTTAGGTATTGAAACCGAAGTGATCACCTTAGATAAAATCATGAAAGAAAAAAATGTGGCTGCTGAAGGCTTGGTTTTGATCGGTAAGTTTGATTACACTGAATTCAAACTGCTAAAACAATTTGAACTGCCAATTATTGTGGTTGGTCAAAACGCCTTAGAGTTTGATTTAGATAGTGTCCACAGCGATTATGAAACGGCAACAAAAAATATTATTGACCATTATCGTCGGCATCATATTGACGATATCGGCATCTTAATTGGCGAAGAAAGTACCGGCCAAGAAAGGCAGTTATTGCCAGATCCAAGATTACAAACGTATGCCAATTACTTACGCTTTTTGAATTTATATCATCCAGAATATATTTTTAAAGGTGCTTTCACACCTGAATCAGGATTTAAATTAATGAACCAAGCAATTGCGCAACTTGGTGCCAATTTACCCCACGGTTTTATTGTTGGCAGTGATACCATGGCTGTTGGTGCGATTCGGGCATTAAATCAAACAAATCTTGCCGTTCCTGACCGTGTTAACATCATCAGCTTTAATGACGTCGCTATTGCTAAGTTCACCACACCTGCGCTAAGCACAATTCATTCCGATACGGCTAGCATTGGTGAAGAAGCGATTAAATTACTTACGGAACGCATTCAAGACTCTGAACGGCCAGCACGCCTGGTTGCTTTTGCGACGAAACTGATCAAACGTGAAAGCAGTGTGTGATTAATTCTGTTGCCATAACTATAAAAATAACCATCAAGAATTAGAGCTAAAAACTTAATTCTTGATGGTTATTTTATTTTAGCAGAATATATCTGTACTAATTATCAATTTTAGTAAAATGTTTCATAAATTTTTTTGCTGTATTTTTTCTAAATAATCCTCAATAGATAAATAAACCTCATAATCGCCAAAATTTTGGGCGATTTGCATTACCCGAGGCGGCGCAATTTGTCCCATTTTCATAAAGTCATGATTTGTAAATAAGGCCGCTGGCGTTCCTTGAAATTGAATTGTCCCTTGATTCATCAAAAGAATCTCGTCACTTTGTGTTGCCAACCAATCCATATCATGGGTCACAACGATAACTTGGTGACCAGTCTCAGATAGCTGACGCATTAACGCAGTAATTCGTTGTTGTGCTGGAAAATCCAAATAACTAAAAGGTTCATCAAATAAATAAATTGCTGGATCTATTGCTAGAATCGTTGCAATAGCTAATAATTGCCGTTTTGAAAGAGAAAGATCATAAGGATTCGTCGTTAGTTCCGCTTCTAAGCCAACCTGGGTCAACGCCGCTTTTGCCCGCTGCTCTACTACAGGCAGCCCTAATTGGCGTACGCTCCAAGTCACTTCTTGTAAGACTGTGGCATTAAAAAGCTGATCATTGGGATTTTGAAAAACAAGCCCGATCATTTCTAACTTACGCTTAATAGGCAATGCTTTTAAATCCTGGCCTTCAAGACTGATCGTACCTTGAGATGGCGCATATAGTCCCAACAACAATTTCAATAAAGTAGATTTACCAGAACCATTAGCCCCTACAATTGTTGTTAAGGCATTTTTAATCTTCAATTGTTCGATCGTCAACTTCATAGCTGATCCGGGGTATTGATATTGTACCTGATCCAAACTAATCATCGTCATCATGCATCACCCGCTTTAACCGCCCTAATGTTACTGGATAGCGATAAGTCCCCGCCATGGTTTTTGACAGTGCTTTTGCAAATTGATAAACCGCTGGCAGTGCCATTGGCCAGTGGTTCTGATCTGCTTGATTGATCACGCGCGCTGGTATGTCAAAAGCTAGTAATTTCCCTTGGGCGAACACACAAAGATAATCGGCAAACTCACAAAGTAAATCAATTTCATCTGAAACCAAAAAAATTGTTTGCTTTTTTAAAGCTGCTAAATGTTCAAAAAGCCAGGCTTTCCCTCGGGGATCCATTTGACTGGTAGGATTATCCAAAATTAAAATGTCTGGTTCTACGACTAGCACTGTTGCTAAGGCCAATCGCTGCTGTTGCCCGCCAGAAATCTCAGTTGGGCTCTGTTGTAATATTGAAGTTAACTCTAATTCCTGGGCGATACGCTTTACTCGTTGATCAATTTCACTCTCTGATAAACCTGCATTGACCAATCCAAATGCAATTTCATCTGCAACAGTTTCGGCGAGTCCGCTCAATTGACTCTCAGGATCTTGGAAAACATAGCCAATACTTGGTTTTTGTTTGGTATCGTTACGATCGATCTGTAGCTGGCCTTCAATCCTAGCATGGATCATTTCCGGGATAATACCAGCTAATAATTGGCAGAAAGTCGTTTTTCCCGCATCTGAATTTCCAATAACGCCGACTTTAGCAAACTGGGGCACGCTCATTGAAACCCAGTCTAAAGCCAAATCTTGCGCATTGGGATACTTCACTGAAACTCGATCTAGTGTAATAAATGTTTCTACAGCCATACTACGCCTCCTAATAGAGCCAACAACCCCAGAAACAATAAATAATGTAAGCCCCTGGCAAAAATATAAGTATATTGCCAATTTGGTGTTTGGCGCTGTTTTGATTCGAAACCGCGTAACCTCAACGCAATGGAACGGTTGATCGTTCGCGTTAAAGTCATAACGATCAGTGGGATCAAAGTAGGTAAAATCGCTCGAAATCGCTGTCTTAACCGTCCGGAACCAACAACACCTCTTGCTTGTTGCGCCAATTGTATTCGGCGCATATTGGCATGCATTTGCGGCAAAATATAACAGACGGACATCAGCGCGTAGACATAGCGAAAAGGCAGACCTAATTTTTCCAAGTAAATTGTATTTTCACCAATTGTCATGGTAAACATCAACAAACAAGCGGACAGCGTAATGATCAATATCCGGCCTGCCAAAAGGGCAGCATGCTGCAAGCCTTCCTGATAAAAAGTCAACCAGCCAATTGTGAAGATCGGTGTTTGATTTTGAGCATAAAACAACCCCTGAATGAGTAACATTGTACTAATCAGAAATAAGCTAAACGCCAATACAACCAAACTTTTATGTAAGATATGGGCGCTGAAATTAAGCATTAATAAGCATAAAATCAAACCTAAATTCACGGAAAGACTAGAAAAGACCATGCTGGCGGCAATTGTATCCGCCATCAATAGAAATTTACTACCAGGATCAATATGGCGCGTCCAAGACGATTTATGCACTAATCCAGCCGAAAATGGTGCCTTTTTAAGCATGAGACTCATCCTGAAAAAAGCTGATCAATTTATTCGGTAAACGTCGATAAATCACGTAAGCCAAATAGGCAACTACGATTTTATCGATAATATCTAAAACAAATTCGTCTACAAACGAAGCCAGAAAAACAGGTGTGTGATGGGCAACTAACGCTGCAAAAATGGCATCACCCCAAGCATTTCCCGTTTGTCCAGCCCAAAAATAGACATTCAATGGTGTCGAAATAATAGCTGAAATAAAGGCGATCACCAAAGCTGCTAATAAGACTTTTTTAACGGAACTAAACCAGCCTAATCGGAATAACACCCCGACACTTAAACCAATGCCAATGCTCGTCAACGCATAAACTGTCGAAATTGGTGACAGTGTTAATCCATAAATCACATTGTTGATAAATCCACTAATTGCCCCAGCAATCGGACCAGCTAACATACTAGCTAAAAACGTCCCAATAGAACCCAACCATACCGGTAATTTTAGCCCCTCAGCTAGTGCCTTTGCTAAATAGTTGATACCAACTGCTGCTGGAATTAGAACCAGTGTTGCTGATGATAATTTGATAGACCACAATCTTTGTACTTTCATTTCTTGCCTCCTGTATGTCTTGACATGTATAACATCATACAGGTGGTCTAGACAGATGTCAAGACAGGTGTGAAACAAAAATCATTTCACACCTGTCTTTAATCACATCTTTCCTATTTTGTCATACTTAATGGGGTACAATTCTATCTAAGCCTTCAATCATATGTTTGAAATTAGCACTATTCTTAAAACTAAACTGATCAGCTTCTAATTCATTAAATTGCAGTACTAAGTAGTAAGCTGTCAAATAACGTAATAATGCGTTTTTACTGACACGAACATCATCTGGTCCATCGCTAACTGTTCCAGCAATGGCCAGTGCAAACTTATCTGGGTCAATTTGGACTTTTCTATCCATAATATGCCTTACCTTTCAATATTTAATTTTTTTAATAAAGTTTTATATCTTGAATTGTCAAATTAAATGCAAACTCTTATCGTAGAATACTTCGTAGGGTGTTTTCCAACCTAAACATTTCCTTGGCCGGTGATTCAATTGGCTTGTGTATTGATCAATCTCTCTATCGGAAGCTGTGATATCTTGACCCTTGGGTAAATATTCCCGGATCAAACCATTGGTATTCTCACTAGTTCCTCTTTGCCAAGGAGCATGGGCATCTGGAAAGTAAAACTCGATCCCCGTCTTCTCAGTAACTTCTTGATGGGCTGTGA
>NZ_JACGCJ010000009.1 GCF_021030645.1 Agrilactobacillus fermenti | reverse complement strand
CGCTCTGTATTAAACGCGTTCATGAAGCTAACTTTGTCACCTTAACCCTAATTGTTTGTTGAAGCTGGCGCTTCATCGGCACAATTTGTGTTAATGTTCCAAAGCTAACCAGCTTCATTCACGCTCTGTATTAAACGCGTTCATGAAGCTAACTTTGTCACCTTAACCCTAATTGTTTGTTGAAGCTGGCGCTTCATCGGCACAATTTGTGTTAATGTTCCAAAGCTAACCAGCTTCATTCACGCTCTTATAAAATAAAGTCTTATTAGTTTACGTGATTTATACAGAATAGTAAAGCTAAGTGACTGGAAATACAAGTGTGGCGCTAAAATACATTTTGACAATTATGGTTTCCATCGCTAGACTTAAAACATTAAGATAATTCGAACTTACCGCGAAAGGATATTAACACAATTATGGCTGACAAACACGTTATTTTAACTGCCGATCGTCCAACTGGGAAATTACATATTGGACATTATATCGGTTCACTGCGGAATCGGGTGAAATTACAGAATTCCGGAGATTACCAGACTTTTATTATGATTGCGGATATGCAGGCATTAACTGATAACGCGCGCGATCCCGAAAAAATTCGGCGTTCTTTGATCGAAGTTGCATTAGACTATTTAGCAGTGGGGATTGATCCTGAGAAATCAACGATTTTAGTGCAATCACAAATTCCAGCTTTGAATGAATTGACCATGCATTATATGAATATTGTCTCAGTTTCGCGCTTAGAGCGGAATCCAACGGTAAAAACTGAAATTCGGCAGAAATCCTTTGGACAAAGCGTTCCGGCTGGATTTTTAATGTATCCGGTGAGCCAAACGGCCGACATCACGGCTTTTAAGGCGGATACCGTACCTGTTGGCGATGACCAGGAACCGATGATGGAACAAGCGCGTGAAATTGTGCGGTCATTCAACCATATTTATAATAAGGAAGTTTTAGTTGAACCTTATGGCGTTTTCCCACCTAAAGGGGAAGGCCGGCTGCCTGGGTTAGATGGCAATGCCAAGATGTCTAAATCTTTAAATAATGCCATTTATCTGGCTGATGATCCTGATACGATGCAGAAAAAAGTCATGTCCATGTATACCGATCCTAATCATATTCATGTTGAAGATCCTGGTCAAATTGAGGGTAACACCGTCTTTACCTATTTAGATGCTTTTGATCCAGATAAAGCAAAAGTGGCTGAATTAAAAGCTCAATATCAACATGGCGGCTTGGGCGATGTTAAAATCAAGCGTTACTTGAATGAAGTCTTACAGGCTGAATTTGAGCCAATTCGGCAACGGCGGGCAGAATTTGCCAAGGACCCAGATCACGTGTTACAAATTTTGAAAGCGGGCAGTGAAAAAGCAAATCAGGTTGCTAATCAGACACTCCAAGAGGTTCGTGATGCGATTGGCATCAATTATTTCAAAAATCTTTGACAAGCAAGATTAAAATGGTATGATAAATATAAATATCCTATAAGGATAATTTAATCATAATGACAAATTCATTCATAAAAGTGAATGCGTATTTTTACTTTTGGTTCTTTCACAAGCACTTGTGAAACCAAAAGTTGTTGTCGTGATTAACTTCTGGTCACACAGGTGCGGATGAACTGTGTGGCGAAGCTAGCTTTAGCTTGATTAGGCAGAGACCCCACAGTTTTTCCAGACTGTGGGGTATTTTTTAACCTAATTTTCTCTTTGAGGAGTGGTGTTTATGTCTAAAGATTTAAGTACGCATATGAAAAAAGAATTAGCCCAGCTACAGCCTTCTGATATTTTAGCTTTTAATCAGAAGATCTCAACGATTCCTGATATTATCAAGCTGACCTTAGGCGAACCTGATTTTAATACCCCCGAACATGTGAAACAGGCGGGTATTAAGAGCATTATGACCAATCAAAGCCACTATACCAATTCAGCTGGCAAGTTGGCTTTGCGACAAGCCGCGAGTGAATTTTTACACGAAAAATATCAGGTACAATATGAACCAAAATCGCAAATTTTAGTGACAGCTGGTGCAACCGAGGCAATTTATGCTAGTTTGACGGCAATTTTGAATCCCGGCGATAAAGTCATCATTCCCACACCAATTTTTCCACTTTACATACCGGTGACTTTATTAAATGGCGCAGAGCCCATTTTTGCGGATACCTCAGACAATGGTTTTGTTTTATCACCCGAAAAATTAGATCAAATTCTGGCAGCAAATCAAGCTGATGTTAAAGCTATTGTGTTGAACTACCCGACGAATCCCACTGGCGTGACTTATCATCGTGCTGAGTTAAAAGCATTAGCAGGGGTGATTCAAAAATATGACATTTTTGTAATTTGTGATGAAATTTATAGTGAGCTGACTTATGATGAACCCCATGTTTCTTTAGCGGAGTATTTACCTGACCAAGTGCTTTTGCTGAATGGTGTTTCAAAATCTCATGCCATGACAGGGTGGCGTATCGGATTGCTTTGTGGTCCTGCACCAGTTATTGCCCAAATTGGTAAAGTGCATCAATTCTGTATTACTTCAGCGACAACCAATGCCCAAGATGCTGCCTATGAGGCCTTTAAGAATGGCAAAGATGATGGGGCTAAAATGCGGACAGCTTATCAAGAACGCCGCGACTATCTTGTGACTGCACTTAATAAACTTGGCTTTACCTGTGCCAAACCTGAAGGTGCCTTTTATATTTTTGCTAAGATTCCCACTGGCTTGCAGCAGCAAAGCTTTGATTTCTGCTATGATCTGGCACAAAAGGCAAAGGTTGCTGTGATTCCAGGAGCTTCTTTTGGACCTGGCGGCGAAGGCTATGTGCGTATTAGCTATGCTGCAAGTTTAGAATCACTGCAACAAGCTATGACGCGACTTGCTGCCTATGTGACTGCTAATCAACAAGTGACGACAAAATAAGGATCGAATTTTCTAAAATTATTGGAGGTTTTATTATTATGAAAATTTTAATGTATCATGTCCGTCCAGATGAAGTGGCTGCGATTGACGCTTGGGCAAAAAGAAATCAAGTGACCGTCGACAAAACGCCAGATCCATTTAATTTGGCAACAGTTGACCAGGCGCGAGGCTATGATGGTATCGTTATTCAGCAGCATGGCAAAGTAGCTGATCCGGAAATCTACCAACGATTGAAGTCTTTTGGTATCAAACAAATCGCTTTGCGTATTACTGGGTATGATATTATTGATTTTCCAGCTGCACGCGCTAATGGCCTTACGATTACAAATGTACCAGCCTATTCACCGCGTTCAGTGGGCGAATTGACGTTGGCACATACGCTGTTTCTATTACGGCATATGGGGGAAACTAAAGCTAGAGAATTACAAAATGATTTTAGTTGGGGTGGTCTCAAATCTCATGAGATTCATGATCAGACTGTGGGTATCATTGGTGCTGGTAAAATCGGCAGTGCAGTAGCACGGCTCTTCAATGCTTTAGGAGCAACAGTTATTGCGCAAGATCCGATTCAGCGGCCAGAATTAAGCGATGTATTGACATATACCGATCGAGAAACATTATTAAAAACAGCTGATGTGGTTACTTGTCATACACCACTAAGCCCTGAGACCACACATATGATCGATGCGCAGGCCTTAAAAACAATGAAGTCAGATGCTTTGCTGATCAATTGCTCTCGTGGACCCGTTGTGGATACCCAAGCGTTATTAACAGCTTTGAAACAAAAGGAGATTGCTGGCGCGGGGTTAGATACAATTGAAGGTGAAACTGGCATTTTTGGGGAAGACTGTATGCAAACTGGTATCGATCATCCAGCGTTAAATGAACTATTAGCTTTGCCAAATGTCTCAATTACGCCGCATATTGGGTTTTACACGGATGATGCCGTCCAAAATATGGTCGATATTGCACTCACAGACGCAAAACTTACGATTGAAGGCAAAACTAGTCCCCATATTGTACACGCTGATTAAATTAAAATTAACTATTGTCATTTAATGTTAACTGTTTTATAATCTAAATAACATTTTAATCAATTACGCCTCATTTACATAACCAGTAGGTGCTTGTCTGGGTGTCAGAGAGTTGGTGGTCCGTGCGAACCAATCAGGGCAAAACATGCGAAATACGTCAAATGGAGGCAATGGTCCTGCAGCCAATATCTCAGTCGAGTGGAAAGTGAACTTGGCCTTTGCGGTCATAAGTTAATTTTCAATTTGGGTGGTACCACGGTTAAACCAATCGTCCCTATGCACAATGTTTTGTGTATGGGGGCTTTTTTTTTGTAAATGGAGGTCGTCATTAATGATACAAACATCAAACGGTGGTTTAAGCCGATACTGAATAGATTCAATGATTGCATACGATTGATGAAGCTAGGTTTTGAATTAGGAGGATTTAAGTATATGAAACACATTCAATTGAGTATTCGGGAAGCAATGATCATGTTAGGTCTTATTTTAGGAATTGTGGGGGTCGGCGTTATTGGTTTTGGTTTGTCACCTCAAGTCCCGGTTTTGCTAGCGATGACAGTCATTATTTTTTGGGCGCGTTTCAAAGGATACGACTGGTCAGAAATCAATGCAAGTATCAAGGACGGCATTGATAAAGGAATCATTCCCATTGTGATCTTTATTTTGATTGGAGCCATGATCAGTACTTGGATCGCGGCTGGCACGATTCCAACTTTGATGGTTTTTGGTTTTGATGCCTTAAATGCCCAATGGTTTTTGCCTACGGTGTTTCTAGTGTGTGCTTTGGTTGGTGCAGCAGTTGGCAGTTGTTTTACGGTCGTGTCTACAGTGGGAATCGCCTTTTTTGGCATCGGGATCACGATGAATTTTAATCCTGCAATCATTGCTGGGGCCGTGGTTGCCGGCGGGGTTTTTGGTGATAAATGTTCACCATTATCTGAAACTAATAATCTTGCGGCGGCTGTTGTGGATACTGATTTATTTGACCATATGAAAACAATTTTGTGGTCCACATTACCAGCAGCTTTGATAACCACCGTTGTGTTTGCCTTTTTAGGTATGGGCCATAATCATGCGGATATGTCTAAGATCACGGCAACTGTACAAGCTTTAAATGGAAATTTTCAAATCTCCTTATGGGCTTTGATCCCGATTGTATTAGTATTCGGCTGTGCCTTTATTAAAATGGCAGCTATTCCCACGATGTTACTGAATGTTTTTGTTTCAGCTGGGATGTTATTTTTAACGATCCCTCATTTAACTTTGCAGCAGGTCGCACAGATTATTACCAATGGCTTTGTGGCAAAAACGAATAATCACCAAGTGAACGCGTTATTGTCCCGGGGTGGCATTGTTAGCATGATGCCTACCGTCGCTTTGATTGTATTGACACTATCTTTAGGCGGGTTATTAGTCCATCTTGGCTTGATCAGTGCCGTGATGAATCCATTGGCTGCCCACTTGAATACAAAAGGTAAATTGATCGCAGCGGCGCTGGCTACTTGTATTGGTGTGAATCTCTTCGTGGGGGAACAATTTCTTTCAATTATTCTGCCCGGCCGAGCTTTTAAACAGGCATTTAATGCTGGTAATTTAGCCAGTCGTGCGCTGGGGCGTGTCTTAGAAGATGGTGGGACAGTTTTGAATTACTTAGTTCCTTGGGGGGTTGGCGGTGTCTTTATCGCTAATACACTAGGTGTGCCAACGATCCATTACTTACCATTTGTATTCTTTAGCTTGCTTTGTCCCGTCTTTTCCCTATTAAGTGGGGTGACAGGGCTTGGTTTAAAGACCAATCAGGCTAAGCCAGTACTTAAAGTAAAAAGCATTCCGACAAATAGTTAAAAGGCGTATACTTTTCATGAATCAACATGAAGGGAATGTGAAGAATGCGTGCAGCTTTTATTGAACAACTTGGTGGTCCGGAGGTGATTCGTGTTGGCGAGCAGGCAATTCCTAAACCACGTGCCAATGAAGTTTTAGTTCAGGTGCAAGCAGCCGCGGTGGATAACGTCGATACTTACGTCCGTTCGGGCGCGTTTCAAACCAAACTTATTTTTCCGTTTGTTATTGGCCGCGATGCCGTTGGAACGGTTACTGAGGTTGGCAGTGATGTAACTAATTTTCAACCAGGCATGCTCGTTTGGACCAATAGTATGGGATATGATGGGCGTAATGGCACCACTGCTGAATATATTACTGTACCCGTGAAACGTTTATTCAAAGTGCCGACTGGTGTAGATCCAATTCAACTAGTTGCTGCTGTTCATGCTGGTGCTACGGCCGCAATTTTGTTACAGAATATTTTACAAATCAAAAAGGGTCAACAGTTATTAGTTGAAGGTGGCGCTGGTCATGTGGGCCGTAAATTAGTGGCGTTAGGAAATGTCTTGGGCGCTCTGGTGCAGACTACAAGTGCAACCAGTGACTTTGATTATTTAAAAAAAATCGGCAGCCACCGTACTTATGACTATCATCTAGCCATTACGGAGTCTACCGTGAAACAATTCGATGCAATTGTGGATACTTCGGGTAAAGTTGATTTACAGGATAATCTAGCTGCGCTAAATTTAAATGGGCAGGTTGCTTTGATTGCAGCACCGGCAGATGACCAGTTTCAATTTGATGTCCGTCAATTCTATATGAATATGAAACAAATCAAAGGGTTCGTGATCAGTCATGCGACTGTCGCGCAATTGCAACAAGCCGCCAGTTTATTAAATGAGCAGTTTGCTCAAGGCAAGCTATTGGATGACCAAGTAAAATTATTGCCGCTTGACCAAGCAGCTCAAGCACACCAATTAGTGGCTAGTGGTCAGGCCAAGCGCCAAAAAATCGTTTTAAAGATTCATTAGTTTAATGCCAATTACTTAAGAAGGGCCCTAGCGGCTGTGTCTTTTGTGATCGTGGTGTCTTAGCTTGAATTTGGGGCATATTTTGTGCAATATTAGTGATCACACCATCGACACCCCAGTTAAATAGTTGATTAGCACGATCAATTCGATCAACAGTCCAAACATTGAGATCATAGCCATGGTCTTTGATGGTTTGGACTTTTTCTTTGGTCAGCCCTTCACTTTGAGGATGAATGATTTTTGTGTCTAATGCTTGCATATAAAAATCCCAATCGGCTTGCAAACTTTTCTGACTAAATAGCAAAGCAGTTGGGGTGGTAGCGTCCAGTGCTTTAAATTTAGCAATCATGAGTGGATTAAATGAGGAAACAATGACATTGATTTGAGTATCTAGTAGTTTCAGAGCTTGGGCTAACTGGCTGACAAGTTCATTGGCTAGGTCATTTGCAAAAGTACCAATTACAGATTTTAATTCGATATTAACATTAAGTTTGTTTTGGTTTAAGAAATCAATCAGCTGTATCAAAGTTAAGATCCGTTCTTGGGCAAATTCAGGACTAAACCAGGCACCATTAGAAACTTCAGTTAATTCGGCGGTTGTTTTTTCCGTGATCAATCCCGTCGTATCCGTTGTTCGTTCTAAGTTGTCGTCATGCAAAATCACAGCTTGAGCGTCCTTGGTGATACTCAGGTCTGTTTCGAACCAGTCAATATTGTAATCTAGTAGTTTATTAAAAGTACGTTGGGTATTTTCAGGCGCCAGTGTGGGCAGCCCACGATGCGCAATAATTTTTCGAGTGGTCATGATAACCTCCAGCATGAATAATTGATTGATAAGTTATGATTCACTTTATAATGTTTGTCAGATCAAAACAAATCAATTTAAATTTTGGATACAATTGTAAGCGGTTATATATACATGAACTCTTTTATTATCAAGGACTAAACAAGAAAAATTAAAATTGTAAAATTTAAGTAATTTATATTTACATAAGATAAACGTTAATAATAATCAATATTTACATTGGGCCGATAACATGGAATATAGATGTTTGATCCACGCAAAATTAATCGTAATCGATTAAAGGAGAGTTATTTCATGCGTATACAGCTGAAGAATTTGAGTAAACAGTATCAAGATACCGAAGTATTGACCAATATTAATACGGAAATTCGTGAAGGCGAGTTTTTCGTATTAGTTGGTCCCTCTGGTTCAGGGAAAAGTACTTTATTAAGAATGATTGCGGGTTTAATTCCGACGACGAGTGGTCAGATTTACTTTGACGACCAAGATGTGACGAATGATTCCCCTAAAGACCGCCACTTAGCGATGGTTTTCCAAAATTATGCCTTACTACCATTTCTGTCGGTTCAAGATAATATTCGGTTTGGTATTCGTAATTTGGGCCTTTCTAAAACAGAAGAAGAAGCTCGTATCTTTGAAGCTTTAAATATGGTTCATTTATTACCGCAACGGCATCGGAAACCAAAAGCTTTGTCTGGTGGACAACAGCAACGCGTTGCTTTAGCCCGCGCGATTGCCACTAAAGCACCACTAGTTTTAATGGATGAACCTTTATCCAATTTAGATGCTCAGCTGCGTAGTGAAATGCGGCAAGAAATCGTCCGGCTGCATAAAGAAATTGGGATGACTTTGATTTATGTCACGCATGATCAAGTTGAAGCCATGACCATGGGTGACCGCGTAATGGTGCTAAATGATCGGCAGATTCAGCAAGTCGGCACTCCACTAGAACTTTATAATCGCCCTAAAAATGCATTTGTGGGTGAATTTATTGGGTCACCACGAATGAATATAATTGATGTTCAAGTTGACGAAACAGGCCAAAGCATTCAATTGCCGTTTAAACAAAAGAATGGGGTATCAATGGCTTATCATTTAACAGAAGCCATCCCGTCTGGTCGTTATCGCTTAGGTATTCGGCCGGAAGACTTGCAAGTATCCTTCGTAGATCAAGGGAGTCATAAGCAAATCATGCCCGTCAAAATTGAAGCGGTGGCAAATCTTGGGAAAGAAGCTGTTTTGACCGTAACGAATAGTGACAGCAACTTGGTTGTTAATTGTAAGACTCAGGTTGACAGTGACTGCCGGCAAGCTTTTGTAAAATTACCAAGTATTGTTGATCAACTGCATCTTTTTGAAGCTGAACATGGCAATACTGTGGACTTGAGCGATAAGATCGCCGCCGAACAAAGAGGTGTCATCGATGCAATCTCGTAAGACGGCTACTTTGCATACACCAAATATTAAGTTGACAGCAGTTAAATCGAAATTAAATCTTCGCCAAAATTCAAAATCAGCCCTCTGGTTTTTGGCGCCGTCTTTGATTATTTTATTGATTTTTACTTTTTATCCTATGGTTGTGACGGTGATCAACAGTTTATTTGCCACTAATGTGCGCGGCGAGAATGCTCGATTTGTCGGTTTAGCGAATTATGTTCAGATTTTTAAAGATCCAGTATTTATTAAAAGTCTAGGCCATACTTTTGCATATGTATTTATAACCAGTATTTTAACAATTATAGTAGCGTTATTATTGGCTCGATTGGTCACACAACGGATAAAAGGGCAAGCGTTTTTTAGAACGGCATTTGCCTCAACTATGGGTATTTCGGCCGCAGTAGCTTCAATTTTATTTCTATTTTTATTTAATCCTTCAGTTGGTCTTGTCGTTACCTTTTTAAAAGCGATTGGCGCTAAACAAACAAATTTATTAGTTAGTCCGACAGGTGCCATGTTCATATTGATATTAAGCAGTGTTTGGATGGGGTTAGGGTTTGCTTTTTTGAACTTATTGGGCGCCCTCCAATCAGTGCCAGAATCCTATTATGAAGTTGCTGAAATTGCCGGTTGGTCTAATTGGATGCAAACTTGGAAGATCACGGTGCCAATGATTTCACCAACCTTATTTTTTCTTTTTGTAGTTGAAATTATTGGGAAATTTAAAACGTTTACGGCAGTTGACCTGATTACAGGCGGTGGCCCTGATAACAATACTAATTTTGTAGCATATAAAATTTATCAAGACGCTTTTGCTTCACACAACTTTGGCATTGCTAGCTCTGAAGCGATTGTTTTGACCATTGTGATTGCTATCGCCACTTGGATCCAATTTAGATATACAGAACGGAGTGTTTTTTACAAATGACTTGGCTCAAAACAATCAATCGTTATTTCTGGTTAATATTTCTAGCTGTCATTACCATTGCCCCAATTTTATTAGGCGTTTGGGCCAGTTTACTACCCACAGCGGATATTGCTGCTGGTAATTTCATGTCTACACATATATCTTTGGCTAATTATATCGGTGCGATTCAAACGACGCCGGTTTTACGCTACATTACCAATTCCTTTGTAACCAGTACGCTGATCACTCTGGGTGAGCTGGTCTTCTGTACATTAGCGGCTTATGTATTCGTATTTATTGATTTTCGGTGCAAAAAACAACTCTTTTTTGTTTTTTTAATTACGATGATGCTGCCTTTTGAAGCACAGATCATTCCTAATTTTCAAACGATCCGTAGTTTTGGCTGGCTCAATTCTTACGCGGGTCTGACGATTCCTTTTTTCGCCTCCGCTTTTGGCGTGTTTATGCTGCGGCAGGCCTTCTTAAAGATTCCTTCAGAATTACAGGAATATAGTGAGATATTAGGCATGAACCACACGCGTTTCCTCATGGGTATCGTGTTGCCTTATTCACGAAGCACCATCGTTACATTTGTAATTTATATGTTTTTAACCCATTGGAATGCATACTTATGGCCTTTGATCACGACTTTTACGGATGCCTATCGACCAACTCAAGTTGGCTTGAAACAGTTACAAGCCGAAGATACTTTTAGTAATTGGGGTGTGATCATGGCAACTGCCATTTTGATTTTAATCCCAACACTAATTGTTTTGATTATTGGACAACGTTACTTTAAAAAAGGACTTAACGTCGGAGGTGCCAAAGGATGATTACTATGATTCAGGCCCTTTTCAAAGTGAGACGTATTTTTTTCGTGGGTTTAGCTGCTGGTCTAATAATGATATGTGGTCTATTGCAATTACCAGGCGTTGTGCAAGCAGGTAAAAGTGTACCAGTTCCAGCTGGACGAACGGAAATCACTTTTTGGCATGCCATGAATGGGCCTAATGAGAAAGTGTTACAAAAAATCGTGGCTCAATTCAACCAAAAGCAGCATAAATATTGGGTAACACCTATCTATGAAGGCAGCTATGGCCTGTTACAATCTAAGTATACCAACACCTTACATAGCAACGTGACGCCAGCGTTAGTTCAAATTGATCAAGGTAATGGTGCTGCTATGATTGGCATCGATAATTATGTACCCATGCAAAAATTCATTGATCGTGATCATTTTGATACAGGTCAAATCTATCCTAGCGCAATACGTGCGTACTCAATCAAAGGTCAACTCTTATCCATGCCTTTTAATTCATCAACAGCGGTTTTGTATTATAATAAGGATCTTTTTAAGAAATATGGGATCAAACCATTATCGCAATCACCGACTTATAGTGAAGTGCGTGCAGCCGCACAACAGCTAACGCAGAAGTCGCATCAAGATGTTAAAGGAATCACACTACAGATTTATGATTGGTTAGCTAATGAATTAGTAGCAAATCAAAACGTGAGTGTTGTAGACCATGGTAATGGTCGGGAGGCAGTCGCAACTAAATCTAATATGAATACCCCTGAAATGCGCAGGACATTTCAATGGGTCCAACAGATGATCAAAGATGGTTCATTTCAGAACTATGGCACTGGTTCTTCAGCCTCAGCAAACCAAATGGCTGGTTTTTTATCACAAAAATTAGGTATTTTCATGCAAAGTTCTGCAGCGATGAGCTCCATTAATAAATCAGCTAAATTTCATTATGGTGTCTGCTATATGCCACATCCGGATGGTGTCAAAGCCAATGGCGTCGCGATTGGTGGCGCGAGTTTGTGGATCACTAAGGAAAAGGATAAGGCAATTCAGGAGGGCGCATGGCAATTTGTAAAGTATGCTGCATCGCCTGTGGCTCAAGCACAATGGCAAGTAGGCACAGGATACATTGCGAACAATAAACGATCCTTGCAAGTGCCTGTTTTAGCAAAGGCAATTGCTAAAAATCCTAACTTAAAGGTACCCGTAGACCAATTATTAGGTGCACAACAAAACGCAGCTTCTGCGGGGCCATTTTATGCTAATGTTGCTGATGCCGCTAGATATCTACAAATTGCAGAACAGCAAATTTATGCTGGCGGCAATATTGCAACAGCCTTAGCAACTGCCCAAAAACAAACGAATCAAGCCATTGCCCAAACAAATCAGACCAGTTATGATTTATTGAATTTTAATCGATAACAGATTGTTTGTATGACCTAAATAATTTTTAAAAAACTATAATGCCATATCAAAAAGGGCAAGGGTGTTGCCCTTTGGCATACGTTTAAAATAAAATTGTTCGCAAACAAATAAAGGGCGTGTTAACAAAACGGTTGTTTTGCTAACGCGCCCTTTTTTAGATGATAGATTTTTATGACCGTACTGGTTAATTAAGCTTCGTCAAAAGGCCCCTTGCCTAAGAAAGCTTTGATCATCCAAATGTTTTTATCAGTTTGTTCTTTGAAACCGTTCAAAATATCTTGTGTTGGCCAGTCTTTTTCTTCATCGCTAGCTTCCATGGCCTTTTCGTAGACATCACGTAGATATTCATACTGGTTCGCTAAACGGCTCATATATTCTTCCAAAGTATATTTACCGAATTCGCCAGGTTCTTCAGGTAGACCTGTATTTTCAATAAACTCACGCGTCGTAGAGAATGGCGCACCGCCGATCTCGATCAATCTTTCGGCAACTTCATCTAATTGATCGCCAAGTTGATCCATATAGTCATCCATTAACGGGTGTAGGCGGAAGAACTCTTTTCCACGCATGTACCAATGAATTTGATGAATATTAACACTTAACTGACTTAAATCAGCGACTAACTGGTTTAAAGCAGCCCGTGTTTTTGGAAAATCATATTTGTCCTTACCTGCAACTGTTACTTTATCAACCATACTTTGGAACCCCCTTAAATTTTTAACTAACCTAATGGTAACGAGTTCAATTCTTTTCTACAAGTAAAATGCTCAATTTTGTCTTTTGATATAAGTCAGTCTTAAGGCGGACTTTCTTTAGGGGCAACATGATAGAATAGAATTAAGCAGATAAAAATTTAGATCAATTTATAAAGGAGTTATAGTAATGGAAGCAAATAATGGAAGTAAGAAACACACATCGCGTAACCTATTAATTATTATCGGAATTGTTGTCGTGGCCTTGATTGCTATGGGCATTGGCACATACAATAGCTTGGCAAAGCAAAGTCAAACAGTAGATGCTGCTTGGTCTCAGGTTGAAAATGTGATGCAGCGCCGGTACGACTTAGTGCCCAATTTAGTGAATTCTGTTAAGGGCAGTATGAAACAAGAACAAAAAGTATTTGGCGATATTGCGGATGCCCGCAAGAGCTATGGCAATGCCAAAACAGCTAAGGAAAAAATTGATGCCAATGCCCAACTGGATCAGTCTGTGGGGACTTTGGTTAATGTGATCCAAGAAAATTATCCAGAATTGAAGAGTAATAATAATGTTCAAACCTTGATGACCCAATTAGAAGGCACGGAAAATCGAATTGCGGTAGAACGTAAACGGTATAACGAAGCAGTTCAATCTTATAATCAAAATGTGGTTAGCTTTCCTAAAAATATTCTTGCGAATATGATGGGGTTAGGCCAGAAGACTTACTTTAAAGCAGATACCAATGCTCAAAAAGCGCCAACTGTAAACTTCGATGATACAACCAACGGGAAGTGATGGCTTTCATGAAGCACTTGGCAACGAAACCGCGCTGGTTATTGTTATTTTTAGCTGTGCTCACGTTTACAACTTTGTATTTTCAGCCTGGTTCGGTTCAGGCGGCCTTACCTGATCGGCCCCAAAATAATTTTTATGATGAGACAGGACTTTTAACGGATCAAACTAAAAAACTCGTCAGTGATAAGAACCTTTATTATGATCAAACGAAAGCCAAACCCCAGGTAATGCTAGCGGTGATCAAAAGTACGGGTAATGATGACATTGATTCATTTGCACCAGATTTATTTCAAAAATGGGGCATTGGGCAAAAAGGCAAGGATAACGGTATCTTGATTTTGTATGCCCTCAATCATGGTGAACGTAATGTACGTATTGAAGTTGGCTATGGTTTAGAAGATACGATCACAGATAGTATTTCTGGTCAAATTCTCAATAAAAATCGGGTGGCTCTGAAATCCACTGATAATGCCAAGGTTAATCAAGGGCTGCAAAAGACATTTAATGCTGTGGCGACATTGATTGATCAGCGCTACGGTTATAAGGGCGACAAAAATAGTCTTTCCCAAGCAGAAGTCAATGAATTGAAACAAAAAGATCGTTCCAGTGGTGGCTTGACTTGGTGGAAAATTATCGGTTTCTTTATTCTCGCCTTGATTTTTGCCTATTTCTTTAGAGGCAATAACCGTGGTGGTGGCTCCGGACCCGGTAGTCGTGGCGGCGGTGGCGGCACACCAATACCATGGTGGGGCTGGTACGGCGGCAGTGGTTCTTCTGGCGGCGGTTATTCCGGTGGTTCCGGCGGTGGCTTTGGTGGCTTCTCCGGTGGCGGCGGATCCTCTGGCGGTGGGGGTTCCTCTATATAAGTTATATAATTAGAAGATATCAAGAACTGTTTTTAAATATTCTATAAAAGCTGTTATTAGTAGTGGATTTTTATCTATTGCTAGTAGCAGTTTTTTTATTTGCTTTTAAAAAGCAATTAACATTCATTAGTTTAATTGAAAGCCTTATCAATTATATTGCTCTTATCATAAACTAGCGTCATAATAAAAAGATAATCATCAGTTTAAAGGAGGTTATTTTTTAATGAAGAAGCCATATACATTGGGGTTGGACATTGGCACGAGTTCAGTTGGGTTTGCGGCCATTGATGCTCAATATGTACCCATGCGTGCAAAAGGCAAAACCGTGATTGGCGTCAGATTATTCCGGGAAGGAGATACAGCAGCCGAAAGGCGACAGTTTAGAACTACCCGAAGAAGGCTCAGTCGGCGTAAGTGGCGGCTGGGATTGTTAGATAAGATGTTATTATTGGTTAAGCGTATATTGATGATGAGACTTTAGAAAAAGCTGAGTAATTTCTTTATATATAATACAGAAGATTCAGAAAGGCGCTTTAAGTTTGTGATTTAGCCAATAAAAGGTTGTATATAAAGATGAATCAGTAACGTTAGGCAAAATAATTATGTTGCAGGAGTTCTAAGTAAGTCACATATAAATGAAACAATTACCAATCTAAAGCTATTAAGCACCAGAGTTCTATTTGAATTGATGCAAAATGATGATGGCATGGGTTTAGCTCAAAAACTAAAATTGACTACCAATCTGTAATAATATTGTTTAAATAAATTATAAAAATGCAATAAAAAACGAAGTCATGATGTAATGGCCTCACTTTTCCAAAGCATTTAATTCTATGTAATGAATTAAAGGGACTAGCTCCGTGCTAGACACTTTGTTTAACCATAACAAGGATATTAAATCACTAAGACTAAACGCTCTAAGTAAGTGACTAAGATGATTTATATATAATAGGAAGAAAATAATTTGCCACACCAAAAAGGTTTGTCTGGGGGTTATCCCTAGGCAAGCCTTTTTATAAGTGCGCCCGGCATGGGCGCTAACTTGGTGGTGAAAGTCCACTATAGGCCGTAGTAGTCGGAACTATTAGCTGAGGACAAGGGTGTCCACCGTGAGGTGGGATCTGAAGGAAGTCTAAAGCAAAGTGCTGAACCAATGAACAAGAAGTGGCTATAAGGCTGTTTGCAGTGGATAAGGTTGCTGAACAAACTGAAGTCCCATACTACTCGAAACTGTACGCAGTAAAGCCAATGGTTACATGGCACGAAAGTTAGCGCTCTTACCCGGGGAGGTCTGTTTCATACGTTCCCGACAAGAGAAACACGGAAAGTTTCACAGGAACAAACTAGGCAGTGATGTCTAGCTGAATGAGACAGAAGTCAGCCGAGGCCATAGTGGTTGTCCTTTGGACAACGAAGGGCCGAACTTTAACAATTCTCATTGAAATTGGAGGTAGAAATCATGCGACGATCGCAGAAAACAGAACCATGTTCTGGTCACCGTGGGATGGTAGACCTGGAAGGTCAAGAGCAACTCGGGGCGCGTAGTGTGATTCCCGGTGAAGATAAGATGTGGAATGGTGTTTCATTTCAAGATTTAGTTTTATCCCGAGATAATTTGAATCAAGCCTATCTTAAAGTCAGAAGCAACAAGGGTGCAGCGGGTATTGACGGTCTAACTGTTGATGAGCTGTTGCCTTATCTGAAACAACATCGTGATGAGCTAATCGCATCACTGCGTGATGGCAGTTATCAACCATTACCAGTTAAACGAGTCGAGATTCCAAAACCGGACGGCTCCAAGCGCAAGCTCGGGATTCCAACGGTGGTCGATCGACTTGTTCAGCAAGCAGTCGCTCAAGTGATGTCGCCAAGGTTTGAAAAGATATTCTCGGATAGCAGTTTTGGTTTCCGACCCAATCGAAGTGCTCATGATGCCATCAAACGGGTCATAGCGCTGTATGACCAAGGTTATCACTATGTGATCGACCTTGACCTTAAGGCATATTTCGACACGGTCAATCATGATTTACTGATGAAATTTGTCGGCCAATATATCGATGATCCCTGGCTATTAAGACTTATTCGTAAGTTCTTAACGAGTGGGATTATGAATGGAGGCCTGTTTGAAAAATCAACTCAAGGTACGCCGCAAGGTGGAAATATCTCGCCATTATTGGCGAATATCTACCTTAATGAGTTGGATAAGCTGCTCGTGGCCAGAGGCCACCAATTTGTGCGCTATGCGGATGATTGTAATATCTACGTCAAAAGCAAGCGTGCAGGCTACCGCGTTTTGGCCAACGTGACTCGATTCTTGGAAAAGGACTTGAAGCTAACGGTCAATCAAAAGAAAACTCGCGTTGGCTCGCCCTTGAGATTGAAATTTCTAGGGTTCACTTTAGGTGTGAGTAAAGGCAAAGCATATGCCCGACCGCACAAAGTTGCCAAAGAACGTATCAAACAGGCCTTAAAGCTAATCACAAAACGGAACCGTGGTGTTAGTTTAGATGTCATCTTTAATGATATTGAGCGCAAAATGCGCGGCTGGTTACAATACTACAGTATTGGGCATATGAAGAGTTTTCTTAAAGCGCTAGACGCATGGTTGCGCACAAGAATTCGGCAGTATATCTGGAAATCATGGAAGAAAATTAGAACGAAGTTCCGAAGTCTTAGAAAGTTAGGGGAATCGGTGTCAGAAGCGCGAATATTCTCTAATACCCGTAAGGGGTATTGGTATACCGCGCATACTGGTGTACTGAAATATACCCTAACAAACGAAAGACTGGCACGCCGTGGACTTATCAATCTGTCCACAACGTACCAGTCTATTCAGAAACGCTTAAGTTATTGAACCACCGTATACGGAACCGTATATACGGCGGTGTGAGAGGTCGACCCATTAGGATCTCCTACTCGATTGCTATTCGAACATATACTTCTAAACTAACAAGCGATAAAGGGTTTGGTTCTCGTGCAGATCAATATAATTGGGGTCAAATTCATAGATACGTTGTAAAAGGCCTTTTAAGTTAGTAGCTTGTCCCAACAGAACACCGATCAATACGGGGCCGCTGCCACTATTGACCTTCTTAGTATATTCAAATTTGGTAATATCATCGTCAGGATTTAAGACGCGATTGACGAATTCGCGTAGAGCACCAGCACGTTGGGGAAAATTTACCACAAAGTATTGCTGTAAACCTCGGTGCTGTAAGGAACGTTCTTCAATTTCTTGCATACGATTGATATCGTTATTGCCACCAGAGATGACGCACACTACCGTTTTCCCCTGAAGTTCATCGCGATAATTTTCTAGGGCGGCGACACTCAAGGCACCAGCTGGTTCGGCAACTAAAGCGACTTTACTGTATAACTCTAGCAGCGTGGTGCTGACTTGGCCTTCATGAACTTGCACGAGTCGATCGACATAAGTCTGACAGGTGCGATAGGTCAACTCACCAACCGTACGCACAGCTGCACCATCGACAAATTTATCCATGATGCTGAGGGGCTCTGGATGACCCACAGCAAAGGCTTTAGCCATTGAAGCAGCGCCAGAAGGTTCGACCCCAACCACGCGGGTGGAAGGACTCACCGCCTTGGTGTAAGTACTTAAGCCGCTAAGCAGGCCACCACCGCCCACGGCTGCCAGTAAATAATCTACGGAGAGCTGCTTTTCTAAGGCGTCAGCAAATATTTCCACGGCAATGGTGCCTTGTCCAGCCATAGTATTGAAATTATCAAATGGTGCAATAAAGGTTTGTTGGTTGGTGGCACAGAATTCCTGAGCCGCTGAATTAGCTTCATCGAAAGTATCGCCAGTCAGTTTAATCGTCACCTGTGCGCCACCGAAAAATTGAACTTGATCGATCTTTTGTTTTGGCGTCGTGGTTGGCATGAAGATGGTAGCCGGAATATGTAATTTGGCACTTGTCCAGGCCACGCCTTGAGCATGATTGCCGGCACTGGCACAGACGACCCCTCGCTGGCGTATGGCACTTGGGGTTTGACTAATGGCATAATAAGCACCACGGATCTTGAAAGAGCGAACGGTTTGTAGGTCTTCCCGCTTTAAGTAGACCTGGCAATGATACTTTTGGGACAGATAAGCATTATATTGCAACGGTGTGTGACGCACAATAGGTTGCAACACCTTATAAGCAGCTAAGATATCTTGTTGGGTCAATTGTGTTTTTACTTTTGATGATTGCATCTAATCACATCCTTTGAATTTTTTTATAATTAAAAAGGGCTGCCTACCTGATGTAGACAACCCTTAAATTAACAAGATGGCTTCAACGACCCATAAACATTTTGAAAATAATGTTTTGGCTCATGGTTTCAGCTGAACGTGTGAGTGCGCGGCGGACATTATAGCTATCCAGAATCGCAGTTGGTTTCAGCTGCTCGGCACCCGCGTAGTTAATATTAGGATTGTCGATGATCAGATTAATGGCGATTGACGTTTGAATACTTTGAATCACTGGAATATCAATGTTTGTAATATTGCTAATTAGAATGGCGGCAATATTGTTATTTTGAATCACACGAATTCGGCCTTCCAAGCCAGCTAAACCGTAAATTGCGAAGCCAGTTAACTTCACAATAATTTGGGATTGGCTGTTTGAAACGCCTGCTAAAGCAGCAATCAATTTTGCTTCAAATACACGAATATCGTCTTGGCAATCAGCATCACTAATGATGACGCTTTGACAGCCACTGGTTATGAGTTCGCCAACATAATGCGTGAGTTCGCTGGGAGTTTGGATATTAAAATCACCATCGGAGATGACAGCCATATTCGTGATACGGGCCATGTATTGAACATAGCTCACGTATGCCGCCGCCTCTAATGTAGTCGTTTTGCAATTGCCTAATAACTGCGCTGTCACCAAATTACTATCAAGATACACGTCTTTAAAGCCCTGAGATTCTAGATAATTGATCATAAGCGCATTTGATGCGGCCGGAATAATATGTGCTGACATCATAAAACATCCCTTTCTTAAGCAAAAACGCCCTTTAATCTTTAAATTAAAGGGCGTTTAACACGCGGTACCACCTTAGTTTGCAAAAATCAGTATCGACTTTTGCCTCATTGATCAGATAAACCTGATAAAGTCGCGAAGTGCATCTGATCGACTAAGATCGATGCGTGTGGTGTAACTTTCGATGAAAAACTTCTGTCTTGTTACAGCGACCCAAGACTCTCTTGAAGAAGTTGATCATTTACTCTCACCAAACTTGCTTTTAATTAATTTTTAATTTTAAGCTAATATACCAATTAAATATTCTTGTGTCAATTTTTATTTTAGGTACAAAATTTATTGATCCATATGAGCTGTATCAGTGGATGCAGCAGCCTTGATCACTAAAATAAGGCCGCTTTAATCTAACAAATAAGGGAATTCCCCTATTTATTAAATTTGTGGTTGACAGATACGAAAAATGAGTATAGTTTATTTGAACATCAGCACGAGCAAATCTAATTCTAATTTTTAACTAATCGTTTTTGAACCAACTTCAAATTTATTTTTGATGAGTTATTCCCTTTTACATAGGGTATTTGTCCATAATGATTAGCGAGAGGATTCGAATTTAGATTTGCTTATCTGATGAATAAAATGTGAATATTATTTGAAATATTAAATAATAATTTCATTTTGATTTGAATTGTGACAAGTGAGGACACTTTACAGAAGGGATTGATGTGGCAGATGCTGGAGAAACAACCAAGTTCAAATTTAGAGTTATTAACTGGAGCAGAGATTTTGGTGCAGTCGTTGATTCAGCATCAGGTGGACTTATTATTCGGTTATCCCGGTGGCGCGATTCTACCTGTTTTTGATAGTTTTTACACAACTGCTTTCCATAATGTTCTGATTCGTCATGAACAAGCGGCAGCACATGCAGCTGAAGGTTATGCGAAAACCAGCGGCAAAACTGGGGTAGCCTGTGTCACCAGTGGTCCAGGTGCGGCGAACACATTGACGGGGATCGCGGATGCGATGCTTGATTCTGTACCGCTGGTTGTTTTTACTGGACAAGTTGCCACGTCAGCCATTGGCACTCATGCCTTTCAAGAACTTGATATCGTTAAAATGGCGACGCCCATTACCAAAGCGTGTTTCCAAGTTACTTCAGTGGAAAGCCTACCAACGATATTAGATCGAGCTTTTGAATTAGCTCAGGCCGGCCGCAAGGGCCCCGTTTTAGTAGACTTACCTAAAGATGTGATGGGTCAGAAATGCTATATCCAAAAGGATCGCTTAGCTCATCAACAGCCAAGGCTGGTACCTCAACCGACGCTATCGTTGGAACAGACCCAGCAAGTGCAATTTATTTTGGCGAGTTTGAAAGCTGCTCGAAAACCTGTGGTGCTCGTAGGTGCCGGGGTAACTGCTGCTAAAGCCAGCGCCTTGCTGAGAACGTTTGTCACTCGTTGGCATGTCCCCGTTGTTTCTACCTTACTTGGGCTAGGTAATGTGCCAGTGACGAGTGATCTTAGCTTAGGTATGGCTGGGATGCATGGTCAATTTGCTGCTAACATGGCCTTGCATGAGTGTGATTTCTTATTAAACATTGGCGCGAGGTTTGATGACCGCTTAGTACCCAATGTGGCGAAATTTGCCCCGAATGCAAAGATTGCTCATGTTGATATTGATGCCAATGAGATTGGTCGCATTGTACCCGTGGATCTGCCCTTTGTTGGAGATGCCCACTTGGCCTTACAAGCATTGTTGCAAGCTGACCTAGCGCCAGAGTTCCAACAGTGGCAATCTTGGCTGCAGCTTTGTCAGCAAAGACATTTGGATCATCCTTACCATTATCATAAGGCTGAAGCCAAACTGAAACCACAAGAAGTCATTGGAGCGGTGGGAACGGTCACAAAAGGGCAAGCAATTGTTGTGACGGATGTGGGTCAACATCAAATGTGGGCAGCACAGTTTTATCCTTATCAAATGGCAAATCAATTAGTTACTTCTGGTGGATTAGGGACGATGGGGTTTGGCATTCCAGCTGCCATTGGGGCTGCTTATGCCCACCCTGATAAAACCATCGTCTTGTTTGTCGGCGATGGTGGGTTTCAGATGACGAGTGAGGAGCTAGAGGTGCTGGCTATTGAGCAGCTGAATATCAAAATCGTCTTGTTAAACAACCAAACGCTAGGTATGGTCCGTCAATGGCAAGATGAATTTTACCAGCAGCATCATTCAGCTTCGATGTTCCCACAGCAGCCTAATTTTGAAGCCTTAGCAGCAGCTTACGGCATCAGTTATCAAACGTTACAAAAACAAGATGATTTGGTAGCCAAATTAGACTTGATTTTTGCGAAACCTGGGCCGTTTCTGATACACGTACCGATCCCAACGTTCGAACAGGTCTACCCAATGATCGCGCCTGGTCATGGCAATAATGAAATGATGGGCGTTGATGATTGATTACTTAACTGGTATCACGTTTAAATGTTTCTACATATGCTATGTATTAGACATTTGACTTGATCATATAAATTTCTATAAAAAAATATGGAGGCGTTAGTATGAAAGTAAAAATGTTGTACGACAAGGATGTAACCACCAACTATTTGGCAGGTAAGAAGATCGCTTTTATTGGTTATGGTGCACAAGGTCATGCGCAAGCCAATAACTTAAGAGATTCTGGGTTTGACGTCATTGTCGGCGTTCGTCCCGGCAAATCTTTTAAGGCAGCCCAAACGGATGGCTTTGATGTTTATCCGGTTGCGGAAGCTGCCAAACAGGCCGATTGGATCCAAATGTTAACGCCAGATGAAGTCATGTCAGATGTTTATAAAAATGAAGTTGCGCCAAATTTAGAGGCTGGCAATGTTTTAGGCTTTTCTCATGGGTTTAATATCCATTACAAAGAAATTGTACCGCCTAAGGATGTTGACGTTGTCATGATGGCCCCTAAAGGACCAGGTAACTTGTGCCGTCGTACATACAAGGAAGGTTTTGGTGTTCCAGCATTATACGCTGCCTATCAAGATTATTCTGGTCATGCTGAAGATTTAGCTAAAGAGTTTGCTAAAGGAAATGGTGCGGCGCGTGCCGGCTTATTAAAGACAAGTTTCAAAGAGGAAACAGAAGAAGATCTCTTTGGTGAACAAAATGTCTTAATGGGTGGGATCACAGCGCTCATTGAAACCGGCTTTGAAGTTTTAGTTGAAGCTGGCTATGCCCCAGAATTAGCTTATTTCGAAGTCCAACACGAAATGAAGTTGATCTGTGACCTGATCTATGAAGGCGGCTTTAACAAGATGTATGCTGATTGTTCCAATACTTCTGAATATGGTTCTTATGTTGTTGGGCCTAAAGTTGTTGGCCCTGAAGCTAAAAATGCGATGAAAGCAGCTTTAGAGAATATCCAGAATGGTAAATTTGCGAAAGAGTTTATGAAGGACTATCGCAATAACTTCAAAGGCTTATATGAAATGCGCCAACGTTCGGCCCATTCTAAGTTATCTGAAGTCGGTGAAGAATTACGCGCACATATGCCGTTTGTTAAAGAAGCCGATAAATATAGCACGCCGGTTGCTGAATAATCAAAGTACTTGTTTTTAATGGGTATCTAAATCGTTGTTGAAGCCCCCCTAAACTTTGACGAGATGAGTGCAGTCGAGACAATCGGCCGTTATCTTTAGTAGCCCAATTCGGATGATATTGTTTGGAAACAAGGCATGACCCCCAGAAGTTAGACTGAAAAAATCTAATTCCTGGGGGTCTTTATTTAAGACATATTTTTACAAAGTGGGTGAAAAAATGCATAAAATTTTAGAATTTCAAGATGTTTCGGTTACGAGAGGTCAAAGGGAGATCTTGCATCATATTTCTTGGACAGTCGCGGTGAAACAGAATTGGGCGATTTTAGGTTTAAATGGCGCAGGTAAAACAACGCTATTGAAGATGATTCACGGGGATCTTTGGCCAACAACAGGGCAGTTAGAAGTCTTGGGTGGTCAATTCGGCCATGTAAATATTCCTGAATTAAAGACCAGAATTGGTTGGGTCAGTACGGCACTCCAAGATCAACTCCATGCTTGGGAGTCCGTGGATCAAATTGTATTATCTGGTAAGTTTGCAACGATTGGTATTTACCAAGAAACCACGGCCGCTGAGATGGCGCAAGCGCGGCAGCTTTTAACTGATCTGGGGGGTGCCAAATTGCTGGGTAAGCCTTATGCGGTGTTATCTCAAGGCGAGCGTCAATTAGTTTTGATTGCGCGCGCACTCATGGCTCATCCCGAACTTTTGATTTTAGACGAGCCCTGTAATGGCTTAGATTTGTTTGCCCGTGAAGAATTACTGACTAGAGTTCGCCAGATTGCGCAGCAGCCAGATAGCCCGGCTTTATTGTTGGTTTCCCACTATACGGAAGAGATTTTACCAGATTTCGACCACGTTTTATTATTACGAAAAGGCCAAGTGATTCGTGCCGGCCAACGCGCCGATTTGTTAACCCAATCAGTACTGTCAGATTTTTACCAACATCAAATTCAATTGCAGGACTTGGCCGGCGAGCGCGTCGCTGTTTATCCTGGCTGAGATAGCTCTGTGTGTGTCGCTAAGGCATCAAGCGTGAAATAGTAATCCAATTAAAATGAGAGCAGCGACAACTTGAATGGTGCCAACACCGAAACCGTAGAGGGCAAATTTTTTTCCGGCCTTGAGAAAAGCCGCAACGTTAAGACGTAGACCAATGGCAGCTAAGGCGATAATTTCAAACCAAGAACTCAAACTATGTGCCCCATAGCTGACGAAGTTTGGCAGGGTGGCTAGGCTGTTAATGCCACAAAAGATCAAGAAGCCAGCGACGTACCAAGGCAGCCATTTACCTTTACTTTTAGGGCTAGCATTGCCGCTGATGATGGCATCTGTTTCTACTTGAGCTTGTAATTGTTTTTGATGCATGCGGCCAAAAATAAAGACGACAAAAACCAGCATCATGATGCGCATGATCTTAAATAGTGTCGCAAATTGGACAGTTGCTTGGTTGATCATGCTGGCACTGGCAACGACTTGGCCTACGGATTGCAATGTGCCGCCGATCAGAGCACCCTTAAGTACAAAATTATGACCATAAAATAAAATACCAATGAATGGTAAGGTCAACATCAAGATCGTGCCTAGTAAGTTGACTAGGGTAATGACCATACCCTTATCATCTTCATCAGCTTCGATCACTGGTGAGATTGATGCGATAGCGCTGGAACCACAGACAGCGTTACCCCCGGCCATCATTAAAGTGACACCTTCACCAAAGCCCAGCTTGCGGCCAATAAAAATAGCACCGATGACGGTGATCGCCATTTGGAAAACAATGAATATCACACCGTGCCAACCAATATGGGTGATGGTTTGGACGGTGATTGTTGCCCCTAGTAGCATGACTGAATATTCAAGTAGTTTACTTTCAGAAAATTTAGTTCCTGCTTGTAAGATTGGTTGTTTCAAAATAGTATTGCCTAGTACAATACCAAGTAGGATGGCAATTGTAGCTGCCCCAAGGTTCGGCAAGAATTTCGCCACGATTTGAGCAAAAATTGCAACTAGTAAACTTACCAATAATCCTGGCAATACGACGCGTATTTTTTTCATAAATGATCCTCCGTTTAGTTGATATTAGTAGTTTAGCAAAGATGTTTTCATTGCGGAAATAAATAATTGTGATAGATTATATTATGTAGTGTAATAGAAAGCCGGGGAAAGCATGTTTAATCAATTACGCACTTTTAAAACCGTCTTTGAAACACAAAATTTTTCGTTGGCTGCTAAAACCTTATTTATCGCACAACCGACTGTTTCGGTGCATATCCAACAATTAGAAAAACAATTTGGACAAAAATTATTTGAGCGCAGTGGGCGTCGGGACGTTTACCCAACAAATGCAGGCAAAATTCTTTATGAACGGGTCAATCGGTTATTAGATGATTGGCAAAGTATTGATGACGCCATGCAGCAGGAGATTCCAAGTGAGAAAACCAAGGTTAGAATTGGAGCTTCGCACACGACCGCTATCTATGTATTGCCTAAAATCGTTTATAAATTAAGTGAAACGATGCCGAATGTTGAATTAACGATCCACATGGCTAATTCAGAAACCATCTTGCAGCAAATCAAGCAGCATGAATTGGATTTTGGCTTGATTGAAAAGCCCATTGTTGAAGCTGGCGTCAAGCGTAACGATTATGGCCTGGATCAATTGGTGTTGGCTGGAGATAAAGAGAGCCAGATCTGGTTGGTACGTGAAGCTGGGTCGGGTGTTGGGCACTTTACGCGTGCTTATTTACAAGAGAAGGATATTCAGCCTAAGCAGATTATGTATGTGAATAGCAATGAATTGATCGTGCAGCTATTGAAGCAGGGGTTTGGTAAAACCATTCTTTCTAAGCAGGCTGTACCGCACAATGTGAAACAAGTTCGCTTATCAGACAAGTACCAACGCCATTTTTATTTGCTCAGCCGGGGACATCTGAGTGAGGAATTAGCGAATATTGAGAAACATATTTTAGCCTGGCAAGCTGAAGTTTTAGCATAAGAGAGTGTGACAAAAAGCACTCAGCGGCCGAGCACTAACAAGAATTAGGACAAATGGTGAATTTACCATTTGAGGAATTCACAGTTAGGTGAGGGCGTTGCTTTTTGGAACACGTTTAAGTAGCGGGTTACAAAAGTTGTTTAGTGACTGAGTATGACTAAAAGTTTAAATGCTACATGAGAAAAAGCGCGTCGAAACAAGTGAACTTTTGTTTCGACGCGCTCTTTTTGAACGCTAAATATTTGTGTTAGTGCTCCGAAGCTGACCACCCTTTGTCACGCTCTAAACGCGTTCATGAAGCAAACTTTGTCACCTAACCCTAATTATTTGCTGAAGCTGGCGCTTCATCTGCATAATTTGTGTTAGTGTTCCAAAGCTGACCTGCTTCACTCACGCTCTGTTATAAATTAATGGGTTCACCGCCGGTCACGCCGTAAATTTGACCGGTAACATAACTGGCATCATCTGAAGCTAAGAACGTGTAAACAGGCGCTAATTCCACGGGTTGACCTGCACGTTTTAACACAGAATCTTGCCCAAATTCAGGAATAGCATCTTGTGGTTGACCCCGATCCAATTGTAGTGGTGTCCAAATCGGGCCAGGAGCAACACCGTTAACGCGAATGCCGTCTTCGCCTAATTCTTAGGCTAAATTGATGGTGAAATTACTAATGGCTGCCTTAGAAGCGGCGTAATCCATAAGATGTACACTTGGATTGAAGCCTTGCACAGAAGTTGTGGTAATAATGGCGCTGCCTGGTTTTAAGTGGGGCTTGGCAGCTTTGACTAAGGCAAACATAGCCACGATATTGACTAGGAAAGTATCTTTAACTTGTTGAATATCGAGTTCGGTAATTTTTTTGCGAGATAGTTGTTGCGCTGCATT
The DNA here is from genome assembly GCF_021030645.1 of Agrilactobacillus fermenti. Classification (GTDB taxonomy): domain Bacteria; phylum Bacillota; class Bacilli; order Lactobacillales; family Lactobacillaceae; genus Agrilactobacillus; species Agrilactobacillus fermenti. The sequence goes on along the minus strand of NZ_JACGCJ010000009.1, from coordinate 67,844 downwards.
TAGCACTAAGATGTCTAAACCACCCAACTCATCAACTACTTGGTCGATTAGTCCATCGATGCCGTCCTCATCACGGAAATCATAAGGTAAAAGTAATGCCTTACGACCCTCGTTTTCAATCGCAGTTTTAACTTCTTGGGCATCTGCTTCTTCGCCAGGTAAATACTGAATGGCAACATCGGCGCCTTCCTTAGCATAGGCAATGGCGGCTGCTCGGCCAATTCCTGAATCGCCACCAGTCACAAATGCACGGCGGTTTAAGAGCTTTTCATGGCCTTGATAAGTTGACTCACCACAATCAGGAACAGGGGTCATCTTTTGCTGTAATGCAGGTGCCTCTTGGTCCTGTTTTTCGAAAGAATCACTATAGAACATGGTCCGCGGATCGGTTAGCTTACGATTTTCTGTCATTGAAAAACCTCCTAATATTTGGAATAGGTCCAGCATAACTGAATCAATGACTTTATAGAAAAAAGACGTTTACATCAGCGGAAACTTGCTAGGCTAAGCGACTTTTAAAATAAAATAATAAATAATATGCGTTTTTAATAAATAAATATACTTATGTTATTTTATAGAATTCCTTTATTACCAAAGGGTTATTCAGGATGATTTCGAGTTTTATGGCGAATCAGGTTTAATTAGATTAGAAATTACTTAGGAGGCTGATTAGAAATGAAACCAATCGCAATACTTACTGCCGTGAACTCCGGATTCCTACCCCAACTGAAGACGTTATACTACTCAATTATTAGCAATAACCCTAATCCATTAATTTTTTATACGGTCACTAATGATTTGACCACTGCTGATGTGAAACACTTGCAATCTGTTTTTAAGCAGCCAAATGTTACTTTAGAATTTGTAGAATTGAGTACAGCTTGTTTTGGTAATGTCAGCACAAGTTACCGGATTCCCAAGACAGCTTACTATCGGATCTTTATGGATAAAATTTTACAAGATCAGTCTTTAGAACGTGTTCTATACTTAGATGCGGACATCATCAACCATCAGTCGCTGCAGCCGCTGTTTGAAATGGACTTAGGTGATAAGATCATTGGGGCTGTTGAAGATGCCGGCTATCTGGAGCGTTTTGAGAAAATGCAATTGACAGAAGCTATTGGTCATCGTTACTTCAATTCTGGAGTCTTGTTGGTGGACTTGAAGAAGTGGCGTAAACATAATATTAGTGATCGGGTCATCGAATTTGCACAAGAAAATGCCGATAAATGTAAATATCACGATCAAGATGCGCTAAATGCGATTTTGTATGATCAATGGTACTATTTGCATCCGCGCTATAATGCCCAGACGAATCTCTTGATTGACGCGGTGGAACCAGAAGATCAACAAATGGCGATTCAAATCAAAGAAGCAATGGCTCATCCAGCATTAATTCATTGCTGCGGTCATATCAAACCATGGCATAAAGAATATGAATTTCAAGACATTCAAGATATTTATTATCAATATGCGCAACCTGATCAAGGCCAGCTTGACGTCAGTTAACGTTTGCCTACGCTTTTACTTTAAGAAATAACATCGTTTAGAGCCACATAGGAGGATAGGTACGATCTGGAAACCAGATTGGCCTGTTTTTTGTTTTAAAGGGATTACTTTTTTTACTAAAATTTGATTTTAAATCATGTGCAACTAAACAATCGGGGCCGGAACAAAACTAATGTTTTGTCTACGACCCCGATTATTTCACGAACGATTGTATCTTAAACGTGTTCCAAAAGGCAACGACTTCGCCTAACATCGCATGTCTCAAATGGAAAGTTCACCATTTATCGTCATTCTTGTTAGTGTTCCGAAGCTAACCACCCTTCGTCACACTCTGATTTATGGTAAATCATTTCCAGCGGCATAATACAGGTTATACCATTCTTGAGCAGTTAATTTAACTTGATCGCCTTCTGCAATTTGTGCTAAGCGTTTAGGATTCATTGTCCCAGCGATGACTTGAATGCTGCCTGGGATTCTAAGGATCCAAGCTGTTGCAATTGCATTTTTATTAGTGTGGTACTTATTAGCTAATTGCTGCAGCAATTCATTGAGTTCAGGAAATTTTGGATTATCGATAAATACGCCAGCAAAGAAGCCATATTGGAAAGGACTCCAAGATTGAATGGTCATTTGTTTGAGGCGAGAGTATTCTAAAATACTACCATCATGGTTGACTGAACGGTCGTCAGTCATATTCACGTGCATGCCAAAATCAATCATGCCGGTATGCATCAAACTTAATTGGAGTTGGTTTGCGACCAATTTAGTATCCAGTGCAGATTGAACTAATTCAACTTGTAACGGATTAAAATTAGAAACACCAAAGCGCCGAACTTTGCCTTCATTTTGCAAAATATTAAAAGCTTCAGCTACTTCTTCAGGCTCCATCAAGGGATCTGGCCGATGTAATAATAAAATGTCGATGTAGTCTAACCCCATACGTTGTAGACTGCCATTGACGGATTGCAAAATATGATCCTTAGTAAAATCATAACGCTTATCTGTTTGCGTATCTTTATTAATACCCACCTTTGTTTGAACAACGATGTCTTCTCGGGCAAGCTTTGAGAGTTTTAATGCTTCACCAAAACGTCTTTCAGCTTCACCGTTGGTGTAGACATCAGCATTGTCAAAAAAGTCGATGCCATTGTCAAAGGCTGCTTTAAGTAAATCTGCAATTTCAGTGGCGCTGTGTTCAGGAGAACGCATGAGTCCTAATCCAATACGTGATGCCAGTAGGTCACTATGACCAATATTTGTTTTCTGCATAATAGTTTTACCTCCAATAATTATAGTTTATCATGAAAATCAATAAACAAAACGTTGATCGAAAATTAACGTTAAATCATGGTAAAATAAAGGTATAGAGCAATCTGAAGCGTTGGTAAGGTGGTGCGGTATCCAGAGGTCGGCAACACAGGGTTGGTCTTGCCTTGACCTCGTCTGAAATACGATATAACGCATATAGATAGAAACGGGAGTGTTACAAGAATGGCCCAGAATCAAAGATTATTTGCAGTAATTGTCATCGGCGGTCAAAATATTTTTTTACAAGTCGTGGACCAAAAAAATTTACAGATCATAGAAAACACGAAGTATGATATTGACTTAGGTGAAGATGTCTTTTCCGTACAAGTCATTCACAGCAAAACAGTTAATGAGATCACCGCAGCCTTGTTGCGTATCAAACAGCTGTTAGATGATTATCAGATTCATGATTATGAAGCTTTTGCGACGCATTCGTTTCATGAGGCGGATAATGCTGAGTTTGTGCGGGAACAGCTCAGTGAACGTACGGGCTTTTATTTGAAATGGTTGAGTCAGAGCCAAGAAGCGTTATACCGCAACCAAGCAACGTTAACTTATATGGCTAATTTTCCTAAAATTATTAAGAAAAGTGCCTTATTGATTGATATTAGTTCCGGCAGCGTGGAATTGACTGCTTACCGGGCAGGTAAATTTGTTTTTTCGCGCAATCTTAAGTTAGGACCGCTGCGTGTCTACGAAGTTATGCGTGATATGAAGGATAAAGTGCCTAATTTTGTAGAAGTATTAAGAGATTATGTATCTAGTCAATTGGTAGACTTTGTCAGATTATCACCCAGTTCAGGGCCTTTTGACAACGTAATCTTGATGGGATCGGCAATTTCGATTTTTGAACCCATGATTCAAACAACGGACAGAACGGTACAATTAACAATCAATGAGTTTCAGGATCTTTACGATCGAATGATTCATGGCAGCGATCAATATTTGATCAAACACTTTCAACTTGAAAGTGATGATGTACCTCAAGTACTGCCGGTAATGGTCTTATTAAAGCAACTGTTAAGCTATTATGATATTCAAGATATCTGGGTGGCAGCTTTGAAATTGGTTGATGGTATCGCGGTGGATATGGTGGAACGTCGGCGTAAATCACCACAAAAAACCGCTTTACAAAATGAACAGATCTTGACTTCAGCTCAGAACTTGGCTCGGCGTTATCAAGTGGAACCCAAACATCAGCAATTTGTGGCAGATATCAGTTTGAAGCTATTTGACCGGTTGAAGAAAATCCACGGACTTAATCAGCGAGATCGATTATTATTACAAATTGCGGCGATGGTGGAGGATGTGGGGACCTATATTAATAACCACAACCACTATGCCCATTCTGACTATATTATCCAGCACTCAGAGATTTTGGGGCTATCAGAGCCTGAATTGACAATGGTTGGTGCCATTGCCCGCTACCATAGTGTCAATACCCCCTCAGCAGAATTGAGCCGCTTTGATGAACTACCCATTCAATTACGTATGACCATTGCTAAATTAACGGCAATATTACGTTTGGCAGATGCTTTGGATGATAGTCGTCAGCAAAAAATCAAATCAATCAGTGTTTCTTTGAAACAGCCGACTAAATTAATAATCACAGCAGTAGCTAATGATGATATTGAACTTGAAAAATGGACATTTAAACGCAAAGGGGAGTTCTTTGAAGATGTCTTCGGCTTGGAACCAATTTTGAAAGGACGCGTGCAAATATGAAATTTTCGGAACCTAAGTATTTTTACAACCGTGAGTTGAGCTGGTTGGACTTTAATGATCGTGTCTTAGAGGAAGCACGAACTAAAGAAAACCCTTTGTTAGAGCGCCTGCGTTTTTTAGGCATCACTCAGAGTAATCTGGATGAATTTTTTAATATCCGGGTGGCTTCACTGCACAAGATGCTTTCAGTAGGGTATCAAGGGACAGATGCTTCGGGCTTAACACCAGAGGTTCAATTAGCCAAAATATCAGAAAAAACCCATGACATGGTGGATAAGCAATACACCACGCTGTTACGGTCTTTATTACCACAGCTTGCCAATGAAGGGATCAATTTAATTCGGTTTACCGATTTGACAACGAAGCAAAAAGACTATGTGGCGGATTATTTCCATCAAAATCTATATCCGGTATTGACCTCGATGGCTGTTGATGTTTCACGACCTTTCCCATTTATTGCCAATAATACATTAAATATTGCTTTACGGATCTACAAACCTGGTGATAAAAAAGACAAGTCCTTTGCGACGGTTCAGGTGCCTGATGTTTTTCCACGAGTTATTAAATTACCGGGTGCAGAAAATACATTCATCTTACAAGAAGAGATCATCAAACATTATATGTCGGAGTTATTTGTGGGCTTTGATGTGAAAGAAATGGCTTGTTTCCGAGTTATTAGGGATATGGACATGGATGTTGCCGATGAAGATACATCTGATTTGTTAAAAGAAATTGAGCATGAGATCAAAAAACGCGAACGTGGTAAGGCTATGCGTTTAGAGATCGAAGCCGATATGAGCAAACACTTGCGGCGACGGCTGGTTAAAGAATTAGACCTCGCAGAAGCTGATATTTATCCAGTCAAAGGCCCGATTGACCTAACCTTTGTCAGCAAATTGATCAAGCAAGTGACGGGCAAAAATGAGCTGTTATATCCGCCATTTGAACCGTATTATCCAACAAAATTGCGACACAAAAATTTATTTAATGAGATTGCGCAACACGATATTTTTGTAGATCATCCCTATGATTCTTTCCAGCCAATTGTTGACTTTATCAAGCAATCGGCTGAGGATCCGAATGTACTAGCTATTAAAATGACGCTGTATCGGGTGTCTTCCCAATCACCAATTATTAAATATTTGAAACGGGCAGCCGAAAATGGCAAACAAGTCACTGTCTTGGTTGAATTAAAAGCCCGTTTTGATGAAGAGAATAATGTTCATTGGGCACAGGAATTGGAAAAGGCTGGCTGTCATGTCATTTATGGGTTAGTGGGTTTAAAGACCCATTGTAAGTTGACTTTGGTTGTCCGCAAAGAGGAAAATGGGATTCGGCGTTATATGCATATGGCTACCGGAAATTACAATGATGTTACTGCTCGACTTTACACCGATATGGGGCTGTTTACTGCAAATCAGGAGATGGGGATCGATGCTTCTAATATCTTCAATATGCTTTCCGGATTTTCTGAGCCTCCATTTTTTCATAAGATGGTTATTTCGCCGGAAGGTATCCGCGATTTCTTAATGGCTCGTGTGGATGATGAGATTGCCAATGTTAAAGCTGGTAAGAAGGGACTTATTCAGATTAAAGTTAATTCACTATCAGATACCAAAATGATCAAAAAATTGTATGAAGCTAGTGCAGCTGGGGTTAAAGTGCATTTGGTCGTTAGAGGTATCTGTAATTTGAAAGTCGGTATTCCCAAAGTCAGTGAAAATATTACGGTACATTCTATTGTCGGTCGTTTTTTAGAGCATAGTCGTATTTACTATTTCTATGCGGATGGGGCAGAACAGGTCTTCTTATCTAGTGCTGATTTGATGAACCGTAACCTTAGCCGACGCGTAGAGTTGCTGTTTCCAATATTGCAAGATAACATTCGGCGACAGATCATTCATATTTATGATATTCTGTGGCGGGATAATATTAAGACCCGTGTTTTACAAGCGGATGGCACATGGACGCATGTGGATCGTCGTGGACTTGAAAGTTTGGATGCTCAAGACTATCTTCTCGTTCATCGCCAAGCCTTGGCGGACAAGCTTTGCACTGCTGAAACGACCGTTAAAACACCGCAAGATAGCAAAAATAGACGGCAGTTTATACCAATTACAAGGCAACCAGAATAGGTGGGAAAAGGATGGAACATTTTGGTGTAATCGATTTGGGCTCCAACTCAGCCCGGCTAACAGTCACTGAAATCAGTGATGATGGCACAACTAAAAAAATTATTGAAGAAAAAGAGCCAGTACGATTATCAGAAAACATGGGGCCAGAAAAAGAACTTAAGCAGCCGGCGATGGAGCGGACGTTGACAACGTTAGAAAATTTTCGAAAATTATATAAGGACCTGCCCAAGCTGAATTTGCGTGCCGTTGCGACAGCAGCGACGCGAATGGCAGCCAATCAAAAAGAATTTTTGAAATTGGTCAAAAAAGAAGCTGATATTGACCTTGAAGTTATTACCGGGGCGATGGAAGCACACTATGATTATTTAGGCGTGATTAATTCTTTACCAGTGGTCAATGCGGTTTTGATGGATACTGGTGGTGCTAGTACAGAATTGATCCTTGTCCAAAATCGGCGTGCCGTGAATTTGATCAGTTTACCCTTAGGTTCTGTGAATTTATCTGAACGTTATCTTGAAAAAGATCTTGTCAGTGCTAGCAGCTTGTTCCAGCTTTTTACAGCTATGGAAAATCTATATAATGATATTTGGTGGCTTGACCGCGGTAAAAATTTACCGATTGTTGCTTTAGGTGGTTCCAACCGAACCTTGGCTAAAATCCAACGCCGCCGTGATAACTTCAAGCGTTATTGGGATATTCACGGCTTTCGCATGAGTGGCGCCCAGGTTAATGATATCTTTGATGAAGTGGTTTCTAAGGACCTGGCAGCAAGAAAAGATATTCCTGGACTGTCTAAAGAACGCGGCGATATCATTATTGGCGGCCTATCACCAGCAGTATTATTGCAGCGACATTTAGATTCTGATCGAATGATTTTCTCACAACAAGGACTGCGTGATGGTATTTTATATGAACATCTTAGCGACTTAGAAAATCAGGGTAAATTTTCATAAGTAGCCATAAATAAAGAGAGCGAGAATGCGACAAAGGGCGCTGTCTTTTGGAACACGTTTAAAATAAAATTGTTCGCAAAGAGAGCGACGGTGAAAACAAAACGTTAGTTTTGTTTCGCCCTCGCTCTCTTTATTAGTCTAATAACGATTAGTAGTTACGAGTATGATACCAAAGTTCCAATTTTTGTGATGCTAAGATATGTTGTTTCATAGCTCGATAAAGTTCGTTCATCCAGAATCCTGGCTGAAGATTTAATTTTTTATCCAAAGCATAGACAGTCAATGTATACGCATGATCCTTGTCAGGTGGGGCTGGATTAGCATAGTGCTGATTGATTTCAGGGTTATTGACACCAACATAAGCACCGGCAGTTGAGTTACGTCCTTGGATAAAGGGAATGACGCCACTGCGACTGGCATTTTCAGGAATTTCACGCGTATCCGCAGGAATGTCAGCAACGAGCCAATGGATCCAAGGGAATCCACCTACTGGAATCGCATCAAAATCGACCAATGTTAAGGCAAAAGATTGTGTGTCAACTGGGGGATTCGTAATATAAATTGGAAAGGAAATGGACTGCAAACTAGCATTGAGTGACTTGCCTGACTTGCCATAACGATCATCGAGATAATGGTCTTCAGTTGGGACAAGAATTTTCATAAATAGGCCTCCAATCAATTCTATTATAGCGAATTAATCAGTTTATTGCCTAGGTGAGGGTTACTTTTCTAAGTACTAAAAATGTTATACTATATTTAATATTAGGAATATATATAGGAGGCCATTATGACAGCTAATGAGTATGGTCCAGAAGTACAAAGTTTACTTAACGAAGTACAGGATAAATTTCCGGTGCCCATCACTGTAACCGTAACCGGGTCAGCGTCAGGTTTATTATTACATGACCAATCCCAACAAGTCGTGCATAAAGATGGTGCAATCGAAATCAAAGTTACGGATACGACCAATGTGGCCTATACATTATCTCATGAATTGCTGCACATGTTGATGGTGGCTCGTGGATTCAGTCAATTACAGTTTCCACTAACGAGTGGCAAGCCACAATTAGATGAACAAATGGGTGCTACAGCCACAGCTTTATATAATAGCGTGGCTCATGTGATCATCCAACAAGAGCAAACAAAACATCATTTGATCAATGAGACGGTGCAAAAAGAATTTTTAGATGGTTTTTATGCTAGCGTTCCAGCTGAGAATCCAAATAAGAACGAAGATAACTTGTTGATTTTTCGCATGCTAAGTTTGCTGGATGTGTTGGTGTTCACCCAAGGTGCGGATGCCACTTTAAAGAACACACTATTGTTAAAATATCCAGCTGCTTTTGAGTATGCCCAACAGCTATATGAAGTGCTAACTGCTAAGGCGTTGGATACACCTTTTGCTTTTCGACGAGCGGTGGTTAATTTGTTTAAAAAATTTGCTGAACTTACAGAAAGTTTAGGCTATGTGCCGATGAATCACCAGCAATTTGCAATTTTGACGCCGATCTTCAGCCAACGGCAATTACGTTTAGCTTTGCGACAAGTCGTAGAAGTCTTGCATACAGATTTTACAGAGCTCGCCAACAAACAAAAAGCCTATGTGGCGATGGGGAAAAATGACGGGCAAGCTGCTTTTATTTTACACAAAGTAGATCAAGACACTACGCCGGAGACTTTCCAGCATCTTTACGAGACGCCTTTACAAACAGTCTTAGAGCAAGAAGGTATTACCTACGCTGTCAGATAAATTGAGTGCGGCAAGAGGGATATAGCATCATTTGTAAAATAAATAGAGGTCAGAAACAAAATGATACGTTTGTTTCGACCTCAAGAATCAAATGTATGGGTAATTTGTGAATAACTAGTTAACGCCCACCAAAATGCATTTCAAAAGTATAAGGCAGTTGCTGTGATACCATGATAAATAGATGATAAACAATGACTAACAGTGCAATAAGCACGAAAAATAGGCATAAATAACTTAGATAATAAATAGCTGGATGCTTCATGGGCTCACTCCTTTACGGGGCTTATTATACACCAATTGTTTTAAATTTTTAGCATTAGAAAGCTGGGATTATCAGATGTTTGATTTGAAAAGCGCAATTAATTCAGCAAAACATGTCACATTTTTAACCGGTGCAGGCGTATCTACACCTTCAGGCATTCCAGATTACCGTTCTAAAAACGGACTCTATGCTGGCCATCAGAACCCAGAATATTTATTGAGTCATGAAAATTTACAACAACATCCAGATAGTTTTTATCAATTTGTGAAAGAAAATATGTATTTTCCTAAAGCCAAGCCCAATATTATTCACGAAAAAATGGCTGAAATCGCGAATCGCAAAGGGGACATTGTAACCCAAAATGTGGATGGTCTGCATACAAAAGCTGGGGCTGAAAATGTCATCGAATTCCATGGTAATCTGTATGATATCTATTGTCAGACTTGTCGCCAAAAGTTTGATTATCAGACCTATTTAAAAGATTATCATCATGCAGCAGACGGGGGTATTTTGCGTCCCAATATCGTTTTGTATGGCGAGCCGATCAATACGGACACGATCGAGGCAGCAGTGGCTGCGATTGCTCGGGCAGATTTGATCGTCGTTGTAGGGACTTCCTTTAGAGTTTATCCTTTTGCAGGATTGATCCAGTACCGGCAAGCAGATGCTAAGCTGGTCGCCGTGAATAAGGAGAAAGTCACTTTTAATTTGCCCGTCGAGATGATACAGGAGGATGCCCAAACCGTCTTTGCACAACTCTAATAAATTCATGAGGTGGAACAAGATGGGTAAGTCAAGAATTGAAGCATTTACAGATGCCATTATTGCAATTGTGATGACAATTATGGTTTTAGAGATCCATGCGCCAGAGACAAGCACGTTTAAGGGGCTTTGGGGCATTCGAGACTCATTAAGTATTTATGCTTTTAGCTTTTTTGTTTTAAGCGTTTATTGGATCAATCATCATCATTTGTTTTCAATTGTGCATAAAGTTAGTGGCCGGGTCATTTGGTTAAATATGATTTTGATGTTCTTTTTGAGCTTTTTTCCATTTACATCGGCTTGGGTTTTGGAAGGTGGCCATTTTGCCGCTAAAGCACCTGAATTAACTTATGGGACGGTAATTCTGCTAGCCAATATCATCTGGGCACTTATGGTTCAGGATCTGATTCGGGTCAATGGCAAACAATCATTGATTGGTAAGAGTTTAGGTGCAGATTATAATAAACCCTTTATTTCCATCGGAATGGCAGCCTTAGCGGTTGTCATCGGCATTTATGTACCGCTGGCGGTTTTTGCCATTGATGGATTGATGTTCTTGTTGTGGATTGTTCCAGAAAAAAGAATCGAACGTACGCTGCAAAATAATAAAAAAGAAGATGACTGAGCTTGTTGGATAAAGAACGTCAAAAGATTGATGCCATTGATCAAAAATTAGTTGCTTTATTGATAGAAAGGTTACAAGTTGGCGAACAAATTGCGCAAATTAAATTTGAACAGAAACTTGGCTTGACTGACATTATGCGTGAAAAAAATCTACTGGATGAATTGATGACACGGGTTGAAGATGAGCATCTGCGGCCTTATATCAAAGATTTATTTCGGGATATTCTGTTGGTTTCTAAGCAAGTCCAAGCCAAAAAAATCAAAGCATTACAGGATACGCAATAATATATTGCATTGGGAGTTAGACAATCATGAAGGTATTAGGTATTTTAGGCGCGCACAAGCGTCAGGGGTTGACGGGCCAATTATTGACGGAGATTCTTAAAGCCGTTCCAGAGACGGAAGAGACTGAGTTCTTATATTTGGAGGACTATGATATCAAGCCGCATACGAATCAGCCTAATCCGGTTTTGAATGAGTTGATCCAAAAATTGGCAGAAAGTGATGTTTGGGTCTTAGCTGCCCCGACTTATTGGGGCGGCCTAGCTGGGACAATGAAGAATTTCTTAGACTGTTTACGGCCTAAGTTAGTTTATCAAAAGAAGAATGGCGATACGATTCCAGGACCCTTCAAAAATAAGCATTATTTAAGTGTAACAAGTTGCTATAAAAGCACTTTAGAAAACTTTATCACAGGAGTCACAGACCCAACGTTTAAGACGATCGATACCGTTATGTCGGCGGCTGGTGTGATCAAAGTGGGTGAGTTAGTGTTACCAAATACATTTGATATGAAAACTTTACCACCGGCAAAAATCAAATTGTGTCATAAATGGGGACAAAAGATTGCCCGAAAGAAACGAAAGGATGATAGTACAGTGAAACGTTATATTCAGCTCTTCTTTATGATTGCTGTCATGGCTTTGGCCACAATGGGCATTCAAGTTCTTCTAGGCAGGGTATTGCCATTGACTAATTTCTTAGCAAATTACGTTTCGTTTGTCCTGATCTTTTTCATTTTATTGGCATCGATTTTACATTATGTCACTTTTGTGAAACATCGACGCCGCTAGAATAATTTAAGTTTGATATGGTAAGCTGGATTTTTTTAGATAGACCTGTAAGAAAGGCGGCTGTCAATGACGGATAAAAAAAGGCGATTAACTCTAGCTTTGATACTTCAAGACCAGCAAGCATTATTGTTGAATCGCTATAAAAAGCCATATATCGGCCAGTGGAATGGTATTGGCGGTAAAATTGAAGCTGGTGAAACGCCTGAATTAGGTGTGCAGCGAGAAATTTTTGAAGAAACGGGCATTGCCAAAGATGCTTATCAACTTGTAAATAATGGCTATATGGAATGGTTCGTTTCTGGCGTTTATCAGAACCGAATCTATTTATTTACGGCACGATTAAACACTGATTATCAATTGAAAACACCAGTTAACATGCGCGAAGGATTGCTAAATTTATTTCCACTAGATTGGGTTTTGCAGCCACAAAATTATGGGGTGATCGCCGATTTGAAAGCAGCTTATCCCTATATGATCAAAAATGAAGCGCATCGCTTTGTCACTGATTTTTCAGGCGACCAATTGGTTAAGTTTGCGATCGATGATACAGATTTTCAAAATGAAGCGGAAGTGCCATTACTATGATTACGATCGGCTTAACAACGTGGAATGAACACCAAAGTTTGATGCCAGAGAAAAAAGCGTTGACTTTACCAGAGTACGCCAGCTTTTTTCCTTGTGTGGAAGTAGACAGCCTTTATTATGGTTTGAAATCAGCACAGCAGTTTGCTAAATGGGGCGCGCAAGTCCCACAGCAATTCCAGTTTGTTTTTAAAGTACATAAACTTATGACGCTGCATGAAAATACGGAAGCGGCACATTTGAACCAGTTATTTCATGATTATCGACAAGCGGTCCAGCCGCTGGTCCGTTCCAACCAACTTAAAACGATTTTATTTCAATTTCCACCTTTTTTTGCTGTCTCAACGGAGCATGTTCGGTATTTGGTCAAAATTCGACAAGCTTTGCCGCAATTGCCTTTGACCGTGGAATTCCGCAACAACAGCTGGTACGATGCAAAATACGTGCAGCAAACCTTAGATTTGTTACAGCGCTTGAAAATAACACTGACGATTGTCGATGAACCTCAGACCCCGGCAAATAGTGTGCCTTATTATGAAACTATGACGAATCCAGAGCTGGTATTATTGCGCTTACATGGTCGTAATACGATGGGGTGGATGCATCAAGATGCCCAATGGCGCGGTAAACGGACGTTATATCGCTACAATCAGACAGAACTCAAGACCTTCGCTCAGACGGTTCAAAAATTTCAAGCCCAAGCCAAAGAGGTCTGTGTGATTTTCAATAATAATTCTGGTGGCGATGCGGCCGATAATGCGTTGAGTTTGCAAAAAATGTTAAAGCTTTCCTTTTCTGGATTGGCGCCCCGGCAAATGGGGTTGTTCTAAGAATATTGTGGTGGTCCATACGAATTAGCGGTAAATTATGCTATACTGATAGCATTATTTTCAATTAAATTAAAATATCATAAAAGATAACTAAGATAACTGTGAGGGTTACGCATGAATGAACAAAAACCAACATATTATATTACAACACCAATTTATTATCCTTCAGGTAAACTAACGATTGGTAATTCCTATACCACTATCGCGGCTGACACTTTGGCGCGCTATAAGCGTTTGTCTGGGTATGATGTCTTTTTCTTGACTGGTACGGATGAACATGGTCTAAAAATTGAACAAAAAGCAGAAGCTTTACATACGACACCGCAAGCATACGTCGACGGCATGGCTGCCGATATTCAGAAGCTTTGGAAAATGCTGGATATCTCTAATGATAAGTTTATTCGGACAACAGATGATTACCATGTCAAAGCCGTGCAAAAAATTGTCCAGCGGCTGATCGATCAAGGCGATGTTTATTTAGGTGAATATGAAGGCTGGTATTCAGTATCAGACGAAGAGTATTTTACAGAAACACAACTGGCTGAGGTTTACCGGGACGAGAATGGCAAAGTGATTGGTGGGAAAGCCCCTTCTGGGCACGAAGTCCAATTGGTCAAAGAAGAATCTTATTTCTTCAAGATGAGCAAATATGCGGATCGATTATTAAAATATTATGATGAGCATCCTGAATTCATCCAGCCTGAATCCCGTAAGAATGAAATGATCAATAATTTCATTAAACCTGGGCTCGAAGACTTGGCGATGTCCCGGACGACTTTTGATTGGGGTGTGCCAATTCCAAGCAATTCGAAACACGTGGTTTATGTCTGGGTCGATGCGTTATTAAATTATATTACTGCTTTAGGTTATGGCAGTGATGATGACAGCTTATTCCAACGCTATTGGCCAGCTAACGTCCATTTTGTGGGTAAAGAGATCGTGCGCTTCCATTCGATTTATTGGCCAATCATTTTGATGGCCTTAGATTTATCACTGCCAAAACAAATTTTTGGTCACGGGTGGTTGTTAATGAAAGATGGCAAAATGTCAAAATCTAAGGGCAATGTGGTTTATCCCGAAATGCTAGTGGAACGTTATGGCCTGGATGCTTTACGTTATTATTTGATGCGGGCAATTCCGTTCGGCAACGATGGTGTCTTCACACCGGAAGACTTTGTGAACCGAATCAACTACGATTTAGCTAATGATTTAGGCAACTTATTGAATCGGACCATTGCGATGATCAACAAATATCGCGCTGGTGCAGTGCCTAATTATCAAGCTAACGTCACTGAATTTGATCAGGACCTGCAGGCGACCGCAGAAACAACCATTGCCAACTATATGAAGGCTATGGATGAATTTAAGTTCTCTAATGCTTTGGACACGGTTTGGCAATTGGTTTCCCGTACGAATAAATATATTGATGAAACCCAGCCTTGGGTATTGGCTAAAGACTCGGCTAAAGCAGCCCAATTAGACAGTGTCTTGGCTCACTTAGCCGAATCATTGCGGGTCATTGCCTTGATGATCCAGCCGGTTTTAACACAAGCACCAAAAGAAATTTTCACACAACTAGGCTTAGTGTTTGACGACACTGAGACACAAGAACTGACTTATGGGCGGTTCCCCCAAGATGCTAAGGTTGTTGCTCAAGGTGAACCCATCTTTCCTAGATTAGATGTTGAAACTGAAGTAGCGTACATCAAAACACAGATGGCTAAAGAACAACAGGCTTCTAAGCATGCTGGGACCGATTTTGATCCGAGTGCCACCGAATTGGTCAATCATAAAAAAGAAATCAAATTTGATGACTTTGATAAAGCAGAAATTCGTGTGGCTCAGATTATTCGGGTCGATCGAGTTGCCCATGCAGATAAACTGCTTAAATTTGAATTAGATGCGGGTGATCAAGGTCATCGGCAGATTCTATCAGGTATCGCAGAATATTATCCAAATCCAGATGTTTTAGTCGGTAAACGCGTATTAGCAGTTACCAACTTGAAACCACGGAAATTAAAGGGTGAAGTCAGCCAAGGTATGTTATTGACGTCTGAAAAAGACGGTAAAGTTCAATTGCTGATTTTACCGGACAATCATGAAATTGGAGCCGATGTAGGTTAATATGAAGATTTTTGATTCCCATACGCACTTAAACGATACCCCTTATCAAGGCAAAGAAGCTGACTATATCGCCCATGCGCGTGAATTAAACGTGGTTAAGATGGCGATTGTAGGGTCAGACGCAGCTCTTAACGCTGGGGCCTTAGATTTAGCGGCTAAATTTCCAGAATTATATGCCATTGTTGGTTGGCATCCTGAGTTTGCCAAGGACTATGATCCGGCTGCAGAGACACTTTTGCTGCAGCAATTACAGCAGGAAAAAGTTGTTGCCTTAGGTGAAATTGGCTTGGATTATCATTGGGATACCTCTCCTCGCGATGTGCAGCGCCAGGTTTTTGCCCGCCAGTTAACGTTGGCTGCTCAATTAAACAAACCAGTTTCGATTCACTCCCGAGAAGCTTTTGATGATACTTATGAAATATTAAATGCAAGTAAGGTCCGTGACTTTGGTGGCATCATGCACAGTTTCACCGGAGATGATCATGAAGTCCAACGCTATTTAGCTTTAGGTATGTATATTTCCTTTAGTGGCATGGTTACTTTTAAGAATGCCCCTGAAATTCAAGCCGCAGCTAAAGTGGTGCCCGATGACCGTTTATTAGTGGAAACTGACGCACCTTACCTCACGCCAGCGCCTTATCGCGGCAAACCTAATGAACCGGGTTATACTTATTATGTGGTTCAAAAATTGGCCGAATTACGGGAGACAACACCAGAACACATTGCGGCAGTGACCTATCAAAACGCTTGTCGAATTTTTGGGGTGGCGCCATAATGTCTAAAATCACTAAGATCCAAGAGATTATTATTGTTGAAGGCCGTGATGATACTAAACGCCTGCAGCAATTCGATCCCACCATTGATACGATTGAAACTAATGGATCCGCTATAGATGATGCAACTTTAAAATTGATTGCGGAGGCGCAAAAGCGCCGTGGTATTATTGTTTTTACAGATCCTGATGCGCCAGGTGAAAAAATACGTAAAACAATTTTACAGCGTATTCCTGATGCTAAGCAGGCTTTTTTGCCAGCTTCTTCTGCAGTACCTAAATCCAAAGGGACACTTGGGGTTGAACATGCTTCTAATGCAGCTTTAAAACAGGCACTGATGAATGCTTATCAAACTCAAACAGATGCTAAATATGTGGCGACGATAACGCAAGCGGACTTGATTGAAGCTGGTTTATTAGCTGGTCCGCAGGCAAAGAAACGCCGACTGTTATTAGGCGATGTTTTGAACATTGGTTTAGTGAATGGCAAGCAGCTCCTCAAACGATTAACGGCATTTCAAATTTCTCGTAATCAATTTTTAACGGCGGTAGCACAAGTGAATCAATTACAAGATGATCGACTGCTGAAGCAAAAGGAGCAATCTCATGAGTCATGACGCACCCTTGATCAGTTCAATGAGTGAAACAAAAGCAATTCTACAAAAGCACGGGTTTACGTTTAAGAAGAGTTTGGGGCAAAATTTTTTGACCAATCCTCAATTATTAATGCAAATGGTCAGTGCAGCTGATCTAACTACAAAGGAACAAGTTCTTGAAATTGGGCCCGGGATTGGCGCTCTGACACAGTTATTGGCACATTCAGCTGATAAAGTTGTTGCTTTAGAAATCGATCAACGTTTATTGCCGATTTTAGCAGATACTTTGGCTGCTTATCATAATGTTAAAGTCATGAACCAAGATGTTTTAAAAACTGATTTAGCTGAGCTCGTCCGTGCCAACTTTGATCATGTCGAACCAATCAAAGTTGTGGCTAATTTACCGTACTATATTACGACGCCGATTCTATTTAAATTATTGGCGGCTCCAGTGCCTTTTGCCAAAATTGTGGTCATGATGCAAAAAGAAGTGGCCCAACGCTTGGTGGCCGAACCTGGACATAAAGACTATGGATCCTTATCGGTGGCGATTCAAACAAAGATGACGGCTAAGATCGAGTTTAAAGTACCCAAGACTGCTTTTGTACCCCAGCCTAAAGTGGACTCGGCGATTGTCTCTTTAACACCCTTGGATACGCCGTTGATCCCTGAATCCCAGCAGGCAAGTTTTAATCAATTTGTTTTAGTTGCTTTTAAGCAGCGTCGAAAGCAAATGATCAATAATTTTCTAAATTATTTTGGAAAATCGGATCAACTGCGTGCTGATTTGAGCCGGTATTTCGAGGGAATTGGTATCAAACCAACCGTCCGTGCTGAAGCATTATCATTGGTACAATTGAAGCAGTTATATCAAATTCTATTAAAAAACAACTATCATTTTAATTAGAATTTGTATTTATACTAGCGCTGGCGGCAAACATATGGTAAAATGGTAATCTTTTAAAATTTGTGGTATAATGTCTTTTGAGGGGTGAGTGCATGCCAATTACATTAGCTAGCATTAAGCATAATCTTGATGGCAAAGTTGGACATAATCTAACAGTTGTTGCACAAGCAGGTAGAAAGAAGATCACACGCCGCAAGGGTACATTAAAAGAAACCTATCCTTCCGTATTTGTGGTTGATTTGGATCAAACAGAAAATGCTTTTGAACGTGTTTCGTATAGTTACGCAGATTTGCTAACGAAAACGATCAAAATCAATTTTGATGATGACCAAAGTAAGCAGACAGACGCATAACTCAAACGATAGAACTAAGCACCTTGAATGACATTGTAATTGAATTATTTTTAAATATTAAAAGACTAGACAGAGTTCAACTTTTGTCTAGTCTTTTTTTGGGATCATTTGAAACCGATTTATTTTAGGTAGTGTCCTGTTTGTATTTACGCTATAATGTATGGCAAGAATAATTAAGGAATGTTGGTGAGCCCATGGAAAAAGTTTTTTTGGCACCGGCAAAACTGAATTTATCAATCGATATATTGGGCCGCGTAACGACCAATATATTCAAATGGTCGATGGTCGTGACCTCGTTGAATCTTTTTGATTATATCCATCTGACGCCACGTCAAGACGATCAGATCGTCGTAACCACAGACAAGAATTATCTGCCAAAAGATCATCGTAACTTGGCCTATCAAGCAGCACGTATTTTGCAGCGTAAATACCAAATCAAACAAGGCGTTTCAATTTTTATTGAGAAACATATTCCGGTAGCTGCTGGCCTTGGTGGTGGCAGTAGTGATGCAGCGGCTATTTTACGTGGGTTAAACCAGCTTTGGCGGTTAAATCTTTCAGAACAATATTTGGCTGATTTAAGTTTGGCTTTAGATGAGGATGTGCCCTATTGTGTATTTTCACGTTTAGCCCATGTTTCTGGGCAGGGCAATATTGTGCGTCCTTTACAAACCGACTTGAAATTATATTATGTTGTTGTGAAACCTGATTTTTCAGTTTCAACACGGCATATTTTACGTGGCCTTGATCTTCAGAAACTAGGATATCGGCCTGATACAAGACAACTTATCAAAGCTCTAAAGGAAAATAATTATCCGTTGCTTACAGCTCAAGTACGCAATGTGTTAGAGACGACAACTGGTCAGCAACACCCTGAAATTGGCTATTTGAAGCAAAAGTTACTACAGTTTGGTGCGGATGCCGCCGGTATGTCAGGCAGCGGTCCGACAGTTTTCGGTTTATGCCATAGTTATAGCCGAGCGAAACATATATTTAACAGCATGCGAGGATTTTGTGAGCAAGTCTATTTATTGCGGCCTTACCAATTAACTAACGACTGAAGACATTGTAGAAACCGAACAATGTCTTTTATTATTTTAAATTTTGCTAGGAATTTGCGGACTAAACACGTATAATGTATACGGTCATTTTATTGATGCGTAGATATATTTCAATCGTTTTGTTGCAAAGGAGATTTAGTATGAAAGTACGTAGAAGCAATCGTGTCATTGAAATGACACGATACTTGTTAGAACGCCCCCATACCTTGGTGCCCTTGACTTTTTTCTCAGAGGCTTTTGACTCAGCTAAGTCATCAATTAGTGAAGACTTGACGATTATTCGAAATACCTTTGCAAAACAAGGCACGGGTATTCTGGAGACTGTGCCAGGAGCTGCTGGTGGTGTGCGCTACATTCCAACGGTGGACCAATCAACGGCTGAGCAGTTTTTGAATGAAATGAGTACGCGTATTTCAGCGCCAGAGCGGGTTT
This sequence comes from Agrilactobacillus fermenti, assembly GCF_021030645.1. GTDB lineage: Bacteria > Bacillota > Bacilli > Lactobacillales > Lactobacillaceae > Agrilactobacillus > Agrilactobacillus fermenti. The sequence continues at coordinate 48,086 of NZ_JACGCJ010000009.1, read as the reverse complement.
TACCCGGTGGTTACGTTTATTTATCTGACTTGCTAGGTGAGCCAGAAGTTTTACGACAAGTTGGCCGTTTAGTTGCAAGTCAATATGCAAAAAAACAGGTTGATGTGGTCATGACTATTGCGACAAAGGGGATCCCAATTGCTCAAAGTGTGGCTTATTACTTGAATAAGCCATTTGTGATCGTTCGCCGTGACTCTAAGATTACTGAGGGCTCGACGGTCAGTGTGAACTATGTCTCTGGTTCTTCCAAACGGGTCGAAAAAATGGAACTCTCTAAACGCAGTTTGCAAAAAGGAGCCCATGTTTTAATTGTCGATGATTTTATGAAAGGCGGCGGCACGATTTCTGGCATGGTCAGCATGGTCAAGGAATTTGAAGCTGAATTAGCGGGCATTGCTGTCTTTGGTGAAAGTAAATTTGAGGGTGAACGCGCCGTACCAGCGTATACTTCATTGATTCGCATTGATAGCTTGGATGCAATCAATAATCAAATCAAAGCAGTTCCCGGTAGTTATATGACTCAAACTGATTTTAACGTACTTGATGCGGCTCACAGTTAGATACATTATTGAGAAGTCACTGATTTTAAGGTAAAATAGTGACAGCAATTATGGATTTTTGCGGTACGCAAGTGAAGGGAAGAAATAGGTAATGCCTGATAGATTTACGATCATTTTGGCAGCTGGCCAAGGCACACGGATGAAGTCTGATCTTTATAAGGTCTTACATCCGGTTTGTGGTAAGCCAATGGTTGATCATGTACTGACCCAAGTAGAAATGATAGAGCCAACTGAAGTTGTTACGATTATCGGTCATGGTGCCCAAAAGGTAGAAGCTGTTCTGGGTGATCGGACTCAATATGCGTTTCAAGAAGCACAGTTGGGGACTGGACATGCAGTTTTGCAAGCAGAACAAATTCTTGGTGATAGGACCGGAGTTACTTTAGTGGTTAGTGGGGATACCCCTTTATTTACAGCAGAAACATTCAAGAAGCTGTTCCAGTTTCATGAGGAAAAGCATGCACAGGCAACCGTGCTAACAGCTTTAGCACCTGATCCAACTGGCTATGGCCGTATTGTGCGTAATGAGTTAGGTAACGTTGAACGCATCGTCGAACAAAAAGATGCCAACAGTCAGGAAGCAGATATCCATGAAATCAGCACTGGGGTATTTTGTTTCGATAATCAAACACTTTTCAAGGCATTACATCAAGTGAAAAATGAAAATGCGCAGCATGAATATTATTTACCCGATGTAATTGAGATCATTCGCCATCAAGGTGGCGTTGTATCAGCATACCAAATGGCTGAATTTGAAGAGTCAATGGGCGTTAACGATCGCGTTGCTCTTTCTAAAGCAACTAAGATTATGCAGCAGCGGATCAACGAGGCACATATGCGTGACGGGGTAACGATCATTGACCCAGCAAGTACATATATCGATAGCGATATTACGATTGGCCGGGATAGTGTGATCGAGCCAGGTGTGCAATTGCAGGGACACACAACAATCGGTGCCCATTGCGTGATTGGTGCCCATTCTAAAATTGTAGATTCAACGATCGAGGATCAGGTTACAGTAACTGCCTCAACAATTGAACAATCCATCATGCATCAAGGTAGTGATATTGGGCCAAATAGTCATTTACGGCCACAATCTGAAGTTGGTGCAGCGGCACATATTGGTAATTTTTGCGAATTGAAGAAGGCTTCTATTGGCGCTCGGACTAAGGTGGGGCATCTATCTTATGTTGGTGACGCAACTTTGGGTAGTGATATTAATGTTGGCTGCGGTGTGGTTTTTGTCAATTATGATGGCGTGCAAAAATTCCATACCACAGTAGGTGACCATGCCTTTCTGGGGAGTAACTCAAATATCATTGCACCAGTCCATATCGCTGATCATTCTTTCATTGCTGCTGGTTCGACGATTACGAATGATATTCCGAAACATGCCATGGCAATTGCCCGTTCACGACAAACTAATAAAGAAGACTACTGGCGTAAATTGCCATTAGCAAACAGTGAAGACTGGAAATAGAACGTTGAATTTGGAGGCCATAATGACAACTGAACAAGCAACCCGACATGATTTGAGATTATTTGCACTTAATTCCAACTTCCCATTGGCACAGAAAATCGCTGATGCTGTGGGCGTTCCACTTGGAAAATCTTCTGTAGACCGTTTCAGTGACGGTGAGATTCAAATCAATATTGATGAAAGTATTCGCGGCTGTGATGTTTTTTTAATTCAATCCACATCTAAACCAGTAAATGATAATTTAATGGAATTATTGATCATGATTGATGCATTACGTCGTGCTTCAGCACATAGTGTCAATCTCGTGATCCCTTACTATGGCTATGCGCGTCAAGACCGCAAAGCCAAGCCAAGAGAACCGATTACGGCAAAATTAGTTGCCAACATGCTGCAAAAAGCTGGGGCGGACCGTATTTTGACGATCGATCTACATGCTGCTCAAATCCAAGGCTTCTTTGATATTCCGGTGGATCACTTAATGGGTGCGCCTTTGATTGCGGATTACTTTTTGCGCAATGGTTTAGAAAAAGATGCTGTTGTTGTATCTCCAGATCATGGTGGGGTTACACGGGCACGTCAGCTTGCTAAATTCTTAAAAACACCTTTGGCAATTATTGACAAACGCCGGCCAAAAGCTAATGTGGCTGAGATTATGAATATTATTGGTCATGTCCAAGGCAAACGCTGCATTATTATCGATGATATGATCGATACAGCTGGGACAATCACGCTAGCTGCTCAAGCTTTGAAAGATGCTGGCGCAACGGAAGTATACGCTAGTTGTACGCATCCTGTTTTATCAGGACCTGCCATTCAACGTATTTCTGATTCAGCTATTTCCAAATTAGTCGTCACAGATACGATTCAAATGCCACCAGAAAAAATGATCGACAAAATGGAACAGATTTCTGTGGGGGAATTGATGGGAACGGCTATTAAACGGATCTACAATAATCAACCGGTTAGTCCATTATTCCAAACACGGTTTAAAGGGACCAACTTATAAAAGACGATTCTATATAGTTAATATGTAAATTTTAGTAAAAGTCAGGTGTTTTAAGCCTGACTTTATTTTTTTAATTTTCATATCAAAATTTAATATAAATAATGGAGATAACTTTTTCATTTCCATCTTGCGACCAGTGACCCAATTAAGTTTTAAAAAAATAGCCGTTATAGAATCAATTGGTACATACCCTTTCATGAAAACGCGTAGCAACAAGAGTAAAAGCCCTTGCAAAATGATGGAAATGTGAGTATATTCAAAGGTAGTGATGCACTTAATCATATACTTTCATATTATTGCTATTATTACTATTTTGATAAGACAATATAATATTGAGTCATCGCTCACAAATTACTTAGGAGGCGACAAATATGGTAGGAATCGTCCTTGCAAGCCATGGGAAGTTTGCTGAAGGCATCTTGCAATCCGGTCAAATGATTTTTGGCGAGCAAGAAAAAGTCGAAGCAGTCACCTTTATGCCTAATGAAGGCCCAGATGACTTGCGTGCACACCTCGAAGCGGCTATTGCCAAATTCGATCCTGAGGATGAGGTCCTGTTTTTGATTGATTTATGGGGTGGCTCTCCATTCAATCAAGCAAATGGTCTTTTTGAAGCACATAAAGACAAGTGGGCTATCGTTACCGGATTGAACTTACCAATGCTGATTGAAGCATATGGGTCACGTTTAACCATGGATTCTGCACAAGAAATTGCAGCGCACTTAGTTAGCGCTGGTCGGGATGGCATCAAACCAAGACCAGAATCTCTTGAACCAAAGGAGACTGAAGCTGCTGCTGAACCTGCTGGACCTATTAGTGCCGGGGCACCAGGTAGGATGCAATATGTTTTAGCTCGGGTTGATTCACGGTTGTTGCACGGTCAAGTTGCGACTGCCTGGACCAAGGAAACAGGCCCAACACGGATCATCGTTGTTTCAGATGCAGTTGCGAAAGATGAGTTACGTAAAAATTTGATTACGCAGGCGGCACCTCCTGGTGTTAAGGCTCACGTTGTCCCTGTTGATCAAATGATCAAGTTAGCTAAAGACGATCAGCATTTTGGGGGTCAAAAGGCTTTACTATTATTCGAAACACCACAGGATGCCTTACGTGCCGTTGAAGGTGGCGTGCCACTGAAATCTATCAATGTAGGTTCAATGGCCCATTCACCTGGCAAAGTTCAGCCGAATAAGGTACTTGCTTTTGACCAAAACGATATTGATACCTTTAACAAATTGAAGGCTGACGGTGTCAGCTTTGATGTCCGTAAAGTACCGAATGATTCGAAGGGTAATATGGACGATATTTTGAAGAAGGCACAAGAAGAACTTAATCGTCAAAAGTAGCACTTATTGTTCGAAGGAAAAGGAGGAATAACGATTATGGATTTAAATTTAATTCAAATGATCCTAGTAGCCATCGTGGCGTTTTTAGCCGGTATGGAAGGGATCTTGGATGAGTTCCAATTTCATCAACCCTTAATTGCGTGTACGTTGATCGGTTTGGTGACCGGGGACTTAGTACCATGCTTGATTCTAGGTGGTTCATTACAAATGATCGCACTAGGCTGGGCTAATATTGGTGCCGCCGTTGCCCCTGATGCTGCCTTAGCATCTGTCGCATCTGCTATTATTCTTGTTTTAGGCGGTCAAGGTAAGGCTGGTGTAACCTCTGCCATTGCCATTGCCGTACCTTTAGCTGTCGCCGGGTTACTATTAACGATTATTGCCCGTACATTAGCAACTGGTATTGTTCATATCATGGATAGTGCTGCTAAAGAAGGGAACATTGCCAAAGTTGATTTATGGCATATTATCGCCATCATCATGCAGGGCTTACGTATTGCTATTCCAGCCGTTTTGATTTTGGCTATTGGTGCCGGCCCTGTAAGACATTTACTTGGTATGATGCCTGCTTGGTTAACTGATGGGTTAGCCGTTGGTGGTGGCATGGTTGTTGCCGTAGGTTATGCTATGGTTATCAACATGATGGCAACACGTGAAGTTTGGCCATTCTTTGCCATTGGTTTCGTCTTAGCAACCATCAAAGAACTCACATTGATCGGCTTAGGTGCCATTGGTATTTCTCTAGCGTTGATTTACTTAGCCCTTTCGAAACAAAGCGGTTCAGGTAATGGCGGTAAGAGTTCTGGTACCGGTGATCCTGTCGGCGATATCATAGATGATTACTAAGAAGGAGGCGAATAAAAATGGCAAATGAAGTTAAATTATCAAAAAGAGATCGTATCTCCGTTTTCTTACGTTCAACCTTTATTCAAGGGTCATGGAACTACGAACGTATGCAAAATGGTGGCTGGGCTTTCTCAATGATTCCAGCCATCAAGAAATTATATAAAACTAAAGAAGACCGGGCAGCTGCTTTAACACGGCATCTGGAATTCTTTAATACGCATCCTTACTTGGCTTCACCTGTACTAGGGGTTACATTAGCCCTTGAAGAAGATCGGGCTAATGGCGCACCAGTTGACGATGTTGCCATCCAAGGTGTGAAAGTTGGTATGATGGGACCGTTAGCCGGTATTGGGGATCCAGTATTCTGGTTCACGGTACGGCCAATTTTAGGGGCCTTAGGGGCTTCAATGGCTTTATCCGGGAATATTCTTGGACCAATCATTTACTTTGTTGCTTGGAACATTATTCGGATGGCCTTCATGTGGTATACGCAAGAATTTGGTTATCGAGCAGGTTCTCGTATTACGGAAGATATGTCCGGTGGATTGTTACAGGACGTTACGAAGACAGCTTCTATTTTAGGTATGTTTATCCTAGGATCGCTGGTCAACCGTTGGGTAGCGGTGAAATTTACGCCGATTGTCTCAACGGTTAAACTAGACAGCAAAGCTTACATTCATTGGGATAAATTGCCGCAAGGTGCTCAAGGAATCAAGGAAGCTTTGGTGCAGCAGCATGATGGCTTATCCTTGACAGCCCATAAGATAACGACTTTACAGGATAACTTAGATAGTTTGATTCCTGGCCTCGCTGGGTTATTGTTAACATTATTCTGTATGTGGTTATTGAAGAAGAAAGTTTCACCAATTGTTATTATTCTTGGTTTATTCGTTGTTGGTGTTGTCTTCCACGTCATTGGGTTGATGTAAAATTTAATTAGAAAAGTTAAGAGGATCGACGCATATTTTTACGACGTCGGTCCTTTTGCTTATCCCAAGTAAACGCCGTATAATTATTATGAGTATTTGATGATATAAAGTGAGGAAAATAATGGTTCAGTCAATTAATACAAAAGTCGATTTGGTAACAAATGCAACTTCTTATCTTGGACTAACTGACTATGGCAAAATTATGATTGGTGATCGAGGCTTCGAATTTTTCAATGATCGCAGTGCTAGAAATAATATTCAAATTCCTTGGACAGAAGTCGATTACGTGGTTGCATCAATTATGTTTAAAGGTAAGTGGATCCCGCGTTATGCCATTCAGACAAAACGAAACGGGACCTATTCGTTCGCTTCTAAAGATCCTAAGAAAGTGTTGCGTACAATTCGCAAGTATATTCCGGCAGATCACATCGTCCGCTCATTAGGTTTTTTCGATGTAATCAAACGCGGACTGCATATTCATGGTAAAAATGGTTAATTAGAGTAATAAGGACAAATTTAAGCACGACTGATTATTAAAAAAGAGATTTAGAGACCAGTTTTCTGGCTTCTAAATCTCTTTTTAAGATAGCAATGTCGTTACTTTAAAGGTGACTCATCTTTTGGACTTGTTGTTGTCGCTTGATGAACTTGTTGATCTTTCAATAAGTCCCGAATTTCTTTAAGATAAGTTTCTTCAGCAGTGGGTTTTTCCGGTTCAGCTTCATCGGCTTCTTTGCGACTGGTCAACTCATTAAGTTTATTGATACTTTTAACGATCAAGAAAATAATGAAAGCAATGATAATGAAGTTGATAATGTCGTTAATAAAATTACCCACTTTAAAAACAGCCGGGCCAACTTTAAATTCGAGAAAAGAAAAATTGATCTTACCAACGAATAAACCTAAAAGGGGATTGATCAGATTTTTAGTCAAAGAAGTGACGATTTGATTGAATGCTGCCCCAATAATAACTGCTACGGCAAGGTCGATGACATTACCACGCATGATAAATTCTTTAAACTCTCTTAACATAATTATCCTCCTGATTAATCGTGTTTATAAGTTAAGTATAAGGAAACGCCGGAATCTTGTGAAGTAAATTATCTAATTCCCCTATTGTAAGTTGATACAATTTCTTTTATAGTTAGGCCATATCTTAATTTGTGTAACATTAAACAATACATCGGAGGCAAACATTGAAGGCATCAATTTATGATTTTACTAAAACACAGTTAACAGAATGGTTAGTCGATCAGGGACAAAAGAAGTATCGTGGGCAACAGATCTGGGATTGGCTTTATAAAAAGCATGTCCGTGGCTTTGCGGAAATGAGCAATCTACCTAGTGACTTAGTGGCTAATTTGACTGAAAATTTTTCATTTAGTCCATTAAAACCCCTGGTTGTGCAACAAGCCAGCGATAAGACAACTAAATATTTATTTCAGTTAGAAGACGGCTTGATGATTGAGACGGTTTTGATGTATATGGAATATGGCTTGTCTGTATGTGTGACGTCACAGGTAGGCTGTAATATTGGCTGTACGTTCTGTGCCAGTGGCCTGATTCGGAAACAACGCGATCTTACCGCGGGTGAAATTGTCGCTCAGATCATGCAGGTGCAACATAACCTAGATGACCAAGGTAAGGGTGAACGCGTGGGCCATGTGGTCGTTATGGGTATCGGTGAACCTTTTGATAATTTTGATAACGTAATGAATTTTATTGATGTGATCAAAGATCAATCTGGTTTAGCAATTGGCGCTCGACATATCACTGTTTCAACATCCGGATTAGCTAATAAAATCAAAGAATTCGCTGACCGGGATATGCAAGTGAATCTTGCGATTTCCTTACATGCACCTAACAACGATTTGCGCAGTCGCATCATGCGGATCAATCGGACTTGGCCTTTAGAAAAATTATTTGATGCCATCAATTATTATATTGATAAAACCAATCGCCGCGTTACATTTGAATATATTATGTTAAATGATGTCAATGACCATGTGGCTGAAGCGAAGCAATTGGTCACTTTGTTGCGGCCACTGAAAAAATTAGCTTATGTTAATTTGATTCCTTATAATCCAGTCAGTGAACACGGCCAATATGCCCGTAGTTCAAAAAAAGCCATCGCGCGTTTCTATGATACTCTGATGCAAGGCGGAATCAATTGTGTGGTACGTAAGGAACATGGAACTGACATCGATGCCGCTTGTGGTCAATTACGTAGTAATGAAATGAAAAAACGCCAAAAAATTGCTCGTTAATAAACAGAGTGTGACAAAAAGCGGTCAGCGGCCGAGCACTAACAAGAATCACGACAAATGGCGGTTTTGCCATTTGAGTGATTCGTCGTTAGGAGAGGACGTTGCTTTTTGGAACACGTTTAAGCAGCAGAAGACAAAAAGCGGTCACTAATAAGAATAACTGGAGGGTGATGAGATAGATGTACGGATTTCAAAGTGAAGATGAAGTTGTTTTTGGCTTCAAAGATCCCGCTCTAGACTATAAAACTCGAATTGGCAGTTATATTATTATTCCCAATCAAGAACTGTCACGCATGCTGTTAGTTACAGCGCCTAATGGGGCATTATTATTACCTGGTGGTGAGATGGAAGCTGATGAGGATCAGTTTCAGACTTTAAAGCGAGAGTTGGTTGAAGAAGCTGGTTTTGAAGTGAAAGATCTGTCTTATCTTGGCCGCTCAAGTGAGTATTTCTACTCACATTTTCGTCAGCAAGCTTATTATAATCCTGGCTATTTCTTTGCAGCACTTGGTTTTGAAAAGATCCAAGATCCACTGGAAGACTTTAACAATCTAATTTGGGTACCCATTGCTCAGGGGTTGCGGGCGTTAAAACGACCGACACATCGTTGGGCGGTTAAGAATTGGTTAAAAACATTGGCTTAGAATTAATAAATTCGTAAATGTTTCCTCACAAATTATTCACAAATTCAGACTAAACTATGTTTTGTAAGTTAAGAATTGTTGTTTATTATTTTTTACTTCCTCCCAAAAAAGTAATTTGTAATATTCCTCCCAAGATATTATGAACTAAAAAAGCTGACACCCACAAAGTGCCAGCTTTTTTGGTTCATAAAGATAAGTTTTAAGTGTGTTCGCGAAGTTGAATTGACATGTCTTTGATTAAAGCACGTATTGTTCAATGGCTTGGCCCACGCCAGAGTCGTTGTTGCTAGTTGTATGAATGTTAGCGATGTCTTTAACTTGATGAACGGCATTAGCCATGGCGACTTTGTGGGCGGCATAGGTCAGCATACTTAAATCGTTGCGTTCGTCACCAATGGCCATAACTTGATCCGCAGTGACATGCAAATAATCCGCGAGTTCTGCTAAAGCTTTGCCCTTGCTCACTTCTTTATTCATGACCTCTAAGAAATAAGGGGTGGAATTTACGATGTAATATTGATCGCGTAATGTCTGCGGAATCTTTGAGGCTGCAGCACTGATCAGTTCTGGCAGATCAATCATCATGATTTTGGAAAAACGTTTATCGGCTGAGAATTCCGTCAAGTGGCGGTAGTGCAGTGTTAAATTAACTAAAGCACTTTCCGCAACCGTGTAGGGGCTGATATCTCGATTAGGGGTATACATTTTTTCTTTATCTTCGGCATGAATATGAATGCCCAGGTCTGTGGCCAGATCAGCGAAGGTTTGAAAAGTTGATAGCGGCAGCGTGTGTTCTAAAATAGTTGCATCAGTCTGGTTTTCTTGAATTAAGGCACCATTAAATGTGATGGTGTAGCGTTTTTTGGTCCATAGACCTAATTGTCGTAGGTAGGGTTTTAAACCTGCTAATGGCCGGCCACTGGCAAGTACAACATGGACGCCAGCGGCATCAGCGGCTTGAATGGCTTGAATATTTCTTTTGGAGATCAAGCGGTGATCATCTAGTAAAGTCCCATCCATATCGATGGCAACAATTTTTATATCTGACATAAGTAAACTCCTTTATTTGAGGGCGTTATTGCTGACATGTTGCTTGAATTCATCGTAAACTGGTGTGAAGATTTGAAGATCATCTGGATGTAACATTTCCCGGGGAAAGTAAAAGCGGCGGTCGCCTGTTGTACGACCAGCAATGGCATGAACGATTGGGCTTAAAGTAGATAGTTCATTTAAGCTACCATCTTCTTGCATGATCTCGATTTGAGGTTTGGCACGATTGTTATTGTTGGCTGGATCATAGGCGTCATAGGGTTCATCAAAGCTGTCATTGATTGCGGTATAATATTCAGGTTCAAATCCAGCCGCCTCAACTAAATCTCGCATTTTGGGTAAAATAGTTTCTGTTTCTGGTGTAAAGGCAATCGATTTGAGTGGTTTACGATCCAGAAAACGAATGGATAAGTCTTTCAAGATACTGTCGGGATTATCGAGCCAATAGGTGAAATAAGTATTCAAGACACCGTCATCTAATTTAAGATAATCATCCGTGCCAAAGTTTTGTTCAAAAAAAGGGACCAATAAAGTTGGTACTTGAATGTGATGGCTGCCCTTATCTTCATAAAGAAATTTTGCCCGCTGCAGCAGGTGGGTCAAAACGACCTCCATACCTCGAGAAACCGGGTGAAAATAAACCTGCTGATACATTTGAAAGCGGCAGACGATATAATCTTCAACGGCATGCATCCCATTCGCTTGAAAGGCAATGCCTTTTTCATAAGGGCGCATCACCCGCAAAATACGGGTCACGTCAAATAAGCCGTATTTTGTGCCCGTGTGGTAAGCATCACGAAGCAAGTAGTCCATGCGATCGGCGTCAATTTGACTGGAGATCATTTGAACGACTTGAGGATTGGGGTATGTTTTTTGGATCACACTAGCAACTTTTTCAGGAAAGTCCGCATCAACTTGACGGAGCACTTGATTCACTTCGGTTTCTGGAGAAGTGATGATCTTAACAGTCCAGGCTTCATGATTCGTACCGAAGATACGTTCGAAAGTATGAGAATAAGGGCCATGGCCAATGTCATGGAGTAAGGCGGCACAAAGGGCAACTAGACGCTCATGATCATTCCACAGACCATCGCCAGGTTGTTGGGAAGGATAGTTGCGGACAAAGTTATCACAAATTTGCCGAGTTAATTCATAGACACCCAGCGAGTGGGTAAAGCGTGAATGCTCCGCACCGTGAAAGGTGAATGACGAAGTTCCAAGCTGTTTGATTCGACGTAAACGTTGAAATTCACGTGTGCCAATCAAATCTAAAATCACTTGATAAGCGACATGAATGTAATTATGAACGGGATCACGAAAAACTTTCTCCCGGGGGAGTAATTTGGCAGTATAGTTCATACTAAGCTCCTAACTAAATTTATGGGCTAAATCTTTTTGATTGCGTTGTTCTAAATTACGTAAAGCATTTTGGTAAAAGGCTTGATATTCAGGCTCAGTTTGAATTGTTTGAAACGCTAAAGTTTGGTCTAGAAGCTGCGCTTGCGACATCACTTGAAGTAGTTCCGCTTTGACACCTTCAACCTGTAAATCTCGAGATAATAAGGTGTCCATGTTAGCCATGACTTTTGGATCCACATCAGGGAAGTGCCATTTACTGGTTTGACCTTGAAGGCCAGCGATATAAAAATCGCGCAAAGTTTGGCTGCGCCGCTCTTGATCACCATTTACACTCAAATATAACATGACGGCCACGCCGTTATGCACGCGACGTTGAGAAATACCGCCAAATTTTTGACCATGAATGCTCAGATCAAATGTACCCGGACAATAAGAACGTGTAATTTCCCGAACTTCGATTGGTAGATCTTCAGTATCATATGTAGCTTTGACCCAATCCACCATCTGTTGATAGGCCGCGTCAATACTGACAGTTTTAAAATTGGGCAAGAAAAGGCTGACATTTAAAATACCAGCATCACTTGCTACGGCTAGGCCGCCAGAGTTGCGGACAAAATAGTGATAACCTGCTTGTTCAAGCGTCGATATGGCGTCGGCAAAATGGGGTAGCTTGACGTCCATCATGCCCAATATAATGGTATTGGTCAATGTCCAAAAATGAATGATTGGCTGATTGAATTGGTCACAATATTGTAATAATGCATTTGTGTCTGCAAAACTTGCCAAGTTCTCGCTAGGCGCATAAAAAGTATCTGCCACTATGAATCGATTTTGGCTAAAATAGTCATTAAGTAGTTTCATTAATTTGCCTCATTATTATAGTAAGATATACTTATCATTATAGCTTAAAATAAGAAGATACTTAAACCCAATGTTTGTCATTGATCCGGTGGCAACATATAATAATATTGTTGAAAGGGCGTGTTGATTATGGATTTAACAAGTGCGATTCCAATTGAGATCCATTTACAAACAAAGGTGGCACAGGAAGGGGAGACCACCCAACATGTTTTTGATGAGCCGGGCCAGTTGGTTCAAATTGGGGAGACGTTATACTTTCGTTATTCTGAAGTAGACCCAGACACGGGTGCAAAAACACCGGTAATGATCAAAGTCATGCCGAATGGAGACGTCCAATTGTCACGCTTATCGCGTCAAGACGGTATTAATTTAAAACTGTTCTTTAGTTTGGGCAATCGCATGATTGCGCGTTATCAAACACCATATGGCGTTATTCCAGTGGAAACAGTGACACCTAAGTTACATTTTCGGATCAAAGATCGGCCGGTTTCTGGAGAGTTGTATATTGAATACCAATTATTTGCTGGGAAACAACATATTGGAAATTACCAATTACAATTGCTTTTTACTGCTTGAAGCGTTACTATTAAAGACAGACTGTTGAAAGGACGTGTACTGGTTGGATCTAGATATTTTTAAGGGGCAAGAAAAGTCCGAACTTTCTATGATTGAAGTTGCGCACGCTATTTTAGAGCAAAAAACCGAGCCGATTGCCTTTGCCGATTTGGTAAATGCAATTCAGACTTATCTAGGTAAAAGTGATACTGAGATCAGAAGTCGGCTATCTCAATTTTATACTGACTTGAATATCGATGGTCGCTTTATTTCACTGGGTGAAAATGTCTGGGGTTTACGCGAATGGTATCCATATGACTCTGTTGACGAAGAAGTAAATCATCCTGAAGATGAAGATGGCGTGCCAAGACGGAAACGTCGTAAGAAAGTTAACGCTTTTCTTGCTGATGTGGACGATGACGACGACGTGATCGACTACAATGATGATGATCCTGAAGATGACGACTTCGACGATACGGACGATGACGACACTGATAATAGCGATGATTTAGATGCATTTGATGCTGATATTGACGATGTAGATGCGGATGCAGATGATGATTTGCCAGATGGCATTGAAGGTCAGTTATCCGAATTTGGCGACGATGATGATGATTCAGATGACGATGGTGAAAACGAAGGTTTTGGCGATGACGCACCTGAAGATGACAAGCAAAAGTAGGCTTTTCGAAGACTATAAACTTTTTGCTTGACTATGAAAATCATTTCTTGTACTATACTTTTTGGGCGCTTTACAAAAGTAAAGCCAAAACGGTTAACAAGCTCCCTGTTCTTTAGAATAGGGAGCTTGTTTTGTATTTTATAGCTTCCCCAACAAAAACAATGAAGGAGTTTTGATATGACCAAGTATATCTTTGTAACCGGTGGCGTTGTTTCTTCTCTAGGTAAAGGCATCGTTGCTGCATCTTTAGGTCGTTTATTAAAAAATCGCGGCTTGAAGGTGACCATGCAAAAATTTGATCCGTACATCAATGTTGACCCAGGTACGATGAATCCTTATCAACATGGTGAAGTTTTCGTAACGGATGATGGTGCCGAAACCGATTTAGATCTTGGACATTACGAACGATTCATTGATAACGATTTGAACAAATACTCTAATGTTACAACTGGGAAAATTTATTCGGAAGTTATTCGTAAGGAACGTGAAGGTGAATACTTGGGCGCCACAGTTCAAGTAATTCCACATATTACGGATATGATCAAAGATAAAATTATGCGCGCAGCCAATACAACGGATTCTGATGTCATCATTACTGAAGTTGGTGGCACGGTCGGTGATATTGAGTCTTTGCCTTATCTAGAAGCTTTACGGCAAATGCGTTCTGAAGTTGGCTCTGAAAATGTTTGTTACATCCACACGACATTGATTCCATATTTACACGCAGCTGGAGAAATGAAGACTAAGCCAACTCAGCATAGTGTGAAAGAATTGCGTGGCTTGGGAATTCAACCGAACATTTTAGTTTTGAGAACTGAAAAAACAGTTTCACAAGAACTTAAAAATAAAATCGCGCTCTTTTGTGACGTGGATGCTGAAGCGGTTATCGAATCAAAAGATGTTAAGACGTTGTACACTTTGCCATTAAGCTTACAAGCGCAAGGCATGGACCAAATTGTTTGTGATTATTTAGGTATCGATGCACCAAAAGCTGATATGACAGCTTGGCGTGAATTAGAACAAAAAGCACAAAACTTACATCATAAGACTAAGATTTCTTTAGTAGGTAAATATGTAGAATTACAAGACGCTTATATTTCCATTACTGAAGCCTTAAAACATGCGGGCTACGTCTATGATACGGATATTGAGTTAAATAAAATTCAAGCCGAAGATGTCAACGATGATAATGTTGCTGAATTGTTAAACGACTCTGATGGGATTCTTGTACCTGGTGGTTTCGGTAATCGTGGGCTAGAAGGTAAAATTGCGGCTATTAAATATGCTCGGGAAAATGATGTGCCATTCTTGGGTATTTGCTTAGGCATGCAAATGGCCAGCGTTGAATTTGCACGCAATGTTGCTGGATTGAAGCATGCAGGTACAACTGAAACTGATCCAGACATTGAAGATAATGTGATCGACTTAATGCCAGATCAAGAGGGCATTAAGAATATGGGCGGTACACAGCGTTTAGGGCTATACCCATGTAAGTTGAAACCGGGCAGTGTTGCAGCTAAAGCCTATGACGGTCAATCCGTCATTCAAGAGCGGCATCGTCATCGTTATGAATTTAATAATAAATATCGTGAACTACTAGCCTCAAAAGGGTTAGTGTTCTCAGGTGTATCACCTGACAATCGCTTGGTTGAGATCATTGAGATTCCTGAAAAGAAATTCTTTGTAGCCAGTCAATATCATCCAGAATTCTTGTCACGTCCAAATCGTCCAGAAGGCTTGTTTAAGTCTTTCATTGGTGCTGCTTCAGGTTTAGCAACAGATTAAGATTCGAGAATCTCAAGATAAACCAAAACGTGCGGACATTGAATGTTTTCATTCTTTGTACCGCACGTTTTTTTAAACCTTTGAAAATTTAAAGCAATCTTTCATCTTAGGTGTCTTGTAATTTATGGTTTATTTCTATATCATTACATATAGTGTCAACTACTTGAGAAACAGTTATATAGTAGTGTCATTATTGGAATTTCTATCTATTTTCTATGCAAGGAATTACGTAAAATGAAAAAAATGATAATTCATGGTGGCCATAAATTAAGTGGCGAAGTTGTGATTGGCGGGGCAAAGAACAGTACGGTTGCTTTGATTCCAGCGGCAATTCTTTCAGAGACCAAAGTTACTTTAGATGGCGTGCCACATATTAAAGATGTTTATAATTTAATGTCCATTTTAGAAGAAATGAACGTTCATACAAATTTTAATGAAGCCACTGATACTTTAGAACTTGATCCCACGGATATTAAATTTAAACCATTACCTAATGGTAAAATTAAGAGTTTACGCGCTTCATACTACTTTATGGGTGCGTTATTAGGTCGTTTTGGACACGCTATTGTTGGTTTGCCCGGCGGTGATGATATTGGACCGCGGCCAATTGACCAGCATATCAAAGGTTTTGAGGCACTGGGGGCATCAGTCAGTAATGAACATGGGGCTATGTTCATTACGGCGCCAGAAGATGGTTTAAAGGGTACACGGATCTTTTTGGATATGGTTTCCGTGGGAGCAACAATTAATCTTATTTTAGCCGCAGTGACTGCAAAGGGGCAGACAAGTATCGAAAATGCGGCTAAAGAACCTGAAATCATTGACTTGGCTACTTACTTGAACAATATGGGTGCTAAAGTCCGTGGGGCTGGGACTGATACGATTCGAATTGAAGGAGTCCCACATTTGTACGCCAAAAATCCTCACACCATCATTCCTGATCGCATCGAGGCGGGAACTTATTTAGCAATGGCCGCAATTTGCGGTGATGGTATCAATATCAAGAATATTATCAGTGAACACTTGGATTCTTATTTGGCTAAATTAGAAGAAATCGGCGTCAGCATGAAGGTCGGTGAAGATAGTATTTTCGTCTATCCTTCTGGGGAATTGCATGCTGTTCAAATCAAAACCAGCCCTTATCCGGGTTTTGCCACAGATCTACAACAGCCGATTACACCGTTGCTCTTGAAAGCAGAAGGCGATGGCATTGTGATCGATACCATCTATCCAAAGCGGGTCCGCCATATACCTGAACTGATTCGCATGGGCGCTAATATTAATATCGAAAATGACGTGATTATTTTGCATCATGTGGATCATTTACAAGGTGCAGAAGTCGCTGCAGACGAGATCAGAGCTGGCGCTTGCTTGATGCTGGCAGGTCTAATGGCTGAGGGTACGACAACGATCTCCAAAGTTGAAAATATTTTGCGGGGTTACGATCGTGTTGTTTATAAATTACAGCAGCTTGGCGCCGATGTTGAAATGGTCGATGACTAGTAATCATTTAAAACTTGTTGTGATCAGTCTAAAAACATGATAGTATATACTGATGTGCATGGTACTTATTAATCTCTATCTCAGCAAATGACTTAGGGCAAAGGAGCGAAATAATAATGAAAAAAGGCATTCATCCAGATTATCATCCAGTTGTCTTTTTAGATTCAGCAACTGGCTATAAGTTCGTATCTGGTTCAACCAGAAACTCAAGTGAAACCATTGATTATGAAGGTAAAGAATACCCATTGATCCGTGTTGAAATTTCTTCTGATTCTCATCCTTTCTACACAGGTAGACAGAAATTTACACAGGCTGATGGTCGTGTTGATCGATTCAACAAAAAATATGGTTTTGCGGATAAGAACGCTAATCCTAAAGACGCTGAATAAGCTAAAAAGGGGCTCATGGCATTATTTTATGCCAGGGGCTCCTTTTTTGTGGTACAGATTCGCATTGTTAAACTACTCGTTGATGGGATTGATTTCCAATTGACGGACGAGTGCAATCATTTCAGGTCCAGAATAAATTTGCTGCTGAAACTGATAATTTTTGATAACTTTACCGTTTTCAATCAGAATCAAAAACGTATTAGCATAACTATCTGAAATAAACAGATAAGTTTTCTCACCCGCAAAAGTGACATAACCACTGGCATCATCACCTAATTTTTGGTCCGTGGTGGGCTCACCATAAAAACTGATGGCGCGATCAGTTTGACCATCTAGCAGTAAATTTACCTGAAGCTCAAGTCTTTTTGTTGAACTGTCACCGGTAAAATTACTCGTGTCATCATAGGGATTACTATAGTAAGGGATATCTAAAGCAGTCGTGATATCATAACGAATCTTTTGACTCATTTGACCCAAAGCTTCATTGTTTAATTTTTCCAGTTTCATCGATTTAGCCTCCAATTGGCAGGAATTATATTTTAATAAATGTCATGAAAAATACTTTACTTTGTGGTTGGTTTCCAGTATTGTGATTCTGTATTGAGTGTTCAGTTAGAAGTAAATAAGATGACATAAAATCGGAGTAAAGAAATGTCTGAGAGTTATTTATACATACATTTAGAAACGGTTACAAATATGATTTTATCATATGGCATTAGTATGAACGACTTTGTTGATGCTTTCAAGCAAGTGCCCGAACATTTGCTGCTGTTGTCTGATGTAGACGAAAATGAAATGATCGATCCCCACACGGGTTTTAATGTAATTTCTGGCAGAGAAGATATTTTACGTTACTTATTAAACCCTAAAATTTCGCGGAAGAAATGGATCGATTATAAACATACGTTATATCTGGACGAGATCACGCCTTTTGAGGTATCGGAATTACTGTATTTGGGACATGCCTATACGCATTTATCTTCGCCATTTTATTATAAATTGGCGAATCAATATGTTTATTTGGAATTACCAAATGAAATGACCAAGGTTTACTATCGCCATCTAGAAGACTTTCATCGGGTCCTGTCCAACACGATTACGCGTTATTTTGAAGCGCATAATTTTCAAGCTAATTTTTTATTTAAGCGTCACGTGATTCATTACGTTAATTTAGATAATCAAACTTTAAACGCGATTCATGAATTGTTAGTTGATGGGGTCTTGTTTGATTTTACGGCTGCTTTTCGGCAAGATGATCAATTGATCGTGCCACTTTTTCAATTAAAGCATCGTTTTGTGCCGAATGATATTGCTTGGTCAATGACTTCTGCTGAAAAACTGGGTACGCTTGAGTATAATCGGGAAGTCCAACAGTGGGCAGTTAAGTTGCAGGCTTAAAGAGGAGTATATATATGAAAATCTATTTACTATATGGTGGGCGCAGTGCCGAACATGATATTTCAATATTAAGTGCTTTTTCCTTGATCCAAGGGGTGTCTTATAAGCGACATACAGTTGTTCCTGTTTATATCACGAAGCAGGGCCAATTTATTGCCGGTTCAGAATTAACCGCACCTTTAACGGATGCGCAGCAGCTTCGTTTAACAGTTGGCACCGAAGCAGTGTTTAATGCGCCGGACCAGTCTTCTTTTGGGCGCAGCATTACCCCTTATGATTTCGAACATCAGGACAGTGTTGTTTTTCCTATGTTGCATGGCACTAATGGCGAAGATGGCACGATTCAAGGTTTGTTAGACGTTTTAGATGTGCCTTATGTTGGTGATGGCGTTATGGCTTCAGCAACAGGGATGGACAAAATTATCAGTAAATTGGTTTTTCAAGAGGCTGGTATTCCCCAAGTACCATTTGAAGCTATTTTATTGCAAGATTGGCGTCAGGATGCACAACAGATTTTAGATCGTGTTCGAGGATCATTGTTATTGCCGTTATTTGTGAAGCCAGCCAATGCTGGTTCAAGTATTGGTATTTCGATGATCGATGACCTTGATAAATTACAAGACGCCATTGATTTCGCTTTTCGTTATGATGATCGTGTCATTGTGGAACAAGGTGTACCTGAAACCCGGGAGATCGAGTTAGCAATTTTAGGTAATGCTGATATTAATGTTTCCGTTCCTGGAGAAATCGGCAAAGCTCGGACGTTTTATGATTATACGGCCAAGTTTGTTGACGGCACGACCAAATTATTGATTCCAGCACCAGTTAGCGACACAATTAAAACTAAGTTACAGGCATATGCAAAAACAGCTTATATTGCGTTAGGTGCTTCAGGCCTTGCGCGGGTAGATTTCTTTCTTAGCAAAAGTGATGACATTTACTTGAATGAGGTCCAAACAATGCCTGGATTCACACAATACTCAATGTATCCATATTTGTGGCAAGAGATGGGGCTGCAATATCCTGATTTGATCGATGAATTGATCAATTTAGGCATTGAGCGCTATCAACAACGCAAACAAATGGAAGCCAATTTTTAATTGGTAGGTAGATTAAGGAGTTTTTAACGATGAAAATGACCTTAGAGGAAGTTGCTAAGGCAGTTGGCGCTGAAGCTGACTATTCACAATGGCAAAATAATATTGTAACAAGTGTGACTTTTGATTCTCGGCAGCTTCAGCCGGGTGGTCTATTTGTACCATTAGTTGCGCAGCGTGATGGTCATGATTTTATTGAGTCAGCTATTCAAAATGGTGCTGTTGGTAGTTTTTGGCAGAAAGGCCATGCGCATGCACCAGTAGATTTTCCATTGATTGAAGTTGCGGACACGCAAGCCGCCTTTGAACAGCTAGCTAAATATTATTTACATAAGGTGAACCCTCGGGTCATTGCGATTACAGGCAGTAATGGTAAAACAACGACCAAAGATATGATAGCAGCAGTTTTGGCAACGCAGAGCAATACTTGTAAAACGCGCGCTAATTATAATAATGAGATCGGTGTACCTTATACAATTTTAAGTATGGACACCAACACCGAAAATCTAGTGTTAGAGATGGGCATGGATCGGCCAGGACAACTCCATAAGATGAGCTTACTAGCAGAGCCGGATATTGCCGTGATTACGATGATTGGTGAGGCACACATTGAATTTTTTGGCACACGAGCTAAAATTGCTGATGCTAAAATGGAAATTATCGATGGTTTAAAGGCTGATGGGACTTTGGTTTTTGACGGTGATGAACCACTGCTGCGAGAACGGGTTCCTGAAGAGGTTCAGACACGTACTTTTGGCCAGCATGAGATTGATGATATTTCTGCTCAAGCTGTTGTGGCTGAGAAAAAACAAACAACTTTTGTTGCGAGTCCTTGGCCAGAGGTGCAATTCTCGGTACCATTAATGGGCGCTTATAATGTGATGAATGCTTTAGCAGCAATCGCTGTAGGTGACTTGATTCATGTACCCAGCAAACAAATGGCAGGAGCGCTGGCTGAATTCAAGTTAACTGCAGAACGGACAGAATGGGTCAAGGCTGCCAACGGTGCTGACTTACTTAGTGATGTTTATAATTCCAATCCTACGGCGGTCAAAGAAGTTCTAAAAAACTTCACAGCAATCCAAACCAACGGCCATCGAATCATCGTTTTAGGAGACATGTTAGAGTTAGGCGCCCAAAGTGCTGAATTACATGCTAGCCTTGCGGAGAGCATTCAACCCCAACAAATTCAAACCGTCTTTTTGATTGGTAAAGATATGCAGGCACTTTATCACGCCTTGCAAGATCGTTATTCTGAGCATCAGTTACACTATTATAGTTTGGCAGACAAGGCTTTATTGACCGTTGATTTAAAGGATGCGATTCAACCGGATGACATGGTGTTGTTAAAGGCAAGTCATGGGCTGCATTTGGAAGATGTTGTGGCTGAATTACAAGCAAGTAATTAAATTTGCTAATAGTGAGGGAATTTGTTATTATTATTTAGTTACGTTTTTATGAATAAAACATTAAAGTGCAAAACTACGACCTCCCATTTCAAGTGTTCGTTGTTTTGCGATGATGTTTTGGCAAAATCAAGGAGGAACACTATTTGAAATTCGAGGAATTAAATCTCGATCCTAAGTTACTAGAAGCAATTAGCTCAGCAGGATTTGAAGAAGCAACACCGATTCAAGCCAGTACGATCCCACTAGTCTTGGCTGGTAAAGATGTCATTGGTCAAGCACAGACAGGTACAGGTAAAACTGCAGCTTTTGGCTTACCTATTTTGAATGATCTTGATATGGATAGCAAAAATATTCAGGCGTTAGTTATTTCACCAACGCGTGAGTTAGCAATCCAAACCCAAGAAGAACTTTATCGTCTTGGTCAGGATAAACATGCCCGTATTCAAGTTGTTTACGGTGGCGCAGATATCCGTCGGCAAATGCGGAGTATTAAAAATAATAATCCGGAAATTATTGTCGGAACGCCAGGTCGTTTATTAGATTTAATCAATCGTAAAATCCTAAAAATTGAACATATTCGGACATTAGTGCTTGATGAAGCTGATGAAATGTTGGATATGGGCTTCATTGAAGATATTGAAAAAATCTTGACCCATGTGCCTAATGAACATCAAACTTTACTATTCTCAGCTACCATGCCAGCACCAATTATGCGCATTAGTGAGAAATTTATGCATAATCCTGAAATTGTCAAGATCGAATCTAAGGAATTAACTTCTGATTTGATCGATCAATATTATGTGCGGGCAAAAGATTTTGAAAAATTTGATGTGATGACGCGTCTATTCGATGTTCAAAATCCAGAGCTAGCTTTGGTCTTTGGCCGTACTAAGCGACGTGTTGATGAATTAGCTAAGGGCCTTCAGGCACGTGGTTATCGTGCCGAAGGAATCCATGGTGACTTAACTCAGCAAAAACGGATGAGTGTCTTACGTCAATTTAAAAAGGGCGACTTGGATGTTTTGGTCGCTACTGATGTGGCCGCACGTGGGCTAGACATCTCTGGGGTTACCCATGTATACAACTATGATATTCCTCAAGATCCTGATAGCTACGTACATCGTATTGGTAGAACGGGCCGTGCCGGTAAATCTGGGATGTCTGTTACATTTGTTACCGCAAATGAAATGGGTTACTTACGGACAATCGAAGAATTAACTAAAAAACGGATGAAACCGTTAATGCCACCAACTGACAAACAAGCATTCAAGGGTCAGCTGAAAAATGCCGTTGACGAAATCACTGAAGTATTAACTAGTGAAGACCTTGAAAAATATGAAGCTGGTGCAGAACATCTCCTTGAAGAATATACGCCAATTCAGTTAGTTTCCGCTTACTTGAAGACGGTCAGCAAGGATTCAACGAGTGTTCCTGTTAAGATTACCCCAGAACGACCTTTACCATCACGTAAATCTAGTCATCGTCGGTCTTCTTCTGCTCGTGGCCGTCATAACAATGGTGGGCGTGATAAACGCCGTTTTAATAATGGCAACAAAAATTATAGTGGTGGGCATAAGTCTAATAACCACGGTAAATCAAATAACAACAAGAGTGGCAAACGTTCTAGTCGAAACTTTACGATTCGGACTAATACAAACGCCTAGTTTAACCTTAAATTAAAAAGTGAGCTGATTTAGTCATATTGTGATGACTAAGTCAGCTCATTTTTTGAATTGGTTTTTTATTTTGTGGAGAATGTTCTATAATGAAACATAATCTGAAAACGGAGTTGGCGTAATGATTTATGGTATTGGTATTGATTTAGCTGAGATTGAACGTATCAAAATGGCTCAGGAGAAAAACAGCCAATTTGCTGCAAAAATTTTAACGGATGACGAATTGCACGTGTTTCAGTCGTTCCCAGAAGATAGTCATCGGCGTTATGAATTTTTGGCAGGGCGATTTTCTGTCAAGGAAGCTTATTCTAAGGCCTTTGGTAGTGGCATCGGTAAAGTTTCATTACATGATGTAGAGGTTTTGAATGATCCTGATACGGGACGGCCAATGATTACGCATCATCCTTATCAAGGGAGGGCATTTGTTTCGATTTCACATACGTCGACTTTGGTTATGACGGAAGTTATTTTGGAAACACCTCAGGAGGTCAATGAATAAAAATGGTAGTCGGGAATTTACGTAATGCGCAGGTTGTCATCGATCGACAAGCAATCAAGTACAACGTTCGTGAAGAAGTCAAACGTCTGAAGCAGGGCACAGAGTTGTTTGCGGTGGTTAAAGCTGATGGCTATGGTCATGGCATGGTTCCGGTTGCTCAGGCGGCACAGGCGGCCGGTGCGACTGGCTTTTGTGTGGCTATACTGGATGAAGCCTTAGGATTGCGAGAGGCCCACTTTACAGCACCAATTTTGGTCTTGGGTATTACTAGACCTGAGTTAGCAGAAATTGCTGCCAGCCAGCATATTTCGCTTACAGTAGGGTCCAAAGATTGGCTGGTTGCTGCTAAAAATGCCATGACCAAACAATCCCATATTGAGCCTCTAGCCGTGCATTTAGGCATTGATAGTGGTATGGGGCGCATTGGTTTCACACAAGTTGTCGATTTTCTTGCGGCGGTAGCTTTTATAAAACAAAATCCTGAATACTTTATCTTTGAAGGTATATTTACCCATTTTGCCACTGCTGATGAGCAGGATACGACTTATTTTCAGCAGCAAGTCAAAAAGTTCAATGCTTATGTCGCTCAGTTAGATCAACGGCCACGCTATGTGCATGTTTCCAATTCAGCGACCAGTTTATGGCATGATGCCTGTAATGGGAATATGGTACGCTTTGGTGTGGCAATTTATGGTTTGAATCCATCAGGCACTGCAATTTCTGAGCTGCCATACCCACTACAGCCAGCACTATCACTGACTTCAGAGATTGTTTTTTGTAAACAAATTCATGCCGGTGATTCTGTCAGTTACGGCGCAACATATACTGCCAAGGCAGATGAATATATTGGTACTGTACCGATGGGCTATGCTGATGGCTGGTTGCGACGGCTGCAAGGTTTTCATGTTTTAGTCGATGGACATCCGTGTGAAATTGTCGGCCGCATTTGTATGGACCAGTTTATGATTCGTTTGCCCAAGCCATATGATGTTGGGACTAAAGTAACCCTAATTGGTGAAGATCAGGGTGCTGAGATCACGCTGCAAGAAGTGGCAGCATATTCTGATACGATCCACTATGAGCTCGCTTGTATCCTGACAAATCGCTTACCACGTAAGTATATTAATTGAAATTAAATTTAGGCCTCCTCAAATGACATAATCAGTGTTATGATGTAATGGCAGAACATCAGCAAATGTGGAGGTTTTTGTCATGGAGCAAAAGAAGTTTTCCGTGCAAGTTGAAGCACAACTTAGCCAGGAAGTCGAGACATATTGCAGTGCTTATGCGGTGGATGAGCAAGAAGTCATTCACGCAGCCATCAGCGAGTTTCTATCGCAACGCCAAGAAGAGTTGCACGAATTGATTGATGGCTATCAAGCCATGGCAAGCATTAACTCTGAAATTTGTGAAGCTTTTTCTGTTTCGGAGAGTGAAGCTTACTCACATATTCAATAAATCAAGAGAGGGGGGAGAGCCGATGGATCTTGTCGTCAGGCGTGGAGATATTTTCTACGCAGATCTCTCACCAGTGGTTGGTTCGGAGCAAGGTGGCTTACGCCCTGTCTTGGTGATACAGAATAATGTTGGCAATCATTTCAGTCCTACAGTCATTGTTGCTGCCGTCACTGCCAAGATTCAAAAGCCAAAGATGCCAACACATGTCGGTATTACGGCTAAAGAAGATGGTGTTGAACGTGACTCTGTTGTGCTTTTAGAGCAAATCAGAACAATTGATAAACAGCGCCTAAAAGATAAAGTGACGCAACTATCAGGCACAAAAATGAAACTGGTCGATCATGCTTTAATCGTAAGTTGTGGATTAGAAGAAGCCTTTCAAAGGGCTGATCGATTACATAATCAGATGAAATAAAGTAAATACTTAAAAATTGAACTATTTATAACTAAACAGAGAGCGAAAACAAAATTAATATTTTGTTTTCGCTCTCTGTTTAGTTATGAACCATCCTATTTTTTAAATATGCTCCAAGGGGCAACACCCTTATCTAACAACAAATAGTTCAAATGGAAAGTACAGCATTTTCTTACAATTCTTGTTAGTACTCAGGTGCTGAGTGTCTTTTGTCACACTCTGTTAGCATATTTATTTGGTCAAACAAATCTATCTACCGAGTAAAAATATCATTATCACGGATGATTTTATCATTTTGCAGATCATCAATTTCTACAACAGGAAATCCTTTTTTCTCAAGCTTATCCACAATTGTATCCACAGTGCTCATCTCGATATTAGCCGGCAGTGTGAATAAAGTCCGCCGTACAAAATTCTCTTCTTTGGCGTCTAATGTCATACACCCAGAAATAGAAGCGTATTTAGCAATAATCTTAGACATAGTTGCTAATTCTCCTTGAGCACCAGAAGAAGTAACAGTCAATACAAAGCTACTGATATCAATATTCCAGGCCTCTGATAATGCCCCCAATAATTGATTATGTGTTAAAATGCCATAGAAGTTATTATTCTCGTCTAAGACGCTGATATATGGCAAGTCTTTGATGTCAAAGAAAACTCTAAAGAATGGGGATTGAATGTTGATGGTTTTGGTGGCATTTTTCAAAAGGTAAGTAACTGGCAGACTCATATCGCCGCCACGTGACTTATGACGATAGATGTGCATCTTGTAAATATTACCTCGGAAAAGTTTACCGGATTCGTCTAAAATTGGCACACAACGAAAGCCGGAATCTTCAAGAACTTTCAAAGCATCTTCTAATGTGACCGTTTCTTCAACAGTTGTTAATTCTTCTTTTTTACGAACTAAAGGCTTGATTAACATCGCTGTTCTCCCTACTTTCTAAACTTTGTTTCAATGAATAATTGCTTGAACAATCATAACACATTTATTAAATTTAGTCAGTGTTTTCTAATAATATACTTAAGGAGTTTATACAATGTTAAACGAAATGATGCATCGACCAATTATTGATAAGGCAGTTTTGACATTTCTACGTGAGCAACAACAACCTTTAAAGGGCCCATTGGGTAACTTTGAAAAACAAGTTCGTGAGGCTGGCGTGCCCGTGATTCCTCCAGAAACGGTTAATTTCTTCAAGGTGTTGCTAAAAATTATGCGGCCTAAGCGTATTTTGGAGGTTGGGACGGCAGTAGGGTTCTCGACAACGCTGATGGCGTTGAATACCCCGGAGACAACTAAAATCACCACAATTGATCGCTTTGATGTTATGCTTACGCAGGCAAGACAAACTTTTAAAAAATTTGCATTAGAAGAGCGGGTCCAATTACTGGCGGGAGACGCAGCTGACCTTCTACCCAAACTTACGGCAACTTATGATTGGATCTTTTTGGATAGTGCTAAAGCTAAATATATCTCATTTTTACCTGATTGCCTACGATTGCTCAATACGCATGGCGTTTTATTGATTGATGATGTCATGCAAGGGGGAACGGTGTTGAAGCCAGATTCTGAGATCAAGCACAAAAATCGCAGTATCCATCGAAACTTGAATCGTCTATTCACGCGCGTCTTTGAGGACGATACTTTAAGTAGTAGCATTTTACCCCTAGGGGATGGGTTACTAATGATCACCAAAAATTAATCTAATGAAGCAACTATAACTAAATTAACTGCAACAAGGTGAGAGCAAATAAGTATCAAATTACGTAAAAGTATCGAATTAAATGATTCAAGAAGTATGGGTGAGGGCCCTATTCATTACTTTAAAGCATCAACAATCGCATGATTAAATTGGTCAAGGTCGTCAGGGGTTCGACTTGTAACTAAGTTGTTGTCAATGACAACGGGTTGGTCCTCAACTTCAGCACCAGCATAATAAAGATCAGGACGGACAGTGACATAGGCTGTCATTTTACGCCCCTTGGTCAGACCAGTTTGAATAAATAATTGTGGGCCATGACAAATTGCAAAGGTTGGTTTGCTTGCTAGCAAGAATGCCTTAACAAAGTCGACCATTCTTTCATCGGCACGAAGCTGATCGGGGGAGAAGCCACCAGGAATCAAAAGTGCATCAAAATCGTCGGGCTTTACTTCGTCAATTGTTTTATCAATTTTGATATTGACACCGTGTTTGCCTTTGACAGTTTTGCCTGCTTCAAATTCGATTACCGTGAC
This sequence comes from Agrilactobacillus fermenti, assembly GCF_021030645.1. Lineage (GTDB taxonomy): Bacteria > Bacillota > Bacilli > Lactobacillales > Lactobacillaceae > Agrilactobacillus > Agrilactobacillus fermenti. The sequence continues at coordinate 20,633 of NZ_JACGCJ010000009.1, read as the reverse complement.
ATCATTACCAGCTTGCTTAAGTGCCTCAACAGGGGATGTATATTCAACATCTTCGACAAAGTCAGTAACAATAACAGCAACTTTACTCATAAAAAAACCCGCCTCTTATCATAAAATTATAATACAACCATAATGTTAAATATTTTCGCAGAAAATTGCAAACCAAATTCTGAATGAGAATCGTTCTTTGAAGGATGGGTTAAATTGAGCAGCCTAATAAAAATAGAGGTCGAAAACGAATACCTTGTTTTCGACCTCTATTTTTGAGATAAGTTTAGTAAATAATGACGGGTGTGTTTAATGGGACGTCAGCAAATACTTGGGCCATAACACTTGGTGGTGTGTTGACACAGCCATGAGAACCATGGGCTTTGTACCAATCACCACCATAAGTTGGCTGCCAAGGGGAGTCATGTAAACCAACACCAGTATAATCGACTGGCATCCAGTAACTTACAGGTGAACTGTAATCAGAACCATCATCGTTCTTACCTTTAAGCTGTGTATTGCGGACTTTATTCCAGACCACAAAAGTACCAGATGGTGTGTCTTGTCCGGGTTTGCCAGTAACGACATCAGTGCTGATAATGACTTTACCGTCCTTGTGCACCCACATATGTTGTGCCGATTTGCTGACTTCAACATAAGTATTGCCAATATCATCACCATTTTCATTATAGCCAACACCTTGAATCAAAGGTTTGCGTGTGAAATCTTCACCTTTGAGCATCTCTGTGGCCAAAGCTTTAGCTTCACTAATACTCTTGATGGACCAACCATAGGTCCCGGCAGGTACTTGAACTGTCTGACCTTGTTCGGTCTTAAAATCACGTGTTTTATTGATAGTGCCATATTTAGCTGAAAGACTAGCAATATAACGCGCCATGCTTGTTTGATCTAAGGCAATTTTACCATCAGTGTAATTTAACCAGTTGTCAATTTCAGTTTTAGGAATTTTGGCGTCATTACCCGCAATCTTATAAGTGATATTTTCGTTTAAAATGGCATTTAACTTTTGTTTGTCACTTTGCAACTGCTTATCATCACTGGTGACATTGGGTTGTACATAAGCCTTTTTGATGTTAATTTTCGTTTGCCCTTGATCCACGGCAGCGACAATTTGTTTTTTTAGTTGTTGTTCGTCGATATTATTGCCGTAAACTTCTTTTTTGATCGTAAAACTACCGTTATCCTTGCTCAAAGTCGCATCTTTCGTTTGAACTCGGTCAGTGGCGGTTGCCTTAACAACTTGCTGGTAGAGTTGGTCTACTTTTTGCTGATTGAGTGCTAAGTTCTCAGCTTTCACACCGGTCTCACTTGGTGCCGCAAAAACTTTGAGAGACCAGCTCCATGGATTTTGCTGGTTTTTAATGGCAGTTAGTTGTTTGGCGTAATCATGGTCAATATTCAGATCTTTACCGGTAAATTGTAAAATATCCTTTTTACCCTCGACCAATTGATAGTGCTGTTTTTTAATATGTGCCTTCAGTTTTTGATTCGCTTGTTCTGGTGTTTTACCCGCGATATTTACGCCCGAATAAACAGTGTGTGGTAAGAAAACATTTTGATAACGCACACTCATTAAAACATAAAAAAGCGCGATGCCAATGACAGCAAAGATGATCCCCAATGGTACAACTTTCTTAAGATGCAACAGGTGTCAACCCCTTAATTTTAAAGTAATAACTTAGTTTCATTATACCCAGTTCCTTGTTTAAAACAATCGCAGATACCTAATTTAAACGTTTCCCTAAGGTTTAAATTAGACAATTGTTTTCATGATCATACCTAGATTTTCTGAAAAATGCAATAAAAAAGCCGGAACAAAATGTCCCGACTTTTTGAGAACTGTAAATCTTATTGACGAGTTTCAATTTCGCCTTTTTCAAAAGCGTCATCTAAAACTTTCTTCAATTGGTTTGCAGAAGACTTCATACTTTCTTGTTCATGGTCACTTAATGGAATTTCAAGAATTTCAGAGATACCATTACGGTTGATCACAGCTGGAGAACCGATATAAATATCGTTCAAGCCATATTGACCATCCATGTAAACAGAAAGTGGTAAGACAGCATTTTCGTCATCTAAGATAGCACGGGTGATCCGAGCTAATGCTGTTGCAATACCATAGAATGTTGCACCTTTAAGATCAATGATTTTATAGGCAGCATCACGAACATTTTCGAACATATCGACTAATTTGCTTTCGTCGATTTCAGGATGTTTTTTGACATATTCAGAAATCTTAATGCCGGCAACGTTAGCGTGAGACCATACAGGGAATTCTGTATCGCCATGTTCACCCATGATGTAAGCATGGACGGAACGAGCATCAACGTCAACTAATTCAGCGATAGATTGACGGAAACGTGCTGTATCCAATGAAGTACCTGAACCAACGACACGGTTCTTAGGGAAACCAGATAATTTCCAAGTCGCATAAGTTAAGATATCAACTGGGTTAGCAGCAACTAAGAAGATACCATCGAAACCAGATTCAACGATCGGATCAACGATAGATTTCAAAATCTTAAGGTTTTTGTTAACTAAGTCTAGACGAGTTTCGCCAGGTTTTTGTGGGGCACCGGCAGTAATAACAACAACGTCTGCATCTTTTGCATCTGAATATTCAGCGGAGTAGATTTCCTTAGGTTGTGTAAATGGCAAAGCATTTGATAAGTCAATTGCATCACCTTTAGTCTTATCCTTAAAGATATCAACGATACCGATTTCTTGAGCAATACCTTGTAATACTAAAGCGTAGGCGTAACTGGAACCAACAGCACCATCGCCGACAAGAATAACTTTTTGATGGTCTTTTTGTGTTGTAGATGCCAAAATGATTCATCCTTTCTGGAAAACAAATTTAACAACGGTAGTATAACACAAATTTCACTATATCGTCAGCTTTTACACAACTTTTTTCATTTTTTATTTTAATGCTGGTGAAAAACGCTGATACAGCAAATGAAAGCGAGATATGACAGTTTTATGAAAATTAGTTCATCACAAAACAATAAGGCACGTTTCTGATAAACAAATGTTTTTTGACTACGAATGATTCAAACACAAGCATTGTGCTGCTGACAATTACTTTTGACAACTTAATCGACCAATCGAACATAATTTAATCGGTGCAAGGTGAGACGCACTGCCAGGACAACTAGTGCAACTGTTAAAATGATGAAATTAATTTTTGCACCAACTATTTGATTGGTTGTGACAGCAGCTTGATTCAGAAATAAAAGCGGAACGGCTGTGATATAGGTTAGAGATTGTGGTTGAGCGCCAACGCCAATCATGAAATAGTTGCCGGAGAAAATTGGAACGGTAGTCCATTGATTTAAAATAATGAATCCAAAGCTAGCCATAGCGATTAAGCCGCCAGTGATGATGCTAATGCCTAGGGCTGTTTGCCGAATATTTTTAGATATTGTAATTAAAGCTATAACCAAAATTAGTGTTGTTAGTAGACTTAGGGGTTTTTGCCACCAATATAGGTTTGGAAATTGCCATTTTAGAGGTGTACCTGATAATGCAAAATTCGCTACGATATCATAAAAATCAAAAGCAGCATACTCATGCCACCAGCCAGTAAAGTTGTCCATAGTTGATTTTGTTTGAGCAACAGCTGCATGGCGTCGGTTCCTAAATAACCATCACGAATCATCTGCGCAATGATTGCAATAAATAAAACAACATTTGTAGCTATGAAAAATAAACTATGTGCTAAAGCCAGCCCGTTATTCAATTTATGTGTAGCGATCTGTTGATAGATAATGATTGCAAATTCGACTATCAGTGGGAACGAAAAGAGGCCTAATAATTTTTTGAAACGAAATAAAAGCCATTTATGCATGCGTTGTCATCTCCTGATAATATTGTTCGATATCTCCGTTAAAGTTCTGTTGTAGTTGTGTGCGGCTAATTTGTTGTGCGACACGGCCATTTGTCAATAGCCAAATCTCATCAAAGAGTGGGGCCAGATCTTTTAAAAGGTGTGTCACAATTAAAACCGTACTGTGGGATCGTCTAGCAGTTTGAATCATTTGATAGGTATTTTGACGATGACGTGGATCAATGGCACCCAGAGGTTCATCGAAAAGATAATAAGGGACCTGACGTGCCAAAGTGAGGGCTAACTCAGCTTGTTGCTGCATGCCTCGGGAAAGTGTATGGATCCGTTGCTGTAAATTTAAGTGTTGGGTCTTTAGAAGTGAAAGCGCTAATTGATAATTAAAGTCAGGATAGGCAGCTATGAAGAGATCAATGGCTGCTTTTAAGCGAATGTGACCGGGCAAGAAAGGTTGATCAGGTAAATACGCAATGGCGTCAGGAACTTGTCTCTGGCCCTTAAAAGTATTGATGCGTTTTAAAATATTATTGATGAGTGTAGTTTTCCCAGCACCGTTTGGCCCAATAATACCAATAGTTTTTCCATCATTGGGAATTGCAAGATTTAAGTCTGACAGTACCTGTTGTTGACCATAATTTAATGAAATATGGTGTAGTTCAATCATAAAACCACCCCTTATGACCATACTGTATTATGCATAGTATTATGCATAGTATTATGTGTCAACATATATATTTATAGTTAAAGCATTTTTTTGAAAGCCTATTTTGTTGTTTGTTATTGGAGCGTGAATCAAAAGATGTTGCCTTTTGACACACGTTTAAACCAAAATTATGCGTAATAAACAAGTGGTTAAAGGTAAAATAGTAATTTTATTTCAGCCCCAATAGGCGACTTATTAGAGTTTGATCGTTGGTATGACTAGCAAATATGGCGTCATACGTTAGGCGGCCATTTTATATGAGATATGGTATACTAAGTAGCTACACGAAACAGATGCCATGAGGTGTTTCGTGTCTATTTGAGTTCTATTTTATAAACAAACAAGGTGCATTATCTTCTAGCGTATAGTAAAAATAAAGAATGGCTAGAAATAAAACGTTAATTTGCTTGAACTACAAGGTTAAATTTTTTGCAGCTAATTATTGATGGAGGCTTTATTTTGAAAATGATCGTCGGCCTGGGTAACCCAGGCAAAAAATATGACCGTACGAAACACAATGTGGGTTTTACGGTGGTCGATACGCTTAGCAAACGGTTGAATCAGACACTGAGTAAACAAGATTTTGAAGCACAGTTTACGTCATTTATTTATAATGGTGAAAAAGTATTTTTAGTTAAACCATTAACTTATATGAATGATTCAGGCCGTGCTGTTGGGCCCTTATTACATTATTATCAAATGGCGCCGAGTGATCTGCTTGTGATTCAAGATGATATGGATATGCCGCTGGGTAAGTTACGTTTTAGAGACAAAGGTGCGTCTGGGGGGCATAACGGTATCAAAAGTATCATCGCCGCTGTGCAAACGGAACAATTTAATCGGTTAAAAGTTGGCATTCAACATCCTGATCGCAGTAAAGTGGTGGATTGGGTATTGACCCCTTTTAATAAGGATGACTTACCAATCATGCTAGCTGCCTTCGATCGGGCCGCTGAAGCAGCGATTAGTTGGCTGGATGGTCATTCGGCCAACGACATTATGAATCGTTTCAATGGCTAAAAGGAGGCTATTGACTTGGATTTAATAAATTTATTCGACCAGGCGGGTCAGATCAGTCAGGTGGCTGGTGCTTTAACTCTAGACAGTCGCCAGCTCGTCACGGGCTTAGAGGGATCAGCCAAATCCGTTTGGTTGGCTGGTCTATTAAAACAAAGTCACAAGAATATTTTGTATGTGACTGCCAATCAGCAGCAAGTCGAGTATTTGAATAGTGATTTGGTTGGTCTGGTCGGTGAAGGCGCAGTACAAGTCTTTCCCGCCGCTGAAGTTTTGGCCGCTGAAGTAGGACCTAGTTCACCGGAAGCCTTGTCCCAGCGGATTCAAGCGTTGGCGCGCTTGACGACTGGACAGCCAACCATTGTTTTAACCACATTAGCTGGCGTTCAAAAGTATGTTTCAAAACCTGATCAATTTACGCGAAGGGCTATTATGATCGATATGCAAAGCCAGCTTGATCTGACGCAATTAGCGCAGGATTTGGTGGCTATGGGTTATGTGCGCCAAAAATTAGTTGCCTCTCCCGGTGAATTTGTGATTCGTGGGGATATTTTTGATGTGTTTCCAATTAATGCCAGCTTACCGTATCGAATTGAGTTGTTTGATACTGATGTGGATAGCCTGCGTTCTTTTGATCCCGAAACCCAGCGCAGTGTGGAAAATTTGGAGCAGCTGCAATTATTACCTGCTACGGATCTGATGCTGACCAGCACACAATTACAAGCGGCTGCTGAACGCTTGACCAAACAACTGGCACAACGTTTACCAGAATTAGAAGCCGAGCCACAGCTCCAGCAGAATTTACAGCAGAAAATTCAGCAAGTGATCGATTTGTTAGATAGTGGTGGGCGGCCAGATAGATTAAGTTTATTTTTAAATGAACTTCAAGTTCAAATGGGCACGTTACTAGATTATTTTGCGTCGGCCGACACCCTCATCTTAGATGACTATCCGCGGATTTTGGAACAAAGCCGAAATCGTGAGCAAGAAGCTGCTGACTGGCAGACGCAATTGTTAGAAAATGGGGATATTTTACGTGTTGAACCCTTGGAAGCCGATTTTATAAAGCAATTAAAGAAAGATCAACGGCCACGTGTCTACCTCTCATTATTCCAAAAAGGGATGGGCCGCTTACGGTTAGATGAAATCGTCAACTTAAAAGCCCGCGTGCCACAGAAATTCTTCAGTCAGATGCCCATGGTCAAAACAGAAATGGATCACTGGGCTAAAAGTGAAGCTACGGTAGTTGTTTTGATTGATCAGGCGACTCGGCTAGAAAAGGTCGCCAGCACTTTTAGAGATTTTGAAATCAACAGTGTCATTGTTGAAGCTGATCAAATTAAACCTAATAAGATCCAATTAACATTGGGCCAACTACAGTCTGGCTTTGAACAGATCGACCAAAAGACCGTTGTTTTGACGGAGACCGAATTATTTAACCAACCGCCTAAGAAAAAAGTACGCTCGTTAGCAATTGATAATGCGGAACGTATCAAAAGCTATAATGATTTAAAGCCTGGCGATTATGTGGTCCATGTTAATCATGGGATCGGTAAGTTTTTGGGTACGCAGACTATGGCAGTCGATGGGGTACATCGTGATTATCTAACAATTCTTTATCAAAACAATGCCAAATTATTTATCCCAGTTACACAGTTGAATTTAGTTCAAAAATACGTGGCTTCTGAAGGTAAAGCACCACACATCAATAAGCTAGGCGGGACCGAATGGCAAAAGACGAAACGGCGTGTGGCCTCAAAGATTGAAGATATTGCGGATGATTTGATCGAACTTTATGCCAAACGTGAATCCGAGAAGGGGTTTGCTTTTTCACCTGACAATGCTTATCAACATGAATTTGAAGCGGCTTTTCCTTATACGGAGACAGCTGATCAACTGCGTAGTGTCGCTGAAATCAAGCATGATATGGAGCGGAGTCGGCCGATGGACCGTTTATTGGTGGGTGATGTTGGTTTTGGCAAAACGGAAGTCGCTTTAAGGGCTGCTTTTAAGGCTGTTCAAGATAATAAACAAGTGGCTTTCTTAGTGCCAACTACGATTTTAGCGCAGCAGCACTTTGAAACTATGACCCAGCGTTTTGCTGACTTTCCGGTAAATATTGGGGTGTTATCTCGCTTTCAAAGTCGAGCTCAAGTTACCGAAACGCTTAAGAAGTTAAAGAACGGTCAGCTTGATATTGTGGTCGGTACACACCGACTGCTGTCACAAGACGTGCGCTTTAGTGATTTAGGCTTGCTAATTATTGATGAGGAGCAGCGGTTTGGCGTTAAGCACAAAGAAAAAATCAAACAGTTGCGGGCAAACATTGATGTGTTGACTTTGACGGCGACACCAATTCCCCGAACGTTAAACATGTCGATGGTGGGGGTTCGGGATTTGTCTGTCATTGAAACACCGCCCACCAATCGTTACCCAATTCAGACGTATGTTATGGAACAAAATGCTGGGGCAATTCGGGAAGCCATCAAACGTGAAATTGAACGTAACGGACAAGTGTTTTACTTACACAACCGAGTCAGTGATATTGAACGCGTTGTTGACCAATTACAACAGTTGGTTCCCGAAGCAACTATTGTTTATGCCCACGGTCAGATGACTGAAGTTCAACTGGAAAATGTCATTATGAGTTTTGTCAATGGCGAGGCGGACGTGCTGGTGGCAACGACGATTATTGAATCTGGCATCGACATGCCCAATGCAAATACAATGATTGTTGAGAATGCGGATCATTATGGCCTATCACAACTGTATCAGCTGCGGGGACGAGTCGGTCGCAGCAGCCGGGTGGCCTATGCTTACTTTACTTATAAGCCTGACAAGGTTTTGACCGAAGTGAGTGAAAAAAGACTACAAGCTATTAAGGACTTTACTGAGCTAGGCTCAGGTTTCAAAATTGCGATGCGCGATCTTTCCATTCGTGGTGCCGGGAATTTGTTAGGCGCCCAGCAGCACGGCTTTATTGATAGTGTCGGCTATGATCTTTATTCACAGATGTTATCTGAAGCTGTAGCTAAGAAGAAAGGTGATGCAGCCGTCAAGCGAACGGACAGTGAAATTGATCTCAAAGTTGAAGCTTATATTCCTTCAGACTATATTGAAGATGAACAGCAAAAAATTGAGATGTATAAACGTATCCGTCAAATTGATGCCGCTCAAGACATTGAGGCCATTGAAGATGACTTGATCGACCGCTTTGGGGATTATCCGATTGAAGTGAAGCGGCTGTTGCAGATTGCTGAGTTGAAAATGGCAGCTGATCAAGCTTTGGTAACCAACGTCAATCAACAAGCTCAAAAAGTTACGGTTGTTTTATCGCAACAGGGCTTTGCTCTCATTAAGGGTGAGGGGGTTTTCAAAGCTCTGGCTAAGACAAAACTCCATGCTAGTGTCCAAGATGAGACAAAAGATATTAAAGTTATTTTAACGATTCAGCCCAAGATGGGGCTAGATGATTGGCTGCCACAAATTGTTGCTTTTGTTGCTGGATTAGCGCAACAGGTCAGTGATGGTGCAGCCGTTAAAAATAAGTAGCGTTTCTAACCGATAAGGGAGAAATTTATGCCCAAAAATTCTGCGAAAAATTTAATGCGGGGGGCTTTATTGCTCTCAGTTTCAGCATTAATTGCGAAAGTACTTAGTGCCGTGTACCGAATTCCCTTTCAAAATTTAGTTGGCAATACGGGTTTTTATGTGTATCAGCAGGTTTATCCAATTTATGGGATCGGTATGACATTAGCCTTATCTGGACTACCTAATTTTATTTCAAAGTTAGTTGCCGAACAGGCTGATATTGATTTACGACAGCGCCTTTTAAAGCGCAGTTTTGTATTGATCAGTATCCTAAGCCTTGGTATTTTTAGCTTATTATATTTGCAAGCGGGCCCTATTGCACAACTTATGGGGGATGGTCAGCTAGCAAGCTTGATTCGAACAGTTGCTTTTATGTTTTTACTAACACCTTTTTTGTCTGTACTCAGAGGCTATTTCCAGGGCACTTTTGACATGCGGCCCACAGCCATTTCTCAAGTGGTAGAGCAGCTCGTTCGTGTTGGTGTGATTTTACTTGCGGCGAGTTTATTTGTGCATCATCATTGGAGCTACTATAAGATGGGCACTGTGGCGATGAGCGGCGCGTTTCTAGGTGGACTAATCGCTTTAGCCGTGATGCTGCCAGCTTATTGTCGATTTAAACAGCCATCGCAGCTTAGCCCTACGATTGCTGAACAAGCGTTAGAACAATTGCGTTATATACACTTGACCAAACGATTTTTGCTGGAGGGTGGGTCGATTGCATTATTCTCAGCAACCATGGTTATCTTTCAGCTATTGGACTCTTTTTCGGTGACTAAAGGGTTGATCGAAAGCGGTCAAACCAATCAGCTGGCTTATAACTTAAAGGGTATTTATGACCGAGCCCAACCGTTAGTTCAGATGGGCTTGGTCGTTACCATGGCTTTTGTGACGACATTACTGCCTGCTCTGAGTAATGCCCGCCAAGCGAATAAAAAAGTGCTTTTTATCAAAGTGACCCAACAGCTTGTGCACCTAGCTTTGGTCTTATCAGCGGCGGCTAGCGTTGGGTTGATTGTGTTGATGCCTTGGATCAACCAGCTTCTTTTTGGCGATCGCCAAGGTAGTCTGACTTTGGCGCTTTATATGGTTAGTATTATGCTAGTAGCTTTAATCAACGTTTTTAGTAGTGTTTTGCAGAGCTTAGATCATTTTAAGGTTGCAACGGTAGCCTTATTATCTGGATTTATAATTAAATTGATGTTTAATCAAATTTTCACGCGTGTGTTTGGCATTGCTGGAAGTAGCTTCGTCACAATTATTGCGTTAGGTTGGATCGCCTTTATTTTATTTTTACGGACACCAACTTATTTGAAGCAGGCCGTCTTCAACCATAATTTTATTTTTCGACTATTGTTAGCAGTGCTCATCATGGGCGGCGTTGTCTTGTTATTAGCCGTTTATTTGCAGTTATGGTTGCCCAATAATCGAGTTGGGGCTGGCATCACAACTTTAGTCGGTATTTTTGGTGGTATCTTGGTATTTTTGGGCGCTATGGTAAAATTACAGGTATTGAGTACACGAGAATGGTTAGCTTTGCCTTATGTTGGCCGATTATTGCGCCATTGGCAGACTAAAAAACATAAGTTTTGAGGAGGATGACTCATGCGGTTAGATAAATTTTTAAAGGTGTCACGGATTATTAAGCGGCGGCCAGTTGCTAAGCAGATTGCTGATCAAGGGCGAATCCTGATCAACGATAAGGTTGCGAAATCTTCTAGTGAAGTGGCCGTTGGCGATCAATTAGAGATTCGGTTTGGCAATCGTACGTTAGTTTTAAAAGTCAATAATCTCAGAGATTCGACTAAAAAAGAAGATGCGGCTGAAATGTATACAACGATTTCAGAAAATTATCGGCAAAATGATAATTTTATCTAAAGATTTTTAAAGCCGTTTCATTGAAAATTCTGAGTGCGTTATACTGTTTTTTATAAGTATGAACGTATTTCGGGAGAATTAGCCATGATTGAGAAGAATATGGATTCGGAAAACGTAAAATCACTGAATAACGATTTTACAAAAATACAAACTTTAAAAAATATCAATGATCGCCGTAAACAATATGTTCGACAAGTGCATAAGCGACGACTTTATCTGATTGCGATTCTTTTGAGTATTGTGACGGCTTTTCTGGGGCTACAGATTTTTCAAACCCATCGGAATACCCAACAGCTTCAAAGTCAGGTGCAAATGAGTAAGACACAACTACAGAAAGCTCAAACACAGAATACAGATCTAAAGCAAAATGTACAGCAATTGAATAATGCTGATTATTTGGAAAAAGTCATTCGAGAAAAGTACTACTACTCTAAACCAGGCGAAATTATTTTTAGCTTGCCTGGTGATAAACCTCAAAATTAATTTTGTAATGGTCTATGCTGCTGCGGCTTATTAGCACTTAGGCCTTTTGTGGGTTTAAATAATTGGCCTATCTATTTTCTGGATTTGGTTTTGATGTGAGAAATTTTATTATTTAGGGTTGAACACTTTTCTCTAAATGCTATACTTATTGATACACAAACTAAGGAGGACTTTTCAGTTTTATGTCGATCGAAATTGGCGCGAAAGTTAAGGGCAAGGTTACAGGGATTACAAATTTTGGGGCGTTTGTTGATCTAGGTGATCATCAAACTGGTTTAGTGCATATTAGTGAGATCTCTGATAGCTATGTCAAGGATATTCATGATGTTTTGGCAGTTGGTGATGAGGTCACAGTCAAAGTGCTTTCCATGAAAGATGGTAAAATTGGTCTTTCGATTCGTAAAGCTCAGGACAAACCAAACCCTGTTGCGGCTACCAATAACACGAACACGCACACCCATAGTCATCCGCAACACAGATCACAAGGACATCGTAGCTCCAGCTCTAATCAATTCAGTTCAAAAAACAGTAATAACAATGGTAAGGATTTTGATTCATTGTTGTCTGGCTTTTTGAAGGAAAGTGAAGATCGCTTAACATCGCTTAAACGTAATACTGAAGGTAAACGTGGCGGTCGTGGCGGTCGTCGCAGCTAGACTCGACACCAACAAATTGATCAGGACTCTACAAGTTACGTATCAGTGATAGCCCAATTTGTACTGACGGTTCATGACAAGATTTTTGTTGTGAGACCGTCTTTTTATTTGCTTACTTAACCATTGAGTTTAAACTCGTTTATTTAGAGATGGAAGGTGATTATGACGTGATCGATTTGCAGAATCACTTTGAGCAGCATATTCAGCAAGAAAGACTCTGGACGAGAACGGACCGCTTGCTTCTTGCAGTTTCTGGCGGTGTTGATTCCATGGTATTGTTAGACTTAGTGCGTCATTTGCCCACGCCGCAGCGGCCAAAATTTGCGGTAGTTTATGTGGACCATCATTTACGCGCTCAGAGTGTACTTGAAACCGAGTACCTCAGTGACTATCTGCAGCAGCATCAAATTCGCTTTTTTAAAGCTGATTGGCTGCCGGAGATGCACCCTAAGTCTGGTGTCGAAAATGCAGCGCGTCAATTCCGTTATCAGTTTTTTGCGGAAGTTATGCAGCAGCAGCATTATAATATTTTGGTAACAGCACATCATAGTGATGATTTAGCAGAAACAGTTTTGATGAACCTTACGCGTTCTGGTGAATTATCGGCGATCAATAGCTTAAAGTCACAGCGGATCTTTGCAAGTGGCCGATTGGTAAGACCGTTGTTGGGATATACGAAGCAAATGTTAGTGACTTATGCGCAAAAGCGGGCCCTACATTTTTTTGAAGATGAAACTAATGCTAGTGACCAGTATTTTCGCAATCGTTTGCGGCATCATGTGATCCCACAGTTAAAATCAGAAAATCCTCGGTTTAATCAACATATCAATCAATTTAATGAAGACCTAACCGATGTGTTAGCTTTACAAAAGACATTCGCACCTGTTCTTTTTGAACGTGCACAAATTAAAGTTACGGCTGGGGCGATCACTGGTAAAGTACAAAAACTACAAACATTTGCACCAGGGATACAAAAACAGTTGTTACGCCTCGCTTGGCAGATTTGTTTTCCCGAAGCTGGCTTAAAGCAAAGCCAGCTCCAAGAAATGGTGGCATTAATCGATCAAGTGCGGCCGCAAGCAACTTTGAACTTAGCAGATCAGTTGATTTTTAGAAAAGTTTATGATCATTATTTAATCAAAAAAAATCAGTCTCAAGTGCCACGTAATGATGCTGTAATTGCATTAAAATTAAATCGTTGGCACCAAATTTCTGCGACTGAACGCGTGGGCGTCTTTGCATCTAATCAAGGACAAATGCAACGTAGCCAATCAGGAATTATCATGAGACCGATCGAGCTGACTGGGGCAGATTTGCCAATCGTGGTTAGGCATCGTTTGCCTGGTGATAAATATTTATTGGCGAATGGGCATCATGGCAAGCTTAAAAAATTGTTTATTGATGCGCACGTGCCCCAAAGTCAACGTCAAGGTTTCTGGCTGTTTTGGTCCCAAAAACAATTGTTATGGATTCCAAATTTCCGTACCTTTCAATTGTTTCGATCCAGCGGAACTGATAAAATGAAATTCATATTGTGTTATCAGCAAAAGCCTAAGGAGAAGTAATTGCATGCAAAATGATGTACTTGAGGTCTTATACTCAAAACAAACCATTGCCGCGAAAGTTCAGGAACTTGGTACTCAGATCAAGCAAGATTATGCCGGCAAGAACCCGTTGATGATTGGTGTTTTAAAGGGCGCCATTATCTTTATGACGGATCTTATTCGCGAAATCGATGATTTTGTGGAAGTAGATTTCATGGATGTATCTAGTTATGGGGACGCTACAGTTTCTTCTGGCGAGGTTAAAATTCTTAAGGATCTGGATACATCTGTTGCTGGGCGTGATATTATTATTGTTGAGGATATTGTTGATAGTGGTCGGACGCTGGATTATTTGATCAAGTTGTTTGAAACTCGAGCCGCAAATTCAGTGGCCATTTGTGCTTTAATGGACAAGCCAGAAGGCCGCATCAAGAATGTTCGTGCTGATTATGTCGGTTTTAGCGTGCCAGATGCCTTTGTGGTTGGCTACGGACTAGACTATGCCGAAAGATATCGCAATTTACCTTATATAGGTATCTTAAAACCTGAAATTTATGAAAATTAAATCATTCGTCAGCTTTCAAGGTTTGTGCTATCATGCATTTTATAGAGACTGATCAAAACAAAATAGGAGGTACCGTATGAAGAATAAAAAAAATGGACTATTTGGTAATAGTCTGTTTTACATTTTTATTTTTGTGGTCATTATTGCGATTGTCGGCTGGTTTGTCGGGAATAACAATAATCAAGCAACGTCACAAACTGTAAGCTCCTCGACGTTTGTGAAAGATTTACAAGATAATAAAGTTAAATCTTTCTCAATTCAACCATCTAATGGTGTTTACAAAGTGACGGGGGCTTACCGCAAACCACAAAAGATAGAACAAAATAATAACAGCTTTGGTCTACTTTCCGGTAAGAGCAATAGCACCGCATCAAATTTTAGTACGACTGTTCTATCATCTGATTCATTAGTCTCACAGATCAATCAATCGGCTAAAAGGCATAATGTGGCTATCAATACCAGTGAGGAGTCACAGTCTGGTCTATGGCTGACGATTTTGTCCATGATTTTGCCATTCATCCTTGTGTTCGTTTTCCTATACATGATGATGGGGCAAGCAGGACAAGGTGGTGGCGGCAATGGTCGGGTAATGAACTTTGGCAAATCCAAGGCTAAACCACAAGACCCTAAGAAGAACAAAGTTCGTTTTTCTGATGTTGCTGGTGCCGAAGAAGAAAAACAAGAATTGGTCGAAGTTGTCGAATTCTTGAAAGATCCACGGAAGTTTGCTTCGTTAGGCGCTCGTATCCCAGCAGGTGTTTTACTTGAGGGCCCTCCTGGTACTGGTAAAACTCTGCTTGCACGTGCCGTTGCTGGTGAAGCTGGCGTGCCATTCTTCTCGATTTCTGGTTCAGATTTTGTAGAGATGTTTGTCGGTGTTGGTGCCAGTCGTGTCCGTGATTTATTCGAAAATGCTAAGAAAAACGCACCATCGATCATTTTCATTGATGAAATTGATGCCGTTGGTCGGCAGCGTGGGGCTGGACTTGGCGGCGGTCATGATGAACGTGAACAAACGTTGAATCAATTGTTAGTTGAAATGGATGGATTTACTGGTAATGAAGGCGTTATTGTCATTGCCGCAACCAACCGTTCAGATGTACTGGATCCAGCGTTACTGCGTCCTGGGCGTTTCGACCGTAAAATTTTAGTTGGCCGTCCTGATGTTAAAGGCCGGGAAGCAATTTTGAAAGTCCATGCTAAAAACAAACCATTTGCGAATGATGTTGATTTGAAAGAAATTGCACATCAAACACCTGGTTTTGTTGGTGCTGACTTGGAGAACTTGTTAAACGAAGCGGCTTTAGTTGCCGCACGGCGTAGTAAGACCAAGATAGATGCTTCTGATATCGATGAGGCAGAAGATCGTGTGATTGCTGGGCCAGCCAAAAAAGATCGCGTGATTGCACCGAAAGAGCGGCACATGGTTGCCTATCATGAAGCTGGACATGCGATTATCGGTTTAGTTTTAAGTGATTCACGGGTTGTTCGTAAAGTAACGATTGTCCCTCGTGGTCGCGCAGGCGGTTATGCGATCATGCTACCTAAAGATGATCAATTCTTGATGACTAAAAAGGAACTTAATGAACAGATTATTGGGTTGCTTGGTGGTCGTACAGCTGAAGAAATCATCTTTAATAGCGAATCTAGTGGGGCATCTAATGACTTTGAACAAGCGACTCAAATTGCTCGAAGCATGGTCACCCAATATGGGATGTCCACTAAACTTGGGACAGTTGCCCTTGAGAGTAGTGGGGCACCGTTCGTTGGTGCTGAATATGGCCAAGGTCCAGCTTATTCGCAAGATACAGCAGCAGCTATTGATAATGAGGTTCGGCGGATCATTGATGAAGCCCACCAAAAGGCTCATGATATTATCGAATCTCATCGTGATCAACATAAAGCTATTGCTGAAGCATTGCTGAAGTATGAAACGCTTAATGAGAAGCAAATTCTCAGCCTGTATAATACGGGTAAGATGCCAGCTGACGAATCAACAGATGAATTTCCAAGTGAAAGTGCAGCCACTTTTGAAGAAGCTAAAAAAGCGGCTGAAGCAAAAGATATGCACAAACAAGCATCTGAAGATACTGAAGTTAAGCAAACCGAGTCTGATACTTCGAAGTCTGCGGATCAATCACCACAGACTGATCATTCAAAGACAGATACACCATCTGAAACAGCAACACATGATGATTCAGAGCATGATCCTAAAAATGAGCAGTAATTAAAAAAGATTGAAATTTTTACAAAAGTTGAGACAATGTTGGTTGTCTCAATTTTTTTGTATACAATTAGAATGATAGGTCGTTATTTTAGATGACAAAGAAAATAGGAGTGTCGTAAAACGTGAGTGATTATTTAACTAAGGCAATTAGTAATGATGGATTATTGCGGGCCTACGCCGTTGATGCCACTGAGTTAGTTCAAGAAGCCCAGCAACGTCATGATACTTGGAGTGCTTCTTCAGCAGCCATGGGACGTTCAATGGTAGGTACCTTATTGATCAGTACAGCTACATTGCAGGGTGAACAGAAGCTGACGACTCGAGTTGTTGGTGATGGACCTGTAGGGGCAATTGTCGTGGATGGCAATGCTAATGGCGATATTAAAGGTTACGTGCAGCACCCTCAAGTGAATTTACCTTTGAATCCGGTGGGCAAGATCGACGTACGTCGTGCAGTTGGCACCAAAGGCATGCTCAGTGTGACTAAAGATTTAGGTTTAAAAGAACCTTTTACTGGACAAGTACCCTTAGTTTCTGGGGAATTAGGTGAGGATTTTACTTATTATTTAGCAAAATCCGAGCAGATTCCATCAGCAGTCGGCTTATCCGTTTTTGTTAACGCCGATAATACCATTGGCGTTGCCGGTGGCTTTATGATTCAGGTTTTACCCAACGCTGATGAAACACAATTAAGTCAAATTGAACGTAATATTCGCGATCTGCCACTGGTATCTGAGCTGTTGCGTCAAGGAGATACCCCAGAGAAAATCATTGAGCGTATTTTAGGCAAGCATCAGTTCAAAATCCTTGAGCAAATGCCAGTACAATTTAAATGTGATTGTTCAAAGGCACATTTTGGCGACGTCATGGTATCGCTTGGCAAAAATGAATTGCAAAAAATGATTGATGAAGATGGCGGCGCTGAAGCAGTTTGTAAGTTCTGTGGTAATAAGTATGAATATTCCGTTGCTGATTTGCAGGCGCTGATCGTCCAGAGTGAAGGTTAATTTTTTTGATATAGAACCTTGTTTTGTGTTAGGATTGTTGCTATCAGTGTGAACTTTTTGACTAGGAGGTCAATGAATAGTGGAGTGGAAAATCGGTGACGTAACGATTCCAAATCAGATTGTGGTTGCGCCTATGGCAGGTATTACCAATGCTGCATTTCGAATTACCGCTAAAGAGTTTGGTGCCGGACTTGTTGTCTGTGAAATGATCAGTGATCGTGGCATCATGCATCATAACCAAAAAACAATGAGCATGTTATTTGTCGACCCTAATGAACACCCAATCAGTATCCAAATTTTTGGTGGTACGAAAGAAACTTTAGTGCAAGCAGCTGAATTCATCGATCAAAATACCAGTGCCGATATTATTGATATTAATATGGGCTGCCCAGTAAACAAAGTCGTTAAGACTGATGCCGGCGCACGTTGGTTATTAGATCCTGACAAAGTTTATGAGATGGTAAAAGCCGTTGTTAGCAATGTACACAAACCGGTTACGGTCAAGATGCGTACCGGTTGGGATGAAGATCATATCTTAGCGGTTGAGAATGCTTTAGCTGCACAAGAGGCGGGCGCCAGTGCTTTAGCAATGCATGGTCGGACACGAAAACAGATGTATACAGGACATGCTGATTGGGACCTTTTAGCGAAAGTGAGTGCGCAGTTAACGATCCCGTTCATGGGTAATGGTGACGTTCGAACACCTCAGGATGCTAAACGTATGCTGGATGAAGTTGGCGCGGATGCTGTTATGGTCGGCCGCGCCGCTTTGGGCAATCCTTGGGTTCTCAAGCAGATGCTGGCTTATATTGAAGATGGTGAGTTACTGCCCGAACCAACACCTAGAGAAAAAATCGAAACTGCAAAGCTACAATTGGGCCGTCTAGTTGACCTAAAAGGTGAAAAAATCGCTGTTCCTGAATTTAGACAGCAGGCAGCCTATTACCTCAAAGGCATTCCGCGTGCTGCGAAAACGCGAGCAAAAGTGAATTCAGTTATGACGCGTCAAGAAGTTATCGATATCTTGGATGATTTTGTTACACAAACAGAAGCACGGGAACAGCAAAAAGCTGTACATTAAATCTATATATTTAGGAGTGGGATGCATTGGCAAAGAATGAAAGTAAAGAGATGAACGATCAACTCCGAGTTCGGCGGGAAAAACTGCAAGAACTCATTGATGAAGGCATTGACCCCTTCGGACATCGTTTTGAGCGCTCGGATTTGGCTCGTGATTTGGAAGAGAAGTATGGTGCGCAATCCAAAGAAACATTAGAAGAACACCCAATTGTCGTGACGATTGCTGGCAGAATGCAAACGAAACGTGGTAAGGGCAAGGTTGGATTTGCGGATATCCATGATCGTTCAGGAAAAATTCAAATCTATGTGCGTAAGGATGTTGTTGGTGAAGAAAACTATCACATTTTTAAGCGTTCTGATTTGGGTGATTTTCTAGGTGTTGAAGGTGAAGTTATGCGGACGGATACGGGAGAGTTGACGGTCAAAGCAACACATGTCACTTTTCTATCCAAGGCATTACGGCCATTACCAGATAAATATCACGGTCTAACTAACGTAGAACAAAAGTATCGGCAGCGTTATTTGGATTTGATTGCCAATCCAGATAGTTTTGAGCGTTTCATGAAACGTACCAAAATTATTAACGCAGTTCGGACTTATTTGAATCAAAATGGGTTTACAGAAGTAGAAACACCAGTACTGCATACGCAAGCTGGTGGCGCTGCTGCCCGGCCTTTTGTGACACACCATAATGCATTGGATATTGACCTTTATTTACGGATTGCTTTGGAATTACATTTGAAGCGACTGATTGTTGGTGGGATGGAACGTGTATACGAAATCGGCCGCGTATTTCGTAATGAAGGTATCGATACAAAGCATAATCCTGAGTTTACCGAATTAGAAAGTTATGCGGCATACTTTGATTTTACTGATGTTATGGATGAGACTGAGGGTATTTTTCGGCAGGCTGCCAAGGCAGTTGATGATTCTGGTAAAGTTACCTATCAAGGTGAAGCGGTCGATCTAGATAAGCCATTTAAACGAATCCATATGGTGGATGCGATCAAGTCTGTGACTGGCGTTGATTTTTGGCCTAAGATGTCCTTAGAAGCGGCTCGGAAAATTGCCGATGAACATGGCGTACATTATGAAGCTTATTGGCAAGTTGGGCATATTATTAATGCGTTCTTTGATGAATTTGTTGAAGACACACTTAAAGAACCAACCTTTATTTATGGACACCCAATTGAAGTCTCACCTTTAGCTAAAAAGAATAAAGATGATGATCGTTTTGTTGATCGGTTCGAATTATTTATTTTGGGCAATGAGTATGCCAACGCCTTTACGGAATTGAATGATCCGATTGATCAACGTCAACGTTTTGAAGCACAAGCAGCTGAACGTGCTGCTGGTAACGACGAAGCGCAGGGCATTGATGAAGACTTTGTGGAAGCATTAGAATACGGTATGCCGCCAACTGGTGGATTGGGTATCGGAATTGATCGTTTAGTTATGCTATTAACAGATGCACCATCTATTCGAGACGTTCTTTTGTTTCCAACAATGCGGCCAGAAAGTACAGAACAGGATTAATCAGTTAACAGCTGAAACTTGCTACATTGCAGGTTACAGCTGTTTTTTTATTTTTCAGAACATTTTTTGATTTTTTTAGTGACATTACAATGCATAGCTGGTATACTGTTTCTTGCGCCAAAAAAGATTGTTATTCTATGTTGGCCGGTTCGATTACATATTGGTATAGCGTTTGATCTTAAAAAAAGATGAAATTTTATGTTGACATTTTGTTTCGAACTTGATATATTATTATAGTTGTCTGATTGAGTTAATCACTTGCTGATAGCCTTTCAGCAACAAGGTAGACCTTTGAAAACTGAACAAAGTTTCGATAATCAAATGTGCAGGCTAGACCTTTTGGTCTAACAAACATTTGCGAAGTCAATTCGCTAGCAACAAATAATAATGAGTCACAAACTTGAACTTTAGTTGAGAGTTTGATCCTGGCTCAGGACGAACGCTGGCGGCGTGCCTAATACATGCAAGTCGAACGAGAAACTTCTACCGA
>NZ_JACGCJ010000008.1 GCF_021030645.1 Agrilactobacillus fermenti | reverse complement strand
ATAACAACAAACGTCGCCAAGAAACACTTAACGGCATGACCCCCAACGAATATGGGTGCCATGCCGTTAAGAAAAGTGCATAAGCATTTTAATTATTTAAGTTGTCTACTTGACACGGAGTAGTTCCATCACTGAGCACCTTTTTACTTGTGCCAAACAAAAAAACTATTGTTGTCTATGTATTAAAAGCATCAACAACAATAGTTTCAAACATTATTTAATTCTTTGAACAATTGCATTAGGGGCCGATAAATACGGCGTTACTTTAACGATTTTAAATTTATCCTGTTCCATATTTTGAAATGTAAAGGTAGTCCCAATCGGTGCTGAATTGACATTTGCATACGGCAATAGTGCATAATCCCGCTTGCGAATGGTTTTAAACTGCGATAAGTCGCGCAGTGCTCCATACTTTAATTTAGGTTGGAAGCCAGCCGGTGTATCGCTAATCTTAGCATCTTCAGCTGGACTCACAATAGCCACCGTTTTGAAATAAGTAAACGTTGAACTAAGCTGACTGACATACAAATAGCGGTTAGGATGCTGCTTTATAAATTGATTGATCTGATCAATATTTTGATAGCTAGCTTGTAAATAGTTATTTTGAACGCCTGCTGTAAAATATGTCGGCATATTTGCTGAACCATAATAAGCATGGACAAAAAGCAGCCCCAGTACGACTGGCAGTAAAACTATGGCTGCTCTTACCAGCCATACGCGAATAAACTGATAACTGTACCAAAAACCAAGCCCCACCAAAATCATTAATGGCAGATTGATAAAATTCCAGTGATTATAGTTTGGTTTAACGATCAACATCAGTGGCACAAAACTGACTAAGCTAATCACCACAAGATTTCTAAATATATTTAATCGTGAATCAGCCTGATGATAGGCAAAGATGCCCACTGGCAGTAATAGCAACAAGGCTGGATAAATCACGCCATAAGGTGCCAATGAATTCCAGGCAAGCCCATCGCTGCCCTTAATATATTGCTGTATACCAGCACCTAGGTTGGCAATAGCGATGTCAACAATATTAGGTGCATGAAAGTCGATAAAGGAAACGTTCCGATTATTGCTATAAGGTGGTAGCGTCCACCACAAGAAATGTTTAGCCGTTGTAATATGATAAATATTCGTATCGATGGCGAAGATAACTAAAGGCAAAACCAAAAGTACTGTTAAAACTAAGGCCATGCCAAGTTCCTGCCAGGTTAGTAATTTCTTAACGAAAGTATAAATCGCCAATATCAGTAAGAAAACCGGCAAATATAGCCAAGCCACTGAATAGCCGTATGCCGCAATGGCAATGAACGCTGTGCCTAAAAGTAACCAGCTCAGACGCCACTTTTTAGTCTGCGCCCGAAAGGCCAACATTAAGCCTTCAATCCCAAAAATTACCATGATTGGCGCAATATTACAATCTAACACCCAACGTGTCGAAATAAACAACCAAGGAGCCGTTATCAGCGTTAATTCTACCAACAGGCTGGCAGCGAAATGCTGTGCTAATTTACGAACTAACAAGCTTATGCTAAGGATCAGCAACAACGTAATGATCACAAAGGGTGCCCGAAATGCAGCGATTGAAAAGCCAAATAATTTGACAACTGGAACCACAAAGAAACTGTAAAGGATCGATTGACCCCCAAACGGACCTTGAAAGTAAAGTGGCCAGGAATAGCCGTGGGTATCTTGACCATAATCTGCCAAACTTTGGACCTCGTTAGCCAAAGCACTTTCATCAATAAATATATGAGGTACCGTCCCCAATTTGTAAAACAAAAAACAGCCATCAATGAGCAGTAAAAGCCCCATCAACGTGTAGCCTATTAACACATGGTGCCCCGTGAGACCAAGCTTATGCTTCATTTTGATTGAGCTTTCTTCGTTGAACTATCTCAAAACCTAGAATTACCAGACCAATTAACGTTAAACCAAAGGCTAAATAAGTCAGCAGTGTTGGGATATATCTAACGGTCACCACATTCTGGTTTTTTGCAGTTGTTAAAACCAGCGTGTGGTCATCGGCAACTTGATAAGGCACTTGATGTCCATTCAACCGTACTTGATAATTATGCCCATAAATCAAGAAAGGTAAATCCACCAGGGCTTGTTTGGGCGCAGAAAAATGATAGGTCATACCATTCGGTTGACTAGTAATATGATTAAACGTCTTAAGCTCACCATTAATCATCCCTAGGTGCATCTTGATCATATTCGCATTAGGGACAGTTGCTGCTGGCCAATAGTCTACCATATCGTGGTAACCCAACATATTATGATAATTCGCCTGGTTGACTTTGAAGGTAACTCCGCCATTCGTTCGGGGTACTGGCCGTATTGCTGTACTCAAATAATTCAATTCTGGCAGTGTTTGGGCAGACTTCACCCAATTATTAAAGCCAATCGTTGCGGGTAAAATCAATAATACCAGTGGTAAGACCAATGTCCAGCTTGGCAATTTCTTTAGAACTAGGTCGATCACATAGGCTAAAACGATCATCAAGAAGAACATTGCAAAGATCAAAAAGCGATAAGGGAATTGAATGATTGCCACTTGAGAGTTTTGCCAATCTTGCCAAGGAACTAATTTTGTTCCTAGCATTAATAACACTAACCCGATAATATAAGTGACCCGATATGTTAAAGGTAGTTTTACAATGAAAACAAGGCCTAAAACGACTGCTATTAAACCAATCAAACCAATATTAAAACTGGTTAATTGGACATGTAACGACTGTGTAACCAGATCATGAAGCGATGCCGAAAATTGGTTTAGCTGAAAGGTAAACGGCTTTTGCATGGTCACTCGGGTCCCAAATTTAAGTGCTGGCAGCCAATAACAAGCAGTTAAAAGTACAGTCAACACTCCTGCCTTGCCCAAGGAGAACAAGCGCTTTTTCTCTCGATAGAACTTCAAAGCATTTGCCAAGCTACATAGCAACACTAAGATGCCGACAAAAATAAAGCTAAGGACATGACATAAAAAGATCAACGTCAGACCAATAGCTAAGCTGTACCAATGTTGCGCATCGCGCCGCAATACTTCATAAGTTCCTAGGAATACCAATGGTAGAAAAGTAATTGCCCAACTTTCCCCAAAAACAAAGCTGCCATACATCACAGTAATCCTAGTAATCGAGAAAGCATAAGCTACCGCAAAAATGAGTGCTTGCCGTCTAGAACCAGAAAAACGTGCAATGGCAAAATAACCCAGCGTCAGCGTCAAAAAAGTCTGGATCGCTAAAGTTAGATATAGTGCCGTCACTGGATTATGCAAAATTAATTGTAAAATTGCACTGAGATACACTGGCAAGCCAGGGTACATGGCATTAACGGGCACCCCAACATTGCTAAAAGTATATGTATTAATAAAAGGTACTAAATTACCGTGTTTTAAGTTTTGCGCTACTTCAGCAATACGCTGCGCATGAAACTGCAGATCCCCATAGGAATATAACTGGCCCGTTTTCAAACCCGGCCAAACACTTAGCCAACTCAAAAAAATAAAGAGCAAGCCCAACAGTAATGTGGCAACATAAGTACGATTTGTATTTGTTTTTTTAGTTTCTGTCATTATTTTCCACCGCCAATCGATTGACTCGTCAGCTGATTATTCTTGAATTCAAAGTGATATTTTTGGCTTGATTGGCCAGCATATGTCAATTTAGACTCTAATTGATTGGTCAAGGTTGAAGCCTGATAATCTGTGGGATAGCCCAATCGCTGCATCACAATGCTTTCATTCAACTGTGCTTTAGGCGTATCAGCTAATGTATGAATCAACGTGCCCTTTAATCGAGAACGGTCCACCCCTGAAAGGGATTTTTCAACGACTTGCTCTTGCCAAACACCAAAACGCATCGTTTGATACATTGCTCGCGCCGTATTCGGGTGCCAAATATAAGTGGTGATCGTTACGTTTCCGCCGTTGACAGCCTTATTTTCAGCAATAACCTTAGTAGGCTTGCCAAATCTTTGTTGCAAAAGATTACGATTGAAATCTCCGGTATTCACGTTTTGACCAACTTGAGTACTAAAAAAGTTTGTAATATCTTGCTGGGTCTTAACGCTTTGACTGGTGTGCTCAACTTTGCTTAACTGCTGCGTCTGAGTAATACCTAGAAAAATAGCAATAAGTAGAATCAAGCCGATTAAGCTGCTGCGAACAACCGCCATCCTGTCTTGCCAAAGTAGTTTTCGCAGCCAAAAAAGGCTTTTATTTGTCTGGTCCAATTTGATTCCTCCCAATAAATAATAATACACTACCTAAAATAACATTATTGTAATTTCTGGTTGCAATGTTCGCCACGATAAAAATCAGAACAGTCCTATTTTATAACACTTATCTTTCCTGATACACTAAATAATGCAATAGCAGCCCCACCACTTGGTACCCTAATGCTAACAGACACACGCCAAACCAAGCAGCGTGTTCCCAAGCCAAGGTGCCTAGTAGTGACCCAGACGCGCCACCAATGAAATAACTAAACATGAAAACAGTATTGTTCCGGTTACTAACGGCTTCACCCAGGTTTTGTACCCGTGTCTGGTTCGCTACTTGACCGCATTGGTTGCCCACATCGAGCAAAATAATGGCAACGATCAATGCCGCAAGATGTTGTCCTAATACTAGTAATAATAAAAAGCTCAGCGTTTGTAATACTAGACCGATGCCAACAATCTTACGGGGTGCCATTTCATCTGCAAAACGACCAATGATTGGCGCTGCTAAAGCGCCACCAGCCCCAAGCAAAGCCAACAAGCCAACCATCCCACTCCCCTGATGGTATTGCGCTGCAATATAGAAAACCAGGGTCGACCAAAAAATACTGAACGTGCCAAACATGAGAAAGCCGTTGATTGCTGACTCTCGTAAAACTGGCTGTTTTTTGACCAAACCTGGCATTGAACGAACAGCATCTAAGTAATTGCGCTGATGTAATGGTTGATCTTTCGGCAGCATTTTACTCAAAAATGCCACTAAAATCAGGATCATCAAAACAGCAATCAAGTAGACATAGCGCCAAGGCATATAATTGCTCAAGATACCACTAAAAGTTCGAGAAACTAATATCCCGATCAATAAACCGCCTAGTAGTGTTCCCATAACTTGACCACGACGTTCGGTACCTGCTAAAACCGCCCCATAAGGAATAATAATTTGTGGGACGATCGACAAAAGACCAATTAAAAAACTAACAGAAATGAAACTTATAAAATTGGGTGCAAAAAAAGCAGCCAATAAAGATAAACTGGATAGTAACGCCATTCTAATGATCAATTTATAACGGCTGACCACATCGCCCAGCGGCACCAAAAATAATAAACCAAGGGCGTAACCAAACTGCGTGACGGTTGAAACGGCGCCAACTTGACCAACAGAAATATGAAATGACTGCGCCACTAAATTACCAATTGGCTGAACATAATACATATTTGCCACGACGACACCACAAGCAATTGCCATGATTAAAATCAGTTGGCGTGACAACTTTGGCCGCGTATTCTTACGATTCACATAATCCCTCCAACAAAAAAACTTCATCACCTATGATAAGCTGGAATTTACAAATTTACCAAACTTTCTTATGATCTTTATATTAATGTTTGGAGGAAATTATGAAAATTTTTTATAGCATACTCATCGGTTATTTCCTGGGCAATTTTCTTTTTGCCTATGTTATTTCTTATCTGAAAACGGGGCAAAGCCCAACTACCTTTGGCTCTGGAAATCCCGGTACAGCTAATGTAGGCGCTGTTCTAGGTAAACAATACGGTATCCTAGTTCTAATTTTTGATCTAGCAAAAACCGTTCTGGCTATGTGGTTAAGTTATCTGCTTTTCCCGGCATTAGGCCGAATGGTGATCCTATATGCCGGGCTTGGTGTAACTTTGGGCCATAATTTCCCTATTTGGCTTAAATTTAAAGGTGGTAAAGGCGTGGCTGTTGCCGTGGCCATTGTTTTACTCTATAACCCACTCTGGGGTCTAGTTAGCTTATTAGTTGCTTTAGCATTGTTATTAGTGACCCAGTACTTAGCTTTGGGCGGCATTGCTATCTTACTAGCAGATACAATTTTGGGACTATTTTTTTACCCGAAAAGCGCTTGGATCATTTTATTACTACTAACGCTTATCATGATTTTTCGCTTCTGGTCAGATCTTGTGGACATTCGCTACCAGCGCGCCAAAAAAGTTGATTTATTGAAACGGTTTAGAAAATAGTAGTCCCCCCTGAGTGTGAGTGGTTATCTAATTGATAACCGTTTTCATTTACCCATAAATTTTGTTATACTTTGAGCAACTCATCGCATTATTTCCCCCAAGAAAGAGGTGCTGTCTTTATGACAAAAATACTTGATTTGAATCAATCAGTCTATGACCTCGTTAAAGCATATCCTGAAGTCATAGACGTTTTATATAATATCGGTCTAAAGGATATCAAGAAACCTGGCATGTTAAATACAGCCGGCCGCTTCATGACCATTCCAAAGGGCGCTGCTTTGAAGAAAGTGCCCCTGGCTGAAATCATCACTAAGCTACAAGACCAAGGATTTGAGGTGATCAACCATGCCAACAACTGATGAACTTCATAACAGTGCCTACCGGCAGAAAAAAATCGTTGAAATCTTAAAAATGTTGCATGAAGGCGGGAAGTTTGAAGACGCCAAACGGATTTTTGATGAAACTTTTTCCAGTGTTGATGTGTCTGAAATCACTTCGGCAGAACGGGAATTGATTGCCACTGGCTTAAATCCGATGGAAATTCAAAATCTTTGTAATGTACATGCTTCTGTTTTTAAAGGCGCTATCAAAAACGATCAAGCCCCCTCTAAAGCAGAAGATACCCCGGGGCACCCCATCGCAACCATGAAATTAGAAAATATGGTTCTTACTTCTTTATTAGATGATGAATTACTGCCAGTATTGAAGCGGTGGCAGCAAAGTCCTGACAGCAGCGACCAGGATGTCATGCACGATCCAAACGAAGATCAAGCTAAGCGCGACACCGCTTATTTGAAACGAATCCAAAACGCACTGAAAGACCTCATGACCATCGATCATCACTATGCTCGCAAAGAGAACTTAATTTTTCCATTGATGGATAAATATGGCATCACAGCGCCACCTAAAGTCATGTGGGGCGTGGATGATGAAATTAGAGGCTGGATCAAAGCTGCTTACCAACTCTCAGTTCAAGAGCCTACCCCGGCGAAATATGATTTAGAAGCAGCAATCGAAAAAGCCAACAAAGAGATTCAAGAAATGATTTTTAAAGAAGAACAAATCATGCTGCCCATGGTAGATGAGGTCTTTACGCCTGACGATTGGGGAATGATTGCAGCGGAGAGTAAAGAAACTGGTTATACGCTAATTCCCGAACCATTGCCCTGGCAGCCTACCGATGCGGATCGCGCCGAAGCTGCCAAACGTAAACCTTCCAAACTCGCCAAAGAACTTAACGAAATGGCCTTAGCCATGCAAAAAGAAGATGAGGCTAAACGGCAAGTGAAAGTTACCGAAACTGCTAATTCAGCTACCGAGACTAAAACAGCAACGGCTGAAACGGCGCCAAAACCGAAGCTAAAACAACAGCGCCATGTCCGCGATAAGCAAGCTCGGCAACAGCTCAAAGATAAAGCTTATATCCAAATTGATGAAAATAGTCCCGCTAAGATCAATTTTCCAACCGGAACCATGGACTTAGCCCAGTTGACCAACGTGCTGTCTGTTCTACCAGTGGATGTCACGTTTGTGGATGATCAGGATATTGTTCGCTGGTTCTCTGATAATGGTGATCGTGTCTTTCCACGTACTAAAGCTGTAATCGGTCGTGCTGTTGTTAACTGCCATCCTCCTAAAAGCATGGATAAAGTACAGAAAATTCTAGATGATTTTCGGGACCACAAAAATGACCACGCTGACTTCTGGATCAACCTTCATGGCGAAAAATTTGTCTATATTCGTTACTTTGCCGTCCGTGACAACGACGAAAATTACTTAGGCTGTTTAGAAGTTTCTCAAGACGTAACCGAAATTCGTAACCTTGAAGGCGAAAAAAGGTTATAATACTTTCATACATCAAAATATTGTGACATTTGGGGTGCCCCTCGGCTGAGATCAAACCCATTGAACCTGATGCAGTTAATACTGCCGCAGGAAAATGCCAACGAACAGACTTTAAGCGATGCTTTCAGTCGCTTTACGTTAAGTGCATATAAAAAAACCGGGGTAAAAGTAAACTTTTACTTCGGTTTTTTTATACGGGGCGGGAGACAAAAGGCGTTCAATACCTGAGTACTAACAAGAATTGCGAAAAATGGGGGCTTGCCATTTGAGCCATTCGTGGTTAGGTGAGGGTGTTGCCTTTTGGAACAAATTTAAAATTTAATTGTTCGCAAGCAAATAGATGGCAAAGACTCTGCCAAATGATTCACCCAGTGTCGCAACAGGAGGTTTTTTTATGTTTACAGAGATTGCTTTAGCTCAAGCGCGTCCTTACTGGGATGGCAGTTTTACACATCCTTTTATCAAAGAATTGGTTACTGGCGACTTAGCTAGTACTGCCTTTCGCTACTACTTATTGCAGGATCGCTATTATCTAGAACATTTTAGTAAGATCCACTTATTGATTGCCCAACAGAGTAATGATCCTGATGTGAAGGCCCTAATGTACCAAAGTGCCAATAACCTAGCCGATGGTGAACAAATGGTGCGTCATGATTTCTTCCAAGAGTTACAAATCAAGTCGACGGAAATCGCTCAAACCCCAATAGCGCCTACAGCTTATCATTATGTTTCCCATATGTACCGACAATTAGTAGAACATACACCGAATGTCGCTTTGGCTAGCTTGTTGCCTTGTGCTTGGCTCTATCAAGCGATCGGCCAGCGCTTAGCTACCAAGGGCTCCCCGAATCAACTCTATCAGCGTTGGATCGACACTTATGCTAGCGATGAATTAACCGAATCCGTCCAAACTTTTAAACAAATTATCAATCAAGTTTATGCGGATCCTAAAACCACCCCTGCAGAACAACAGGAAATGGTCGATGCTTTTGTGATCAGCAGCGCCATGGAATACAACTTCTGGGGCATGGCTTATGAGCTGGAAACCTGGCCTAGTGATGCAAAAATACAACCTCAGTCAGCTAAACCTCAATAAAGCTGCCGATCACTGGCTGCTTTAAAAGCGTCAAAAGCTTTGATCGTTACGTCACGCTGTTCCTGTTTAAGATCTAAAACAGTCGCATCTTGGGCATCGTGTTTGATGAAATCATAAATAAAATCATCACGAAATCCAATTTCAGCCGCGTCTTTCGCAGTATTTCCGTAATAAACTTTTTTAATATTGGCCCAAATGATAGCCCCCAAACACATGGGACATGGATAACAAGATGTGTAAAGTACACAGCCGGTTAAGTCATGCGTCCCTAACTTTTGGGTGGCTTTTCTAATGGCCGTAATTTCAGCGTGGGCTGTGGGATCATGATCGACTAATACTTGATTGTGTGCTTGAGCAATGATCTGGTCATCTTTGACAATCACACAGCCAAAGGGACCGCCATCTCCAGTTTTCAGATTTTGTTCAGCTGCTTGAGCTGCTAATAACATATAATCTTGTGCCATAATTATCCCCCAATTATTTTCTTTTTTGCCTGCATATAGGCCTGCTTCGTGACACTATCAAAAGCGACTAAGCGGACTTGGTGAACAACTGCCGCTTGGGTCAAAAAATCTTTGATTGTTTGAACGGCAATCTCAGCTGCTTGATCGAGCGGAAAGCGGTAAACCCCCGTACTGATCGAGGGAAAATCCACGGTCTTACACTGATGTTGCTCTGCTTGCACTAGACTATGCCAATAACTATTGCGCAACAGCTGGGCTTCATTTTGTTGACCACCATGCCAAACCGGGCCAGGTGTATGGATAATATACTTAGCTGGCAAGCGAAACCCAGGTGTGGTTTTGGCTTCGCCCGTGGGACAACCGTTTAGTTTGCGACAAGCCGCATCTAGTTCTGGACCAGCTGCCCGGTGGATCGCCCCATCAACACCACCACCACCCAATAAAGAGGTATTGGCTGCATTCACGATGGCATCTACCTGACTTTTAGTAATATCTCCTTGAATCACTTGAAAATCAATCATTCTAACACTTCCTTAGCGATTACTGTAACTACTGCTACTATTCGCAGTACTGTTATCTGAAGCGGTACTTGTTCCAGCATCAATCGTCACATCTGGCGCACTGCCGCCATAACTCCGAATTTGATTCATGATATCGATCAACTTTTGCCGTTCCTGTTCTTTATCACTATCATTATTTTGATACGCCGTCCGGGTCTTTTGTAGCTGTGTCGTATACTGACTGCGTAAACCGGCAAGAATTTGCTGCCGCTGTTGATCTTTCTCCTGTTCGACCTGAGCCTTTTGGGCATTCAAGGCTGACTGACGACTATTTTCTTTCTCTTGATCTAAAGTCGCTTTTTGAACATTCAATGTTTTTTGTAATTGTAGGATCTGCTGATCAAAGGCTTGTTTGGCTTTCATATGACGAACTTTTTGATTCTTATAGCGGACTTGCTGCAGCTTATCCAAATACTGCCCATATTCTGAGGCCTTGGTCATTTGACTTGGATCAAAACTATTAATAGCCTCTCGTACGACCTGTTCGCGGCGCTGTTCTTCAGCTTTAGATAAATGATAGATCAGTCGATAATCTAAATTAGCCAAACGATTCTTATTGGCAGCCACTTGTTGGGCAATAAACGTCGTCATGGCATTGTCAATAATGTCCGCAGGCGTTTGTTTCTTGGACTCTTTCGTTGCCGTCAGATCATCGCCTTTTTTGATGATCGTGCTGGGCATTGGAAAGTCAGTTTGAGGCTCTTTTAAGTCGCTGACTAAGAACTGGCCAACATTCTTAAATACCTGCATCGGCAGGTTGGTCTCAGCCTCAGTCAAAGACTGGGGTTTGTCATAACCGACCCAAGTTGCCACCGTAAACTCAGGTGTCATACCGACAAAGTAAACATCCTTATTATCATCAGTGGTACCGGTTTTACCAGCTGTATAGGGAAAATTGTCTAGAGCTGCGGGTTTCCCTGTCCCATTTTTGACCACTGATTGCATGGTGTTAAGCATCATATAGCTGGCATTTTCAGTATAGACTGGCACTTTAGAGTGGGCATTTTGATAAATCATACGGTGCTGCCCAGTATCATAAATTTCTGAGATATTGGTTGGTTGAATAAAATCGCCACCGCGGGCAAAACTACTATACCCCGAAGCCATTTCCGTGGTCGTTACCCCGTGGCTATACCCCCCGATCGCAATAATAGGGTTGCGATCTTCAGGCGTGATCGAGCTAAAGTCCATCTTAGCCAAATCATCGTAAAAGGTGCGGTTCGTATCCGACAAAGCTAATTTGAAAGCCACTGTATTGATTGATTGCTCTAAAGCATAACGCAGCGTCACCGGCCCCTTATATCCGGTATACCAGTTTTTGACGGCAGAGTTAGCCACCGGTCCATCCACGACGACGCTTTGGGGTGTGTAACCCCGTTCAAACGCCGGCGCATACGCTGTCAATGGCTTAGAAGCAGATCCTGGCTGTCGTGGCGCCGCAAAAGTCCGGTTCAGGTGGTCGCCATCTGTCGTTCGACCGCCGATCACAGCCAGAACATTCCCCGTTTTATTATCTACGACAGTACTAGAAACTTGAGGTTGCAGTTTACCATCAGCCGACCGAGTGTTATAGCCTGTAAAAGTTTTTTGAACCTGCTGCTGAACTTGATTTTGTAAATTTTGATCGATGGTTGTTTTGATCGTATAACCGCCATTTAAAATCTGACCTTGATAGGTTTTATAGGCTTGATTGTAAGACTCATCATAACGCTTTTGAGCGGCATCATTAGCAAAACTGTATTTAAATACAAAACCATGCGCGCGCATAACTTCTTCAACCGTATTGTTGATGGCCGCTGATAAGGCATAGTTTGAACTAATGTCATTATCATAGGTAAAATCATGTATCTTCAACGATAACGGCGTTTTTAGTGCTTGATTAAATTGCTTAGTCGTAATCAACTTCTGCTGATGCAAGACCATTAACACGGTATCACGGCGCTGTTTTGCCGCTTGCGGATGAACTAGGGGATCATACAGTACTTGATTATTAGGCAAACCGATCAACAGCGCCAATTCAGGTAAAGTCAGCTCTTTTTGATTTTTGGAAAAATAATATTCCGCGGCACTGCCGATGCCATACGTCCCATGGCCTAAATAAACATCATTCAAATAAAATTCCAGCAGTTCATGTTTGGTAAATTTCTTCTCTAGCTGCTGAGCAATGACCATCTCTTTTAGCTTTCGTGTAGGCGATTGCGTCTGATCTTTTAAGACAATATTTTTGACCAATTGCTGGGTCAAAGTGGACCCGCCTTGAACTTGGTGATAGAGCAAAAACTGAAAGCCCCCACGAATAATAGCGTAAGGATCAACCCCATGATGCTCATAAAACCGCTTATCTTCCACAGCTACAAGCCCTTTGGTCAGCATCGGATTGATCTTTTTGTATGTGATATACGTTGATTGGGTATGCGTCAAAGTCTTCATAACGGTCCCGTTACGATCCAACACTTTGGTCGGTTGTTTTGGATAAAAGGAATTCTTAGTGACAGTTTTACTCAGTGCAAAACCATCCGCAATTGCTTGTTTATATGTTGCGCCGTGTGTGTGCCAAAACCAGCCTGCCCCTAGGATTACCAACGCATAAAGCGTAGCTACTACAATCCAAAAAGCACGCCATCCTGGTCGAAGCTTATGTCGTTTTTCATTTGGCGCCATTGTTTTCGCCTTGCGTTTAGCCAAATCACGTGCCTCCTAAATCAAATAACTGCAAATACCATGCCACTGTTCACCGCACCGATCAGACCACTGATCGAACTTGAAGAAACACGTACAACATTTTCACTGCTTAAGCTGCCACTGGTAATAAAGCCTAATTGTCCGCCGCTAGCGACCAAAATTGAACTACTTAAGGCTGGCTGATTCTTAAGCCAAAATACAGGTGTGGCACTATTAAAGTCACTCGTTGAATTATCTGCGTCCTGATATTGACTTGGTGGGGTCGTAAAGTAGGTCCCAAATTGACTACTATCTGGATCCGTAATGACGCCTGCATCTGCTCCAGGGCTTTGAATCGTGGCCCGAATCCGGTAAGTTCCTGTATCCAGATTATTATTCACAACGCTATAACGACTGCCAGAAACGTTATAAACCGAGCCTGAACGTTGTGCAATAAAAATTGAATTTGCATCTGAGTCTAAGACTAGTAACCGGCTTGCCGTAATACCGGCGTCATTTAATGCTTGTGTCAAAGCATTGCTTGAGACAGAGCCACTGCTGCTACTTGGGTTTCGATCGTTTGTTGGCTCATCTCGACTATTGCCGCTATCGATTGTTACCTTAGCTGGCGTATAGGGTACAGTCAATGGGGCATTCTTAAAATCTTCGATTGCCTTTTTATCTGCGGCTGCTTGGTTTTGATTCTTTTCTTTTTGCAATTCAGTGAAACTGGCATCCATTGCTTTGATTGGTTGGCGCCAATGAGCGATGATCTTGCGATTCTTTAACAATCGGTAATAAACATCAGCCTCAGAGACTTTTTCCTGAGTCAGCTGCTGTTTATCCTGTTGAAAAGTCTGATACACCTGCCCAATGAATTGATTGCCATCATTGGTTTGTGCCACCCAAACTTGTACCGTATCTAACCGATTTTTTTGTCTTTGATAAACCGTTTGATTTTTCTCTTTTAGTAAGCGTTGATCTAGCCGATTCAATTGCGCAACGTTAACCCCATCACGATAATAATTTTTGCCGTCCATCAACCGATCTAAATCATGATCTCGTTGTTGGCGCGCTGTATAATCCTGAAGCAGCTGCTTTACTTTTTGCCGATTCGTCGGTGTCAATAACCAGGACCAGTGTGCTTGGTCCGTGCGAACCCGTTGTATCGTGTGTGCGGCAACATTCGTTTTTAAGAATCGCTGTCGATCTACTGTGGCATATTGAGCTTCAACTTTATGCCGGATGTGGACATTTGTATAGCCCCAACCAGCGGCACTCCCCAATGTAACAGCCACCAACGCAAATAAGGACCATAAAATGATCCGTTTAATTTTTTTCTGATGTTTTTTTCGACTTAGACTCTTCGCTTGCCGAGTTGACATTGCTTCAGTTTCCATGAATGATGCAAACTCACTTTCTCAGCGTTTTGTACTATAATTATAAGGTTAAATTATGTATTTTTAAATTCAGTTGCAAGGTTAAATACTTTAGTAAATAATAGCATTAGTTCCCATATTCTATTTATTATAATCTATTTTGAGGTTTATTTTGAAAAAACATCGCAAACTTTTTAGGATTCTTGGCATCATATTTGGCAGTCTGATCATTATTATTGGCCTACTCTTTGCTTTTCGACGGCCACTGTTAAATCATGCCCAAAAATTTTTAACAGCGCAAACCATTCCTTTTAATTGGATCGTTGACCCTAATCATGTAGCAAACGGGCTAGACGTTCCAGAAGTCAATCTAAGCGTCACGCAAATGGATGACGTCAAAAAAGATGCCCTGAAAGTCGTCGACAATATCAATAATGACTTCAGTGTGGCTAAGCAAAACTATACTTTTTTAACTGGGAAACAAGCACGACAACTGGATCGTTGGGTCCATAGTAAGCCCCATCAATATATCTATAGCTTTACCCCGGTGGCTTTTGGCCGCACCAACACTGGAAATTATGTTCTCGTCAGTGCCAATCGTTACGACGATACAACGACGATTGTCTCATACCGTTACCGCGTATACTATAACGCACAAAACGCCATTACCAAAACAGTTTACATGAGTACTGTTAAGCACAATACCCCACCAAAATTTGTCTTTGCACAGGCACCTGTGGGCACAGATGGCGTCTCCACGGCAACTAACTTTACCGAAAGAATTAAAAACATTTTGTCTAAGAGCAGTGCCTTTGATAATAATAATGGTAAATTGGCCCAATATCGAGGCCTAGCGGAGCAATTGAACTTAGCCACTGATAGCGCCCCAGCGTTACAAAAATATTTACAAGTCAGCAACACAGATTTCCAAAATACCGCCATCATTGGCTATGAACTAACCGATGTCCCTCGCGTCACGCGCTTCTTCTTAGTCTCCGGAACCAACCGTCATAAAACTTATTTCACGCTAACTTACGATCGAGACCAAGAAGGCTTTACCAAATTCCAAAGAGGCCTGATCAACGCCAATGAACAAAAATAGAGCGTGAAAAAGGGCGTTCAGCGACTGAGCACTAACGAGGATGGCGATAAATGGTGCCTTTGCCATTTGAGACATTCGCAGTTAGGTGAAGGCGTTGCCCTTTGGAACGTGTTTAAATTAGAGCGCGAGTAAAGCTGGTTAGCTTTGGAGCACTAACCGAATTATGCCGATGAAGCATCAGCTTCAGCAAATAATTAAGGTTAGGTGACAAAGTTAGCTTTACGAACGTGTTTAGAGCGTGACAAAGGGCATTCAGCGACTGAGCACTAACGAGGATGACGATAAATGGTGTCTTTGCCATTTGAGACATTCGCAGTTAGGTGAAGGCGTTGCCCTTTGGAACGTGTTTAAATTAGAGCGCGAGTAAAGCTGGTTAGCTTTGGAGCACTAACCGAATTATGCCGATGAAGCATCAGCTTCAGCAAATAATTAAGGTTAGGTGACAAAGTTAGCTTTACGAACGTGTTTAGAGCGTGACAAAGGGCATTCAGCGACTGAGCACTAACGAGGATGACGATAAATGGTGTCTTTGCCATTTGAGACATTCGCAGTTAGGTGAAGGCGTTGCCCTTTGGAACGCGTTTAGAGCGTGAACATCATCGGCTAGTTTTCGGGCACCACCACAAATAAAGTCATTACTGAAGCACAATAACTTCAGGTAATGGCTTTTTTATATGCCCTGATTTAAAAGTTTAGAAAATAAATTTCCATCGATTTTCTTTGATTTAAAAGTAATTTTTAATGAAAATCACAATTTTAGCGGGTGAAATAATTTGATTTAGATTAGAAAAATGATATATTGATGATATGTTAGTATACATTACATTCAAAGGGGGCGCCGATAATTGACCGATTATCACTTTTTCCAACTAAGTGAATCTAGCTTGATGCTCATTTACCCCAATAAAATCGATGTTCGCGAAAATACATTTATTCAACAATTAGCTCAGACGCTACAGCACACAACTGAAATATCTGGTATTACGAGTGTCATTCCTGGTTATGCGACCTTAACAATTAACTTTGACTTGCTTCAAATTGATCAAGCCACACTCCAAACACAACTCACTAAGCAAATGAATCTTCTGGAAACAACTGTAACTGCAACTCAGCGCATCATTGATATTCCGGTTTGCTACGATGAAGCCTTTGGTCCTGATTTGCAAGCTGTGGCAGACTTTGGTCATTTAACGATCGCCGATTTGATTCATTTGCATACCCAACAAACTTATTTCATCTTCATGTTAGGCTTTCTACCGGGATTCGCTTACATGGGTTCGGTACCCGATCAAATCGCCATGCCCCGCCTAGCCACGCCACGAAAGGCATTAGCAGCTGGCAGTGTCGGCATCGCCGGAAAACAAACCGGCTTTTATCCTGTTGTTTCGCCAGGTGGTTGGCGGCTGCTTGGACGCACGCCTTTGAAATTATACGACCCGCAAAATCCACGACCACGTTATCATGCGGGAGATTATATTCATTTCTACAGTATTGACCGTCATGACTTTGATGAAATTTATCAAGCTGACCGCGCCGATGCTTTTAAACTCCAAATTCATCAGAGAATAGGCGACCACTCATGAATACAATTGAAATCTTACATCCCGGCTTGTTTACGACCATTCAAGATATTGGCCGGCCAACCCATCAGATCGAGGGCTTCTCTGAATCTGGTGCAATGGATCAGTTAGCTTATCAAATTGGTAACTTACTTTTGAATAATCCCAACGACGCTGCGGCCTTAGAATATACAGGCATCGCTCCTGACCTCTTGTTCCATACTGAGACTTTTATCGCCATTACCGGCGCCAAACTAAGTCAACCCTCACTAAACCAACAGCCGATCCAGCAAAATACCGTTTATGCCGTCCATCAAGGCGACCAACTTAACTTAGGACCAATTACAGCTGGACGGTTTGGCTATTTAACAATTGCTGGCGGTATCCAAACACCTAAAGTTCTAGACAGTCGCGCAACCACTCTGAAAGCACAAATTGGCGGACTCGCAGGCCGAACCTTACGTGCCCATGATCAGCTGCCGATCTTACCAGTCCAAACATTGACCAGTCTGGAGTATCGTCATCTTGCTTGGCATGCCTTACCAGCAACACAGCCCATTCGGCTTTTGCCCGGGCCGCAATGGTCCCAATTTACTAAACAAGCACAGACACAATTTTTGAACCAAACTTATACCATTACCAACCAAACGGATCGTATGGGCTATCACTTAACTGGTAAGCCGATCGCCACGCCTACTACGAACCTGCTTTCTCAGGGAACCGCTTTTGGTAATATTCAAATCACCCGCAACGGCGACCCCGTCGTCTTGTTGGCTGATCGACAAACCACTGGTGGGTATCCAGTGATTGCTACGATTGCAGCTGTTGATCGGCACCGGTTCGTTCAAAATGCCCCTCAAGCTAAAATTCACTTTCAGCTATTGACTGTTACTCAGGCAACCGCACTATGGCGTACGCAGCAGCAAAATTTACAAGCGTTGACCCAAAGTTTTCACGCCATGAAATATCAACCACCCATCAGTCCACAGCGTATTGCCGCGCAAAAAATCACGTCCATGATCCAGGTTACCGATTAAATGCTATTTATATTTTGGAGGTGCCTATTTTGAAAAAAGTGCTAATTGCTAATCGGGGCGAAATTGCCGTTCGTATCATTCGAGCCTGCCACGAATTAGGCTTAAAAACCGTCGCTGTCTATGCCACGGCGGATGCCCAAGCGTTACATGTCCAGCTCGCTGATGAAGCTGTTTGTATTGGTCCTGCCGATCCACAAAAAAGCTATCTCAACCAACCAAACATATTAGCAGCTGCAGCTAACACTCAGGCTGACGCCATCCACCCAGGTTATGGCTTTCTATCTGAAAATGCTGACTTTGCGGCCACCTGCAACGATTCTGGTTTTACTTTTATTGGTCCAACAAGCCAAGTGATGCAACAGATGGGCGAAAAATCCCGTGCTCGGGCCACAATGCAAGCTGCTGGTGTGCCGATCACGCCTGGAAGCGACCATGAATTCACCACACAAACAGAAGGTCTAGCTGCCGCAAAAAAGATCGGCTATCCGGTTATGCTTAAAGCCAGTGCTGGCGGTGGCGGTAAAGGGATGCGCGTCATCCAATCTGAAGCTGAGTTCAAAGCACAATTTGATTTAGCTCAAAGCGAAGCTATCAATGCTTTTGGCGACCGCGAAATGTACTTAGAAAAATACTTAGCTCAACCACGACACATTGAAGTTCAAATCGCCGCTGATCAATTTGGCCAAGTCGCTATCCTTGGCGAGCGGGACTGCACGATTCAACAGCATCACCAAAAAGTGATCGAAGAGGCGCCAGCAGCAAAATTAGACGCCGCAACGCGCAAGATGATGTACACCGTGTCAGCGAACGCGGTCAAAGATATCGGTTATGTTGGCGTTGGCACCTTGGAATTTCTTTACAACGGTCCTAAGCAATTCTACTTCATGGAAATGAACACGCGCATTCAAGTGGAGCATCCGATTACAGAATTAACGACAACAACAGACTTAGTCCAATTACAGCTGCAAATTGCGGCTGGACGGCCGTTACCTTTCCAAACAACGTTTATCCAACCCCAACGCTATGCCATTGAATGCCGCGTCAATGCCCTTTCTGCTGGTCAGGTCACGGCGCTACACCTACCTGCTGGCAATGGGGTTAGGGTCGAAACCGCCTTATATCAAGGTTATCGCGTGCCACCTTACTATGATGCCATGATTGCTAAAATCATCGTTTTAGCTGATACCCGCCAACAAGCCCTAGCAAAAATGCGAGTAGCTTTAGACGAAACTGTGATCGCTGGCATCCACACAAATTTAGACTTTCTCATGCAATTGATTCAAGAACCAGCTTATATCGCCAATCAAACGAACATTAATTGGTTAGACCAGTTGACCCAGCCAGCCATACAGCAAACTGTTTTTACCGAAGTTTAATAATTTTAAGGAGTGTCGCTTTATGAAAATTGATTTAAATAGTGATTTGGGCGAAAGTTTTGGCCATTATCAGCTTGGACACGATCCCGAAGTCATCCAATTAGTTTCCTCGGTTAATATTGCTTGCGGTTACCATGCTGGCGATCCTGACGTGATGGCGCACACCGTTCAACTAGCCGAAACAGCTGGCGTAGCAATTGGTGCCCACCCTGGCTTTCACGACTTACAAGGCTTCGGGCGGCAACGTTTCGATCTTCCTGCTGAAGAGATCCATAATATGGTCAAGTATCAAATTGGCGCATTACAGGCATTCACTAAAACAGGCCAGCTGCATCACGTCAAACCGCATGGTGCCTTATATAACATGGCTGGGCAAGACCATGACATTGCTTTAGCGATTTGTACGGCCATTCAAGAAGTTGACCCCAACTTGCCCATCTATGGCTTAGCCCAAAGCCAGCTCATCGCCGCTGCTAAAGAGATTGGCTTGCCCTACGCAGAAGAAGTTTTTGGCGATCGTAACTATCAAGCTAATGGCGCGCTCGTGCCCCGCAGTCAAAATAATGCAGTGCTGACAGACCCTAAAGCAATCGCTCAGCGAACAGTAAATATGGTACAACAGCAAGCTGTGACCGCAGTTACTGGTGAACAGGTCACATTAAAAACAGATACACTCTGCGTTCATGGTGATAATGGCGCTGCGCTTGAAATCGTTAAAGCTATCCGTGCAGCTTTTGCACAGGCAAATATTGAAATTATTCGTTTCTAGGCAATACCTTCGAAAGGATGCATGCCCATGTTAAGAAATGCCAAGAATACTGAAGTTGAGACTACAACCCCATTAACGCCCGAAACAATTGCAGCTCGGAAACGCAAACGCAGTATTGCCATGGGCGCTGCCTTTTTGATGGCGATGGCGGCTGTTGGCCCTGGTTTCCTAACTCAAACAGCGATGTTTACCGGTCAAATGGGGGCAAATTTTGGTTTTGCCATCTTACTTTGTATCATCGCTGATGTGATCGTCCAGCTAAATGTTTGGCGCATCATCGTGGTCAGTGGTCAAAAAGCCCAAGTCATTGCCAATGAACTTTTCCCCGGCTTAGGTTACGTTTTATCTGGTATCGTGGCCTTAGGTGGACTGTTTTTTAACATTGGCAATATTGGCGGTGCTGGTCTAGGTCTGAACGTACTCTTTGGTATCTCCCCCGAAAATGGGGCAATTATTGCGGCCGCAATTGCTTTGGCGATTTTTGTCGTGAAAAATGCCCTAAGAACCATGGACCGTGCTGTTCAAATTTTAGCAGTCGTAAAAGTGGCTATTTTGATTTATATTATTTGGATCATGGCTGTCCCTTACCAAACAGCTGTGCAGCATGCCTTTATGCCTACTAAAATCGACTTTTATTCAATTGTCACGATCATCGGCGGCACCGTTGGCGGCTATATTTCTTTTTCAGGTGGGCATCGTCTCCTAGAAGGCGGTCTTAAAGGTAAAGAAAATATTCGTTATGTCAACGAAGGTGCCCTGACCGGTATTGGACTCGCTTCCGTTATCCGAATCATGCTTTTCTTAGCTGGCCTAGCAGTTGTTATGACCGGATATAAACTCGCCCCCTCCAACCCAGCTGCTTCTATTTTCCAATATGCCGCCGGTAATTTTGGTTACAAGTTCTTTGGGCTACTCCTATTTGCGGCTGGTATGACTTCTACATTAGGCGCGACTTTTACTTCGGTTTCTTTTCTGCAGTCAGCCACTCCCCAAACAGCTACTGTTAAAGAAGAAAAGACCCGTAAATGGCTTATCGTCACCTTCATTCTTTTTTCCACAGCGGTTTTTTACTTTATCGGTAACCCGGCAAAAGTCTTAGTCTTTGTGGGTGCTTTGAATGGGTTTGTTTTACCAATCGCTCTAGCAATATTGTTGCTGGCCGCTAATAAGGCAAAAATTGTCGGTAATTATACACACCCGCGCTGGTTGACCGTCACCGGCTGGCTAGTTGTCTTATTCATGACCTACGCCAGTATCAACACGGTCATTAACCTGATCAAATAAGTGTCACAAAAAATTAGCATTGAAATAGCAGTTTTTACAACGCCTTACAATCTTAGGTAACCCTAGACTACCGATTGTAGGGCTTTTCTTGTGACTAAAGCTAAGCGCGGGTATTCAAAGCTTATTTGCAAGAAAGTCTATTATTCGTTAAGCTTTAGGTAAACGCTATCAAAACTATTAATCGTTTAGAAAGAAGTATCAAACTCATGACAAATCATTTTTTACAAACCGTTAAAGGTCAGCTTATCGTTTCCTGCCAAGCATTGCCCGGCGAACCATTACATAGTTCTTTTATCATGGCACGCATGGCTTTAGCTGCTAAACAAGCAGGTGCAGTAGCCATTCGTGCCAATTCCGTCGTGGATATTCAGGCTATTCAAGACGAAACTCATTTGCCGATCATTGGGCTTAACAAAGTAGACTATCCTGATTCAAAGGTTTATATCACACCCACGATCAAGGAAATGCGTGCGGTTGCGGCCACCGGCGCTGAAGTCGTCGCCTGCCAAGTTACCGGTGAAACCCGGCCGAACAAAGAGTCATTGGCCGATAGCATTAAGCAGATACGCGCGGAGTTCCCAGAAACCCTCTTAATGGCTGACACCGCCACCCTTGCAGATGTCACAACAGCCACTAATTTAGGCTTTGATTTAATTGGTACCACCATGCATGGCTATACCGAAGCCACCCAAAATATGAATCTTACGGATAACGACTTTGCTTATTTAAAGGCCGTCTTAAAGGCAACTAAGGTCCCAGTAATCGCAGAAGGTAAAATCGACACGCCTGAAAAAATACTTGCTTGTTTAAAATTGGGGTGTTATGCCGTTGTCGTTGGTGGTGCCATAACCCGGCCTTTACAAATCACGCAAAAATTTATTGCTGCTTTAAATAATTAACGCAATACATTTAAACCAAAAAACAGCCAATGTAACACGATAATTGCGTTATATTGGCTGTATTTTTGTTATCTTTAAATTAATCAAGGAGGTCTTAGTGATGTCATTTGGAGAAATACTGCGATCTCGACGAAAAGCACTACAACTCACACAACAAGCCCTAGCTGACCAATTGCATGTTACGCGACAAACACTTTCTCGTTGGGAAAATAATCTTAGTTATCCAAACCTAGATACCCTAGTCACACTTAGTAACCTATTAAATATAACTTTGGACCAATTACTGAAAGGTGATGAAAATTCAATGGTCACTAGTTTAAGCCATGATATTCGTTATAAGAAGCGTTATCAACACATATTGATCGTGTTAGTCAGTTTTCTCACACTTATTTTACTCTGGTTTATCTTATTAGGTTTCGGTCGTTATACCCAGAATATTTGGATCGATCGAACAAACCCTTTTCTAACGATCCAATATGGCTATGCCCCACTGCCAAATACCAGCGGAAACCAATATTCCCATAAAATAGATACTTTTGTTTCTGATGATCCTTTTGGCCATGGTAGTTGGCTGCAATTTACCGTTGGTAATCGCGAACCAAAACAAAACTGGGCCTTAGTTGCGCACAAAGGATCCTATGTTTACAACGTTCGCTTAGTGACCCACAAGCAAATTCCCTTACAAATGCGCGAACAAGCTGGTAAATACTTCTCTTATAATGCTAAAGCAGAACCCCGAGTTGCTAAAGAAATGTCTTGGTGGCCGTTTAATTAAAATGAAACCAAACCTTATTCATTCAAACTATCAAAATACCGCTTAACTCCAAAAGCGAATAGGCCGAAAATACCTGTCAGCCAGAGTAAGCCCCACATAATTTTTTTCAATACTTTCATCGTTAACCCCTCACTTTATCTAAACATTGTCTTGGTGGCACGAGCCATCACTTCAATGTCTTTTTCATAATGATGGACCGGTGTCAAATGCGTTAATGGAATGCCTAACAAGGTGTAAACAGCAATTTGCGCAGCGCGAATCGAATATTGCTCCGTAAAGACCATATCAAATGGCATTTCACAGAATTGACTGACAAAAGCTAAATTTTTAGAATGCTTTGGAACAACGGCTGGACGATCACCAACTGCCCGCCGGTTGAACAAGGCTGATGCGTAAGGCATATAAACAGGAATCACATTCACAACACTGGCCATGAGCGCTTCAGTATGCAGCGCAATATTGTCTTTGGCCGTGTCGACTTGAGCTAAATGGCCCAGCAATTCTTCTAACATTTCGCGGCCCGTCATTTCAATTGCTGGCTTTTGAACATAGTCACCATTTTGCCGTGGATTTAAGAAATAACCCCAAAAGACAGTTTCGTTAGGTTTTTGCGCTTTGAAATGAGGCTGATGGTGCACCACAATCGACAATAATGCCTTAGAATCGATCCAGGTATTCAAGGCATTTCCCGGCTCCTGTTGCGTGATCCGAGTAATTTGATTCAGTAGATCATGGTTGTTTGTCGTCACCGTAAAGCTGACCCACTCACTTTGCGAGCGATCATTGAAGAACTTATCTGGGTGACCTAAACTATAAAATTGCTTAGCCGCCTGCCGCCACAACTGAGCACTGGGCGCATAACGTAGATCCTCTTTGATAGGTGTATCTAAGTCGCCAATAGACGAACTATCTGTGATCGACCCATTGGTGTCAAACACAAGGTCATCCGGCTGAACCTTGATCGTACCTGTCTGTTTG
Source organism: Agrilactobacillus fermenti (assembly GCF_021030645.1). Lineage (GTDB taxonomy): Bacteria > Bacillota > Bacilli > Lactobacillales > Lactobacillaceae > Agrilactobacillus > Agrilactobacillus fermenti. The sequence goes on along the minus strand of NZ_JACGCJ010000008.1, from coordinate 70,927 downwards.
GTTTCATCAACAACTTCATACTTTAACCCGGTCACAATGATATCGTCTTGTAAGGGTGTGTCTGCAAATTCGAAAGCTGTTACTTTTCGATTATTGATAAACGTAACGCCTCGTTCGGCTAAGTAATGCCGCATCGGTAAAATAATGCTTTCATATTGATTGTAAGGACTTCTAGTCACACCCTCTAGCGTATTGATCCGACTGAATTCTAAAATCATCCGATTCATATACCGGCGTAATTCCATAGCCGAGCTAGCTTTCTTGAAAGCAAAGGTCGTCTGCCACATATACCAAAAATTAGTCGTGAAAATATGGGGACTATTCTTAAACCAAGTCTCAATGCTGATATCGTTGAGCTGTTCTTCGTCTTTTTCCGGCAGCAGCATCAACTTGGTCAAAAGTGCGCGGTCTTTATTATTAAATTGCATATGCCGGTAATTATTATGATTAGGTTGGTTGCGGATCCCCTGCTTATCTATTAGCCGCGCCACATCATGGGTCGGATGGGCGTGGTCAAAGTTTAAAATATCATCGGTCACGCTTTGACCTGGATGATCCAATGACGGCACTGAAGCCAAAATATCCCAAAGATTTTCGTAAGTCTCTTCATTAAGCATCCGCCCACCTTTAGCTAAAAAGCCTTTGGTATTGGTCATATCGTGATACCAATATTCATCTTCATAAGCCTTTGCGGTGGCCCCATCATTGGCCCCATGCTGCTCTAACCCAAGCATGGTAATCTGTGAGCCTTGAAAACCGCCATCGCGAATCAAATAAATACCAGCCGCTAAGTTGCCAATACCTGTCCCGATCATGTAAGCGTGTCTCATTTTTTTGACTTCCTTTCAGATTCGATCACTTTGGCCGCTGCCGAGTAGGGATAACTTGCTTTGACGGCAGCCAATAAGCTTTCTAACCGTAAAATCGTCTCATCCAAAGTTAAATAATAGAATTGCTGGGTGCCAGAACGGGTGCTCGAAATCATCCCTACATCTTTGAGCGCCTTCAAATTGTGAGAAGTTGCGGGTTGTGATAGTTCTAGCTTTTCAGCTAATTCATTGACCGTTAAGCCTTCTTCTAAATGTGAGCCTAAAAGAATAATTATTTTTTGTCTGGTTTCGTTGGACAAAGCATCTAAGTAAACAACATCGCGTTCAAATTCTTTAAGTGCCTGTTCTTGCATACGTGAATACTCTTGTTGCTGATCATTATGATTCAATTTGACCACCCCCAGTTAGTTTATATATTCTTATATTCGAATATAAGAATATTAATTTACAAAATCATTGTAACGCACTGTTATTTATTTGCAAGCGTTTTATTTAAAACAACTTATTCGCGAAGCTTAACGTTGCATCATAATTTGTACGATTGAAAAAATGACGAGAACAACTAATCTGACATAAATTAGAAACCCTATTGGATTGCGTAGGTTAATTGTCACGCCAATGCCATACCGCTTTTTCACAATTAATCTTTTTGAAGTCGCCTTTGGCTGCTGTTGTGAATTGGATTTGAAAGGTATGACTGTCATGAGGCCTAATCCAACTAGTAGGACTATCGCTATGATTAAATACCAATTTTTATGGGGTTTTGCCTTCATACGCGTCTGTTGGTTTACCGTCTTTTGCTGTAAATGCCTAAGTTGCTTCACCGTTTCTTTTTTCATAGTAACAACACTCTCTGTCTAATAAATAACAAATTCATTATTGCTTCACACAATCGTAAATAAAAATTCATTGACTAATATTACCAAGATAATTAGATTGTAGATGTAGATTCACTGACTATTAGCCGATTCTATCATAATTTTAAGCTTAATCAATTGGATGGTATCGAGTCAAAACTTATAGATTGGCGAGGAATGATCATGAAAAAGAGAACATTAGCACTAAGTTTATTATTTTTAGCAATTATCTTAGTGACTTTATTTTTAGCACACTTGCAACTATTCACTTATCCCACTGCAAAAATCAAAGCGCTTGCTAACTTAAATATCGTCTATCTTTCTGCCATCATCAGTAGTCTAGTCGTCACAATTATCTCGGCTTTAACTCCTTTAATTGTCTTTAACATTGTGCAGAGCATTGGTAAATCGGGTGAAGATCCAGCTAAAAACCAACATCGGTTAGATGTCATGATTGCTTTTCTGATTAATAACCTATTTGTAGTTGGCGCAACTGTGATCGTTACGATGATCACTAAGAATCATATCGACTCTAGCCTTACCTTAGCGATTTATTATGGCGGCGTGTTAATCCAGCTTTACCTCAGCTATCTAGCTTTCAAACAACGGACAAAACAATATCTCTGGTTTGGCGTCATTGTTTTACTCCTTGCTTCAATCATGCCTAGTATGCAGCTGATACAGGGCTTGTGATTTCAAATTATAGACACTACCGTTTGTCTAGCTTTTGAACGCCAACCAAAACAAACGGTAATTTTGAGCAAAAAAATAGCAGTCGTCATTAAACCGATACTTCTTAATTGAAGTTGCTAGGTTTATATCACGACTGCTATTGGTTTAGTTTTTTAATTCACGCTCACCGAAAAATTTCAGAAATTGGTAAGAGATAAGTGGATGCATAGCTTAACATTAAAAATACGCCATAAGTCAACGTAAATAACAATCCACTTTTCACATTTCGAATCACTTTAAAATGGGCAAAAAACTTATGTAGAAACGATGTGGGGTGCAGAATATCCCAGCTGTTAAAGCGGATATAACGGCCGAGGTAGACTCCGAAGCTGACCATTAAAATAAGCAAGATCGTAACCAGCCAAAATAAAACTAAGTGGGCAGTTACAAAAGCATTAGAATCCACGACAATAAAGTAAGTATATTGTAGAATCACAATGTTTAAGGAATTATCCAAGACGCCAGATAAGGCAAAACTCAAAACTGAGATAATATCATACCAAATGGGTACCTCTTTGGTATCTTGTTCCCGATGGTTCAAGTTCAATTCCGTCACAAGATAAGCCGAGTTGGGTAGTAATAATAACCAAGCCAATAACCCCATAGTTAAAATTACCAGGGCGACACTGTGCAGCCAGAGCAATTGGGTCAGCGCAGTTATGTAGGTCAAACCCGTATAAATGCCTAGTACAAGCAGTAACCAACCTAAAGGCAGTAAGGCCAAATAGAAATTCTTGATCATGGGGCGATATAGCTTAACCTTGAAAAGCTTGGGCCGCAAAAGAATCAAGCCGATTGCATATAAATTAAAGAGCACCGAAACGCCAATCAATATTAAAATACTCATAACTAACTCCTAATTATGATTTTTAGAATTACGTGCTTGTAGTACTTGGGCTTTGATCGTTGCCACAATCGTCTCTGGTGTCACCTCAGCCGTCAATAGCGTCAAGTCACTGACTTCCTGATAAAAAGCTTCACGGCTAGCCACCAATTCAGCGAATCCCGCGGCATCTAATTTAGCGGCAATAGGTCGATTGGTATCATTTGCGACGCGCTGATTCAAGACTGGGGCGGGGGCTTTTAAATAAATAATTGGTGCCAAGGTATCCTGTAATAGTTGGCGGTTGATGGCCTGCGTGACTACGCCGCCGCCTGTGGCCACCACCACATCATCATTTAATGCGGCTTTAAGTGCTTGAGTTTCTAGTCGACGAAAGCCTACTTCTCCCACCGCAGCAAAAATTTCCGGAATTGTTTGTTGATTATCTGCCACAATTTTTTCATCTAAATCAATTAAAGGTAAATTGGTTTCTTGGGCTAATAACCGACCAATTGTTGTCTTACCGGCCCCCATGAAGCCTACTAATACTAATCTTGCCATGTGGCGACCTCCTTTTTTATATCAAGTAGCTGCTGCGCGCGCTGTAAATCTCTGGCATTTGCAAAGGTCAATTGCAAAACGCCATTAACCTCATCGCGCGTCTCTAAAATCTGTATATTCACCAAATTGATATTGGCTTGAGCTAATTTTGTCGTAATCTGCGCGATCGAACCGGCTTTATCAGGAATATCCACATGAAGATCGTAAAATCCCGGTAACGCGCCTGTTTGCTTATCAGCTTCAATCTTTTCCCGGGTTATTTTAGCCTGCCGAAAAAAATCAAAGATGGCTGCACGATCTTGTGTCGTGATCAATTGCTCCAACTGATGCAGGCCTTTTTCATAATCATACAATAAATTCAAAATTTTGGGGCCATTCGTGTCTAAAATATCGACCCACATTTCCGGGTCACTAGAAGCAATGCGCGTCATGTCTCGAAAACCACCAGCCGCCAAGCGTAACATACCGCGATCGTTTCGCAGATCCTGGCTCGCTAAATTTACGAGACTCGCTGCTAAGATATGGGGGACATGACTTAATAACGCCACGAGTTGATCGTGTTTTTCTGGTGAAACTTGCAAAAACTTGGCATTGGTGACTTGCAGTAGCGCCTGCAACGTTTGTACGGCAGTAATTGATGCCTCTTTGGCTGGTACCAGTAGGTAAAATGCACTGCGAAAAAGATCACAATTTGCTGCCTGGACGCCCGACTTATGCGACCCCGCCATCGGATGGCCGCCAATAAAGGTGATCCCCTTAGCTTGCAATCCTTGGGCCGACGCTAAAACAGTCTGTTTGGTACTACCAGTGTCAGTCACGATCACTCCTGGTTTCAGCGGCAAAGTCGCTAATTGCTGTAAGGTCTGATTGATAACCTGTACTGGCGTGGCTAAAATGATTACATCTGCTCGCGGCGCTTCTATCGCCAGGCTTTCACCAACCACATCGATCACAGCTGATTGCTTGGCTAACACCAAATCATCTTTATTTTGATCTAGCCCGACCACTGTATGATCGGTAAACTTCACCAAAGCTTGGGCCAGCGACCCCCCGATCAGTCCTAAGCCATTAATTAAAATACGCATGTCCTGTGCCTCCTCAATTGCCGATCCATCACCAGTTATACTAAAAAAACCCGATTGCAATTAAGCAACCGGGACGCCAAAGCGCGGTACCACCCATATTCAACGAAAAAACTCGTCACACTCGATTTGATGATCTATCATGATTAATTAACTATAATTCATCCACTTTTCCTGCTTGGTTTGCACCGACCACCAATTCGCTGAACACTGAGAAAAGCAACCACTTAAATTAGAATAAGATGAGAATAACACAACCAGGAAATACTGTCAACAGACCACTGCCTAGATACATACGCTTGCATCACCACCACTATTAATGAACCCTTAGCTCTATGAAACTCACATTCATGAGTGGCCTTCATTAAAATTATATAATAATCAAAAAACCGACGGCACAATGGCAGTCGGCAAGTATCATACAATAATTAATTCACCTAGAATATAACCCCTAAATCAGTGATGGTGACACATAGGCTGTATTGATCCACTGGCGATCACTGCCTAGTTTCACATAAACTTGACCATTAATAGATTTCACATCAAAGGTCAAATAGCCGACATCCGTGTTGGTTATTTGGCCCGTTTTTTGGCCAGTTTGATCTACTAAAACGTTATTAGGCGCTACCCGGACGATTTTTGTCGCCATGTATGGGAAGGCTTCCAGCGAGGCCCACTGATTATGGCCTAGATCAATTGAATAAATGCCATCAGATTGGTTCACAAAATCAACTTGCGTAATCGCCCAATTCGAAATTTTCGTGTCTAATTTACCGATTGGCTGCGTCAGTTGCGGATCACGATAGAGTTGAATTGCTTTACCACCCGAAAAAGCAGAGCGATAAATGTAAGAACCCGGCGCAACACTATGATAAGCTGCCGTCGAATGTACATCTACCCATTGATTGTTACCCAAATCAAGTGCTAGTGCTTGACCCGCTTCATTTACAGCTACTTGAAAAGTCTGCCACTCGGTAATCTTTGGATCTAACCGACGTCCTGTATTTTGCGTCAATGCCGCATCAGAAAAAATTGGTTTTGCATTGCCATTTGAATGATAAATCGTCTGTCTAGGCTCAATTGTTACTGCCGCCTGAGCCTGGGTGACACCAACCAGACCGCTCCCAATCAGCAAAGCAATGCCTAATAGTAATTTTGGCCACTTCATTTTCTTGTCCTCCTGTAAGTCCTTAAAATGCTATCAAATTAAATGAAACCTGTCTGTCTAACACCTTTGATACCCGCATTTTAGCACCAAATTTAGCCCAAAACGAGTTTTAAGCCTTGACCTCAAATCAAGACAAAAATAAGCTACCAGAACGGTATTTTACCCATTGGTTATTGGTACCTAATTTGACATACGTCTCGCCATTAATTGTCAGCGCACCAAATATTTTATAGTTCATGGTCGCGGTGATTGCGCCAATGGTATGGCCTAATCGATCATACAAAGGCTCTCCAGCTTTAAAATAATAACTATCATTTATTAAAGTCACATCTTTAAATAAAACCCACTGATTTTGCCCTAGCTCGATTGCCCGTGTCGAATAGGTTCCTGAACCATAAGCAACACGCAAAATACGCCACTCACTTATACTCGGATTTAATTCACCAATTTTATTCAGACCTAAAGCATCACTATAAATTGGTACTGGCTTAGCCGCTGAGAACACTTCTAAAAAACGTGTCGGCTGACCTAATGACAAATTTACCCCATCAGCAGTCTTGACCCATTGATTATCTCCTAAATCTTGAGCCACAATATGGTCTTGAATTCTTGCTTCACGGATCACTTTCCATTCTGATATGCCAGTATTTAAGTGCTGCTTAGTTGCTACGTTTGTTTCTGGATCTGAATAAATTGGTGTTGGCTGATTACCTGAACTGAAAATGATGTTCGTCGCCGGTTGAATCGTCAAATTATTTTCAACTGCTGCGTTGACCGGCTGCGTGCCAATGATCAAAGCCCCCAAAGCAACAAATAACCCCATAAATCGTTTGCTTAACTTCATGCTTTATTGTATCTCCTGTCCGTCAAAAATTAATAAGGTGTGCCTGAATTATAGTAAGCCCATTGATTGTTATCGCCGATTCTGACAGCTATTTGATTATTTAGTAACTTAGCTTCAAGAACTTTATAGGTATAATGCTGATCATTCTTTAAAATCGTAGTTGGGCTGCCATTTTGATCATATAATGGTGTCCCCGTCATAAAATAAAAAGCATTATAGATAGGTTCAGTGGTGCTGGTCAGTTTCCCGACCCATTGGTTGTCCCCTAAATCAAAAGAGAAACCATAATAGTCGCTTTGATCTACATTAGAGACGCCCGTGATACGCCAATGGCTGATTTTGGGATCTAAAGTACCAATTGCCTTGGTTAAATAGGGATCACTATAAACCATTAGCGCACGACCGCCGGAGAAATATTCTTTATACATGCCATTTTCAGCTGAGTAGTTACGAATGACTTCAAGCCGTTCAGGAGTATACTGCACGACTTTGACCCATTGACTGCCCCCTAGATCCACAGCAACTTTCTTGCCATTTGCATCAAGCGCCATCTTGAAAGTTTTCCAAGCATTGATTTTAGGATCCAGATTTTTGTGAAGCGGTTGTGTCAATTCAGGATCACCATATAGTGCTACCGTGTTTCTGTCTGAATAATAGACACCATCATCGCTTTCAATTGTTAGGGCCGCATGAACGGTTTGGCCGCCTGTCACAACTACCCCAAAAGCGATGAGCGCCCCAATGATCAATTTATTGAGTTTCATTTTTCTCCTCCTAATACATTCGCATTATATCCTTAAAAAAGTCCAGTCGTTTGTCTACCGCTGCTAAGATTCTGCGCTGTTCAGAAGTAAGAGTATAGCATCTTCTATCCCCCACCTACCACCAGATAGCAACTCCTTTAGAAATACTTACAAAGATATAAAAATTTAAATTTAGCATAATAAAAAACACGATTCTCTCGTGTTTTTTATGAACTATTTAATTAAAGTCATTCATAGACATATAAGCCTAGTTAACCAATCCCAACAAATCTTCATAGAACTTAGGATAAGAGACGGCCACCGCATCAGCGTTTTCCAATGTAAATTGGTCTTTACTCAACAAAGCCGCCACCATCAACATCATAGCAATGCGGTGATCGCCATGGCTATCCAATTGTGCGTTCACCGCATGTAAAGGTGTCGGCCCAGTGATGACCATCCCATCCGGTTTTTCTTCAATATGCGCGCCCATCTTCCGTAATTCTGCCGTTACAGTGGCGATACGATCGGTCTCTTTAACCCGCAGTTCTGCCGCTCCAGAAATCGTTGTGACTCCTTCTGCTTGCGTGGCACAGAGCGCGACTAACGGTAACTCGTCGATAATACTTGGGATCATATCAGCGGTAATGTGCATTGCTTGTAATGACGCTGACTTAATTTTCAAAGTTCCCGTAGGCTCAAACCCACTATCCGCCTGTATGACTTGAATATCGCCTTGCATCTGTCCTAAGACTTCTAAGAAGCCAATGCGCGTCTGATTCAGGCCGACATTGGGCAAAATGACTTCACTATTAGGCAATAGTGTCGCTGCCGCAATGAAGAAAGCGGCTGATGAAGGATCGCCGGGAATTGTAAACGTTTGACCTGTCAAATTAGTCTGGGGTTTGATCTTTAACGCTAACCCTTTTTGTTGTATGTCGCCCCCAAATAAGCGCAACATGCGTTCTGTATGGTCTCGGGTAGCTAATTTCTCTGTTAAGGTCGAGGGCCCATCTGCCTGTAAAGCCGCAAAAATCAAGGCACTTTTCACTTGAGCGCTGGCTACGGGCAATTGATAGTCAATGGCCTGCAAGTGGGTATTGCTAGCTACTTCAATGGGTAGATGACCAGCAGTTGCGGTCATTTGTGCCCCCATTTGTGTTAAAGGCGCCAAAACTCGACCCATCGGGCGCTGACTCAAAGAGGCGTCGCCAATAAAGCGCATGGGAAAAGGCTGTTTGGCTAACAAACCTAATAATAAGCGCGTGGAGGTCCCAGAATTCCCCATATCTAAAGACTGCTTAGCTGGCTTGAAACCATGAAAGCCCACACCCTCAATTGTGACGCTTGTCTCATCTCGACTGATCGTGACCCCGAGTTTTTCAAAAGCCCCTATCGTTGCCAGACAATCGGCGGAAAACAAAAAGTGCCGTGCAACCGTCCGACCTTTGGCTAGTGCACCAAACATGACGGCTCGGTGCGAGATACTTTTATCTCCAGGTACTTGACACGTCCCGTTCAGTTGAACAGGCCCTTTGGTTAATTTCATAGCCATATACCGATCTCCTTAATAATTTTTGAGTTCATTTTTATAAGCCTCGAATTGCGCTTTTAGGCGGGCCATAGCGTTGGCGTCAAACATTTCTAAAATGGCCTGAGCCAAAGTGATGGCAGTCATAGCTTCAGCCACGACTGCCGCTGCCGGAACTGCCGTCGTATCCGAACGTTCCACATTGGCTTGATAAGCTTTTTTAGAATGAATATCCACACTGCGTAAGGGTTTATAGAGTGTGGGGATCGGTTTCATCACTGCTGTCAGTTCAATAGGCATCCCATTGGTCATGCCACCTTCAAAGCCGCCAAGATGGTCCGATTGGCGATAAAAACCTTGCTGCGCATCATAAAAGATCTCATCCATATCCTCACTGCCAGGATGATCAGCTAAGTCGAATCCATCACCGAAAGCCACACCTTTAAAAGCGTTGATGCCAACAATTGCCTGGGCTAACTGACCATCTAATTTGCGATCAGCACTAACATAGCTGCCCAACCCAGCCGGTACACCCGTGGCAATGACTTGAATAATGCCGCCAAGAGTATCGCCAGCCTTTTTTGCCTGATCAATAGCTGCTTTCATCGCTGTCTCAACTTGCGTATCAAAAGTTCGAACGACACTGGCTTCTGTCTTAGCACGTAAATCAGCCAAGGTCTTGAATGTCGCTAATTTCGTTTGATCTGCTGCCGCCGGTCCAATTTGACGTACAAAGCCTAACACATCGATACCTAAAACTTGCAATAACTGTTTGGCTACACTACCCACAGCCACACGCATAGCTGTTTCCCGGGCACTAGAACGCTCCAACACATTGCGCAGGTCTTGATGTTGATACTTCATGCCCCCCACTAGATCCGCATGGCCGGGGCGCGGCTTGGTGACTTGGCGGACGGAGTTTTCAGGTGTGGCTGGATCTGTCGGCGACATCACAGACTGCCAATGGGCAAAATCCTTATTAGGCAATTGAATCACTAAGGGTGAGCCCAAGGTTAATTGATGGCGTAGCCCTGCCGTGATTTGGACTTCATCTGTTTCGATCTTTTGCCGGGCACCACGACCATAGCCTTGCTTGCGACGCTTCATGTCTGCATTGATCTGGGCAATATCCAATTTTAAGTTAGCTGGCAGCCCCTCAATGATTGCGGTCAATTGAGGACCATGAGACTCTCCTGCTGTAAAATAACGCATACTTACCTCCGAAAAAGTTTTATATTTATTATAATAACATGAAAAATATATGAGAGTGTGACGAATGCTACCTTGGGTTGGTCAAAATAAAGGCGAACAACGAATATTTATTGCTTAAACGTGCTCCAAAAGGCAATGTCCTCACTTAACTACGAATCACTCAAATGGAAAAGCCCACCATTTATCGTGACTCTTGTTAGTGCTCGGCCACTGAACGCCTTTTGTCTCACTCTCCTTTTGTCTCACGCTCTAAATACGTTTAAAATTATAAATTGGTCTATATTTAAAAATGTCGATATACCAGTTTTCGTTCGCTTTTTCACAGAATGTGTAAACCTTACTTTTCAGAACTTTTATTGCTATAATAGGTTTAACTTTTTAAAAGAGGGTGTTTGTCATTCAGGAATTAGAACGTGAACTTTTACGAGAAAAGTACCCAACTAAAGATGCCATCACAACTGAAATCATTAATTTAAAGGCAATTTTAAATCTGCCAAAAAGCACAGAAGCTTTCATGAGTGATATTCATGGAGAATTTCCAGCTTTTGATCATGTACTGCGGAATGCTTCTGGGAATATTAAATTAAAAATCGAAGAACTATTTAATGGACAGATGACACCTAAAACCCAACAGGTATTTGCCTTCTTAGTTTATTACCCTACAGAACGGCTAGCGATCGTTAAACAACAATTCTCTTGCCCAGAAGATTTGCATCAGTGGTATTTGGATACGTTCGATGATCTTTTAAAACTACTTAAATATTGTGCTACCAAGTACACCCGTTCCAAAGTCCGCAAAGCGTTGGCGCCTGAATTTGTCTACATAACCGAAGAGTTACTTTACGGCGATTTCCATACCGCTGACAAACATGAATATTATGCACAAATTACCGATGATATTATTCAGCTGCATTCGGCTGATAACTTCATTATCAGCTTATGTCACACGATTCAGCGGCTAGTTGTGGACCATTTACATGTTGTTGGTGACATTTATGATCGGGGACCAGCGCCCGATAAGATCATGGATCGTCTGATGCAGCATCATTCAGTGGACCTCCAATGGGGTAATCACGATATTCTCTGGCTAGGCGGAGCCGCAGGATCTTCGCTTTGTGTCGCTAATTTGCTGCGTATCTGTGCCCGCTACGATAATTTATCGATTGTAGAAGATTCCTATGGCATCAACTTGCGCCATCTTTCATTATTAGCAGAAAAATACTATGATGATAATCCCGGTTTTCGACCAAAATTAACTCAACCAAACGAGCAACCTTCTGAAGCAGAATTGAGACAAATTACCAAAATTCACCAAGCCATTGCGATCATTCAATTTAAATTGGAGGGACCAGTCATTGACCGCCGCCCTGAATTTAAAATGCAGCAGCGAAAATTACTCGATAAAATTTCTAAAGACCGTAAAACCATTACGATCGATGGCAAAACTTATCCTCTGATCAACGGCTGTTTCCAAACGGTTGATCCTAATGATCCCTACAAGTTATTACCAGAAGAACAAGAAGTCATCGACCAATTGACCGCTGCTTTCAAGAACTCTGAGAAGTTACATAAACACATGGACTTCTTTATGAAAAAAGGCAGTATGTATCTAACCTATAACAACAATCTTTTAATTCATGGCTGTGTGCCTGTGGACAAGAAAGGTAACTTCGAAGGCTTGACCTTAAATGGCAAGCTATATAAAGGGAAAGCACTCTTTGATCTACTGGAACGTAATCTTCGAGAAAGCTATATTGATCCAGACCAACAAGATGATCTTGCCACTGATCTCTTATGGTACCTCTGGACTGGTCCTGTATCACCATTATTTGGCAAACGCGTGATGGCTACCTTTGAACGCTATTTCATTGCTGACAAAGCCACTCATGTTGAAGAAATGAACAGCTATTACAGTCTCCGGCACGAACCTTGGTTTATTGAAGAAATGTTAGCTGAGTTTGGGGTCGATCCCAAAACTGGACATGTCATTAATGGGCATACCCCAGTTAAAAAGGGCCAATCCCCTATTTTAGCCGGCGGTAAGATGCTGGTGATCGATGGCGGCTTCTCTAAAGCATATCAAAAAACTACCGGTATTGGCGGCTACACGCTACTCTATAATTCCTATGGCTTACAGCTGGTCACTCACCAGCCCTTTACTACTAGAGAAAAAGCCATTGCTGACCTAGCCGACATCGTTTCTACCAAACGCGTCGTCGAACAAGAATTAGCCCGCAAAACCGTTGCAGAAACTGATATCGGCACTGAATTGAAAAAACAAGTTAGACAATTAATGGAACTCTTAGCAGACGAATGAAAGAGCGTGAAAATCATCGGGTAGTTTTTGAGCACCAACCTAGACTTACGTTGTGGGTGCAGTATCCCACGAGTAAGGCGTCGTTGGGTGAAAAAACTGATGATTTGAGCGCGTTTAGAGCGTGAGTAAAGCTGGTTAGCTTTGGAGCACTAACACCAATTGTGCCGATGAAGTGCTAGCTTCAGCAAACAATTAGGGTTAGGTGACAAAGTTAGCTTTACGAACGCGTTTCGAATAAAGTGTGGGACAAAATACCCCCAGAAATTAGATCTAGAAGTCTAATCTCTAGGGGTATTTATTAGCGTTCAACCGCTGAACATCTCATGCCATGCGCCCATTTTTTATTTAACAAAAGTGTGCTTAAATTCGGTCACAAAATCTGGTGTCAAAGCTAGTGCCTCTTGCAGATAATGGTCAAAATCACCATAATTCTGATCGATCACAGTAAAATAATGCTTTAAATAAGCTTGATCAACCAATAAGGCTTGTCCTAAAGCTTCTTTTTGCGCTGGTGTCATATCTTTGCCATAAGTCGCTATGATTTCCTGATTGGCCGCTTGACGAGCCATATTTGTTTTAAGATAGTCCGCAAAAATGACTTGGTCACTGACCCCTGCAATTTTTAAAATCAAGGCAGCCGCCACCCCGGTACGGTCTTTACCGGCAAAGCAATGAAAAACAGTCGGCTTCACATCGGTTACTAATGCCGTCAAGAACTGATGATATCCCCGTTTTGCTGAATCACTGACGACCATCTGTTCATACGTTTCTAACATGCCTTGGCGAACGTGGCCTTCCTGCGTCAACATTTCGCCCAAACTGGCATTGTTAGCCGTCGCATCGGCTAAAATATCGATCACCTGATAATCAGCCGTTTGCCAAACTTGCTCTGGCTGTTGCTGCCGCTCATCGGCACTACGAAAATCCACGACGCGTTTGATGTTCAACGTATCAGCTAAATAAGATGTCTGTTCTGCTGTAAGATCAACCAACTGACCACTACGATACAAAAGACCAGGTTTGATTTCACCACCAGCTATTGTGGGATAATGCCCTAAAGTTCGAAAATTCGTTAAGGTTACTGTCATGACCTTCAACTCCCTAAATTTAAATAAAACCCACCATTTATTGTGATTCTGGTACGTGCGCTAAATATTTTTGGTGCACGTTTGTCACTCTTTCGAGTCGGCTTTCATTTTAACCGTTTGATTCAGCACCTTAGCTTGATCAAAATATTGAGAATTCCAATAGCTGCGAATCCCCCAAGCATAAAAGAGCAGGGCGCCGATAATAATGACCACAAAATCCCACGGATAATGGATCCAGTTCAAGCCATTAAATTCCTTACTACCGATCCAAGAAACGATGGAAATAAAGACTAGGTAAATCAGTAACCAAGCACTCCCTTTGATTTGCTCCCAAGTGTGGGCCCAGCCGGTGCGCCATTCAAAGTATAGATAGAACGGAAACCCTAAGAAAATGACTAAAATGACTTCAATAGTCGTTGGCCATTTTGCCCAGTAAGTTGCTAACGATGCCAACACAAATGCCAATGGTGCCATAAAACTCAAATGTTCCGACTTAATCGGCCGCTTGAATTTTGGCGCCATCTTCCGCAAAGAAACCACTGTCGTGGGTCCGGTCAAATAAGCAATCAAGGTCGACGTGGAAATAACCGCTGCTAACGTCCCCCATGACCGGAACACGGAAACCATCGCCATACTTAAGATAGCATTAACCAACATTGCTACGCGAGGGGTGCCATATTTTTCGTTGACCTTGCCCACAAAATGCGGAATATGGTTATTTTCCTCCATGGCGAATAATGCCCGAGCTGTTGACGCTACAAAAGAGACCCCTGTCCCGAATGGTGAAACGAAGGCATCCATGTAAAGTAGGACTGACAACCAATGAATCCCTAGCAAAATAGCCAGATCCGCAAACGGTGAATTGAAGTTGATGTGATTCCAACCATGCGCCAACATGCTTGGCTTCAAGGCCGTCACAAAAGTACTTTGTAAGAGAATATATAAAATTGCACTGATGGTTAAAGAAATCACGATGCCCCGGCCAATATTTTTCTGGGGATTTTTAATTTCATTACCCATATTGATCACCGTTTGAAAGGCATTAAATGAAAAGATGATCCCTGATACCGAAGTGGCCGCAAAAATTGGTGCTGAGCCAAATGGCATAAAAGCATGGATCGAGCTCCCATAATTACTAGGATGAAAGCTAGCAATCGTTAACATGATAATCGTTAATAGCGGCACACCGATTTTGAAAACTGAAATAAAGCTGGTAAACCGCGTTAATAATGAAACTGACCAGTAATTTAATAATGTAAATACGATGATAAAACCAAAAACGACCAACAAACCAGCATTAGTGATCGTGCCGTTTGCTAAAAAAGCATGAGTAAATTTTGCCCAAGACCAAGGCCAGGAGCTCATGTATTGTACGGCAGCCACAGCTTCGATGGGGATCAAAGTGATCAATGACACCCAATTGGCCCAAGCCGCAATGAAGCCAAGCAGCGACCCATGTGTGTATTGTGCAAAGCGACTCATGCCCCCAGACTCGGGAAACATTGTGCCTAATTCAATGTAATTATAAGCAATTACACCGATGACGGCCGCCCCGATCACCCAAGAAATAATCGCGGCTGGCCCGGCAACAGCTGATGCTTCCCAGGATCCAAAGAGCCACCCTGAGCCAATTAATGAGCCTAAACCTAACATGACCAGTTGAAACAAACCTATCTTATTTTTACTGTTATCCATATAACCTCCACCACTTATCTAAGTTGTTCCTGTTGACATACATCCATTCATAATTATCTTACTATTATTGTTGTCAAAATATAAATAATTCACACCCTAAGTTTAAAATTAAATAGGTTTTATGGTAACAAACTATATAAATAAGTCAAATCAGCTTATTTGTCCGTTTAAATTCGCCTTTAAATATTATTGGTGTTAATATGTAAAAAAATAATAAACAATTTAAACCTTTTTCAAGGATGTAATTTACACTTTCAGTAAGTTAACATTAAAATGGAGGATCTAACTATGCCAATTTATGAAGATGATCCCATTTTACGTCAGATCAAAGCTTTTGCCCAAGGCCTGGGTTATATTTTAACAGCTGGTAAGGGTGGCAATTCAGAAACCGAAATTGTATTTCCCGGGCAACAAGATGATCATTTAACCTATCAAGAAACTTTGCAAAAATCATTAGCGCAACATCAGTATCAAGTCAGTATCGAAAAACTCTTTCGGGTACGTTACGCCATAAGTGAGGAAAACTTTTTAAAATTAGGTCTTTGGTACGCCCAGCAGCTCAACCTATTATCAGCAGCAGAATTAAAGCAAGGTAACTTTAGCAAACAAGATATTCAATCTCTGTTAGATCGATTGCAAGCTATTCAGGAACAATAAAGTTGATCAAAATTTTAAAAAAGCATCCAAAGTTGATCTCTGGATGCTTTTTAATATGTGTCATTTAACCTATTTCAAAGAAACATCTTCTGCGGTCATTTTATATCAAAATAAAGCCAATGTCAGGGATGCATAAGAAAAGGATTAATTTGTTGTGGGTGGAAAGCCTTTAAAAAGATGTTTCATGATGTCTTGATGATTACTGTACAAACCAAACAAGGTGATTGTTTGATGTTCGTGATCGACCTGATAAGCCATTAACTTGTATGTTTCCTTCATTATTTCGTCCATCGCCTTATCAAAGTCCTCAAATGGGCCTTTCTTAGCTTCTTTCACATCTTCCAGAAGCTTAAGTGCAGCAGTGAATCGATCATATGTCTCTATATCTACAACGGCATACTTACTATGACCATTTTTTGTAAGGAAAACTGGATTATTTGGTGTTACTTCGCTCAAGATTTTGTTGTAATTTCTCAATTCTGAAACGGGTTTGGCGAAATACCTACTTCGCCAGTTTTATGGCTGGTGCTGTAGTTTCGACTATGATTCAATGGCTAATCCAAGATTGCCCAGAATCACCAGCAGAAATGGGCAAGATCTTAAATCAGATGTTTGTTTTTTAATCTACCGACGGAGTGAGATAAGGATATTGTTTTTGGTGTACATTTAGGAAAATCGTTCATAACTCAAAAATGTGGCTGGGACAAAACTAACGTTTTGTTTTCAGCCACTATTTGTTCGTGAACAATTAAATTTTAAACGTGTTCTAAAAAGCAACACCCTCACCTAACAATGAATGACTCAAATGGAAAGCCCATCATTTTTCGCAATTTTTGTCAGTATTCAGGTGCTGAACGCCTTTTGTTATACTCTTTTTGACTATTCACTTATTGATGTTAAAGCTTTGGCACCAATATCGTTACGATAAATGAAGGGTGCTTTAATTTTTTCTTTCAAACTTGCATATAAATGTTGCCGGCAGGTTTGAATGTCTTTTTGGGTCGTCGTAAACATCAGCACGCGACCACCATGACTGACTAATTGACCATTCTGTGCTTGTACGCCAGCATAGGTCACGGTGATGTCCGCAGGCAGGTCTGTTAACTTTGGCAGCGGAATAGCCGCCATCGGCTTTTTAGGATATCCTGAAGCTGCTACCACAACGCCTAGCGTATAACCTGCTGCTGTCCATTGAATAACCGGTTGATGTCCTGCTAATAGTTCATGGATCAAAATATAAAAGTCACTTTTTAACTGGGGTAACAGCACTTGAGTCTCAGGATCACCCAAACGCATATTATATTCAATCACTTTGATCCCGGTCGTCGTCAACATTAACCCGGCATAAATCGTTCCAGTGATCGGCTGACCTTCAGCTTTCATGCCGGCAATTGTTGGCCGAATCACTTCATTTAAGGCACGTTCACTTAAATCGTCCGGCATCTGCGGTAAAGGACTATAAGCCCCCATGCCACCTGTATTTGGCCCTTTATCCCCGTCCAATAGCCGTTTATGATCTTGTGACAGCGGTAGCGGCACAAGATTATCATCATGCACAAAACACATAAATGAGAATTCTTGACCAATTAAGTAACTTTCAATAACAACTTGCTGTTGGGCATCCGCTTGATATAAAGCTGTCAATAAATCTCGAGCAGCCATAAATGTGTCCGCAATCGTCACACCTTTACCAGCCGCTAAACCATCTACTTTGATTACCAAAGGAAAAGTTTGCTTGCGGCAATAAGTTAAGGCGGCATCTAAATCCGTAAAGACAGCATAATCTGCTGTTGGAATATGGTATTTACGCATAAATGCTTTGGCAAAGGATTTGGAACTTTCTAATTGAGCTGCCGCTTGTGTAGGTCCAAAGATAGGTAACCGTTGAGCTTGAAAGGCATCCACGATTCCGGCACTTAAAGGTACTTCGGGCCCAACAAATGTGAGATCGATTGCTTGGTGTTGGGCAAACTGGATCAACCCAGGGAAATCCATTTCATCAATGGCAACCGTTTGGATACCATCATGGAGCATACCAGGATTACCAGGGGCACAGTAAACATCCGTCACCTGTTTACTTTTGAGAAACTGCTGACAAATTGCATGTTCACGACCACCGGCACCAATAACTAAGACTTTTGCCATGAGGGCCTCCTAATTAATGTTTGAAATGGCGCACGCCAGTAAATACCAAGGCCACACCTAATTCATCAGCTTTTTTGATAGAATCTTTATCTTTGATACTACCACCAGGCTCCACGATAGCTGTGATCCCATGGGCAGCAGCATAAGCGACACTATCGTCCATCGGGAAAAATGCGTCCGAAGCTAAGATGGCATCTTTGAAAGCTGGTTTGGTTTGCGCTTTTTCAATGGCAATTTTTACAGAGTCGATCCGATTTTGTTGTCCAGCGCCGACACCCAACGTTTGGTCTGCCGTGGTAACAACGATGGCATTGCTCTTCACATGTTTGACAACGGTTTGACCAAATTGCAAAGCTTTCATTTGGGCTTCTGTCGGCTGCTTCTTGCTGACAACTGTAAATTGATCAATCGTTTCATGAGTTTGATCGCCTTCCTGCACCAGAATACCACCCATGATCCCTGTGATTTCGCGATCAGCAGCAGCTTTTGGTTGGCTAAAGTCTACCGTCAGTAAGCGCAAATTCTTTTTCTTCGCTAAAATGGCAAAAGCTTCATCAGTATAGCTTGGGGCAATAATGATCTCTAAAAAGAGTTCGTGCATTTTAGCCGCTGTTTGCGCATCTACTTCTCGGTTCAAAGCGATGATCCCGCCAAAAATAGAAATTGGATCAGATTCATAAGCTTTATCCCAAGCTGATTCCAAATTGTCAGCTTCACCGATCCCGCAAGGATTCATATGTTTCAACGCAACCACTGCTGGCCGTTCTGTAAATTCAGCGATGATCTGCAAAGCAGCGTTCGCATCACGTAAATTATTGTAAGAAAGCGCCTTGCCGTGTAATTGTTTTGCGTGCACCATCGAATACGCTGGGGCCATTGGATCCGCATAAAACGCCGCTTTTTGATGACTATTTTCGCCATAGCGCATACTCTGCTGCTTATTATAGGTCAATGTCAATGTTTCTGGTTCAGGGTCAGTAGTAAAGTAGGCTGCAATCAAGGCATCATAAGCTGCTGTGTGTCGAAATACCTTGGCAGCTAATTGCTGCCGAAAAGCAGCGGATAAACTATCTTCGCGTAAAGCAGTGATGACCGCCTCATAATCTTGTGGATCGACCACGGGTACGACCGCTGCAAAATTCTTGGCAGCTGAGCGTAACATCGATGGCCCGCCAATATCAATATTCTCAATGGCTTGAGCTTGAGTGACCTCTGGTTTTTGAATGGTTTCTTTAAATGGATAGAGATTTACACAGACAAGATCAATCGGTTGAATGCCTTGTTCAGCTAACATCTGCATGTGTTCTGGGTTGTCACGTTTAGCTAGTAGGCCACCATGAACCGCTGGATGTAATGTTTTAACCCGACCATCTAACATCTCTGGAAAATGGGTCACTGCTTCAATATTAATGGCGGGAACGCCAGCATCACTCAAGATACGTAAAGTTCCGCCAGTGGAAATCAATTCATAATCTAAAGCAACGAGGGCTTTGGCAAAATCAACCAGACCAGTTTTATCAGAAACACTTAGTAAAGCTCTTTTCATGAGAATTAGACGACTCCTTCTGTAATCAATTCTTTAACAACACGAGGATACAATTGATGCTCAATTTGGTGAATGCGGTTTTCTAAAGTAGCTAAGGTATCCGTTGGGTCAATGCGTACCGTCTCTTGAGCGATGATCGGACCTGAATCAACCCCGGCGTCAATAAAATGAATCGTGACACCAGTTACTTTAACACCAGCTTTAAAGGCGTCTTCGATCCCATGAGCACCAGGAAAAGCTGGTAGTAAGGCTGGGTGAATATTCAAAATGTGGCCTTGATAAGCGTTCAACAAAGTTGGGCCAACAATCCGCATATACCCCGCCAACAAGATCAGATCGATATGGCGCTGCTTGAGCGCTTGTAACATTGCTGTCTCTGCTTGCGACTTGTCAGCATACTTCGTGAAATTTACATAAACACTAGGTACACCTAGTTCTTGACTACGCTGATGTACGGCAGCCTGTTTGCGATCATAGATCAATAACTCAATCGATACATCTGAGCGCCAATGCTGAAGCTGTTGCACCAAAGCCACAAAATTAGTCCCCGTTCCGGAAGCAAAAATAGCAATTTTTTTCGTCATATTTGGCTGCTCCCCGTGAAGATCACAGCTGCTTCTTGGCGGGGTACCACTTGTCCCAATTGATAGTAGGTTTCGCCTTGTGCTTGTAATATTGCTTCAACTTCAGCGCGCTGTGCCGGTTTGACCACTAACACTATACCAATGCCCAAATTGAAAGTTTGTAACATATCTTTAGCCGATAAGTGCCCTAGTTTTTGTAACCAGGTAAAAATTTTAGGTACCTGCCAAGCATCTTGGTCGATCTGGACGGCTAATTGATCTGGTAGGATTCGTGGCAAATTTTCCACCAAGCCACCACCCGTGATATGAGCCACACCAGTCAATAATTGCTGTTGCAATAACGGTTGTAACAGCCGGGCATATATTCGTGTCGGCGTTAATAAGGCCGTTGTGACATCAGTTCCTAGTTCAGGAATATCATCGGTTAACTTAAAGTTGTGATCTTTGAATAAAATCTGGCGCACTAAGGAATACCCATTGGAATGCAAGCCTGAACTCGGTAAGCCTAACAAAATATCACCAGCCACGACGTGCTCTGGCAGCAAGCGTTGTTCTTTCTCTACGATACCAGTGGCAAACCCCGCCAAATCGTAATGTTTAGGTGCATACATATCTGGCATTTCGGCTGTTTCGCCGCCAATTAAGCTTAAATCGCTCAATTCACAAGCCTTTTTAATTCCCTGAACGATAGCGGCAACTTGGTCGGGATCAACTTGATGAATGCCTAAATAGTCTAGGAAAAACAACGGCTTTGCCCCTTGAGCCACAATATCATTCACACACATTGCGACTAGATCCTGCCCGATGGTATGACAGTTATTCGCCGCAATTGCCACTAACAATTTGGTACCGACGCCGTCACTACCAGATACCAATACCGGTTCTTGGTAGCCACGAGGCAGCGCATAGAGGGAACCAAAACCACCCACACCAGCGAGTACATTGGCGTCTTGAGTCGAAGCGGTCATTTGCGCGATTTTAGCGACAGCAGCATCACCAGCAGCAATATTCACACCAGCAGCAGTATAGGCATCTTGGGTCATTAGGAAACCTCCTGTTTCAGTCGTTTCGGTGCTTTGACATGTAATCGTTGTAATTCTGCTTGTAATTCGGCTTCAAAGTCATAAAGCGGCGTTGGGTAGTCACCATTAAAATATGCCACACATAAGCCGCCATTCGGTGCAGTCGTCTTTAATCCTATCGCCTTGATCAAACTAGTCACGCTTAAAAAACCTAATGATTTAGAACCGAATGTTTGATTCATTTCTGGAATCGACTGATGGGCTGCGATCAAATCCTTGGTCGATTGAATGTCGATGCCATAATAACAAGGAAACTTCAAAGCCGGTGAAGCAATGCGTAAATGTACTTCTTTGGCACCTGCTTCAAGCAGCAGCCGCACAATATATTTACAAGTTGTGCCGCGAACAATCGAATCATCTACTAACACAACCCGCTTCCCCGCAACGACCCCACGAACAGCGGAAAGCTTCATCCGCACACTTCGTTCTCTTAGGTCTTGATTAGGTTGAATAAACGTCCGGGCAATATACTGATTTTTGACCAGACCCATTTCATAAGGAATTCCACTGGCTTCAGCATAGCCCCAAGCAGCCGATAAAGAAGAATTCGGCACACCGACCACAATATCAGCATCAGCTGGTTGCTCTTTAGCCAATAATCGGCCCATAGTTTTGCGCGCGTGGTGAACGTTGACCCCATGGATATCTGAATCTGGCCGGGCAAAGTAGATATATTCCATTGAACAAACGGCCAGTTGTGTTTCTTTCGTGTAATAATCGACCTTATAGCCCGTATCGTCAATAATAATTAGTTCGCCAGGTTGAATATCGCGAATAATTTTTGCATTTACTGAGTCTAACGCGCAACTTTCACTAGCCACGACGTATGCTCCAGCAGTCGTTTGCCCCAAGATCAGAGGCCGTAACCCATTGGGATCAACAGCCGCATAGAGCTTTTTCTCGGTCATCAACAGAAAAGCAAAACCGCCTTTAACCGTACGTAAGGATTCCTTCAACTGATCTAGAAAAGCCGTATGTGAGGAACGCCGAAGTAAATGAATCAAAATTTCCGTATCAGAAGTGGTATGAAAAATGGCGCCTTCATTCTCCAAATGTTCTTTTAGACTAAACGCATTAGTCAAATTGCCATTATGTGCTAAGGCCATGTCACCATTGGAAAATCGAAACATTAAAGGCTGAATATTATCAAAATTTTTACCGCCAGCAGTCGTATAGCGCACATGCCCGATCGCTGCCCGGCCCGTCAGTTTTGCTAAGTTTTTAGGATCATTGAATACCTGGCTCAACAACCCTAGGCCCTTGTAATTGAGCAGTGTGCCTTGATCATTAGACGTAATGCCCGCACCCTCTTGGCCTCGATGCTGTAGGCTATGCAGCCCGTAGTAAGTAATATTACTGGCATTATCGGCACCCCAAATACCGAAAACGCCACATTCTTCATTTAAACTTCTTACTTCAGCAGACATGGCAAACTCCCTTCAAAAATCCCTTTAGCTTTAGGTAAATCGATAGTAGCTGTTTGGCTGTCTCCAGCAATGGTTACTTTTGTTCCACGTGAAACGTGACCAATTAGTTCAGCCTGTTTGACTTGAGCTTCGAAAGCTAGCCGCTGCTTAGGATCTACCGTCACAACAAAGCGTGACTGTGTTTCAGCAAACAGCCAAGCAAATGGGTGTTGCCAAGTGAGTTCAAGCCCCAATTCAGTTTTAGCCGCAAAGCAGCTTTCCAATAACGCCGTCATCAAGCCACCTTTAGAGACATCATGGGCGCTTTGGATCAAACCGGTTTTAATCGCTGCTAAAACAGTAGCTTGTATGTCCTGTTCATAAGCAAGGTCAAATGGGAATAGCTTACCGCTAATGGCGCCGGCCTGTAATTTTTGGATTTCTGAGCCATTGAAATCGTCCTTAGTTTGACCGATCACATAAACGAGATCATCTGCTTTTTTGAAATCGATCGTTGTAATGTGCTCTAAATCTTCGATCAAGCCCACCATACCCACAACTGGCGTTGGGTAGATTGCTTCACCGTTGGTTTCGTTATAAAGTGAAACATTCCCAGAAATCACAGGGGTCTTGAGCATTTCACAAGCTGCCGACATACCAGCAGCTGCCTCAGCAAGCTCATAAAAATGATCAGGCTTTTCAGGATTGCCAAAATTCAAGCAGTCTGTAATTGCCAAAGGCTGGCCGCCAGTGGCCACAATATTACGTGCCGCCTCACTTACAGCAATCGCTCCGCCAACTTTAGGGTCTAAATAGAGATAACGCGCATTGCCATCCATCGTCATTGCTAAAGCTTTACGGGTACCACGAATCCGTAGCGCGGCTGCATCGCCGCCTGGTTTGACCACTGTATTGGTTTTTACTTGAGAATCATAAGTTTCATAAATCGCCCGTTTAGATGCAATCGTTGCTTGGCCGAGTAACTGATAGACCGTTTCAGCAAAATCTTGGATCTCCGGTTGGAATTGAGTAGTTGTCGGATTTTGTAAATGTGCCGGTAACGTCTTTTCCCGCTCATAAACAGGGGCATCATCCACCAACGCAGTCACTGGCACATCCGTTACTAAATGACCTTGATGATATAGCTGATACTGTTTACTTTCGGTGACATAACCGATCTTGACGGCATCTAATTCATATTTAGCAAAGACATCAAAAATTTCTTGTTCATAACCCTTGCGCACGCATAAAAGCATCCGTTCTTGAGACTCAGATAACATCATTTCATAAGGCGTCATGTTAGGTTCACGTGTTGGCACCTGATCTAGATTTAAAATCATCCCTGTCCCAGCCTTAGAAGCCATCTCCGCTGAAGATGATACCAGCCCCGCAGCCCCCATATCTTGAATCCCTACCAAAGCTGCTTGATGCTGCCGGATCACTTCTAAACAAGCATCCATCAATAATTTCTCCATGAATGGATCGCCGACTTGGACGGCTGAACGATCACTTTCGTTGTCATCGCTGAATTCTTCTGAAGCAAACGTTGCTCCATGAATGCCATCACGACCAGTTTTAGCGCCAACATAGATAATACTGTTTTCTTCACCGCGCGCTTGACCCACTTGCATATCGGCTTGATTCAAAATACCAACACACATTGCATTCACTAAAGGATTGGCCGTATAAGAAGCGTCAAAGGTCGTTTCACCGCCAACTGTAGGAATCCCAATACAGTTACCATAGTCAGCAATCCCTTTGACTACTTCTGAAACCAAATATTTCGTCCGTGGATCATTCAACTCACCAAATCGCAAACTATCCAAAATAGCGATGGGCTGAGCACCCATAGAGAAAATATCGCGAATGATCCCGCCGACACCTGTTGCTGCACCCTCATAAGGCTCCACGGCTGACGGATGATTATGACTTTCCGCTTTGAAGACAACTGCTTGACCGTCACCAATATCAACGATACCCGCCCCTTCGCCAGGGCCCTGCAACACTTGTGGGCCAGTTGTGGGGAATTGTTTCAAAACCGGCTTTGAATTCTTATAAGAACAATGCTCACTCCACATTACCGCAAACAAACCAGTCTCCGTATAATTTGGTAAGCGATCTAATAACCGACAAGCACGTGTGTACTCCTCAGTCGTCATACCCCAGGATTGATATAATTTCGTTGCTTGAATTTCTTTTGCCGTTGGCTCAGTCATCGTTGATTCGATCATAACCGGACTCCTTTAATTGAATTCACTCAAATTTGCTGTCTATTGCAACAAAGAACTTAATAAACGCTGCCCGTCAGTATTGCCTAAGATAGCTTCCACCGCACGCTCTGGGTGAGGCATCATCCCTAAAACATTGCCACGTTCATTGCAGATCCCTGCAATATCAGCCACACTACCATTGGGATTATCTTGATAGCGAAAAACGATTTGATGATTTGCTTCTAACTGTGCCAACGTTTCTGCATCACAGTAATAGTTACCTTCGCCATGAGCCACAGGTAACGTGATCACCTCATCTTTTTCAAAACGGTTCGAAAAAGGCGTGTTAGGATTAGCCACTGTCAATTGAACATCTTTACAAATAAAAGCTAAATCCTTATTCTCATGCAATGCTCCTGGTAATAAGCCAGCTTCCGTTAAAATCTGAAAGCCATTACAAACGCCCAAAACTAAGCCGCCGTTATTGGCAAAATCAATGATTGCCGGCATAATCGGTGCAAACCGGGCAATGGCCCCCGTTCGTAAATAATCGCCGTAGGAAAATCCACCTGGAATCAAAACCGCATCAATGTCATTTAATTGAGTAGCTGTATGCGGTACATAGGTCACTTCAGCTTGTAATTGGTCTTGCACGGCATAATACATATCCGCATCACAATTAGAACCAGGGAAAACGATCACTGCAAAACGCATTAGGCCATCTCCACTTCTTCGATTTCGTAACGATAGGTTTCCATATTGACGTTGACTAACAATTGGTCACATAAGGCTTTCACAACGGCATCAACATCTTTCGTATCTGCCGCAAGCTGCAATTCAAAATATTTGCCCATGGTGACATTTTCAACTTGTGAATAGTCCATCCGATGTAGAGCCGCTTTGATGCTCTCGCCCTTGGGATCAAGAATCGAAGGTTTATAAGTCACATAGATTTTAGCTAAGTACATTGGCATTTTGCTCCTTATCTTCAATACGATGTAAGACTTCCTGATAGGCTGGGATCATATCCCCTAACCCCTTGCGAAAAATATCTTTATCTAAGGACTGCTGGGTTTTTTTATCCAACAAGCGCATATTATCTGGGGACAGCTCATCAGCCAAAAGGATCTCTCCTGAACTAGTCAAACCAAATTCCAGTTTGAAATCCACTAGTGTGATCCCCAATTGATCGAATAATTGTTTCAAAACTTGATTAACTAATAGGGCTTTGGTTTTCAAAGCTTCAATTTGTGCTTCAGTGGCAATCTCCAACGCCAAGATCTGCGCATCGTTGATAAAGGGATCATCTAACGCATCACTTTTGTAATAAAATTCCACGATAGGCCGATTAAATTGCATTAGGTGCGGTACCGCGAATTTGGTTTCGAAATGCCCAGAAGCCAAGTTACGCAAAACTACTTCTAAGGGAATCATTTTAACTTTATGTAGCAATTGTTCTGTCGCTGAAACCTGCTTAATGAAGTGTGAGGCAACCCCGTTGGCCTTTAAATAATTGAATAAATGACTCGTGATCTGATTATTCAACGTCCCTTTATGGGCCACATTGACCTTCTTTTTGCCATTTAGCGCCGTGGCTTGATCCTTATAGACCGCTAAAATAACCTCAGGATCTTCAGTGGCATAGATTTTTTTAGCTTTACCTTCATATAGTAATTCTGTCTTAGTCAACGTTTGGCACTCCTTTATCTTGTTTTTCAAATGCTAAAGCAGCTGTGATCAAGGGACTGAGTTCTGGCCCTAGAATCGTCACATGACCTAGTTTGCGTTGCGGCCGAATCTCTGCTTTGCCGTAGTCATGAAAATGCCACTCTGGGTGCTGTGGTAATTGCTGCCGGGCAAGACTTAACTCTTCACCCAACAGATTAAACATTACAGCTGGTTGTATTTGCCGAATTTCTGGAATCGGCAACCCACAAATACTGCGAATGTGGGCTTCAAATTGAGAAACATTGCAGGCTTCAATACTATAATGACCAGAATTATGGGGCCGTGGCGCGAGTTCGTTGACTACCAGTTGATTGGCTTCAGTCACGAAAAATTCGATACCTAAAACACCGCGCAGCTCTAACCCTTTGGCAATCGTGGTGGCCGCTTGAACCACTTGCTGCACGATCTCAGATGATACGCGGGCAGGGACAATGCTGCGATGCAAAATGTGAGCCGAATGCTGATTTTCTGAAAGCGGAAAAACACGAACGTTCCCTGTTACTGTACGGGTCACCATAACTGAGACCTCTTTAGTAAAATCTAACCGCGCTTCTAAAATACAAGGTGTTTGGGTATACAGTTCCTGGGCAGCTGCATAATCACGAGCTGTATTAATATCAACTTGACCATGCCCATCATAGCCGCCACTCGTTGTTTTCAAAATTGCGGGCAAACCAACAGACCTGACAGCCGCTTCAAAACTATGGTCATCATTCACAGCCGCAAAGGCAACCGTGGGTAACTGATGTTGGCGTAAAAAATTCTTTTCATTTAACCGGTCAGATGTAATAGCTAATAGGTCAACACCTTGGGGCAATTGTCGGCTTGAAAGTGACTTAAGAGTTGTCGTAGCAACATTTTCAAACTCATAAGTCAAGACATCACAACGCTGGATCAGTTCATCCATAGCAGCTTGGTCTTCATAGGCAGCCACGATTTGAAAGTCGCTGACTTGAGCTGCGGGTGCATCTGGTGTTGGATCCAGAATGCCCACTTTGTAGCCCATACTTTTAGCACTTAAAGCCAGCATTTGACCAAGTTGACCGCCACCGATAATTCCAATGGTAGCAGGCGGTAAAATCACATCATTATTCAACAAGCTGCTCACTGCTTTCTACTGAGGATTGATGTTGGGTCTGACGAAATTCAAGTAGGCGCTGGGTAAGAGCTGTATCCGTCACACTTAAAATTGAGGCAGCCAATAGCGCTGCATTGCGGGCGCCTGCCGAACCGATCGCTACGGTTGCGACTGGCACACCTGCCGGCATTTGTACGATGGACAGCAACGAATCCAGGCCATTTAATGTTCGTGTTTTTATTGGTACCCCGATCACTGGCAACGTAGTCTTTGCCGCGATCATCCCGGGTAAATGTGCCGCACCCCCAGCACCGGCAATAATCACTTTAAGCCCATTATCACGAGCCTTATCCGCAAAATCCATCATTTCATCGGGCATTCGGTGGGCTGAGATAACTTGCTTAGAAAATGGCACACCAAGTTCAGTTAATTGTTCGGCTGCCAATTTCATCGTATCCCAGTCAGACTTTGATCCCATCACAATTGCAACAGATACCACCATCACGACCTCTTTTCTAATGTTTGTGTTTTCAGTCTAAAGGTCAACTTAATAATTGTCAATAGTTTTTACAAACATTATTACATTAATTTAATTATAATGTTCGTGTTTTGTTAAAATACCCGATTATCGCTATACTTTAAGCATCATTACTGTCCTACATAAATCCACGATCCCCTCAGGAGGAAAAATATGAGAACAATTTTAATTGCCGACGACAACGCTGACCTCCGCTTATTGGTCAAAAAGCAGCTATCTGAGCAGGGTTATACCGTCTTGACAGCCAATGATGGCGCCCAAGCCGTTCAAGTTGGCACGCAAGAACCGATCGATATGGCTATTCTAGATGTTATGATGCCAAAAAAAGATGGCTTCGCTGTCACCAAAGTCATCCGCACGCAAAAAAAGGAACTGCCTATTTTAATTTTGACCGCTAAAAGTGATATTTTTGATAAACAGCAAGGTTATGAAGCTGGGGCTGATGACTATTTAACGAAACCCTTTGATATCCGTGAATTACTATTTAAAATGCAGGCTCTTTTCCGCCGTTACCAAGGTGATACCCAAACAAAGCTTACCGTGGGCGACTTGGTTTTAGATATCAATAACTACAGTCTGACCAAGGGAGATCAAGAGTTGTTCTTGCCCCGTAAAGAGTTTGAAGTGTTAGAAAGTTTAGCGCAACATCCCAATCAGATTTTTAACCGGGATCAATTACTGACTAACATTTGGGGGGCAGATTACGAAGGCTCTGACCGTACCGTAGATGTCCATATCAAACGGCTGCGCGATCATCTTGCCGATGATCAAACTGTGCGTATCGTTACTGTTAGAGGCTTAGGTTATCGCCTCGAGGTGCAGGGATGAGCATATTTAAACGCAGTCTTTCCCACAAAGTTATTATGTGGACCTGTCTCATTTTGATTTTTAGTTTTGGCATTGGTTTCTTGGTAGCCAATCAATACTATCATCACGTCCTAAAGCCCAAAAATGATGCTAAAATAACTGCCATCGCTAAAAATGTCCAACGCTTTTATAACCACCTTCCTAAAAATGAAGGTCCGAATTATCTTAAAAGTGTTGCCAAAACTGGTTATGATTTAGCTGTTTATACGAACAAAGCCCAGCCCCACTATTACGGTGAACCCTTTCGCATTGCTCAGCTTAATGCCAGTGCCCGTGAACAAGTCCAATCTGGTCATGTTTATCATGGGATTCGTCAGTATGACCACGGCCCACTCATCACCGGCTTTTTTGCCAATGATATCCATAATACGATCGGTGTTCCTTTAAAAAATAAGCAAGCCCTCTTCATTCGACCTAATGCCAATGCCCAGTTTGGTGAACTCCGCGGCTATCTTGTGTTGATCGGTGTGATCAGCAGTCTTCTAGGCCTTTTCCTATTGATCATCGTGGCTGAACGGCGACTAGTTCATCCGCTCAAGCAACTGACACAGGCAACCAGTCACATTGCTAGCGGCGACTTTCAAGTTCATTTGGCCGACCATGGCAGCGATGAAATTGGTCAATTAACCACTAGTTTCAAAACTATGACACAGCAATTAGCGCAAGTAGAGCGCAGCCGTAATGAATTTGTGGCTAATGTCTCCCACGACTTACAATCCCCTCTAGCCGCTTTAAATGGCTACGCTGACCAGTTGGCCGATGCGAAAATCAGTCCCCAGCAGAAAGCACAAGCTGTTGAAATCATCCGCTCTGAAACCAAACGGCTCTCAGCTTTAACGAAAAACCTCCTATTGTTAGCAACTCTAGATCAAGAAGCTACTTTGGACTTTCAGCAAGCCATTGAGCTAGATCAGCAACTACGTGAAGTTATTCGAACCTTTTCCTATCAATTAGATGAAAAAGATCTTTTCGTGGATGCCCGCTTAAAAAAGGCGACGATCACGGGTAATCAGGATTTACTATTTCAAGTTTGGCAGAATCTGCTGACTAACGCGATCCGTTACGCGCCAGCTGCGAGTGACATTGTCGTTCAATTAACGACGACCGCCAATGCAATTGCTGTGGCGATCACCAACTTTGGCCCCCCAATCTCAGCCAATGAGCAACAAAAGATCTTTGACCGCTTTTATCAATCGGATCAATCCCGCGCGGCTCGCAATCATAGTGGCCTAGGGCTCGCCATCGCCTATAAAGTCATTCAGCTCCATCATGGCCAATTAATTGTCTCCAGCACAAAAGCTGCCGGGACCACCTTTACGGTGAAATTTCCGCAAAAGTGACAACTTGTAACATTTCGTTCATATTCAGTTAACATTCCCCCGTTATATTAGAATCATCGAAGGCCAAGCGAAAACGTGAACTAAGCATGGCACAAACCAACCAGTCAAACGCAGCTTGGTTATCATTGGATTCAATATATAGGGGGAATTGTTATGTTTCTTGCTTTAAGAGAATTAAAACAACAAAAATTAAGATATGGTCTCGTGGGTTTAATTATCTTTTTGATCATTTTCTTGGTACTCTTCATTACCGGATTGGCTAATGGGCTGACCAACGACACCACTTCCGCATTAGAAAAAAGCCCGGCCGAAACCTTTGTTTTACAAAAGGGCTCTGAAAATCGACTTAACCGATCTAAAATTTCAACGGCTGATGCCAAGAAAATTCAGGATCAAGTCGGTGGTACCGCAATGAACGTCCAACAAACCACCGTCCAAACTAAAAATAATGCTGATAAGAAAACGGACGTGGCCTACTTTGCTATGAATGCCAACAGCAGCTTTGTACCTACAGCCACCAATGGCAAAACTTTAAGCAATCAAAAAAACGGCATCATCGTCAGCGATAAATTAAAGGAAAACGGCTATAAAGTCGGCAGTGTCCTCAAAGATAGTATTTCTGGTAAGAACATGAAAATTATTGGTTTCGTTAATAATCTTTCCTACGCCCATACGCCGGTAGTCTACATGTCCACTAAGCTCTACCAAACAATCAGTCCGCAAATGGCCCAAGGTTTGACTTACAATACAGTCGCCACTAAAAGTAATGCCAGCAATCTAGACTTGACTGGCTTTACCAAGTCAGCTAAAGCAACGATTATCGACAACATTCCGGGACATTCTGCTGAAAGTGGCTCTTTGACCATGATGATCACGTTCTTATATGTCATCTCCATCGTGGTTCTAGCGGTCTTCTTCTATGTCATTACCATTCAAAAACTAAGAGAGTTCGGCACGTTAAAAGCCATCGGGACATCAACCAGTTACCTCGCTCGGAACTTGATCTATGAAATTGGTCTGATCACACTTGGCGCCATTGCCATCGGTAGTCTCGTTATCTTCGGCCTCAGTTACGTCATGCCAAGTGGGATGCCATTCATCATGGGTGGCTCAACCATCGCCTTCACGGCCGGTATCTTTATCGTTGTCGCCGTCATCAGTTCACTTGTATCCCTTGTTAAAATTGCCAAAGTTGATCCCGTCAGTGCCATTGGAGGTAACGCCTAATGAAAACAATGAATCAAGATATTCAAACTACAAATAGCTTAAGCATGAACCATGTCATCAAATATTATCAAGATGGTCAAAGTAAAATTGAAGTCTTAAAAGATGTCAGTCTTTCCGTCAAACCAGGTGAATTTGCTGCAATCGTTGGCCCTAGCGGTGCTGGTAAGAGTACCTTGCTTTCCATCGCCGGTGCACTCCTGACCCCATCCGAAGGGCGAATTACCCTTGCTGGTCAAGAAGTGACCGAACTTAGTGCCAAAGCACGAACCCAATTACGGCAAAAAGAAATTGGCTTTATTTTTCAAAACTCCGAGTTGATCCCCTACTTGACAGTCGAAGATCAGCTCCGTTACGTCACTAAGCTGGCTAAACTTAAGGTCAGTGATCAAGATATTGTCAACCTCTTAGATCACTTGGGCTTACGTCATCGCCTAGACAACCTGCCTGGCCAACTATCTGGTGGTGAACGCCAACGGGTTGCCATCGCCCGGGCCTTCATCAATGATCCCGCCATCATTTTGGCTGACGAACCTACCGCTAGTCTAGACTCTACGCGCGGTCGACAAGTCGTTGAAATGCTCGCCCAAGAGACCCATACCAATCATAAAGCTGCAATCATGGTGACCCATGATGAACGCGTGTTGGATCTAGTTGACAAAATCTATGAAATCGAAGACGGCAAGTTGACGTTAAGATAGATAGGTTATGGTCAAATATAAAAAAACAGCTAACATGAAACGAACAATCATTTTGTGTTAGCTGTTTTTAGTTTTAAACGATGCGTTTTCCTTTGATGACCTACGCACGTGACAACATTATTGTGTTGACTTAATAATTTGCCATTCAACCTCGCCTTTATACTGCCCTAGTTTTTGTGAAGCCTTTTGTGCTCTCAATTGAAAATCCCCTGGTTGTATTTGTGAGGTGAAGTCATAATCCTGATAGGCATTATCGCTGCTATCGGTTTGTCCTGTTGGCCGCGTCAAAACAAAACCATTCGTGATAGGCACAAAATCACCACCATGATTTTTGATGAACATAATATCACCAGTATCGGCCTGCAAATGCTGGCCATTATTACTCATATTATTATCTTTATACTGAACGTTCAGGGCAAATGTCGGGGTTGGTTCATCACTCTTGACAACCAATGCACCGGCTGTTTTTTCATTCGAATAGGCTGTCTGTGACCCCACAACATGCTTCCCAAAATCAATTAGGCTTGGGACTTGCGTGATCGATGTCGTAGTGTAATACAGCCGCAAGCGCGCAGACTGATCTGGGTAGGTGGAAGCGTCAGTTAAATAATCCCCTGAAAAAGTCGCATCATTCCAGAAATACTTCCCCACATCTGGATCTGTGTTCCGATTAAACACCCAGTCACTCGTAGGTAAGGCTCGCTCAATATATCTAAAGGCTACATATTGACCCGGCTTAACACTAACGTCCGAACCAAGATTCAAATTAACCCCTTTTGGATCAGCGGCACTATAAGAGACCATCGGCACTGGCTGCCAAGCATCAGGGTCAATATGGCTATCATTTTGGATTTGGTACTGTGCAGAAACCGATAATTGGGCATTCAAGAAGTTCATTAATTGTGAATTGCTTTGCGAACCCGTTGCTATTTCTAGACCACCTGTTTGATTCAAATGCTTGGTATTATTTTCGTCTGTCTGGATCCCCACATTTGTATATTGTGTTAAATCACCGGTCACTTGCGCTTGTAAAAGATAACGGACAGGTACTTCGCCCGCATTCAAATCGCTTAGTGCTTGTAAAATAGTCCACTTGCTGTCATCACTTTCTGGACTTGAAGGATTATTACCGGTATAAACTTGATTTTGCTGTTTAACATTCGTGAACGATCCAATCGGAATCGAAACTTGTGCTTTCGCAGTGTTGGTTGTCACTTGAACCCCATTGATCGTGGCTGTTGCTTGATTTTCAATTGTCTTGTAACTTTTACCATTAATCGTTGTTGTTGGTAACGTACGCCAATCATCGTTACTAATATTTAGTTTTCCGGGAATAACCAAGGTATACAATTGGTTATAGAATGATGCTTGACTCACATCTTTGGCCGTCGCCGTAATTTGATTCTGCTGCACGCTAATATTGAACAAGTTTGAAACATTTTGTCCATCGACCGACTCAACTTTTACACCGCTAGGATCAACTGTGACATAATTAGGTACTGAGTCTTTGAGGCTATAATCACTGTAATAACCACTATTATTCTCAAAGGGAACCGTCTGCTTCACTTGAAAAATAGGGGTATTCGTCAGCGGTGTGTCATTTGTTAGACCAACTGCTACTGGATCAGGTGTGGCAATATTTGTTAAAGCAGAAGATTCGAAGTTGATTCCGGCTGCAGTGTTACCTCCAGTGTCTTTTCCAACCGATTCATAACCATATTGAAAATCAGGCTGATTCGAGTAAGTGACGGTCATTTTGGTTTCATCACCATCAGAACCACCCTTTAGATCACCTGAAAATCCGGTTGGATCCATACTATTGTCAAAGAATATGTGATAGCCATTATTAGCATCTGAACCGGATTGTTTTAAATAAAAAAGTTTATCGATATAACGCTTATTAATCAATAATTTCTTCAAATTATTGATCGTTCCAAAATTCCAATAACCGGAGATAGTTAGTGGCTTCCCACTATCATCATAGTAAGCAACATCACTATTAATGCGCCACTTAGTAGAAAAATTATGGATCCGTAAAGATAAGAAACTTGTCCCATCGACCCCAATGCCACCTGCGCGGGATGGATCAGCTGTATCGGTATTACAAATCACATGTGCTTTAATTGTAACGTTCTTACCATTATAAAGACCAACATTGGTATAGGTTACAGTTGCCCCAAAAGTGGTCACACTATTATTTGCTGGCCTGATCAGCAACATTTTCCCTTTTTGGCCGCCATAGCCATCATCACCTGTATAAGATACATTTGAATTTGCATCAGCCACATAGGAAACTTTGGTACTGCTGGTATATATCGGCCGAAAATAATGATCTTTGTCAATAAACGTACCTTCCCCTATTTTAGATAACCCCTGTGACCCAGGATATTGGTCGATCGTCGCTGGGGCTGCAGCCGCTAAAAGCATTACTTTATTTGATAATACTGAATTTAAATCAGACGTTTGCAGCATTTGTTGGTGGTTTGTCTGACTGTTATTGAGTTTATCAAGAATATTGGTTGGGATATCTGCAGATGTCGCGGCCTGAACGCGTGTACTAGAACCTAGTAGAATTAATAAGAAAAATATGATAACAGCAAATAAGCCCACACTTGTTACGCGTATACTACCCTTTAAAGTATTCATAATCTATTCCCCCAAAAGAATATCTTCAAATAAACTAACCGCTAGATAATTTCAACTCATTCTAAATTTATGTGATAAACCGATAGATATAACTATATTTATTTTAAACCAATTTATGAGTACTTATGTTCAATATAGCAACGAAATTATTACTAATATTGAGTTTTCTGGAGAATTGGTTTTTTATTCTTACTGCGGAACATTCCTATAATTGTGCTTTTAAAAATTACCACCTATTGGCAAGTAGAAATTTCTACGATGCTATAAGTCAATATTTCCCATTGTTTAATAAATTTTAGGTAAAAAAATAAGGTGCCGGTAGACTGACATCCACCAACACCAAAAAGTATAGAACTTCATTTAGTAAGCCCCATCAGAAGACAAGACCGCATAAAATGTTTTAAAAAATATTTTCAAATCAAATGCAAAGCTATAATCATTAATATAAATCAGATCTAATTCCACCATTTGTTTGAAGCTCAATTTGTTTCGCCCAGAAACTTGCCATAAGCCCGTGCATCCCGGTTTAACTTGGAGTCTTTTCATATCTATCAAGCTATAATTCCTTACCTCACGAACTAAAGGCGGTCTTGGCCCAATAAAAGACATATCACCCTTCAACACATTCCATAATTGGGGTAATTCATCCAAGCTATACTCCCTAATGAAATGACCAACGTGGGTTACCCTAGGGTCATGTTTCATTTTAAACATGGCACCGTCAACTTCATTATACTTAATTAATTTCTTAATTTTTTTATCTGCCCCAACAACCATGCTGCGAAACTTATACATATTAAATCGTTGCCGCTTAAAACCAACACGAACCTGTGTATAAATCACTGGACTTTTAGGATCTTCAATTTTTATAAGCACTGCAATAATTAGAAAAACAGGCGATAGGATGGTTAATCCTGTAACTGCAATAGCGATATCAAAAATCCGTTTCCCAATCCTACGATAAAATTGATGCTCCAATTCAGTGTAACTGGTATCTTTGTCAAAATTCACGTCCCTTTGCATCTCAATCCTCCCCAAAGTACTATCAAGTAATTAAAATGTTGCTTTACAAAGTAGTTATTAACCAGTTAACTAGTTCATTTTCTTCCTTAACACCTAAACAAAACTACCTTATTTTAACATTTAAATAAATATTGTGAAACTTAAGCAGCCACTAATGATCCAAAAGTCTTATAATACAGATTATACACAAAAAACAAGCTGAGAGAATCCATATTTTGATAATTTTCTTTTATTTATATCAGCATAAGGTTGGATGCAAGACAGTATTAAAGTACTTTACAATCGATTAATTTACCCACTGAAAGCTGTTAAAAAATCTCACAACAATCATGATTCAAACTTACGGTGCTTCTTATTAAAAAAGTTAACCGTACTGACAAGTCCTAAGAAAGTCCAAGAAGCCACTGAAACAGCCGTACACAGTCGCTCCCAAGAGGAGTCGATATACTTTAAAACAACTTTAGTTCTTTTGTCAGCTGATTTGAACTGGATAGTTCCGCGATTAGAAATATTTTCTTTATTAATTTTTTTGTGGTTAATAAGAACCTGGTCATTATGTATGTAGACCAAGGGTAAATCTATATAAGTTCCAATCTTATTTCCACTCAAAATATATTCAATCTTGTTTGGAGAAACCTTTCTTTCCTTTTCAAATACACTAACATATTTATGATTTATAACTACTTTATTATCCATAATACTAGGACCATATGAAACTGCTGCGTTAGGAAAATAGTCTAAAGTTGAACCATTCCAATAACCAAAAATATTTTCAAAATTTTTATCTGTTAGTCTATACTTTATTGGTAAAATACGTCTACTCTGTTCAAAATTTGACAATTTGGAATAAGGCTTGACTTTACTTTTATTTGCACTTAATTGGTTAAATTCACTTCTTTGCTTCAAAATAGATCGTCCATGCACCATAGTCACACAAACGGGAACAAAAACTAGACAAGTGATTGAAACAAGGGTTAATAGTGGGTACTGCTTTCCCTTATTAATACGTTGTATCAACATCACACCTAGTAGTGATGCATAAGAAGCAACAA
This sequence comes from Agrilactobacillus fermenti, assembly GCF_021030645.1. GTDB lineage: Bacteria > Bacillota > Bacilli > Lactobacillales > Lactobacillaceae > Agrilactobacillus > Agrilactobacillus fermenti. The sequence continues at coordinate 33,617 of NZ_JACGCJ010000008.1, read as the reverse complement.
AAACTGTTGAAATACCTAATAACCGATATGGAAATTGTAGAAACCCAATTGGCGTACTATTAAATAGCCCCCACGGTACTAATGAAGTTGTCAAAACGACAAGCAAAGCACCCACGATATAAATAAACCGCTCTTTTACGGAAACGTATTTAATAAAAATCCACCCAAAAAGAACAACAAGCATCAATACCGGCCCAATAATTGCCCAATCAGCAGCATCTACTTGTGCAAACTTATTTCCGTAATAAAACGAATAGGTAAATGCCCTTTCTATCGACTCATATGGTCCTTTTATTAGTACAAGGCCCTTAAATGGCATATGTAGATCATTCAAATGTCTTTGTTCAAGCATTGGTCCCCAGAAAATCATACTTAAAGATATATTTAGTAACACGGACCAAAATAAACGCTTAAACCTTTGAAATTTATCTTGAATTTTCCAAAATAGCATAATAAATAACAGAGCCAAAATAACTATTAGAATAGCAAATGTCAATACATGTGTAAATAATACCAATGAAACAGAGATACTAAGTAGCTTCCAATAATGCTTATCTCCCCATAATAATTCATAAAAACTAAAAAATACTAATGGTAACCAAGTTAGACACAATGCTTCTCCTAAGACGAACTGGTCAAACATATCATGAAATCGGTAGGCACTAAATACATATATGACAGAAAATATAATTGCCCGAACTTTGTTACTTGAAAATTTCACCATTGCATAATATGACGTGATGAATGTTAAAACTGTGTACAAATAAATACCTGCATAATAAGCAGACACACCGCCAGGAATTATAAACCTGAGTAATGCAAATGGATAAGTTCCAATCCATGGATAGAAAAAATTAACACTCCCTCCTACCTGCCTAAAAGTAAATGTGCTGATTCTTGGTATAATAACGCCCCTTCTTAAATCTTGATACAATTCCTCAATACGCCCCAAATGAAATGGCAGATCTCCACCATAAGCATTCAGAGCATGCGTTTTTACAAATGGATATAAATATATAAGGGACAAAATACACCAAAAGGATAATAAGAGAAAATAATATATAATCTTGTGTTTATTGATGTTACTTCCAATGCTAGCTAATTTAAAATTCAATTAATGTTTTCCTCCCAATAACTACGTAATAGTCTTTCGAATATTGTTTTTAATTATAAACTTCTGCTTTACCTTTTTCTCTATTTTAATTTGTTCAATAGGTTCTGAATCGTCATTTAATAGCTTTTATTAAGTGTCATTGATATTTAATAATAATTTAATTAAAAGCGTTGTTTTGATATCCCGTTTTTCTAACATTGCACTGCATATAAACGATTGATAAAATTAAGATATACAATCATAAATATAAGCATCTTACGAGGTAAATAATTATGACTTTTTATGACATTCAAAATAATAGCAATACCAATGGTACAGCACTTTTCCAAGAAATCGTCCTCAAAACGAGTAGTAATGGAAAACCCTTTGCCAGCGGTTTTTTAGTGACTAAAGAAAAACGCATTCCCTTTAAAATCTGGGATGCATCAGATACTGCGCTAACTTTCAATAACAAAGTTGTCGACTTCAATGGGAAACGTAGTGACTACAATGATACCGTTCAATTCACCATTGATGAAAATAGCCTTAGTTTAAGTGATAATCAGAATTTAGCAGACTTTCTCCCTAGCTCCTATTGGGATATCACAACTTTAAAAAAAGATATCCGTTATTTTGTAGAAAAAATCACTGATCCGGATTACAACAAAATCGTCAACGATTTGTACAAAGAAGTCGCCCAAGATATTCCTGATCCCCTATTTGATATGCCTGCAGCAATTAAGATGCACCATGCCTTTATTGGTGGACTGTATACCCATGCCATATCAATGTGTTTCGCCGCTGAAGGCATTTTAAAGAATACAATTTATAAAACTGATATTAACGAGAGTCTGCTTTACGCTGGGATCTTGTTACATGACCTTGGCAAAGCTTATGCTTATACTAATAGTACAGATCATGAGGAAAGCAAGGCTGGGAATTTATTAGAGCACATTGCTATTATAGACGGTTTAATCGTCAGCGAAGGCATTCAAACATTTGGCTTAAGTTATGGCGAACTACTTAAAAATGAAAAGTTCCTACTACTTCGGCATCTTGTTTTGTCACATCATGGCCGTTTGGAATGGGGCGCTGCAATTAAACCAGCAACACCAGAAGCTACATTACTACATCAGCTGGATCTAATGGACTCACGTATGGAAATTATGCGTGAGGTTTATGATGACCAAGAAAGCGGAAGCTTTAGTGACAAAGTGTTTGGTTTGGATGGGACTAGGTTGTATAAAAACAGATCTAGTGAAGTGTAAAATAACTCTGCTACTTAAAAGTTAATCCCAGATTATTCACTGTATGTATATAAAAAGCGCTACTCGTTAAACCGCGCCGTTGTTTTTCATTATAGTGCTTCCCCTAAAGGGTGAAACACAGGTTTCCTAAAATGTTACGATTTAAGTGTCCATACCACATCACAAAACAAAGAGGGAAACACTATGAGTAGCTTTCAACGGACGGCCTTAAATTTTAAATCAAAAATTATTCTGAACTCGAGTAGTCAATTCTCATCATTTGGTAATTTCACTAATAAAGCTCGGACGATTCTCAGCACATTAGCAAGACCATGATCCATGATCAATTTAAGTCGGGGACACCCAGGATTAAAATTACTTTTCCGAATTTTAAATAATGTTCAAAACCTATGACTCGATCTTAAAAAATTATCCAGTGAGGGCTTATATAGCTTACCCTAAAATCCCAACCGATATGATTTATTTTAATTTCTATAAATTATGCGTTATTTATTTTGAAAAATAATTTTAATTTATCATTCAAAGCTAAAAAATAGACCAATTTCGGAGAAGTCTCAACTATTTTGTCTACCTCATGCCACCCATGAATAATTCAGGTTATTGCATCTACATAATATTATCTATGAATACCCTGAGATTCAAAGAAATTATTTAATTAATTTGAATGCTTTCTTGAGCATATATATAAAAAGTAAATTATCTTGATTAAGTATTCTTAATATTTTATCAAAAGTAGACGAACTCACTTGACTAATCAATCCCCATAATCTTTCACAGAGAAAATCTGATTTCCACCTTGATGAATGATTTTCTTTAAGTAATAAATTCAACTTCTGAATTATTAATAGCCTTGATTGTCTTTGTTTCGCATTTCGATTGCTTACCGTCATAATTGAGTTTGCTCGCATTCTATGTATTAAGTAATCATGCTCCAAAAATCCGATTAACTGACAGTTAATCAACAATTCGGGTGTAAACAATTCATCCTCATTTAAAATATTAGGCATGAATTGAATATCATTTTCGGTTAGAACTTCTCTTTTAATAAAGAAAAACCAAGGTGGTATTCTAGCTTGTCTAGAAAAAAGTTCGCAAAAACTCTTTGAATCATAGATTTTATTTGCTTTAAATAAAGTATTTTTAAAATATTCTGTTTGATCTCCCACACTTGCTTTAACACTCATATCTTCATAGTACAATTTACAATTAAAGTGAACAACATCAAGGTTATTCGCTTCAGCAAAGTTAAAACAGTCATCTAACATATGATCAATTAATACGTCATCTGAATCAAAAAAGTAAATATATTTTCCCCGTGCAATTTTTAACCCTGTATTTCTTGCAACAGACGGTCCTTCGTTTTGCTGACGTATTAATTGTGCATAGTCAAGATTATGAATTTTCCTCTGAATTATCTGAACAGTCTGGTCTGTACTACCATCGTCAACAAAGATTACTTCTTTATTTTGAAAATTTTGAGCTTTCAAACTATCGATGGCTTCACTAATGTATGAACTTACATTATAGCAAGGTACAATAATTGAAACATCTATCATTTTCCCCTCCAAATATACTAACATTAGATATATAACTATATATTAATCTAGAATTTCATTTTTATCTCTACTAATTCATTAAAGATGGTGTGATATGGTAACGTCGCACCATAGTTATTAATATATATTTGTTGAATAAATATTGCAATATACATTATGATGAACAGAAAACTCATAGATATATAATTTGATTTACTATCAACTTTTCTAAGCAAATTGGGTATTAATACCATTTGAATTGGCATAAACATCCAAATAATTCTTGCAGAGAGAGGTATTTGAGCGGATGTTATACAAACTAGCAGTGCTAAAGCTTCTAAATAGAATGACACGATATCTAAGCGAGATAGTGCTCTTAACTTACTTTGTCTTGACAAGACGATAACCGAAAAAATATAAACAATGGCGTTGCAAATTAAAAATACTGTTGTCAACTTACCCGTATCAAACCCTGAATTAAAATAGCCCACATATAGGTTTAAAGCGCTCAAAGTATAAAAAGTTAGTTTTCGAATCACATAAGCCAATGGTAGTGCACTAACCAATAACAACGATGTTAATTTCGGTTTAAATTTAAGATAGGTAATTAAATAAATTGGCACAAAAATCACTGCCGATTTATGAAAACCACACGCAACTATAACCCAAAATAAATATATAAATAGGCGCCGTTGAACTATATATTTTATGGCATACAAAAACACACAAATTGCTATTGACTGCCGCATCATGTTTAAGGACGTATTATAAAAAGTGATCGTAATAAATATGAACACACCCCATGCAATCGAGGTGGAATTGTCATCAACAAATTTCAGTATAAAAACTAGTAAAATCAAGTGAGTGAATACATAGAGCCATTGATAGTTATGTAGTATAACAACTGAAAAATAAGCAATAACTCGATACAATGGTTCAAATCCAGTGTTATCACCCGATAACATTCTTGGTATCTGATCGTTGATATATGACTGATAGTCTGTTCCAACGTTAAAACGAATGGCAGCCGGGATAAGTAAAATTAAGAATATAATTAATAATAATAATAATTGACCTGCTTTTCTGCTAGTATCCGTGGTTTGTATAATAGAACCATCATTAATATTCATCGTTTCTTTTCTTTGGCTGTCTATGATCATACCTAAAAATGTGGCTGAAATTAACATTATGATATATATCACCTTAACACCTCCTTATGTTCGAAATAATTTATAGTAAACATTATTTACGATTCGAAATGGCAGAAACCCTAACTTTAATAGTATCAGGGACAGTTTATTTGTTTTACTGAAGTAACTGTCTTTCATTAAGATTTTCCCATTTCGAAACAATTTATTCTTTAGTTCGTTGATAATCTCCGAGTATTTTGAAAAGTTATTTAACAATGCAATGTGCCCGAGGCTATTGATATATATTTCTGCTAAACGCCGATTGCCACCTTGAATTAGTCCCGGAAATCTATGACAAACGTCCGCAACCATCTTTTCTTCTCCAACAATTAAATCTAGTCTTTTTTCAGAGAATGGCTGCCGTACAATCGAATCATCTCGTTTTAAATAAATATACTTTGCAGTAAAGCCTACAACAATGGCATTTGCCGCAAGGATCAATTTATGCGTTACATACTCATCTTCAAATTCAACTTGAGCAGGATAACTGTATTTTTTGAACAAAGCTGTTCTTATTAATTTGCTATGTGCTGATATATCTATATTTAAAAGCTCATTTTTAAACATTTTGTCGAAGAATTTTTTTGAACTTAAAATTTCTTCATTCCAATCTCGACTTACATCAATCGTACGTTTCTTATATACGATTCTATCTGGACAGGCACCGATATCATATTTACCATTTTGGGTTAGGCCAACTAGATATTGAACATAGTCTACCGTTACATAATCATCTGCATCAATGAAAGCAATATACTCACCGGAAGCTGTTGCTACCCCAAGATTTCTCGTCTTGGCCCTACCTTCATTTTCTTTTGTAACAACTTTTATCCTTGAATCTTTTTCTTGATATTCTCGAATGATAGCTAACGAGTTATCGCTAGAGCCATCATCAATTAGAAGTATTTCAAGATTAGTGTAAGTTTGGCAAATTATAGACTCCACACACTTCTTTAAGTAAGCTTCCATATTATAAATAATTACTATAACGCTAATTTTAGGATTCATCGTTATCACCAATATACATGAAATGATTATTTAACAAAGTACTGTAAAATGTGACTTCTTTTGTTTGTGCTATGTAGGCCTTTAAATCAAGCTTAAAAATGGTTGTTCCCGTACGTTCAACTCGTTGAAATTTTTCTCTTGAAAAAACATCATTCCCATGGACCATAAAGAAATTATAAAATTCATTATTTGATTTAACACTATTGAGTAGATTTTGAATCGTTGGTTGTGTTTCACAACCTATTTCTATAAAATAATCAATTAAAAAATAATCTATCATCTCTTCATTTTGGTGCCAATAATTAAGAAACGCATGCAATAATAGATAGGCAAGTGGATTGTGAGCTTGTGTTCCCATGAAAAAAGCAGTCCACCTACCATTTGGAATAAAATAACCATTATTATAGCCACTTGTTTTAATAGTAAAGAAAGCTTCATTTTCAATTTTCTTTGGAATGTTAGTCGTAAAAATCGTGCTGTCTGCCCACAAACCACCATAATGGTACAGTAAATATGCACGACATATATCCGAAAAGTGTGTAATTGTTATTTGACCATTATCTAACTTTTCCCAAATATAGCTAGGTAAATCAAATACATAATCATGGACATTTTCTGAAGTAATAATTACAAATCGCCAGTTATTTTTACGACAACATCGAGCTATAGAATCAAAACAAGCTTGAGATAAATCAGGTATGTTATCTGTGCCTTGCCACCACATTGACCAAACAGTGAATCTTTTATCAGAGTTTAAAGGTTCATCAGGAATATAAGTGGGTACATACTCCTTTAAGTTATCTAATATTACCTTATCTCTTTTTTTAAAAATATGCGACTTACTATTTGCAAAGCGATTAGGTACTCGTGATATAAATAAAGATAACATTTGATAAAAAATAATTTTTGTTGGAATACGTCCAATATTGTTAAGATTTCTCGATGCCATTCGACTAATTTTTTTTATTGTGAAAACGACTTTATTCATTTACTAGGCTCTCCTCAAAAAATCAGCTATTCGTTTAGGCCCTAGCCAAATAAAATCTGCCAAATGGTAATATCCTTTTATATACAACATCGATATATAATATTTCAGTTTATTAGAAGTTCCCTTATGCCGGTACATAACCACTCGCCAATTTGGAAACTTTTTCGTAAGATCCGTAATGAAAAATTCTATGATTGTATTTCTTGATTTTCTATCTCTTACTGTTGTAAATCTTCTCAATATAGAATTAACAATATAATGTTCAATATAGAGATTTTCTACTTCATTTAGTTTTTCCTTTAATATCCCTAACTCATCCATTCGTGCGTAGACATGATCACACATAGGTTTAATATCAAAAAACCTAGCAAAGTCTTTTGTATGAGTTTGGGAATTTTGATTTTTCGAATGATAATAATATAAATCCTCATCTAGATATGCTACATGTTGTGCTTTTGCCATCACTATTGGGATAGTTCCTAAATCCTCATACCAATAATTTTCTAAAAAGCGTTCGTTTTTCCATAACTTTTTACGATAAATCTTGTTTACAGAAGATGTCGAAGCTGTGTCTAATGTCGTTCCCCATTTTGTAGATCTCGAACCTTTATCAGTCACATTCACAATGTTGAAAACCACTACATCCACGTCATTTTCGACAATTGCAGTGACACTTGATTTCACAAAGTCTTCTCGAACATAATCGTCACCATCTACAAAAAGAACGTAGTCTCCTCTAGCTTTGTCGAGTCCAATATTTCGAGCGTGAGCTTGTCCATGGTTTTCAGATTCAAGAACAAGTATGAAATTAGATAAATCAGTTACTTCATTTTTTAAAATCTGACGTGAATTATCGGTAGATCCATCATCAACTATAATAACTTCATAGTTTGAATAATTTTGATTTTTCAAAGAAGTAATACACTGCTGCAAATAAGGTTGCACATTATAAACTGGTACAATAATAGATACTACCGGCTCTTTCATCAATTTTGTCTTATTTTTCATACATCAACGCTGCCTAAATTTCCGTAGTAGAAACTTACCGCCCTTTTTCACCCAATTCTGGTGCTCCATAAACATATACTGGCACTCTGTATAATTCTGGTTTGTGGTGTAAAGCCAAACATCTAATAAAAGTTCACTAATAAATCCAAAAACGCGTTGCTCATAAGGGGAATAGTTTGAAATATCAACTTGTGCTTCCACCCTTGCTAAAACATCAAAGAGCCAGTAAGAGTAGGCTTCAAACTGCGGTCGCTTCATCACAAACATATTGAACATGTGGGCTGAACGTGCCTGCATTTGCTGATCATAGGCTGCGAGATAACGTGGGTAGTCTTTTTCAATGACCTGCCGTGTTACCGCTAACGGTGTACTATGATGTGCATGCACATAGTGAGACTGGTTGGTCTCAATATAATAGTGTCGTTTATTAGGTACAATGATATCGTGACCATGCAATAATTGATTTAAAGACCCTTGTGTTAAAATACTTTGAAACTTGTTTTGCGTTGCCCGCTTTGCACTTGGATCACGAAAGTAGCGTCGATAATGGACTAATCCAACTGCATCTACGTTATCAAGATTATGCCAAGCCCAATACTGCGCGGTCAATTCATTATAAAATGGATTTTTCAAAGAAATATTGGCCCCTGTATCATCACCGAGATAGGGTAATGTTACTTGATCACTTTCATGAAGCGCCTTACCCACAAAAATCGGAAGATAAAGTTCTTTATCTTCCGGCATTTGGTATTGTTTGTGGGCGGCTACTAAAATTTTGACATTCACTTTGGACACTCCTAAATTCACCAACTCATTGAAACAATAACGATGTTCTATGACGATGTTGATGTTCAATAATTACGTAGTTACAATCAACTATAATATTGGCTTTTTAAAAAACCAAAATTTCTTTTGCTGTCGAATTCGATAAATATCTGGAGAAAAAATACTTTCGCCATTTATAATTCTGACTGCATTTTCTTGATATTTAGCAGCTAATTTCCCACCAAATTGCTTCAACTTCTTAAAAGCTTCAGTCATTTTATAATTTCTACCTCGTAAGTTATGGGCATCTGAAGCGAAAACAAACCCCAAGTTTGCTCTAACAATCTTTTCTGTGAATCGCTGTATTTTTTTACCAAAGACACCCACAAAACTACTTGCTGTTAATTGGGTAAGACACCCCAGAGAAACTAGCTCATACAGTTGATCAGGATTCTCTAAAAGTCCACGATTTCGTTCAGGATGAACGATCACTGGCACAATCTCTCGGGCCAATAATTCATCAACCATTTTTACCGTATAATCTGGCACAGAATCATGCGGTAATTCTAACATCAAATAATGGTGATTTGCGTCAGCAAAAAGAATATCTTCACGGTCAATCGCTGTCAATAAGTCCCCTGTCAAATGAACTTCTTGCCCTGGAAACAATTTTAACGGAACATTAGCTTGATTTAAAGCTTTCTGCAACTTATTTGTCAACTGACGTACATCTTTGGGATGATTCATGTAAATCCCATTCATATGATGCGGCGTCACGAGAACATATTTGATTCCCTGAGAAACAGCAACTCTAGCTAACGCGATTGAATCTGCTAGCGTTTTAGCGCCATCATCAACACCGGGCAAAATATGACAGTGCAGATCCACAAGTATCATTTGTCACTAGTCCCGTAATAGCCCCCATAATAATCACCGTAATAACTATCTCCAGTATCAGCGACCCGATTCATAACGACACCTAAAATTTGGGCGTGCACATTCTCTAAAGCTTCTTTAGCGTGAACCACAGCACTTTTATTTGCTCTACCTTGAGGGATGACAATAATTGTCCCATCGGTCTTGGTGCTTAAAATCTGAGCGTCGGTCACCGAGCCGACTGGTGGGGCATCGAAAATGATAAAGTCAAAGTTCTTCTTTAAGTCCGCGATCACTTGATTCATTTTTTTGGTATTCAGTAACTCTGACGGATTTGGTGGAATAGGTCCTGAGGGCATCACATATAAATTATCTACCTGGGTGCTATGTAATGTTTCCGTATAATCAAAGGGGCCTGAGGACATTAATAATGTGGTTAATCCGTGCATATTGGATACATTAAAAGTACGATGCACTGTTGGCCGCCTTAAATCAGCATCCACTAACAATGTATTTTGGCCTTGATTGGCCCAAGTAACAGCCAAGTTTGCACTGACCGTTGACTTACCCTCTGACATCTCTGCGGAAGTTACCATAATCGCATCAATGTCGCGATCTACCTGTGAAAATTGCACATTGGTGCGAATCGTACGAAATTGTTCAGCAATCGTTGATTTAGGATCATCGATCGTTATTAATTGAACACCAACACTTTGTGCCGGGCTATCTTTATGTTTCTTATTCAAATCTACACCGCCCTTTATTCCTTAACTCGTTTATCCTTGGATCCAGCCTTATGATCAGTAGGTATACTAGCTTCCGGCTTATAGCTTTTAACCGTATCAGGAATTTCAAAGACAATCCCCAAGTTTGGTAATTTCAATGTATCCGTAATAAAGGCGGTATCCTTAACCGTCTTATCAAAATACTCTCGCAGAAAAGCTAATAAAACACCTAAAATCACACCAATAATTAAGCCAACACCGATATTTTCTTTTATTGCTGGCGAAACTGGGTTCGTATTCGGTGTCGCACGAGAAATAATTGTTACATTGTTAACGCGCATAATTTTATTAATTTTATGCCGAAAAACAGTCACTGTTTCATTGGCAATATCAGAGGCCAGATAAGGATTCGCAGAAGTAACATTTACAGAAAACACCTGTGAGTCTCTTTTACTGGACACGTTGATCATAGATCCCAGTTCACCCGCACTACCATGAAAATCATTTTTCTTATGTAAATTAGTAGCTACGTCATTCAAAATAATTGGGTTGGTAATAATATCCTTATAAGTACTGATCATTTGAATATCAGCTTGAGCCTGGTTCAATTGAGCATTGGCGTCATCACTATATTTCCGATTAACAAGCACTTCTGAAGAAGCAATATACTTTGGTGTAATCAAAAAGTGCGTTCCCAATCCTGCAATGAGCCCACCTAACAGGGTAAAAATAACGATTATTTTTATGCGTTTCCTAAGGATGCCTAATATTTGTTCTACATTGATCACTGTGTCTATCATGCTGCCTAAGATACCTCACTTCTATGAATTCTATTTTTTCGTCGTACTTCACTGATCACAATGCAACCCAAACCAAACGCCAAACTGATGAGTCCACTAATGATAAAGATCCAGACAAATGTATGTAAATAAGTGGTCACTAAGCGATACAGCCCTTTAGTACCGATGCCTAAGCGGTCGATCACTTGACTGCCCAATAGCATGTATGGCGCAATGATCAGCATTAGCCCATTGCCCGTCAGACAATAAGATAGATAACGCCACATGCGGTGAGCCAGTTTGACTTGTTTCTTTAACACAGAACCTAACACCAAGCAAAGAAGTAATGTTCCTAATAAACCAAGTAATACATACTGCTTAATGGCTTGAACATTTTTTCCAATTTGAATGAGGTAAGGGACCTGAACACTTTGGGCATATTGATCTACGGATTTATTGACATACTGTTCAACAGCATGTCTTGTTGTTTGATTCAGTGGCAAATGCTTCATACGGGCATAAGCATAAACTTGAGTGCGTAACTGTTTTTTAATATGGGTGGCCTCTAATTTAATACCCGCACCTGCATAAGCACGATCGATGAACGTATTAATGTCCTGTTGAACATTATACTTGCTGGGCACACTTTTGAGAACCTTTTTCGGAATACCTGAGCCAGCACCTAAATTTGAGATGTTTTGATGGGCTTCTGATGTTACAGCTGACACATAACCAGAATGAACTACTTGTTGATGCATAAATTTAGGATTGAGCAAGGTAAATTGAACGATAGTCAGGACACTAAATGTGAATAAAAAGAACGTCAAGACGAAGGCTAAGATTCCCTCCCCTAGATGTCGTAAGGTTCGCTGCATTTTTTAACGCCGCCTACATTTTAATGATTGGTCCAGATTGCAAAGAACCATAGACCACTAACCGATCTGGCGTCAAACCTACCATATTGATCGGATAACATGTATACAAAATTAGTTTCGGCTGCCGACCACTTAAGTCAAAGGCCTGCGCATCATTGTATTTAGCCACTAACTTTTTAGTAACGCCATAAGTATATACGCCATAACTGGTCCGAACCACGATCTGTTGGCCAACTTGCACCTGATTTAGGTTGTGCATCGCCGTGACATTATGTCCAGCAACCAAAGTCGTACCACGTTCGCCGGGAAAGCGACTGCCATTATACATACCCACGCCCTTGGCTAATTGCTGCTCACCATCGCCAAAGTACAGGGGTTGTTCTAGCCCAACCGCTGGAATCGTCAGTTGGCCAAACTGATCCCCATAAGTAGGTAACTTTAGGTGATCCATTTTTAACGTTTGCTGCTGATTTGCTGTGACCAATTTTAAGGACTTCGTGGTTTTTTCAGCACTAAATTTAGGCGGTCGATCCAATGTGATCAGATGCACCGTATTATGTACGAAATCCAAAATTGGTCTAGCCGCTAAGAAGAACACGCCATAACCAATAACTAAAAACAGTAATGGCATATAGAAATAAGCCATTATCCTTTTAGCATGTTGCATTAAGCATCAACTCGCTGATTCTTTCTAATTAACCCGTAACCCAATCCGGCAACAGCCAAAATGGCTAAGAAACTAATTATAGAAATAAGATAGTCATTGCCCGTTTGTTTGACAATAGTGCCCGTGCCGTTACTGCCATTGGGAGATGCTGGTTGGTAGACCACATTACCCGCACGATCAGTTAATGTCGGCATTAAACTACCATCAGTTCCGTTAGTCCCGTTAACACCATTGGCACCAGTTTCTCCGGCAACGCCATTAGTCCCATTCTTACCATTCGTGCCATTACTACCGTTAGTGCCATCAGCACCAGGTGTGCCATTGGCTGCATTACCAGCGGTATCATTTGGAGTATCCGCACCTGTACCCGTAGTATCATTACTACTATTGCCCGCGGTACCTTGGTTGAACATTACGGATAAGCCTAATGCTCGGGCTGCTTTATAGACAATGTTACGGATCTGCGTCTTTTGATCAGCACTCAGTTTTTCAACAGCTTGCGTATAAGTTCTAGCATCGGGTGCTGCACTTTCAACAATGCCACGTACTTCGTTGATCGCATTATTGGCAATGTTAGCTTGATCTTGCGTTACTGTGGTTTTACCACTGTTCACGTAATTTCTAACTTGGTTCAAATCAGAATCATTGACCTTCAACTTACCACCATTCGCACCATTTTCTAAATTCTTGATAATCGACTGGCCCGCGCTATTACTGGCTGCCGATACTTGCCCATTCAGTAACCCAAAACTAATGCAAGCAACTACCGCCAGCACAAAACCCATCATAAATCTCTTCATATTCCATCCTCCCATATTTATAGACTTATAACTAATAATAGCAAAATAAGAAATTTAAATACACCAGATATGAAAAAGAATCCTATTTCAATTTAGAACTAGGATTCTTGAGTCGCATGATTTCTATTTAATTTAACTGATTTGATGCACTTTCAGCTTCAGCGGCTCTACGCCTATTGCCTGCCAAGCATTAATAATCGCCTCATAAGCTTTCTGCGTCTGGTCTACTAGGGCAATACCACAATCGCCCCCACCAGCACCAGATGTTTTAGCCGCGCCCTGATGTGTCTCGGCAATATCACACATCTGTTTCAAAAGCCGAGTTTCAATAGCCACATGACTCATCTTACCTAGTTGCTGTAATATTTGTCGATTCGCTCTAATTTGCTGCTGAATCAAACCAAGGTCATTCGTTTCGAACCCGACAATTAACTGTTCCACACAACGCTTTGAATTTGTAAGAAACTGTTGGTAAAGTTCTGGTTTTGAAGCTGTCGCAACTGTGATTTTATCGACCAACCGTGAAGTAGAGGCTGGCGACCCCGTCCAACCAATTAAGAGCTTTAAATTCGCTGGCGGTGTCAACATTTTAACGGACAGTCCCGGCCAATCCATCTTTAGCAAAGCCGTTAATGTTGCTTCGTTACGCTTGATCCGCAACCAATCTTGATTAAAGGAACGATAAGCGATCCAACCACCATAAACACTGGCAGCGATATCACCCAGCGAGCCATTGCCTTGTACATCCAAATGAGCGATAGCCGCTAATTTATAAATTGCATCTTTGTCTAAATTTAGCTGATAGAACTGGCTGATTGCTTTGATTGTCCCCACTGTAACTGCGGCGGAACTACCCAAACCATATTTTCGACCGTCTTGAGCATCTAATTCAGAATTAATTTTTAAATTAAAAATCTTTAGGGTCTTGCCCATTTCTAAAGCATATTGCTCCGTGATTCGAATGGCTGAAAGAATATAATGAAAAGGATTGTCACGATTATCAAATACCATCTCGTCCCCATCGCGCCGCCACAGTAGGGAGTTCTCTTGATATTGCTTTGATTCGATACTGCCAACTTCGCGGCTTTCTGCGATCGTTACAGTCACAAATTGATCCAACGCAACGATCACTGCGGGATACCCTGGTTCTACCACTGCATATTCACCGGCAATATAAAGTTTGCCTGGCGCTTGGATTGTAATCAAACAAAAACCTTCTTCAAAGAATTAATGACTTAATCAAACACCATCATATTCTATCAATTTTAATGATTACCATGCAACTTTTATTCAAGAGCGCGAGAAAGGGTGGTCAGCGACTGAGCACTAACAAGAATGGCGATAAATGGTGTACTTCCCATTTGAGACATTTGATGTTAGGTGAAGTCGTTAAGTCGTTACCCTTACGAGCGCGTTTAGAGCGTGAGTGAAGTTGTTTAGCTTTGGAGCACTAACCCGAATTGTGCCGATGAAGTGCTAGCTTCAGCAAACAATTAGGGTTAGGTGACAAAGTTAGCTTTACGAGCGCGTTTAGAGCGCGAGTGGGTCCGATTTATTCCGGAGCAGCAACCTAGATTTACGTAATGGGTAAATTTTTCCACACAAAAAGGACCAAAACAAAATGCAGCTTGTTTCAATCCTCTCAATCAAATTTAGACAATACTTTTAAATTCTAAAGTGGCCAACGTCCCTTTTTGAACATCGTACTTAAGTTTGCATCTTCAAATAAAGATTTATCAACGACGGCGCGCTTCAAGACTTTAGCCATGAAACCCTTATATTTGCGTTGCTTAGCGCCAACTTGGGCAATGCCGTCTGCCCCACCTAAAGAAGCAACTGTACCGATCGACTCATAGGTAAAGGGTTCCAAAGCACCGCCTTGAATAGCAGAAGCAATATTTTTAGCGGCTAAGTTACCTTCCCGAGTAGAAATCTGTGCCGTTGTTGGATAAGGTCGATTGCTGCTTGGATCCATTGCTGCAGAAACATCACCAACAATAAAGACTTCCGGATGTTCCTTTAAATTCAATTTATCCGTTACAACGACTCGGTTCCGTCTTTGTTCAAAGCCAGATTCAGCAATCACGTCACTCCCAGAAACACCGACAGTCCAAATAATCGTGTTACCGTAGACCCGCTTTTCACTTTCACCATCGCCATAAACCACTGCATTTGGTTCGATTTTCGTGATCTTAGTCCCCGTCATCATATTGATGCCGTGATCTTGTAAGTATTCCATCGCATAATTAGCTAGTGACTCATCAAACATTGGTAAAATCCGTGTTGCCATTTCCATAGAAGTCACTTGAATATCTGGCGTATTATATTTTGCTTGTAATTTTGGCACTGTGTGTGTCAATTCACCAAGCAACTCGATGCCAGTAAAACCGGCACCAGCCACAATAATACTCAAATCTTTGCGATCTTGCGATTTCGCATAGTTAGCCACATGTGCCTCGATCGTTTCAAAGATCTTTTCAGCTGAAGGAATATCTTCCAATGGCAATGCATTTTCATCTGCACCAGGTAGACCAAAACTTTCTGAACGGAACCCTAATGCAACAACCACATAATCATAGGCTATGGTATCATGATCCACAAAATCAACTGTTTTAGCATCAACATTGACCTTTTTGACTTCAGCTTGAACAAAATTCACAGACTTAGGTAAAATGCTGCGAATATCAAACGTAATTTTATCGGCTGGCATCGTTCCAGCAGCCACTTCGTGCAATTGTGTTTTTTCGGCATGGATCGTATTCTTATCTACCAACGTGATCGTTGTATTTTGGGGTGCAAACTTGCTCAACGTCTTGGCAGCCCGAATACCAGCATACCCCGCACCTAAAATTAATACATCAGTCATTTTATTACACATCCTAGTTCTTAATTTTATTCCTTACTTAATTATAGCAATTAAGCTTATTTTCACAAAGTATCAGCTCATAAAGCGTACCAAATTACCTGTTAATTTCAAAGTAAAATGGTCTATAATGAGAGTATTTTAATGGAAAGAAGGCCGATCATGGCATACATTGGTATCATAATTTTAATTTTAACGACAACCACGCTCTTAGCCCAGCTAGCTCAGCGTATCAACGTACCGAGCGTGATCGGTCAATTATTAGCCGGGATTCTCCTCGGTCCCGCAGTTTTAAATTTGATTCAGCCAACTAATTTAATTCAGACCTTTGCTGAAATCGGCGTGATCATTTTAATGTTTGTCGCCGGCTTAGAGAGCGACTTACAGCAATTATTCAAATTTTTAAAACCTGCCTTATCAGTTGCCATCATTGGAGTGATTTTTCCCGTTGTTTTGATGGGTTTAGCCAATCACTTTTTTGGTTTCACAGCAAAAGAATCATTACTAGTGGGCGTTGTTTTTTCAGCTACTTCTGTCAGTATTTCCGTTGATGTTTTGAAAGAGTACAAGGCGCTCAATACCAATGAAGGTGCAACAATCTTGGGTGCGGCCGTTGCCGATGATATTATCGGTGTTCTCTTATTAAGTATGACCATTGCCATTATGGGCGGTGCTGGAAAAAATGCTGATCAACCGCTCTGGTTTATTTTATTACTTAGCTTAGCTTTTTTTGTCGGTGTTGTATGCCTTGTCCGCTATTTAGCGCCATTACTGATGACTTTGAGTCTGCGCATGAGTGTGAATTCCGCCCCGATCATTACCGCTTTAATTATTTGCCTGGGAACGGCTTTCTTAGCTCAAATTGTTGGTTTAAGTGATGTGATCGGTGCCTTTTTTGCTGGCGTCGCCGTTGCCCAAACTGATGCTAAAAAAGAAATTGATGCTAAAATTGAACCTATTGGTTATGGACTATTCATCCCCTTCTTTTTTGTAAGTATTGGCCTCAATATGCAGCTTGACTTAACCTGGAAAACCGGGCTTTATATTATCTTATTGACTATATTAGCTATCCTAACCAAACTCTACGGCTGTGGCTTAGGCGCACATCTAACTGGCTTTGACCATAATAGCAGTTTAATGATCGGAGCCGGTATGATTTCGCGCGGGGAAATGGCTTTGATCACGGCGCAAATCGGCCAACAGGCACACTTAATTCCTGAAGCTTATTATTCCGCATTGATCATCGTGATCTTATTAACCACCCTGATCTCACCCATGGTTATTAAACACTATCTTAACTTAAAAGAGTGTGACAAAAGGCGATTAACGACCGAGCACTAACAAGAATCACGATAAATGGTGGTTTTGCCATTTGAGGGATTCGTCGTTAGGTGAGGGCGTTGCCTTTGGAACACGTTTAAGAAATAGATGACAAAAGGCGGTTAACGACCGAGCACTAACAAAGAGGTATAAAAAAATCCTTGATTATCATTTCAAGGATTTTTTTATATAATTTATAATTTACTTTTGATCCCACACGTTATATAAAATGTTGGTTTGTTCGCGGTCAGGGCCAACAGAGAAAGTGGCAACGGGAACACCTACCAACTCTTCGATACGTTTGACATAGTTACGCGCATTTTCTGGCAAATCAGCTAATGTTTTAGCACCAGTGATATCTTCATCCCAACCCGGTAATTCTTCATAGATTGGTTTGCATTGTGCTAATTCTTTCAAACTAGCTGGATAATGATAAATCTCTTCACCATTACGCTCATAGGCTTTACAAATTTTAACTGTTTTGAGTCCTGTTAAAACATCGATCGAATTCAAACATAGATCTGTAATACCAGCCACACGCTTAGAATGCCGTAAAACGACAGTATCAAACCAGCCAATTCGCCGAGGCCGCTTAGTCACAGTCCCATACTCATGTCCAGCATCACGGATATAATCGCCCTCTGCATTCAACTGTTCTGTTGGGAAGGGTCCATCACCAACACGAGAAGTGTAAGCTTTGGCAACGCCAACGACACGATCAATTTTAGAAGCGCCAACACCACTACCAATAGTTACCCCACCGGCAGGATTGGAAGATGTTACAAATGGATATGTCCCTTGGTCAATATCTAACATGACACCTTGAGCACCTTCAAACAAAACATTTTGCTGTTTGTCAATGGCATCGTTTAGTACAACCGATGTATCTGTCACATAAGACTTGATTTGTTGCCCATAGTCATAATATTCCTCTAAGATTTCGTCATAGTCTAATGGCTCGGCATCATACATTTTAACGAACTCTTTATTTTTTTCGGCCACATTGAATTTTAAGCGTTCTGCAAAAATCTCTTTATCCAATAAGTCCGCGATTCGAATGCCAACTCGAGCTGCTTTGTCCATATAAGCTGGTCCAATGCCGCGGTTCGTGGTCCCAATCTTTTGGTCACCCTTACTAGCCTCTTGTAAACGATCCAATTCAATATGATATGGCAAAATCACATGGGCACGATCAGAAATACGTAAATTTTTACCTTCAATACCCTGTTGTTTCAAACGTGCAAGTTCTTCGACGATGGATTTAGGATTCACGACTACACCATTACCAATGACGCTCAGCTTATCTGAGTACAAAATACCTGAAGGGATCAACCGCAATTTATAAGTTTGACCCTCAGATTTAATGGTATGCCCAGCGTTATCGCCACCTTGATAGCGCGCGATTACATTAGCGTCTTCACTTAAGAAATCCGTGATCTTCCCTTTACCCTCATCGCCCCATTGTGTTCCTACCACAACAACAGATGTCATATGTACACCTCATTTAGATTTTAGATAGATAATTGACACATACAAAGTATATTCTACCAACTTTTACAACACAAATAAAGCAGAGCGTGACAAAGGGTGGTCAGCTTCGGAGCACTAACGGAAATCGCGCAGACATGGCGATAGCCATTCCAGAGATTTAACGTTAGGTGACGAAGTTACCCTTTGGAACGCGTTTAAATCCAGAGTGCGAGTATCATCGGGTAGTTTTCGAGCATCAACCTAGAATGATACAGTGGGTGCATTTCCCACAAATCATTCGTAGTTGTGGGATGAAATTGGTCCACGAGCGCATTTAAAGCGCGAGTGAAGCTGGTCAGCTTTGGAGCTCTAACCCGAATGACACAAAAAACCGATCAACCGCTAAATCCTGACAAGAAACATTAGGTAAAAGCGCTGATCGCTCCATATTTTATTCATTATGATGCCTGAACTCGGCCTCTAACAAATAACTATTCAAATAATCAAAAGCAATTTCTAAACAATCTTCTAAACGGATGGTCACTGTACTAGGTGCCGGCTGCTCAGTACGTTCATCTAATAGCTGTAACTCAAATTGAGTCCCATCAAACTGACTAGGATAACCCAAGTAACTATTTTCAGCATCACCGTGATAACGAATCCGAATAAGATGGCCCTTGGTTTGCGCATAATAAATAATATTTGACCACAGTAACGCCTCGTGAATTGGCCAGGGCTGTTTTAAAACCGGCTGAACCAGCAAGCCTCTTTTTTTATTGGCCTGCTCATAAAAACCAATGGTATGAATATAATCCGAAACAGCTGAGATCTCCGCGATTTCAGAGAGACGGATCAGGACATAACCACCAAATTGGCCGGTCATATCAAGTAGCGATAATAAAACACTATCTTCTAGAAGCCGCGTCACATAACCTACAAAAAAATTGTTTGTAACATCTTTGGGCTGCATTGAAATTAAAATAGCATCTTGACGTGCTTTTTCCAAAAATGTAGGTAGGAGTTCACTAGTCTTAATACGAATCAAATTTTGGTGTTGCGGTTTTTGCGCATATAACTGCCGCCCCAGATATAAATCTAAACCACCAAATTCAACCACATCGATCGTGATGGTATCCATCGTGATAGCTTTAGACTTTGCATAGTTGAAACGATTAAAATAATCGAATTTTAACGTATCTCCTAGGCTCTGGATCACACCTTCGTAATAATCATCTTCATCAGCTAAAGCCAGCAAGATCAATTGCTTTTCCTGATAGGCCAAAGCTAGCACTTGGTCCAGTAAAGGCACATAGGGATCAAAGTTCAAATGTCGGTGCAAGAAGCTTGGTTGCAACAAATGCTCTTGCGCCACGGTTTTAATTCGAAAAGCCATACTGCTCAGATCTGGACTATCTGATTCAACTTCAGCAATTGCCCGTAATTGAATAAAAACAAAGCCATCCTTAATGCCATTTTCATTTACTGTGGCTAAGACAACCCCATTTTCGTCTAAAGCGACAACCGTCCCAGTATAAAAATCATCACTTTCCAATTGGTAAATATTGATCAAATCTAAGGTTTCTTTGGCTTGAGCCAATTCTGAAAAGATATCTGACATGATTGCCTCCCTTATCGATAATTTTAAGATCAAGCAGGTTCTTGACCATAAGCAATTGACGAAAACTTATTATAGGACTTAATGAACAATAATTTAACCGTGCCACGAGCGCCACTACGGTTCTTTTCAATAATAACTTCCACTTCACCCACATCTTGATCTTCGTCGCTTACCGGCTCAGAAGCTTGAGTATAACTATTGTCATCACTATCTTCTTCACTATCGCGGTAATAGTCTTCCCGATATAAAAACGCAACAATATCGGCATCCTGTTCAATAGAACCGGATTCACGAATATCTGATAATACCGGCCGTTTGTCCTGGCGCTGTTCTACACCACGGGATAGCTGGGATAACGCAATGACAGGAACATGCAGCTCCTTAGCCAATTTCTTGAGCTGCCGTGAAATCGCCGAAACTTCCTGTTGCCGGTTTTCTTGGCCGCTGCCTTCGATCAACTGTAAATAATCGATCACGATCAAACCCAGATTGCCCTTTTCTTTAGCTAAGCGCCGACACTTCGCCCGTATCTCAGCCATTTTAACTCCGGGCGTATCGTCGATATAGATCGATGCTTTAGATAAACTTCCCATGGCAACGATCAGGTTATTCCATTCTTCATCATTCAACTGACCGGTTCGTAAATGGTTCGATTCGATACTGCCCTCGGCACACAGCATTCGATTGACCAGCTGTTCTGCCCCCATTTCCAGACTAAAAAGTGCAATGGTGTTATCCGTTTTAGTCCCAATATTTTGGGCAATATTCAAGGCAAAAGCAGTTTTCCCCACACCTGGACGAGCAGCCAAAATAATTAATTCATCCTCATGCAGGCCCGCAGTAATCTTATCCAATTCCCGATAGCCTGTTGGTAGGCCGGTAATATCATCATTATTTTGGGAAAGATTATCGATATTTTTTAAAGATTCTTGCAAAACATCACTGATCGACTGAAACCCAGTATTACCCCGTTGCTCAGAAACCGCCAAAATATCACGTTCAGCGTCGTCTAGTAACGTGGTAACGTCGTCTTCGTTCTCATAACCCTTACTGACGATTTTAGTCGCCACATTGATCAATTGCCGCGTCATCGCTTTTTCTTTCACGATTTTCGCATAGTAAGTCACATTAGCTGCGGTGGGCACAGCAATCGCCAATTCAGCTAAATAGCTAATACCACCAATATCTTCCAATTGATTTTTACCATCTAAAATATTTTTGATAGTTACTGTATCAATAGCTTCGTTCCGATCATTCAGATCAATCATAGCTTGAAAGATCAATTGGTGAGCTTTCTTATAAAAATCTTCTGGTTCTAAATATTCCATTGCTTCAACTAAAGCATCACTGCTTAAGAAAACTGCACCTAAGACAGACTGTTCTGCTTCGTTATCTTGGGGTGGTACCCGATCATATAGTGCATTATCCATGGATAAAAATTTCTCCTACTAAGTAAAACATAAAGGGTCTTAAATATCTTTTTATTTTATACCAACTGTCTCAAAAATGATATTTTTGAAGTTCTTGGATCTCTTATCAAAAAAACGACTTATTTTCGGCCTCTAATTTATTTACACGAAATTCTGTGGCAAAAAACATCACCCTTTATCACGCAAAATTTTTGTGCATTGGTGCAGCTTGCTTGAACACTTCAATGATAAAAGTAAATATTAATAAAAAATTTTATTTCATATACCAATGTTCATTTTGGTAAAAATAAGATTATACTAAATATTAGAATATCGTTTTTTGTTTCAGTCATTGCGCATCAGGGAGAGAAGGCAAATCATGACTCAAACTTCAAAACATCGTACGTTTATTATCTTATTTTTATTGCTTTTACTCGCGTTGGCCATAGGCGGAACCAATGATCATGATAAGGTCCAAGCACAGACACCCACTAAGATCAGTACCGCTTATTTGGCCCAACAAGTCGTTCAACAAAACAATGGCTTGAATGCTTCCCAACGGCAAGCAACTTTGCTCAAAAAGATTGATCAGGCAGCTAGTTCGAATAACTTGACGATCTTGACTAATTATTTATCTGGTTGGTATGACATCCAGCAGAATTTAAATTCTACCCCCTTACAACCAGAATTTAAGAAAGCAGCTATTCCTTTCGTGGCCTTACTAATGGTAATAGGCATGCAGCAGCTTCAAAAACAGCAGACCGATGCCTATACAAACTTTGCTGCCGTTAATAATTTCAGTAAGTTAAAATTAGCAACAGGTCCCAGTAATATGACCTACGCCTCAGATAACAACAATAAAGTTAATTATGATTATTCAAAATCTTCCGGGGTCACAACTTGGAATGATGTCAATTATGGCGCGGAATATTTACCTAAAAGCGGCTTAAAAGCTTCGAGTAAATATCCAGGTTCTGAACCCAACAGTGTTGATTACAGCGAACCCGTCGATCCTACGACTGGCTATGCCCCTGTCTACTTAAACACAGTTCGCACAATGAAACATGTGCCTGAAGAGAAATCATACTTACCCTATACATGGATTCAGGACGGCGATAATGCCTATGACCGGCTATCTCGGATGCATATCTTATATGCCACTGGGGTAGACTTGGGTCCCCTAAATATCGGGGATGGTGAATTTAGAACCGGTTATACCCGGGGCACGAATGCCAACTCACCTTATCGGGGCGGTCGAATCATCATGTCGGGTTTCCTACCATTAACAGCCAATATTAGCTTGGGTCGCGCACTTTCGTATTCAGATTTTAACCGCGGCAATTATGGCTCCATGGTTCAACTCCAATTACCGGTAGGGGTAGATGCAGCAGCCTTCCTAAAATGTGGTGATTGGAACTCGACTGGCTCCTCTTCGACTTTTTTACCAAGTCATTCGGCTATTACCAACGTTCCAATTATTGGACCAGTTGTTCAGGCAATTTATTCTGGTATTAACCAACTCCTAGGTGGCTTGCATCTTGGGGTTTTCTCGTTCCCACTACAAATGTATCCTCAATATGCTGCCGTGGATGCTGAAGACCCAAGAGAAATTTACATTCCAATTGGTGGTACGAGTATCGGGGATTCTATCAACGCAGCGAATGTTCGCTGGATGCCTTCAGATGATACTTTAAATGGCATCGGCAATATTATTAATAGCATTGAAGGGTTTTTAAAAAAGTATAGTGGCGTCCCACTTGTTGGTAAAGTTCTCGATTTCGTTCAGAATGCCTTAAATATTTTAAACAATGCGCTAAAGGTCGGGGGTAAAACTTTGGCCGCTGCTTGGCAAGGATTTTGGGATGCAGCTTTAGCTGTTGTCTTGCCCTCATCCTTCATACTCGGCTTTAACTTGGCAGGGATTGTTTCTGGACATGGCTGGTTTGATTTATCACGTTACACCGGTAATTGGAGTACGGCTGAGATCAACGCCAATAAGACCTACTTCAAAGACAAGACCCTAAAGGCAGAATATCTTAAGGCGGCTGATGACTCGCCCAACAAGGTTTTAACCCGGGGTACTTTACCGCCAAATACTGGTAATCATTGGAATCAATACTATAACGCCTATATGCAGTCAGATATGCTGGCGCCCAATGCAACGTCCTGGTTAGATAATTCCAATGGTTGGTATTACGCCCAAGTTAGAAAAGGGGCCACAGGTCATAAAGTTCCCGTTAAAAAGAATAATGACCTCTACACTTGGAGTTCTTACTTCTCACCGATCGATCAAAATCATGACCCCCGCGATAATGGCATCTATGATCCAACCAAATCATTTAATCTCAAAGACCAAGTCTTCGATGGCTCTAATCCCGATGATACCGAGGAATTTCCCGAAATTACCCAAGTCGGCACACCTAATAGTGACAATGCTTTAAAGTGGACATTCGCACCGATTCCAAGTACAACGCCTGCTTATATGAAGGCGCTGACTGGTCCGAATTTCTCTGATCGGCGGGTCGATATGGACTACGATGCTAAGCAGACACCATTTATAGCCATTGATGGCTGGCATTCCAGCGGCACCATTGGTCAAGGGACGGTTTTACCAGACAGTCAAAATCAGTCTAGATTTTTCCGGGTCATTGATTATTTCCAAAAGGCAGATATTACAAACGATACAGGTACAATGCTACTGCCATTAACGGCGCAAAATCCAGATAATGATGGCTTCGTTCAACCTAAAGAATTTGATGCCTTTATGAATACCCACTTTAATCGTGATGTCAAAGTCTTTTACAATGGTCAGGCCCGCTCAGATGATGACTTTTCAAAGGGCACTAATAATGCGGCAACCGTTCAAAATGGGAACGTGATCAACGGCAGTTACATTACTGTAAAGCAGAAGGTTGCAACGCCGACGATCAAATGGACAAATACACCTGCTGTTGGCGGTACTAAAGCGACCACTAATTTCCGTGGTTTGATTTATTCACCTCATGCTTGGCAAGCACGGTTACAATACCGCATCACTGCCAGCGGGGATGTTCCTGGCTCTTGGCAGGCGTTTCCGGCTACGAATAGTCTCAATAGTCAATTTGCTTATGGTCAAACGAGTGATAAATGGCATAATATGAAGCAAGAAACAGTTTCTAATTATGATGCCACTGGCTATATCAATGAAAAGGGCAGTAGTACGGCTCAGCCAGCCACCAAGTCGCAACAAACATTTCTTTGGAGTGATCAGTTGGATAACCCAATTCCAGATGGCACTATGGCGCAAAGTGATGCCCCTTTGGGTAGTGACTTGAACACTAATCGGACCAAACACTCAATTGAATGGCGATTACCTCTAAACTGGGCCAATGCCGGCCAATATCAGGTCGAAGTTCGCGCAATTGACAACTTTGGTGATGCTTCTAATGTTTTAAGTAATACGATTTCTATTGGAAGCAATTCTAAAGTTACCCTTAGAGATAAAGCCATCGTTGGTGGTCATGGCAGTACTCAATATGCCGATCTTCAACTTAACAATGGTCAGCCGCTAGATCGTAGTACCAGTCCTGTTTTTGTTGGCGATCACGGTGATAATACAGATCCTCAATTAGATCCCGATAAATATGAGTTGGCAAATGATCAACGCTTTGCGACACAATACAAACAATTGAAACAGGATTTCCATCTTGAATATATCAAGATTCATGCCAATAGTTCTGATGTGCTTAATAACCCCAACTTCAAAGCTATTTTCAAAGATGGGACGACAATCAGTGATTCCGCACTGCAAGACAAACAGATCAATGTTGATCAATTCAGCAAATCTGGTGACTTAACCCTCAATCTACCAAAGAGTGACTATGTTTTAACTTACTACTACACACCAGTAACTTTAAGTTTAAGCACGCCTAAACAGATTGACTTTGGTTTACGAGCCTTACCAGGAACAGGTCGCTATGTATACGCACCTCGAGACAAACCAACCCAGGATCCCTTGGCGGTCAAGTCCCAGCCCTATGATGACAATACTTGGAGTTTAGGTGCTAAGATCGATCAGTCATTCAAACCTGCTTCAAACACGACGCCTATCCAAAATAGTAATGTCCTCTCACTAACCTACAGTAATTTAAATAAAGTAGGAAATAGTGCGGTTCAACTCTATACTTTCCTTGATAGCAGCGTTCAAGATTTCTTCACGCCACAAACCGCAGCAGCCGCCGACTATACTAAGTCTACCAGTGGCACAGGTGACAATACCGTCTACACCTACGACTTGTCTAGTAAATGGTATACTTCTCCGACAAGGCGCGGTTCCGATGAAGACCAAGCTAGAAATCAGCCGGGCCCGCTCCTGTTTACTTATGATCCAACTAGTACACTTAAATCAACTAAGTACGAAGGCTCCATGGATTGGATCTTAACTAACGCGATTCAATGACCCTTAAAGCTCTGCTCAATAAAAACACACGCAAGCATTAAGTTCAGACTTATCTTGCGTGTGTTTTTTATATTTAATCCTAAACTAACCTAACTTCAAATAGGCTGTGGTCGACTATTATTTTTGCTCAGTGATATGCACACGTATCTTAGCTTCCACACCAGGAAAAAGCTTGACTGGCACATTGGTATACCCTAAGGAACGAATTGGCTCAGGTAAGTCAATTTTGCGTTTATCAACATGCATGCCATATTGTTTTTCCAGCGCTTGAGCGATTTGTTTACTTGGCACGGAACCAAATAAGCGCCCATCTTCACCTGCTTTAGATTGCAACTGAACCACGGTTTTATCAGCTTCAAGTCTCGCTTTAAAATCCTGTGCTTCAGCTAGTTCTTCCGCTTTTTGCTTCTCTTCAGCGTGTTGCTTGCCCTTCAATTCACTCATTGCTTGAGCTGTCGCAGCCTTTGCTTTACCGCGTTTAATCAAGAAATTTTGGGCATAGCCATCAGGTACCTCTTTAACTTCACCACGTTTACCTTTTCCCCGTACATCTTCTAGGAAAATGACTTTCATATGAAGACCTCCTTAACGAGATTGGGACAAACCTAATATTTTGTTCCCGCTCGTTTATTTTAAACGTGTGCCAAAAGGCAACGCCCTCACCTAACTGCGGATCACACCAAATGGCAAGTCCACCATTTGGTGTGATTCTCGTTAGTGCTCGGTCGCTAACCGCCTTTTGTCTCACTCTCCGCTCGTTTTTATTATATCAATTTTCAGATTCATCTTGGTGCAAAATATCAATTAATTGTTGACGCACATCAGCAATAGAACTCTCAGCAATCTGAGTCGCTGCATTGGATAAATGTCCGCCGCCGCCCATTTTTTCCATGATTACTTGGACATTGAATTCACCGTTACTTCTTGCGGAAATACCAATTTTACCATCAGGCCGGACAACAATCACAAAAGAAGCTTCAATACCAGATAGTGATAATAATGTATCCGCTGCTTGAGCCGCAGTAACGGGATCATAGGTCTGATTCTCTTCCCCCACACACAAAGCAATATTAGGCTCGATCATTTCTACTGTATCAATCAAGTGGTTCCGTTGAATGAAATCATTCACATTTTCTTTCAGCAAGTTTTGTACCATGACACCATCGGCACCCACCGAACGCAAATAACTAGCTGCATCAAATGTCCGTGTACCTGTACGCAGCGAGAACGACTTGGTATCGACTGTGATTCCAGCCAACATCGCAGTCGCTTCAAGTTTATTGATCGAAGGCATATTCTGAGGCTGGTATTCAAACATCTCTGTAATCAGTTCACAGGTAGATGAGGCATAGGGTTCAATATAGACCAACATCGGATTTTCGGGAAACTCTTGGCCTCGGCGATGATGATCGATAATAATGGTTCGTGCCTGCAGCTGCTCATAAAGCTCTGGACTAATAGAAATCGACGGCTTGGAATGATCCACCATGATCAGCAAACTATGATCAGTCGTCATCGTCAGCGCATCTTCTGGAGATACCAAGCTTTGTTCGATCTCAGGGAAGTCAGCCATATCACTTAGCAGCCGCTTCACATCCGTATGCACATTGGCTGGATTGACCACGATATGACACAGCTTATCATTCATCTGGGCGATTCGACGAATGCCCATGGCTGCACCCATAGCATCCATGTCTGGTGCGGCATGCCCCATCACAAAAATCTGATCCGCCTGTCGGAAAATATCTTGGATCGCCTGGGCAATCATTCGTGCCCGCACCCGGGTCCGTTTTTCCATTGGGTTGGTCTTCCCACCATAGAATCGGGCATCTTCATTAGGCGATTTGACAACAACTTGGTCCCCGCCACGCCCCAGAGCCAGGTCCAAATTATTTTGAGCCGTATTTGCCAAAGTCGCTAAATCTTGATCTCCATAAGCAATTCCTAAACTTAAAGTTACAGGATAATTTTTTTGCGACGTTTCTTGGCGAATATCATCTAAAAAGTTAAATTTATCAGCTTCCATTTCCCGTAAAGATTTTGCGTAGGTGATCAAAATATAATGGTCATCATCGACACGCTTTAAGAATGCCTGAAACTCATTAGCCCAGCTAGTTAATTTATTCGTGACATAATTATTCAAATTGGCAATTTCTTGATCATCCATCGACTGAGTTACTTCATCGTAGTTGTCGACGAAAATCTGTCCAATGACGATCTGTTCATCTTGATAGCGATCTTCAATTTTAGCATAGCGGGTAATATCCAATAAATAGACCACCCCTAAGCTCTTTTGACTGATGATTTCAAACTGGTTATCGCCCCAATGAACAATTTGAACCTCTTCAGAAGTTTCGCTAGTCTGAACGATTTTACCCAGTTCTTCATCAACTTCTGAAATGGTTCGGCCTAAAATTTCAGCATCACCCAAATATTGTTGAATATAGGGATTAGCCCATTGAATACGCTCGTTTTCATCATATAGCAGGATACCAATAGGCATCTTGATCAATGCTTCCTGTTCCCCGCGTTTGATCCGATAAGACAAATTTGAAACATACTCATTGGTCCGTTTATTGACCCGCAAACTGCCGAAGTAGATAGCCCCAAAAAGAACCACAAATAGACCTAACAAAAGTAGGCCGAGTAATAGACTTTTAATCAGTGTTAGCACGGTCGCAATAACCGCCACTGCCAATATAATTATACCCATGATCTTAACATCGCGATCCCTAAAAATACCAGGGATCTCAAACTTTGAAGCGAATTTCTTCATATCAAACTCCAATTTCTAGTGATTTTCCGCGTATTTTTACGAAAAAATATTAAGAAACAATTAATGGACATATTTTAGCATAAAGTACTCGATAGGTGAAACGCCACCATTACAGCCAGAACATAAATAGCGTCAAAAAAACGTGCGATAAAAGGCATTAAGCAAGGGCATTTTGGATCCCTTTAAGCCTAAAAATGACTGAGACAAAACTTGAATTCTGCCTCAGTCATAAAAATGCTAATCTTACTTTATTCTGTTTGCTTAATTGACACCCTTGAATTCATCATAAACTAGTGCCGTCTCCGCCGTTTTGTCCGTGCACCAAAGCTTAGCACAATAATCACTAGCAACAATAATACAGCTAAAAGAATATACCAAATCATGTTGCCGTTTCTTGCCGGCGTTTGTGGTTGATTCAGCTTATGCACTTGATTATCAGAAATTGTAAAGTTCCGTTTTAAGCGCCACGTATAGTCGCCAGCCTTTGCATTTACTAAAGCGGTATAATTACCAGCCGTCAGCTTGGATTTTGGCGCATCAATATTAAAATTAAAGTTTGTATTTGGTGCCATTTGATAATTGCTGACTTTGCGCTTCAAAATGACCTGCTGCTGTCCGAGTTTTTTGATTTGTGCATTCAAACTAAGTTTACCAAATAATATCGGCTGACTATTCTGAATATTCAATTGGATCGTTGCATTCCCATTTTGAATAGCCGGTTTAACAGTCCTTAAATTAAGCTTAGGCGCAACTTTTTTACTCGGATCTTGACTTAATTGCACGCCAACAACCATTGCAAATTTGGAATTAATCCCGAATTGTGATTTGTTTTGATTACTAGAACTTGTCTGATCCAGTGCATAA
Source organism: Agrilactobacillus fermenti (assembly GCF_021030645.1). Lineage (GTDB taxonomy): Bacteria > Bacillota > Bacilli > Lactobacillales > Lactobacillaceae > Agrilactobacillus > Agrilactobacillus fermenti. Next base: position 3,282 of record NZ_JACGCJ010000008.1, on the reverse strand, counting down.
ATAGCCCCTAATATTTGACCTTTAAACCCATTTTGAGGTATTTGATACTCAAAAGTTACTTCTCGGCTGGTTTTAGGTGCAACACTAACGGTGACTTGCTTCGAAAATAATTCTGGCAAAATATACGTTGCCGATGAATCTTTCTTTTTATTACTCGGACTATAATTGATCTGTCCTTGATCCGTAGTCGTTGCAGCCGTTGGTTTCACTAAAATCTTCTTGGTTTTCGTAGCACTCAAATTTTGCACCAATACGGCTAACTGTCCCCTTTGTCCAGGCGTCACTTTCAATGAAAAATAGCCTAAATGCTGATCGACTTGATTCTCTGGATAGACCGGTGCAATAGTGTAACCAGCACCCTTATCTGCCGCCTGCGTTTCTGAAACTAACCCAAAAAAACTGAATAATAAAATAAATATAAGGTAGAAATATCGTTGCTTTTTCATTTAGATCACCTCTACCTAAATGTAAAACGTTTTCTAAAGATATACAACTTTAAACCTCTTTAAATCGATCCTTTTTCATTTATTTAGGCGTGATTACATATACAACCTTGGGATAAAAGACCAAGTTAATTGGCAATGTCATCGCTGCATCTCCATCAATTCTGACCCGAATCTGGGTATCATCATCTACCGTAAACTTCAATTGATCGGCTGTGAAAACAGTTGTCCCCTTCATCTCTTTCAAACGGCCAGTAAAAAGATAGTAAATATAGGCGGGAATCTTTGTAAAAGCAAAATTGTGGAGCATCATTATTTTGAAATTAGATGTATCTTTAGCTAAATACTGATAGCCAGCAATATAGTTACTCGTCGTAATCAAACAAGTCCAAATCTTGTAATGCATTGTTTGATTATTTCGAGTTAAAGCTATGCGATAGGCATGCTGACTCAATAAGCCTTTAAGCCCCTTCATCACGTAAATAAATTTACCAAAGCGTCGTTTTTCTTCTTGACGGACATTATTAGAAATATCTGCTAATGTCCCAAAAACCAACGAACTAACAACTGCCTGTTCATTGCACTGACCCAGATCTACCTGACGAGTTTTTCCGGTGATCAAGGTATGAATCGCATCGTCAATATCCTGAGGAATGCCTAACGCCTTTGTAAAATTATTAACTGTGCCCCCAGGAATAATGCCAACTTTAATCTTGGTCTTTGTTTTTAAAATTGCTGTCATTGCTAAATTGATACTGCCATCACCGCCAATACAAATTAGCGCAGCTGCCTCTGGAATCGCACGTTCTAATTGTTGTAAGGCATCGTCAGCATCTTGACCAACTACAAATACAACATTAATTTTCTGTTGTTCTAAAGCCGCCTTAACTTTCTGTGCAATTACTTTAATCTCAGTGTTACCAGCATTAGGATTATAAAAAACCAAATAGGTCATTATCAATCACCTCCATCGTGAACTAAAATGCAGTGATTCTTTGTGGGGATAGACTTCAAAAAAGATAACAGGAGTTGTAAAATTAACCTAACTAACTATCTTAGGGAATGGACGTTAAAAATGACAAAAACAAAACCAGCTCTAGATTTAAAAATCCGCAATAATCTATTTTTCATCCCATTTATACTCTATTTTATCTATAATTTCCTGCAAACCACAACTTTTGTAGATTCAATGCCTGTTTTAGACACGCAATTATTAGTTTTATTTGGTTTCTGTGTTGGGGCTAAAGCAATTATTTTTGATCACTATACCAAGCAGTCTGCTATTTTTGCCATTTTATTTTTTGTTGTCTCTGTAATTGTATTTTTTGCTTCACACTATGCACTAACTATTTTTATTTGTTTGGGTATTATCGGTGCACGTCAAATTGACTTTCATAAAATTTTAAAATGGATCTTGATAACTAGTGCGGCCTTAATGATTATCGCTTTTTTAGCTTCTATGTTTGGTTTGATTCCTGATCTAACTTACAGTCGAACGGGTGCCAACGGTAAATTACTACATTCCTTTGGGATTATTTATCGGACTGACTTTGCCGCTCATCTATTCTATCTAGCGGCCGGGTACACTTACTACAAAAAAGGTAAATTAAAAGTTTATGACTACCTGGCATTTATAATTGCCACTGGCGTCATCTATTATTTCACTGATACTAGAACCGATGCGGCTTTGATGGTATTGCTCATCATTGGTGCCGCGTTATTACAATTTAAAGTGACGCGCAAAATCATGAATAAGCTGCTTTCTATTAGCTGGCTAGCAATTCCCATTCTAGCAATTTTGATAAATGTCTTGACTTATTTATCACACCCGAATAGCAAATTTTTTGACACTGCCAACCGCCTACTTTCTGGACGTTTAGTTTACGGTAAAATTGGCTTTACCAATTATGGCTTATCCCCTTTTGGTAAGTATATCCCCATGCAAGGTTGGGGGACTGTAAAGGGTTATGAAGCAGCTCGCGGTAACGGCACAATTAATTATTTCGTCTTAGATTCCTCTTACGTGCGCATGCTGTTATGTTACGGTATAGTTCTTTTCGTCATTATTTTACTGCTCTATACTTGGAAGACACGGGCATTTCTAAAACAACAACATTATCTATTTGGCTTTATCATGTTACTCATCGCCCTCAGCAGTTTTGTGGATCAGCATTTTTATGAATTCACTTATAACTTCTTACTCTTCACCCCATTTGCCTATTTACCACAATTAAAGGGCGCACTTAATCCCGAACTTGAAACATCTGCAGTATCAGCTGAAACTGCCCCTGATCCTACAAATGAACCAACTGCTGAAACACCAACCCAAACAGATACAAATTCACCAGAACCATTACAGTCTTTACCATCTGATATTAAATTCAAAGCCGATTCTTATTTCAAAACGATCAATCGAGATGACTTGAAAAAAGCGGAACAATCGAAAAATAAGACAGCAGACGATGCGCCAGATCCAAAAGAAGATCATTCTAAGTAAATATCCATAATACAACTTTAATGTAATCAAATAGTGGCTGAGACAAAACTAACGTTTTGTTTTCAGCCACTTGTTAATTACGAATATTTATTGCTTAAACGTGTTCCAAAAGGCAACGCCCTCACTCAACGACGAATGACTCAAATGGAAAGTCCACCATTTCTCGTAATTCTCGTTGGTGCTCAGGCGCTGGCCGCCTTTTGTCTCACTCTATTCCTACGATTAGTCAAGTGTTAATTCCAACTAAATCATCTGTTAATGAATCAATGTCTATTGTATAAGGTTTGCGTCACTTGAGTATGCTTCACCCCCATGGGGGTGAAATTAGGGTAACTCAAATAC
>NZ_JACGCJ010000007.1 GCF_021030645.1 Agrilactobacillus fermenti | reverse complement strand
AGAATTCTTCGCCTTTGAACAAGCGTATTCACAAGAGGAACTAGCGCTTCAGATTTCACGTTGTATCGATTGGTATAACAACAAACGTCGCCAAGAAACACTTAACGGCATGACCCCCAACGAATATGGGTGCCATGCCGTTAAGAAAAGTGCATAAGCATTTTAATTATTTAAGTTGTCTACTTGACACGGAGTAGTTCCTTGAATCAATACCTTTTTATACTTATAAATTGGCTGATCAATAGCCCGCATGGTAATCGATCTGGTTACGGATCAAAGTACCATCCTTCATGAATTGGGCTAGATTGGGTTTAAATACATTAAAGAAAGCAATGCGAAAATGCTCTAACAAGCCTGAAGTGTGGGGCGTGATCAAAACATTATTCATTTGCCACAAGGGAGATGTTTGTGGTAATGGCTCCATCTCAAAAACATCCAAGGCAGCTGCTTTGATTTGACCATGGCTTAAAGCATTGATCAAAGCCGTCTCGTCTACTGAGGGGCCACGACCAACGTTAATAAACGTAGCCTGATGATTAACTTGTTCGAAAAATTGCGCATTAAAAAAATGATGGGTTGCTGTTGTTAACGGCATGACGTTAACAATGTAGGCTACATCGGCTAGTGAAGCTGCATAGCCCTGATCGTCAACGATTTGATCAAAATACGGTTGAGCTCGCCCACTACGATTGACCCCAATGACATGCATGTTAAAAACTTGAGCAACCTTGGCAATTTGCTGCCCAATATGTCCAGTTCCAAAAATCATCATTGTTTTACCATCAAGATTGACGATTTTTTGCGGATCTAAGCCATATCGGTGTTGTGTCTTAGCTGCGATAGCTTTGTCTAAAGCTCGCGCCCAATAGAGCAGATAGCCAAATACATTTTGGCTGATTGCTTGGGCGTGAATACCGCTAGCGCTTGAAACCAGAATATGCTTTTTAGCTAGTTGTGCCAATGGCAAATAATCTACACCGGCCGAGATCGTTTGCAGCCATTTTAATTTACTTTGGGGATCATTAAGTAATTGGGTCAAAAGTTTGGCATAAGTATTTTTATAGCCATAAATAATATTTATCTGCCGCAACTGATCTGCCACAAGAGCCTCGACTGGGATAATTGTTAGTTCAGGATAAGTTTGTTTTAGGAAAGTACTTTGTTCCGGTTTCAGGCTTTCCATGGTTAACATCGTCGTCATACACAGGCCTCCATTCAAATATTAGCTTAGTGCTTTTGGGCCCAGTATTGGAAGTAATCTGCTCTCAAGGCACCATTGTAAAGTTTACGCCGTTTGGTTGCTTTTGCACCAAAATAGTGTTCGAATTCGAGATCTGAGGTTAGAATATACTTGCTCCAAGTTTTCAATGGCCGAAAAACTTGGCCCAATTCTTTGTATAGTTCACGAGCACTTTCAGCGTCTTTTAGTCGCTTCCCATAAGGTGGATTGGTAACTAAGACGCCATCATCCTCATCAATATTCAAATCTTTTACAGCAATTTGTTTAAATTGAATGTCGTGGAGTACCCCTGCATTGCTGGCATTAACTTTAGCAATTTGAATCATATTTTGATCAATATCAGATCCATAAATCGTTAGTGGGTCTTGTCTGATCATTGTCTCTGCTTGAGCTTTAGCATCGCTCAATAGTTGACCATCAAACCAATCAAATGCTTCAAAAGCAAATTTACGAAGTCGACCTGGTGCAATATTATGTCCAATTAAGGCTGCTTCGATAGGTATGGTTCCAGAACCACACATTGGATCGCTAAAGGGCATGTCGGTATGCCAATTTGTTAATAAGATCAAAGCTGCAGCAAAGTTTTCTTTAATGGGTGCACCCCCTGCTTCGACACGATAGCCGCGTTTGAATAAACTATCGCCGGTTGTATCTAGTGTAAAACGAGCTTTATCTTTAGTGATGTTGATGTCAAACAAATAACGTGCCCCAGTTTCTGGAAAACGAGTACGTCGATGGTAAAAGCTTGCTAAGCGTTCGACCATAGCTTTTTTCGTAACCCCTTGAATATCTGGTTCCGAATGTAATTTTGAACGTACGCTGCGTCCCGTAACTGGAAATTGCGCATTCATTGGTAAGTATTCTTCTAAAGGGACTGCTTTGATACCTTGGAAAAGATCCTCAAAGCTTAAAGCTTTAAATTCTGCTAGAATAATTTTGATTCGGTCTGCGGAACGCAACCAGAGATTTGTGCGAACCACATCTTTTAAATCTCCTTTGAATAAAACACGCCCATTTTCTGTTGTTGTTTCATAACCCAATTGTTGTAACTCTTTAGCTGTTATTGCTTCTAAGCCAGAAGCCATGGTGGCCATTAACTGATATGTCATATTCGTCTCCTCATATAAAACCCGTTTTCATGTCAATAAAAAAAGAGGCTGAAACCAGCCTCTCACCCTATAAATCTCTATAAGCCATGTTCTGTTCCAGAAAGCCTTGGGAAAACTTTCCTTCAGTGATCATCTATCTGCTAATAATAGCTCCTGTAAGTCGTTCAGTTTCTTTTACAAGACGCCCCTACCAAAAGTTTGGGTTACTCGCTCATGGGGTTTACCGCGTTCCACTCGTCAAATTTCTAAGACGACTCCGTCACTGTGGCACTTTTCAGGTAATTCAGCATAGTCCCAAAGACCTTAGTTGAATTCTCCGCCGTCAGTCGATTTGACTGCCTTGGCTTATTGGGCCAAGCACAAACACTACAGGCATCGCAGCCTGTGCGGGCATGGACTTTCCTCAGCCTGCAAAAGCAGACCGCAATCACTCAAGATTTACTTTATCCATTATACAGAATATTAGAAACGATTCAAGTCATTATTATCATATCGATTGGGTGTATTGTTTTGGAATCTTGGATCAGGATCATTTTGGTCGAAACGATTGTTACCATAATTATTGTAATTACGATTTGCATTGGCTACTCGAGGGTCCGACACATTGTCATTAGGACGAACATTTGGATTAGAATTTAAATTTGGATTACCCATCCCATTATTTGCTGGTGCCGTTTGGGGCATAGCAGGAGTTGCCCGATTATTTACCGGGGCTTCAGGTTGATTAGGATAATTATTCTGCCGATTTTGAACGTTATTCGTAATCGTGTTTTGGTAACGGCCAGCTCGGTTCTCTTGACCAGCTAAATTCGGATTAGTATTAAAATTATTACCAGATGTGGCTGGTGTACCAGGTTGTGCCGGAGATTTTTGTTGTCCAAAGACATGACGTTCCAGATTTGACAGCCGTTTTAAAATATCATAATTTGAAGGTACATTGCCGTTAGTCGCATTAGGCTGGCCATTAGCCAATCCTTGCCCAGATGCTGCCTGTTTACTCAACTCATCAATACGTGAGATCAAACGTGCATTTTCCTGGTTTAATTGCTCTAATTGGGTATTATAAGTTTCATAATCTTTAATGACATCATCTAAGAATTCATCGACCTCTGCAGGATCATAGCCACGCATTTTTGTTTTAAATTCTTTTTCTAAAATTTCTTTAGGTCGTAAATTAATGTGTACTTGCGGACGATTGGCCTGCGAGTCTCTTCTTCCATCCATGTTTAAAAACACCTCATTTTAATTGAAAACAACTACTTAGTGACCAGTATACCAAAAATATTTTCTTTTCAAAACCATTATTGACTAAGAATCCTGGGAAATTTGGCGGCTTAAGTCTTCTAAATCATACATATCGATCAAATCAAGTGTATAATCTGATTGCGTTTGATACTTTAAAATCGCATCATAGTCATATTTGGGTTTGCCTGGATACTCGGGGTCGTAAAGCATCAGGGCACCATCTGTATGTTCAAGCATAAAGGTTTGATAACTTTTCAGCTGTTGCGGACTATGATAAGCTTTGGCACTTACATTGCCCGTAAAATCTGCCGTAGTCAAAATATTGTTTAGCTGGGTTTGATTGGCCTCATTCCAGTTATGTCCAAACTCCATGAAAGGCAGCATCGCAGCTACCCGTAGTTCAGGATAGTCCTGTTTTAGCTGTTGAGCAACTTGAATGGTCCATTGTTCACTTCCAAGCTGAGCGCCGGTGATGATCCAAGCTAAACCTTGATCAAGATAGGTCGTTAGTTGTTGTCGTAACGCGTATTTAATAATTCGAAGTTTTGGGTCTTTGTCATCGTAAACATTCAATTCATAATTACGATAACCTGTCACCCATAGATTTTCCAACAATTCACCTTCTCTGTTAAGATAGACTCATTTTTTTATGACAAATATATGAAATTAAAAAGTTTGTTTAAAATTTTTGTTATAATAGGACAACTGGAGCGTGACTGTCATGATAAAATATCCCAATGGACAGGCGTTTGAGCCTGTAGCACAATTAAAGCACGAACAATTTGTTAAAGCAAAGCAACAGAAAGTTGTTTTTGGCCATCGTGGTATGGCACTGGAAGATGAGATCAACAGTAGTAATGAGTACTACCGTAACCATGATACTGCTGTCGTTTATAAAAAACCAACTCCAGTACAAATCGTCCACGTCGATTATCCCAAACGCGCCAAAGCTGTCATCAAGGAAGCGTATTTTCGCCAGCCGTCTACAACAGATTATAACGGTGTTTATCAAGGTAGATATTTAGATTTTGAAGCGAAGGAGACTAAGAATAAGCGGTCGTTCCCTCTGAAAAATTTTCACCAGCACCAAATTGATCATTTCAAACGTTGTTTAAAACAACAGGGAATCTGTTTTGTACTCGTTAAGTTTGTTGCCTGGGAGCGTGTTTTTTTGTATCCAGCTACGAAATTGATCACAGCTTGGGAAGCACAACAACAGGGCGGCGCTAAATCAATTCAATTAACCGAATTTGAACATCACGGTTATGAAATTAAATATGCGATCCACCCTATTCTACCCTACATTCAAGCGGTAGAGCAATTACTTGATTATTTAAAGGAGTCAAATTAGTGAGTTCAAATAATACAAATAAAACAACGAAAAAAAACCACTTTTTTCGTAATACCATGTTAGTTTTACTCGGTTTGGTTTTGATTGTTGTTTGTATCTTTTTTTATCTTGGTCGACAAGCACCAGCTGTGACACAGGCTAAGCTGCAAAGTGGCGGTTCTTCGGTTATTCTAGATTATCGTGGCAACAAAGTAACCACTTTGGGCAATGAGAATCGGCAGTATACGACAAGTGACCAATTTTCGACCACGTTAAAAGATGCAGTTGTATCAATTGAAGATCGGCGTTTTTACCAAGAACCTTTTGGTATTAATCCAATTAGAATCGTTAAAGCCGGCCTTCATAACCTGACACATTCTGGTGCGCCCCAAGGTGGTAGTACTTTAACTCAGCAATTAGTCAAACTTTCTGTGTTTTCAACTAAAAAATCGGATCAGACATTTAAACGTAAAATACAAGAGGCTTATTTAACAATCAATGTTGAACGCAACTACTCTAAGCAGCAAATTTTAGAATTTTATATGAATAAAGTTTATTTAGCCAACGGTGTTTACGGCATGGGCACAGCAAGTGAATACTATTTTGGCAAAAAGCCCAGTGAATTAACCCTCGCCCAGGCAGCGTTACTTGCTGGTATGCCACAAGCGCCGAACACTTATGATCCGTATAAAAATCCTGATGCAGCTCAGCAGCGACGTGATTTAGTGATTGATGCGATGTTAGCTAATCATAAAATTTCACAGACTGATGCCACTGCTGCTAAGCAGACACCAATTAATTCTGGATTACTGCCGAAAAAAGATCCTGATCAAGATAATGACAATCGATATGTCACAGACAATTATGTTAAAGAAGTTATCAGCGATGTAAAGTCAAAAGGCTATGATCCTTACCGGGATAATCTAAAAATTAAGACGAATTTGCATTTAGATGTTCAAAAAGAACTCTACACCTTGGCTAATAATAGTTCGCTATTTCCAGATAACAAAATGCAGTTAGCCGGCACAATTGTGGAACCAGATACGGGCCACGTGATTGCCATGATCGGTGGTCGTAAGCAAGGTAATGTTTTGCTTGGATGGAATCGGGCAACTTCAACCAATCGCAGTAATGGGTCAACAATTAAACCGATTTTAGATTATGGCCCGGCAATTGAATATTTGAACTGGTCCACTTATCATTATGTCCAAGATACACCTTATACCTATGCTGGCACAGACATTGATTTGAAGGACTGGGATCATCAATACATGGACAATATTACGATGCGGAAAGCCTTAGCACAATCACGAAATATTCCAGCAATTCGGACGCTAGAAACAGTGGGTTTGAGTCGTGCAAAAGATTTTGCTTCGGGCTTAGATATTACTATCCCAGATAGTGCCGGTCTAAGTGTTGGGATCGGTGCAGATGTATCCACACTACAAGTTGCCAGTGCTTACGCGGCATTTGCCAATAATGGGGTCTATCAGAAGCCAGAATACGTTTCTCAAATCATAACAGCTGATGGGATGCAACATAATTACCAAAGTCAATCTAAGCAGGCGATGAAGGCCTCTACTGCTTACATGATTACCGATATGCTTAAAGATGTGATTCGTAACGGCACTGGAACCAACGCACAAATATCAGGCTTATATCAAGCTGGGAAAACCGGAACTGTACAATATTCAGACAAAGAAATTTCACAGAACCCTGCTTTGGCTAATTCAGCCAAAGATGCTTGGTTTGCTGGCTATACGAAGCATTACAGTATTGCGCTTTGGACCGGATATGATCAACCAGAGAAAAATGGGTTATCTATGTCGGAACAACAAATTCCAGTGTATTTGTATCGGCGTTTAATGAGTTCGTTATCAGAGAATGTTGAGAATACGGATTGGACCAAACCAACTAATGTTATTTCTGAAAACATCATTACTGGTACGAATCCACCGGTTATTGGAACTTCAGCCGTTGGTACAACTAAAGAGCTCTTTATTAAGGGGCATCAACCAACACTACGTCGCTCTAATGGTTCTTCAAGTCGTAGTTCACGGAGCAATGGTATGCCGTCTCGTTCAGGGGCAGTAGGCTCAGCTGATGAAGCTAGTACAAGTTCATCAAGTTCTTCTGAAACAGAAAGTGACTCGCGCGTCGATGAAAGTTCCCGAATTCAAGATGAACAAAGTCAATCTAGCAGCAGTGCTTCCAGTAGTTATTCAACTGAAGAAAATAATCAAACAACGCCCGACAATCAACCAGATACAAATATAAACCCAGCGACGCCACCAAACTATCACGAACCAGCAACACAAACAGTGCCTTGATTATTAGATGAAAAAAGAGACTGAACCGCTTAGTTAGGCAGTTCAGTCTTTTTGTATTATATTTACTTTGTGTTTACACGACGTTGTCCCTCTGCACAAATACTCAGCAAAGGACAAGTCTCACATTTAGGGTTACGCGCAGTGCAACGATAACGCCCAAATAAAATCATGGTATGATGGTCTATCACCCACTCGCCTTTCGGTAATTTTGCAGTTAGCGCCTGTTCGACCTCTTGAACCGAAGCACTTTTTTTGACAATCTGCAATCGCTTGGAAACTCGAGCAACATGCGTATCTACTGCAAAACCAGGAATACCAAAGGCGTCACCCAATACAACATTGGCAGTTTTACGCCCAACGCCAGGGAGTGATTCTAAATCTGTGTGGCTTTGAGGAACCTGGCCATCAAAGCGCGCAATAATTTGTTGTGCACACGCTTTTAAATGCTTGGCTTTATTGTGATATAAACCAATTGAATGGATATAAGATTCAATTTCTTGAAGATCAGCACTAGCTAGAGAAGCCGGGTCAGGAAAGCGATCAAATAAAGCTGGTGCAACCTTATTAACGGAAATATCGGTTGCTTGAGCACTAAGAATGACAGCCATTAACAAGTGAAATGGTGTATCCCAATTCAAAGCCCCTTGAGCATTTGGAAATTCAAGTTTCATTTGTTCTAACGCCCATAAAGTTTTGGCTTTTGATAACAAAGCGATGTTCCTCCCTCAAAAATCACTAGCTTAATACTGATTCCGCATATCTTTTTCACGTTGGACTTGTTCTTTCGTACGAATATTTTTCTTTTCCCAAGTCAGTAAGATTCGATCCATATATTTCAAAGAATAGACTTGGTTTAAAACAGCCTCACGCAGGGCTAATTCGATTAGATCAGGATCATAATGATCTTGGTTTAACCAAGCATCGATTGTCTGAATTTCAATTGGTGAAAGGACACGATTGAATTCGACCTCAATTTGTTTGAAAAGATTCTGACGCTTTAGCTGCACTTGTTTTTGACTATCTGTTTGCTGTGCCTGTTCTAAAACGAGTTTTAAACGGCGAAATAATGGTAGCAAATTATAATGATCAGTCTGAACATGTGCCGTAGGGTCTTCCTTAGTTTCAATTAAAACAAATTGTTTATTGATCAATTGTTGTAAAACCTGAAAAATTTGATTTTGCGGCCAACCAAGCGCAGATGCGATTTGCTGTGTGCTTGGAAAATCGATTTTTTGATCGTGAAATCGCAGCAGCGTTAGGTAAAGTAATAATTCGTCTCCGGAAATACTTAATTGACCAATGTGTTCTAATAGTAGATTAGGGACGCTGGTATTCCCATGTTCCAGGAGTGCCTCGGAAAAGTCAGCCATTAATCGAGTCACCTCTTTATATCATCTCAAAATAATTATGTGCATCACGGCCGCATGCGATTGATCATTCTTGGGAATGGGATGGCTTCACGTAGATGGTCTAGATGGCAAATCCATGTAATTGCGCGTTCAAGGCCCAGACCAAAACCAGCATGAGGCACGGAACCAAATCTTCTTAGATCCAAGTACCAATCATAATCTTCTGGCTTTAAACCAGCGTCAATGATACTTTGTTTGAGCGTTTCAAAGTCAGTCTCACGTTCAGAACCCCCAATGATTTCGCCATACCCTTCAGGAGCCAACATATCGGCACACAAGTATACATCGTCACGAGTAGGATGGGATTTCATATAAAATGGCTTGATTGTTTTAGGATAATTCAAAACGAAAACGGGTTGTTCAAATTGGTCTGAAATAAAGGTTTCTTCTGGGGAACCAAAATCATCGCCCCATTTAACATCAAAGTTATTTTTCTGAAGCATTTCGATCGCTTCATCATACGAGATGCGAGGATAAGGTGTTTTCGTATACTTTTCTAAAATCTTAGGGTCGCGATCAAGCAACTTTAAGGCATATTGACAATGATCTAAAACAGATTGTACCAAATAAGCAATATAACGTTCTTGAATTTCTAGACTTTGTTCTTGGTGCATAAAAGCCATTTCTGGTTCAATCATCCAAAATTCAGTCAGGTGACGTCGGGTTTTGGACTTCTCAGCACGAAAAGTGGGGCCAAAAGAATAAACTTTATTGAAAGCCATAGCACCGGCTTCTTCATAAAGCTGTCCACTCTGTGATAAATAGGCATCTTCGTCAAAATAATCAATGTGGAATAGCTCGGTTGTCCCTTCCGGCGCATTGGCAGTTAAAATTGGTGGGTCAAATTTTAAGAAGCCTTCCTGGTCAAAGAAACGGTGTGTGGCGTGAATTAGTTCGTTACGAATTTGCATGATTGCATATGGCCTTCGTGAACGAAGCCAGAGATGCCGATGATCTAATAAGAACTCAATCCCGTGTTCTTTCGGTGTAATTGGGAAGTTCTCGCTTTCACCTACAATTTCAATGTTACTAATTTCGATTTCATAGCCAAAATGTGACCGAGAGTCTTCATGAATCACACCAGTGACCCACATACTACTTTCCTGTTTCACTTCTTTAGCTAGCTGAAAAACAGCCTCTGATACGTCATTTTTAACAACAACACCCTGGAAAAAAGCAGTGCCATCACGTAGCTGCAAGAATGAGATTTTACCACTGGAACGTTTATCTGTCAGCCAAACCCCAATTCGAACTGTTTCGTTTACGTGATTTTTTGCATCTATAATGTTGATCTGCTTTGCCATTTTTAAACTCCTTAATTCAAAATTAATCGTTTGCTCTGCCGGTGATAAAAGCATTGATCCGATCAATACCTTCCACAATATCATCTAAGTTGGCAGCGTAACTTATTCTGAGGTGGTCGGGCATGCCAAATGATCGGCCAGGTACAACGGCAACGAACTTCTGTTCCAATAATTCATCACAGAAAGCTTCCGTTGTGTCAAAACCAGTCATTTGCACGGCATTTTTAACCTCAGGGAAAAGGTAAAATGCACCTTGAGGTTTTTCAGTTAATTCAAAGCCGGGTAAAGCCTGAACCATAGGATAAATTGTATTGAGTCGCTCTTCAAATTCAGAACGCATCTGTTCAACTGAAGTTTGCGGTCCAGTTAAAGCCTCAATCGCTGCATATTGACTAACCGTTGCCGGGTTACCGGTCGCATGTCCAGCTAAGATAGACATTACCTTGATCAAACGTTGTGGACCCAATGCAAATCCAATACGCCAACCAGTCATTGAGTATGACTTAGACAGGCCGTGAATTAATAGAGTGTGCTCACGAATTGCTTCTGAAATGTTGATCAAGGCACTAGACTCGGCATGGTTATAGGTTAATTGATTGTAGATATCATCAGAGATAATTGTGATATCATTTTTAACCGCCCAATTACCAATTTGAGTTAGATCCTCTTGATCATAAATCGTACCGGTTGGATTTTGCGGTGAATTAATAATAACTGCTTTTGTTTTACTTGTGCGTGCGGCTTCTAATTCATCAACGGTTACTTTGAAATTTCCAGCGAGACTATTAACCGCTACTGGTTTGCCCCCAGCTAGTTTTACTTGTTCCACATAACTGACCCAAGCAGGTGTCGGAATCAGAACTTCATCACCAGCATTTAATAATACTTGAAAAGCCGCATATAAGGCAAATTTTGCACCAGTAGTGATAAGTACTTGACTCTGTTGATAAGTAACACCATAAATAGATTTAATTTTATCGATGACAGCTTGTTTTAATTCTGGTAAACCACTGGCTGAGGTATAACCGGAAACGCGGCCAGCTTTGATAGCCGCAATAGCAGCACTTTCAATGTTTTCTGGTGTTTCAAAGTCAGGCTGACCAATCGACAAATCGATGACATCTAACCCAAGTGCTTTTTTCGCCTTTGCTTTACTGCTTAATGCTAAAGTTGCTGAAGGTTGTACCTGTGTGACATTTTTTGAAAAATGCATGAAAATTCCCCCACTCACAAGTTATTAATGGTACTAATGACCTTACCAGTCTTGAAATCAATGGTTTCATAACCTATGCTACTATTTTTATTGCGAAAAGTAACCTCCCAAACCGGGCGCTTGTGATAAAGACCTAATGCAACATTATGAATTTGTTTGGGCCGGTATTTTTGAATCACCTTATGGATCGCTTTATTTGCCGTGATTCCTGAGGATTGAGATAAAATCGTCACTTGATTTGTTTTGGGGTCGATGATGGCAAAAATTTGATGACCTTTACGATCTTTGCCGCCGACAGTCCAATTTTTTTGATTTCTGGTGTATAAATAAAATGCTTCCGGTGTCTTTAGATCAGTATTCTTTTTTGCAAATGCAATCGCCGCTTTTTGTTCTTGATGATAAGGCGATTGCCCCACATGATAGATAATAAATAAAGTACTGATCAAGATAATAATGGCACTGGCATAGAGCCAGTGTTTGATGGTTTCATTCATAATATGACGCTCCATATCGATACATTCTTAGAGATCGTTATGCTGCATTTATCTAATGCAGTTCATTACACAAGTAGTTATTATACCGAAAAATATGATGCTTTGGTTAATTTATATTAGGATCGTGCAAAAAAATTATGAATCGTTGCCACAGCTTCATGTAAGGGCATTGCAAGAACTGGCAAAGATTTAGGCAGTGACCGCAACATTTGTTGCCCATAATGGGTGCTGTTTAGCCGGGTGTCTAATACTAACATGATGCCACGGTCAGTCTTGGTCCGAATGAGGCGGCCAAAGCCTTGATTGAGGTGCATGGCTGCTCTGGGCAAAGCATCAGTTCTAAATGGATTTTTACCGTGACGTTTTAACCAATCATAACGTAGTCTTACCTCGGGCTGGTCTGGAGACTCAAAAGGCAAACGCGTCATGATGACGAGTTGCAACATGTCACCTGGTAAATCAATACCAGTTAAGAACGCATTAGATCCTAAAAGCAAGGCTTGATCATTGATCATAAAGCGTTTAAGTAGTTTTTCATTACTGCCGGTAATCCCCTGTGCCAATAATTCCCGCTGTCGGCCAAAAGGTGTATCTTTCAAAATATAGTAGGTTTGTTTGACCAAATCTAAAGCATTAAATAAAACAAGTACCTTACCATCAGTATAGGTTCCAATTTGATTTAAGACAGTCGTAATGTAGTCCGCAAGATAGCTGTTATTTGTCTGCTTAATGTCAGGACTATCTGTTAGTGTAATCAGTTTGGCTTGGTTGGCAAAATCAAAAGCAGAAGCAACTTTTAAAGTTTTGAATGCTGGTTCAGCTGTTTGTAATGTATCAGTTTTTTGGAATTCATAGCCTAAACGAGAAATAAAATAATCAAAACGGTGGTTAAATGTTAAGGTTGCACCTGTTAAAGCAACATGATCAAAGGCGGCAAATAATTTGGCTACTGTTTTTTGATTATCAAAGTTTTCAACTGCAATCTCTAGAGATTTAACATCTGTGTATTGTCGCATTGACAAAATGGTGCCTTGGTCAATAAAAGTACCAGAGTTAAAAATGGCAATAAAACGTTGGAGCTGTTGTGCCGCCGTGACAAAGTCCCCTATTAAGCTGTAAACACGATCAAATAGATTTTGGGTAGCCTTATCAAAATGAGCTTGCATATTTGTCAACTGATTCAAAGCTTGAACAAAATTAACTGGTAATTTTTGAATGGCAGTCGCCATAATTGCTAATGGTGGTTTGATATAAGTCTCAATATCTAAATTATGCAAATCAATCGTAATGTCAATCGGGGTTGAACGTTTGGCGCGTGGTACATTATCTTCGATGTAACTTGCAAAAAAGACCTGCTGCAAAGCATTGATTTGCGTTTGAATCTGTTCTAATTGATCATAGGCTCGGTTGATTTTCGAAACTGCTGGATAAATATCCGTTAACTTACTTTGCAACTGACTTTTAACGCTCTGCAGATCACGTGAGATTTCAATAAATTGTTTGAAGTTTGTATTAAATTTATTAAAGTGTTCCAATTGATCAATAAAAGCATCAGCTTCATCAATAATTAACGCACTATGAGTTTTAATTGAGTCAAAGGCTTCATGATGCAGTAAAAAAGCATGATTCGTAATGATTAATTCGGCATTTTGAGCCTGTAAAACAGCATAATTATAGAAATTATCGTTACCAAATTCACTTTTGGCATTTACCTCTGTGGTTACTAGGCGATTGAGAAAATGACTCCGGTTTTTAGTTAACTGTAGTTCTGACAGATCCCCCGTTTTGGTCATAGTTAACCAAACTAAAATTCGCATTTGTAATAAGCGCGTCGGACGATTCATTGAAGGCAGCTGCAATGTCTGCCAAAAGACATCTAAATCCAAATAATGGCGTGCACTCTTAATTAGCGCTACCGCAGCTTTAGTGCCGAGTAGTTCCTCTACTAGCGGAATACCTTGATCGCGCAGCTGATTTTGCAAAACTGTAGTTGCCGTACTAATGACCACTTGCTGCCCTGTTTCCATAGCAAAGTAACTTGGCAATAGATAGCCGAGGGTTTTACCACTTCCTGTTGGTGCCTCAATGATCAAAGGTAATCTTGAGGCCTGTGAAGACAATAAGTCGTGGAGCTGATTCATCATTTTTGCCTGACTGCTGCGATATTCTAAAATGGGTAATAAGAGTTTTTTCTTGGCTGCCGGTGATTTTGGATAAGTTCCTAAAGGTTTTAAAGATCTGGAAGTTACTTGTGGCTTATTGCGGAGGATTATACCATGGGTTTCGTGCAAATAATTGGGTAGTGGCACACGTTTTTGATTATCACGAATCGATTGAATATACTTACCAGTTTGCTGAGATAATAAATCCCCCAAACGTACCAATTCATCTAAAACAGCCCCTGGTAGTTGCCGTAAGCGTTTGGTTAATGTAATAAAAAGTTTGGCTGTAACGATTGCATCACTATCCGCATGATGTGGATTTTTATGAGTGATGGACAAAAGACTGGATAAATCTTGTAGTTTGAAGCTGACTGCAGTTGGTAATAAAATTTGTGCTAATTCAACGGTATCAATTGCTGGAATATCTAGAGCTGGTAGACCAATACTTTCAAACGCATGATTAATAAAGGGAAAATCAAAATTAACATTATGGGCAACGAAAACTGTATCCATCAACATATTATGCAAGGCTGGACCAATCTCAGCGAAGGTTGGAGCTTCGCGGACTTGAGCTTGATTGATACCAGTTAAATCAGTGATGGCTGGGGGAATTGCAATTGTCGGCTGAATATTCTGTGAGATCGTATTTACTACTTTGCCATGTTGAACTTGCGCACAGCCGAATTGAATAATTTGATCCTCATTACGCTTTGTACCAGTCGTCTCCAAATCTACTATTGAAAAAATCTGATGTTGTTCAAACATGTCTTACACCATTTCTGTTGTTATATTTCGATCAATTGTCGATGAATAAGACCATAAAGGTATTTGTGGGCTATTGGACGGTTGAGCATTTGTTTGAGAGCTAGGGCATAAAGATTCAATTGTCCTTGATAGTCATGTGCTAAGTCAAGTGCCTTTTTGTGGTCGGTCTTATAATCCACTAAAATAACGCCGTCAGCTGTTATCAAATAACCATCGATCATCCCGTGAATCAAGACATTGTTTTGGGGGTCAGCTTTAACGCCAGCAAACAAGCGCTGAGCAGGGTAAACCATTGAAAAAGTTACTTCACGATAGAATTGTTCTGGTGTTTCTCTGATGGCTTGACCAAGATCTGTATTGTAGAAAGCAAGGATACCTTCAATATCAATGTGTTCTGCTAAAGCAGCCGTCAGTAATTCACGCGCCACTAATTGAGCGATTGTTTCCTTGACAAAAGTAGGCGTGATTGGCTGAGTCAAGTCTAGTTTTTGAAAAACCAAATGTGTGGCAGTACCTAATTGTGTCGGCGTAATTTGGCTCTGCTTCAAAAAGGTAGGTTCATTAAAGTTATTTGTGGTTGATGTTTCGGTTTCAGCAGCTGTCGGTATGATGGTCAGTTGCTGAGCCGCCATTTCTGTTGCTGTTAACGGCACTAATTGCTCTAAATCAGGGTCATCAAATTGACGTTTAATGTCAGAAACAGATTGATATGCCGTTGTTTGTGTTGCTAATAGATTATTATAATGATAGTTGAAGCGTCGCTCAACTAAATTTAAAAAATCAGGGGTTACGGATGTGTGCTCTTGAGGCACTGGATCCGGTTCATTTTTTTTAGTTGTTTGTGTGTCTCGTGGCTTTCCTTTTGCTGCTTGCGAAGTTGTCACGATGACCTCATGAGGTAAGTTCTTAAAAATTTGTGGTTGATATGTGGCTGCAAAAGCTGGCAGGTCAACACCGCGAACCAGAGACGGTCCAATAATATCTAGAAAAGAGCGGGCTGCAAAACGTTGATTTAAAGGTAGTTTAATGTCTTTTGTAGACGCACTTTTCTGCCAACTAGCAGCGATTTTATCGAGAGAGTCTTTCACATCACCAACTAATAGCAGCCGTTGCTGAGCGCGCGTAACAGCGACATAAAGTAAACGCAATGCTTCTGAAAGCTGCTGTTTACTTTTGGATAGTTTGATGAGATTTTTCTGTAAAGTGCTGACTTTGATACGCTCTTCAGTCAATACGTCAATACCTATACCCAACTGCTGATCAAAAATATACTTTTGACGTAGTTCATTTTGATTAAAGGTATGCTCCAGCGCAAAAACGAAAACAACTGGGAATTCAAGCCCCTTACTTTTGTGAATGGTCATAATTTGGACCGCTTCTGTTGTTTCACTGGGAACATCAGGCTCAGCGAGATCTTTATCATTGGCCTGCATATTTTCAATAAATTTAATAAATTGAAATAGTCCCTTAAAGCCGTTCGCCTCATACTGTGTCGCACGTGTATAGAGTGCATTTAAATTAGCTGCTCGTTGTGGTCCCGAAGGCATGCCGCTAACATAATCTAAAAATCCAGTTGTATTATAGATTTCCCAAATTAAGTCTGCCAATTGACTGCGTTTGGCTAAGCTTCGATAATGCGTCAATAGGTCAGCAAAATGATTTAATTTTGTTAAAAAGTCGGGTCGGCAAATTTCAGGATCGAAGTGTTGCTCTGCGAGGGTCTCTTGCAAACAAGCATAATAAGATAGTTTTGGCTGGCTGGCACTACCTCGAATATACCCCAGTTCATTTTCATCTAAAGCGACAATCGGTGAACGTAAAACAGCCACCAAGGGAATATCTTGGTCGGGATTGTCAATGATTTGTAGTAGCGCGATCATGATTCTGAGTTCAGTTGTTTGAAAATAATTTTGGGTATCGCTAACGATTAACGGAATTTGTTGTTGTTTGAAAACATCAATAATTTGCAGATTATCATTTCGAGTTGGCACTAGAATTGCAATATCACTATATTTGATTGGTCGACTTGTCTGTGTTGTCGGATCGTAAATGGTTTCTTTTTGAGCGATCATTTGTTGAATTCGCTGTGCCATTAGGTAGATGCTACCCGACGTTGAGGCATCTGAAACCGCATCAAGTTGACCGGCCATCGAGTGATCTGAAGTATCTGCTGTTTGTAGTAGTACCTCAACAGGCTGGTCGCTATCTTGATCGTAGTACTTAGCACCGTAATGTAATTGTGCTGCTTGATCGTAAGCAATGTCACCTAACGCTTCATCCATATATTGACTAAAAATATAGTTTACAAAATTAGTGATGTTGTGTTTCGAACGGAAATTATCCGCCAACACGATCTTTTCTGCAGGTAGTTGAACTGCTTCATTTGTTGCCAGCGGGTACTGCTGATATTTTTGGGCGAATAGACTTGGGTCAGCCATTCGAAAGCCATAAATTGATTGTTTGATATCCCCTACCATGAAACGGTTACCTGGCTTATGGTGCGCCACCAATGATAATAGTGATTCTTGTAAGGGGTTGATATCTTGGTACTCATCGATCAACACTTCTGAAAAGCGTTGTTGATAGTATGCTTGAACAGGATACTGCCCTTGTTCATCTTGATAATTGAGTAAATCAAAGGCTAAGTGTTCTAAATCACTAAAATCAATGAGATTGCGCCGATTTTTTTCGGCTTGGAAGGCAATGCCAAACTTTGAGAGCACTGTTTGCATTTTTTTAATTAATTTTAAGGCAACTTGGGTGGTCTTTACGATTTCATCTTCCGTTTGACTGAAATAAGGCTCAATAAATTGCTGCTTCAGCTGCGTCTTTAAATCATTAAAAGCATTGATGATTTGTTCAGTCTCTTCGGGGTAAGCTTTAGCCAATTTAGTGCCTCGGCGTTGATTAGGCACCTGCAATAAGCCATCAAGGCTGGTTTTGAGCACACTGTAATCGATCTGTTCGGTTGTGTTATTGATCTGGTTCAAAGCAGTCAAGATCTGATTAATAAAGTCCTGATACTTAGAGGCATCAATTGCCGCCACTTGTGATTGTAGTTGTTTGAATACAGCTGTTTGTGTCTGAATCCAGTCACGAAGGTGCGGCAAAATGGTTGCTGTGAATAGCCGGTTTGATAAAATAGGTATTTTTAGTTGATAAGCATCAACTAAATGTTTGAGCCAAAGCCGATCATCAGCGAAGGCACGGCTATAGTCATAAAGTTCAAAAATCATCTGCTCTAAGCCATTATCATCACGGTCGTTAGAAAAATTTTCAGTCAATTTGAAAAAAGCTTCGTCATCAGCGTTGTAATAAGCTTCGCGAATCGTTGCAAACACGCTTTGTTTTAATAACTGGGTTTGGGCAGCATCTTCAAGAATCGTAAATTCGGGATCGATGCCTAATAAATAATAAAATTTATGAATGATTTGTTCGCAAAAAGCATGAATCGTACTAATATTTGCTAAGTTAAGACGATTCATTTGCCGACGAAAGTGGTGTAGCTTTTTCTGTGCGGCTTGAGTCAATTGTTCTTTAGCCGTTAATTGCTGAATTTGCTGTTCGACAGCGGTTTGAATTCTAGTTTTCATTTCTTGAGCAGCCAAACGTGTAAATGTCACGATGAGTAATTGATCCACATCAGTGCCGGTAAGGACCTTTTGAATGACGCGTTGGACCAAAACAGCGGTTTTTCCGGATCCAGCTGATGCTGAAACTAAAATATCATGACCCGTATGATTGATTGCTTTTTGTTGATCTTCTGTGAATTGAACCATCAGAACCTCCTTGAAGTGGTTAGGTGCAGTACCTTAGGCTTTGGGTCTGTCATTTTCATTTTTTTTGCTATCAGCGTCATCATTATTTTTATCATGAATTTTGGTGTCTGGTAATTGTGCCTGAATTTTTCGGAACCAAAAGTCAGTATCAGCTTGACTCCGTTTATTTGATTTTTGCAGATCCAAATAATTATTTTCTGGTAACATGGCGTCAAATTGGAAAATATTTAAGTAAGGACTATATTTTAATGCATTTTCTTGTCTTGACTGACGTACCGGACGTAATGGAAATTGGCCGGCAAAAATATCTTGGGCAGCTGCTTGAATTTTTTGGGCATTGTAACGCAGCAAAGTTTCTAGCTGGTGCTCGGTAATCAAACTAAATGAAGTTGTTGTGTAGCTGCCGTCCTTTTTTTGCCGAACCGGTATAATTTTTGAACTACCTGAAATCTGATTGTCATTTGCTTCAATAATTTCTGGTTCGCTGAGCATGATACCTTGGTATTTAAAGGCTAATAATTGGAGTTGTTCTAGTTCTGTTGGCGTTACTGGGAAGGTCACTTTTTTTTCTGAGAAAGTTGGGTTTTGCAAGTGGTAGTAAAAAGCACTGGCAAATTTAGCATCTGTTAAATTTAATTGTGGCAAATTATTCAGAATACTTTGAACATAGGTCAGCATCTGCAGCGATAGACCATAGTAAATTTTTTGCAATTCTAAACTGTGAGCACTAGATTTATAATCGATGAGATTAAAGTAACGGCCACTTTCAGTTTCAGCGGTATCGATTCGGTCTATTTTGCCGCGGACGGCGACTTCATGATCAGCATCGACTGGAAATTTTAGACTTTGTAGGTGATTGGCGCCATTACCAAAAGGCACCTCGGTTAAAAATGGTTTGAATTTGCTTTGTTGGCTTTGACGAATATTGGTTTGGATTGATAAGTTCAAAATATTTCTTAGTTTGTAGCGGATATAATGCATCCGTCCGGTGCTGGATAAAATATCATACTGGGGTAATTGATATACTTGATCAAGCACTTGGTTTAATAGCTTTTGCGCTTGCTTTGAAGAAAGTGCTGCTAAATCAATCCCCTTTTGTGCCAATAATTTGATAAACGTATCCATGACTTCGTGGTAGAAAGAGCCTCGACTTGCTGGTGAAAGATCGTAAACCTCTCGTTCTTGTAAGCGCAAACCATAAGTTAAGAAATAGGCGTATGGGTTTTGATAAAAAGTTTCTAGCTGTGATACCGAAGCGTGTAGTGTCTGACCAAAAAGTGTGTCCAAAACGGCTGGTTTAACTTTTACAGGTACATTATGATAGTTTAAACTGGCAAAAACATTTTGAGCAAGCCGACCCCAGGTTTCGTCTTTTTGAAGTGTGTCGATCAAAAAACGGACCTTACTGGCTACGGGCTTTCTTTGATCCAGAGTTGCTCGGAGAATAGGCACTAATCGATGGATCATTTGGCGCTTGGTGCCAATTAATTGTTCAAATGTATTTTGATTGGGATCAGTATGCAATAATGTATTAAAAATTACAGGTTCAATATGAAAATGTGTTTGCAGACGCGTGCCAAATGGTGAAAATTCAAATTGTTGGGTGTCATCATCTCCCCTGGCATAACTCAAATCTAAGCGTTCTGTAGGATTTTGTAACGCTGTATACATGAGATAATTTTCATTAGTCATTACGATCTCAGATGTTGGCAAATCATCAAATTCAGACGATGCTTCTTTCATTGCTTCACGATCGTCATCGTTTAAGATTGTTTGTGGCTTCGCGACTTCTGGGAAGTTACGATCGTTTAAACCGATGATAAAAGTCATTTTACGATTGCCCATTTGCACCTTGCCAACTTCGGATACATTGACAGCATCAAGTGTGGTTGGAATTCGGGCATAATCTGTATTTTCAAATGCAGCTGTTAACAAATCCATAAAATCGGTTTGATTGAAAACATCTTCACCTAAAACAGCTACAAATTGATCTAAAAAGTCGATAAAAGCATTATACCCTTGGCTGCTCTTATCCAGAGTACTTCCAGTTGTACCGATCTCTGCTTGCCATTGTTGTAACTGATGAATAACGCCTGATGATTGTAAAAAATGATATAGTGCTGTCGCCGCTGCCTGCCCTGTTTTAGCTCGATGTAGTTTTTTAAAAAAGGGTTCTAACTGTTGACGTACGAGTTGATGAATGGTTTCGATCATTTGTGTCTTAGTAATATCTTCAGTAACGGTTGTGCCAGTTTCGTCAAAAGATTTAACTTCGAAGTGCCAACTTTCAGCCTGTAGCCAATCACTTTTATGCAAGTTGTGAGCTAAAAGATAATTATCCGTAATGTCTAAATCATTGCGAAAAATAGAAATTTCGAGAAAATCCCCCGTTGACAGTTTTGGCAACAACAATTCTGTTTTTAATAGTTGCATTAAATCTTCATAGCGGTAGTCAAAACGGTCAATAGCAAATAAGTTCGTAAGAAAAGCTAATAATGGGTGGTCGCGCATAGGGATGGGTAAATCGTCGAAATAAGGGATTTCAAATTGATCAAAAATCGGTTGAATGACACTTTGATAAGCTTCAAGATGTTTCGCTAAAACTAAAAAGTCACGATATTGGTAGTGCTCTTCTGTGATCAGTTGATGGATTTTGAGGGCAACAGCTTCAATTTCTTGATAGGTGTTGTCTGCAACGGTAACCGTTAAAGCTGAATCAAGTTCTGGTGAAACAGTCGATTTTTGTTGCGGCTGGCGCCAATAATTACCGATAGCTGTAATTTGTGGGTTCGTGCGCTGAGTTTGTACAGCGATATTATGAAAAGCAAACCGATTTGCTTTAGCGTAGGCAATCAACTGAGCTTGTAATTTTTTGGTACGGTTGAATAAATCATCAGCTTCAAAATTAAAGTCAAGCGCTGGTTTATCGGTCACTAATGTCATCGCAACTTTGCGACTGTGTTGACTTAAGACTTCAACTATCTGCCGCTCTAAAGTTGTCATTTGAGTGAAGCCGCTTAAATAAAAATAGGTATGCGTTAAATCAGCCGTACTTATATAATTATATAAGGCGTTCATTAATTGTTCATTCGTAATAAATTGATCGCCTAGTTCTGCTTGATAAGCGGCATAGACAAGACTTAAATCTGTCAGCTTCATCTGTGTATCAGAGTTAAGTGGCAATTGTTCAGCCAAATGGCTAAGCTCATCAGGTAAGATGTTAGTACTTTGTAATTCATCTAGCTGGCTGGCTAAGGCGTTTAGAAATCCAGGCTGCTGTTGTTCGCTCCGAAAAATTTTGAGATCAGGATTGATCTGTTTTAAAATTTTCGTCAACATCATACTTTGTGCAGCTGAATTTAATCGATTTTTTTGGTAGAATTGAGTGTCTTTAAGAAAATACCAGAGTAATCGTGTAAATGAAAAAACTTGAACCTTGCTGGTTGCATAGCTTTCATTATCTTGCTGGGCACGTAATTGATTCATCGTCATGACTTCAGCTTCAAATTTGATGTGATCTGGTATAAGTAAGAAAAAATGGTCTTGAGGATTTTGTTTTTGGTCAGCGATCAGCTGGTCGATCAAAGCTTGATACAAGTCTTTGTCAGCTGTGCCATATAAAAAATTTAAACTCATATGCCCTCCTGTGGCGTCAGTTTAACCTATTGGATTACTTTAAACATTATCATCAAAGTTATTTTCATAAAAGAATTAAATTGAAAAAGCGATCTATGAGAAAGGATGAGTACCTTGCAATCTGGTCTCGGAACGAGTCACGCTAAAATAATTTTGATTGGTGAACATGCCGTCGTTTATGGATACCCGGCAATTGCTTTACCTCTGCCTAGTGTGCAGATACAGGCAACGATACGGACAGCTAAAGTGGATCAAACCATCCATTCGCGCTATTATGATGGTCCAATTCAAGGGGCAATTGCTGAATTGTCTGGTATCCGACGGTTGATACAACATTTACTGTTACATTTTGATGCTGTTGACCAAGCTTTTGATTTGACGATCAAAAGCCAATTACCGGCTGAACGTGGTATGGGGTCATCAGCAGCTACTGCTATTGCTATTATCCGGTGTTTGTTTGATTTTTTCAAGAAACCCTTAACGCATCAGTTATTATTACAGTGGGCAAATTTTTCCGAACATATTATCCATGGTAATCCTAGTGGTTTAGATGCTGCAACTGCTAGTGCCCAAACGCCAATTTGGTTCGTGAAAGCACAAGTACCACAAGAACTAAAATTAAACGTACCTGGTTTTCTCGTGATTGCAGATAGCGGTATTAAGGGCAAGACCGGTGAAGCGGTTAGGTTAGTGGCACAGCATGTTCGAGATATGCCAAACCATTATCGCCCTAAATTAGCTGCTCTAGGCACGATTACAACAAAAGTAAAAATTGCTTTAGCAAAAGCGGATATTGAAGACTTAGGCCAATTGCTGACTGCTGCCCAGACTAACTTACAGGCTTTAGGTGTGAGCTCAAACCAGTTAGATAAACTGTGTCAAGTTGCTTTAGCCAATCAAGCACTGGGCGCTAAATTGACTGGCGGCGGTCAGGGCGGCTGCATGATTGCGGTAACTAAAACAGCTGCCCAAGCACAACGACTAAGCAATGCCCTACAAACAGCTGGTGCAACTCAGACTTGGATCCAGCCTTTGAGTGAGATACATACTTTAAAATCAGCAAGAGGTAGTATTAAATGACAATTGCCCGCGCACACACAAACATTGCCCTAATTAAATATTGGGGAAAAAAAGATCCGACTTTGATCATTCCTTATGCTAACTCACTTTCTTTGACCCTAGATCAATTCTATACCACGACTGAAGTAACTTTTGCTGACGAAGCCGCTCATCAGGATGAATTTATCTTAAATGGACAGCGATTAGCACCGAAGGCAACCACACGCTTAGCTGCATTTCTAGAATTGATTCGTCAACGAGCACGGGTACAACGCTATTTTAAGGTCAAAAGTGAAAATCACGTGCCAACTGCAGCTGGTTTAGCATCATCAGCTTCCGGTTTTGCAGCACTTGCCTTAGCCGCGAGCACCACTGCCGGCTTACAACTTAGTAGTCGTGACCTATCACGATTAGCACGGCGTGGGTCAGGATCAGCCTGTCGTTCTATTTTTGGCGGCTTTGTGGAATGGCATAAGGGCTATGATGACCAAACCTCCTATGCTGAACCATTACAAGCTGATCAGCACGTAGCGATGGATATCGGCATGTTGGCATTAATTATTTCGGACCAGCCTAAGCAAATATCCAGTCGTAAAGAAATGGCTAATACAGTGGCGACCTCTCCCTTTTATGATGCTTTTATTCAAGCCTGTGAACAAGATATGATCATACTTAAACAGGCAATCACCCAAAATGATTTTGTGACCTTGGGCCAAATAGCTGAGAGTAATGCTATGAAAATGCATGCTACTACTATGGGGGCTCAACCACCTTTTTCTTATTTTTTACCGGAAACCATTCAGGCGATACAAGCGGTACAGCGAGTACGTCGTGAAGGCTTAGATTGTTATTATACGATGGACGCGGGTCCCAATGTGAAAGTCATCGGGCGTGCCAGTGAATTAGAAACACTTCAAGTTCGTTTAACAGAGTTGTTACCAAATACGCCGATGGTTGCGGCCAGGCCAGGTCCAGGCGCAATGTTATTGTCAGACTTTGAATTTGGCCAGGAATAGGGATCATAGGTTTGCGTGTTCATGCATAAATTTGAAGGGATAAGATATAACTATGGCTCATGAAACAAAACATGCCCACCGCAAAGATGAACATTTAGCTTTAGCCGAACACTTTTATAATGCTGTGCAACGAAACGATTTTGATCAATTACATCTAATTTTTCGCAACTTACCAGAGTTAGGTGTTCAAGATGTCTCTTTAGAAACGACAATTTTTGATCAAAAAATTGCTGCCCCGATATATATCAATGCAATGACTGGCGGTTCTAGTCGGACGGGAGCCATCAATGAAAAATTGGCTCAAATTGCAGCTGATTTACGGATTCCAATGGCAGTTGGTTCTGAGAGTATTATTTTAAGTGAACCTGAAAGCTTAGAGACTTTTTCGGTTGTTCGCAAAGTTAATCCTACGGGAGTTATTTTTGCAAATATTGGTGCTGGTAAAGATTTAGCTGCTGCGAAACAAGTCGTAGCAGCAGTAGCAGCAAATGCCTTACAGGTGCATTTGAATGTCCTACAAGAGATCGTGATGCCTGAAGGTGACCGGGATTTCCACTGGGCGGAAATGATTCGTGAGTATCAGCACTTAGACGTCCCGATTATCGCCAAGGAAGTCGGTTTTGGCATGTCTGAAATGACCATCAGTCAATTGGAACAATTGGGCATACGCTACATTGATCTCGGTGGTGCTGGGGGGACCAATTTTGTGCAAATTGAAAATGCACGCCGTCAAAACCACGATATGGCTTACTTGGCCGAACAAGGGTTAAGTACGGTAAAAAGTTTGCTGGAGAGTCAGCCTTTTCAACGAGACCAGCATTTGACCTTTTTTGCGTCCGGCGGTGTTCGTCAGCCGTTAGATATTGTGAAGGCTTGGCATCTAGGTGCCAAATATGTAGGTATCAGTCGGACCATATTACATCTATTGTTACACCACACGGTTTCTGAGACAGAAACTATTTTAACCGCTTGGTTAGAGCAGCTGCGGTTATTGTTAGTTGCTTTTGGCGTGCGGACACCCGCAGAACTGCCTCAAGTTGAACATTATTTCGATCAGGAACTTTATCTGTTTCAGCAACAGCGCCAGTCGTAAAACTTGCTATTAAAATTCAAAAATGAACCGCTCAAATTATGACGATTAACGTCTAATTCTTTGAGTGGTTCATTTTTAATTTATATTTAGTCTCTTAAGCCTTTTGGATAGTAGTTTTTGAGCTGCTGGTTGACTAATTTACCAATGGCAAAGCCAAGACCTTGATAAGTCAATAATCCAAATGTTTTACTTTGCTTTTGTGGCGTGGCCTTGATCCAAGCTAACGCTTCTCCGTGGCGATAATGCTGGTATTGCTGTTCGTCAACTTCAAAAACCTGTCGAAATTCAGAAGTTGTCAGCGCGAGAGCTAAGGCATGGTCGGCTTCAAAGCGATTTTTTTTAAAGACACCTAGATTGAGGCCATTGCGTAAAATTCGAATGCCCTCATAATCTAATTGAATATTGGGACGCTGGTGCACATGACCATCATTAATTTCTATTTGTGTGAACGTAAAAGGATTCGTTTGAAATGTCTGTTTAATAAAATCCGTTAATAATTCTGTTTCTGCTTTAGTTAACATCGCTTGGCGAACTGATTTACGACGTTTTTTCTTTCTAGTTTTAGCAGATTCTGCGGTCGTTATTTGGGCTGATTGCTTTATGAGTTTGGCAATAAAGTGGCCTTCTCCCTTGAGCAAATGCGGCCATAAACGAACAGTATCATTAAGCATGGGGTTATTGTCAGCCCATTGTGGTTGTCCCGACTGCATACCGGGGTATTTTTGAATCGGCAGCGTCCTAAATTCGGGATAATTTTTAAGTATCCAAGCAATGATCTGCTCATCTTCTTCTGGCGCAAAGGTACACGTTGAATAAATAAGCGTCCCACCCGGTTTGAGCATTTTAACAGCTTGACTGACGATTGTTTTTTGCCGTGCGGCACAATCAGCCGCATAGTTGGGATGCCAATATTGAACTGCTTCGTGGTCTTTGCGAAATATCCCCTCCCCAGAACAGGGTGCATCTACTAAGATACGATCGAATGTTTCAGGCCATTTTTCCGCTAGTTGCTCTGGCGCGTTATTGGTTACGACGACATTTGTCAAACCAAAACGTTCAATATTTTCGGATAATATTTTGGCGCGTTTGGAATTGATCTCATTGGCAACTAATAAACCAGAATTTGCCATTTGACTGGCAATATGGGTGGATTTACCACCAGGCGCAGCACAGAGGTCTAAGACCATTTCCCCTGGTTGTGGGGCGACCGTTTGACCCACATACATTGCACTGGGCTCTTGAGAGTAAACGCCACCGGAAGTGTGGACGATAGATTTACCAGCAACATTGCCATAGTAACCACCTGATACATAAGGGACAGGCTCGGATGTATCTACGAGTGGCAGGACAGCTCTTTGCTTAGCCGGATTGATTCGAAATCCCTTACTTGGTTCAGCATTGAAACTCGCTAAGAAAGCATCACTTTGGCTGCCTAAAAGCGTACGATATTTCTCTTGGAATCCTTCTGGTAAGTTCAACTTTATTTCCCCGTCCTTATAAGTTAAATATCACTGACTTCATTTAATTCTTTTGTAGGTGTTTTGAAAATTAGAATTGTCATAACCAAAAGGTTAATAACCGTAACGATCAAAGTGAAAAGGTTAACCGTATGATAATTGATCAGATAGGTTTGCCAAATCCCTATTAAATAACCAATTAATGTACTGATCACATAATGCAGGGCAAAACGCCTAAGGTGCCCCCACTTCATCTTTAATGTTAGCATATGGTCTAATTCACTGACTTGAATAAAACGGCGAATAGCAACGTAAAAAGCAAGTGTTAAGGCGAGTAGGCTAATAAAAGATAACCCATAAATAGCTATTAAGGCGTATTTACTGCCCCAACGACGATGCTCTTTTTCCTGGTTCGTTTTAGGGACATAAGTCCGACTATGTTTTGCTTTAATGATTTTACTAAATGCTTGTTTATGTTTGGTTACTAATGAACCATCCGCAATGACTTCTAAGTTTCGAATTGGTGTGGTATTCGTTGTCTGATAAGGTGAAACCGTAATAAAACGGTGCGTATTTAGCGGTGACGTTCCTGCCGTTCCCGCGGTTCCAATTACAGCAACATATTGATGACCACTGGGCAAGTAGGCTTGAGATTGGGGTTTATATAAACGGTTGGTCCAATCTTGACCGACAATCGCAAAAGGCAGCGGTGCCTCAAAATCACTCGTGTTAAAATTGCGACCAGAAACCATACTCAGGTTGTTGTTTGGATGCTGCGCATAAATATAACTTAGAGCTTTTTGTTGTGGGTCAATAAATTGAATCTGAAAATTGTCAAATTTCTTTTTGGCAACAGCAGCCGTGATTTGCTGCATATTTTTAGAGCTTTTAGCTTTGAATATTAAGGCATCTTGTGACAAACCGCCATGATCCAATTGAATTTGATAGGTATTGCGGTCGTGAACACTGACAAACCACAAAGATAAAAAGACAACGATTGCAACTGCCATATCTATCAGTATTTTCCGTCTTAACAAACCATAAACCTCCGAATTAACGTACACAATAAACTTGATCTTGAATGAGATCAAAGTGTGGAAAGATTTGATTGATACCAGCGATACGTTTATTTTGTACTAAATTTGCTTGTTCCCAGAATCCTTGAGAATTGGTCGCACCACCGGCCCCCTTTTCACCCACGACAAAAAATAATTTACCGGCCATATATTGACGATAGCAGTTTAAAACTTGTTGGTCGATCGGATTATGATCTTGACTCCAAATCATCACAAGCGCGGTAGCAGTTTGACCGTAATGTCGAATGGCAGTCAATGCATCCAGAGTTTGAATTGGTACCCAGGGGTCACTAGCGGTAAGACTTGTTTTACCCCAGCTACGATCATCGGTGGCAATGCTGGTTTGACCAAATTGTTGCATACTGAATGTAAATAAGCCATTACCGGCCATAATTTCAAGGTATGTTTCATCGGGAAATAACTGATGCCACCGACGCATAAATGGCACATTAAAAAGTGCCCAGATACCAAATGTTCTAGCAACAAAGTTTCGAAAATTATGTAATAAATGATCCAAACGATGTAATTCGGTTTCGATTTGTTGTGGCGGTGTTCCAAAATTCATTAAGAACGCTTGACTATAACTGGCAACGTCTAAGCCTAACATACGAAAACGGCGACTGGGCAGTTTGTGAGCTGCTAAGTCCACCGTGATACTTGTAACCGTATCAATTTGATCAGCTATGGCCGGAATCTGAGCATATTTTTGTCTATAAAAATGAAGTGCTTGTAGGTAAGATGTTTGCAATATAGCTGCCATCAATACCGTTTCTCGCGTTCAGGGACAAGGTTTTTGACGCCTTGATCTGTGCCTACAAAGACCTCATCAACAATATCTAAAAAGAGGCCATGCTCTAAAATGCCAACTTGATGTGCCAACCAAAGTGCCAAATGATGTGGATGATTAATTTGCTGAAGGTGTAGGTCGATCACATAGTTATGCTCATGTGTAAAGTAGAAATGATCTTTGTCGACCATACGAAAAGATGGATTCAAGCCTTCATTAGCCAAGCGGCGAAAAACTTTGGTGCTGCCATATGGTACGACTTCAACGGGCAGTGGAATATTATGTCCCAGCGTATCGACTAACTTTGAATCATCTACAATCCAGAAATTTTTATCTGAAGAAATTGCCACCATTTTTTCATATTCATGTGCTGCCCCACCATCTTTGATACCTTGAAAATGCTTGTCGATCTCACCGGCACCGTCAATGGTTAAGTCAATATGACCAACATCATCGAGATCTTTCATGGGGATATTTAAGGCATTGGCTGCCTTAGTTGTCCGATCAGAAGTAGACACCCCAATAATATTTAAATGTTCCTGTTGAATCCGCTGTGCCAGTCCTTCTAACATATACTGGACCGTTGTCCCTGTGCCTAAACCAATGATCATATGATCTTGAATGTGATCCAAAGCAGCCAAAGCAGCCATTTTCTTTTTATCTTCGACGTCCATATTGTGCCTCCACATTAAATTGTATATATATTATAAAGATACAGGGTTTAAATATCAAAATAAACAAAAGTATTGTAAAATTAATGAAAGACTAATTTATGCAACTCGTCTTATCTCAATTTACAAGGTGGTTTATCACATGGTACTTTACTATCGTAGTACACGTAGTGAGCAGACTCAAAATTTAACAGCTTCTGAAGCAATTTTGCAAGGCTTGGCCCCTGATAATGGGCTTTATGTGCCAACACAAATGCCGCAATTAAAAGAAGACCTAGCAACGTTACTTGCTAAAGATTATCCGGCGATGGCCTTTTCGATTTTAAAAGTTTTTCTTGATGATTTTTCAGATGATGACTTACAAGCATGTATTGATGCAGCCTACCAAGATACTTTTGATACAGCTGACATCACACCTATCCGATCAGTGGGTCCGCATCATTTCTTAGAATTATTTCATGGACCAACGCTAGCTTTTAAAGATGTCGCTTTGCAGTTGTTACCACAACTAATGGTCACGGCAATGAAGATGCATGCTTCGGATAAAAAAGTCGCAATTTTGACGGCAACTTCTGGGGATACAGGTAAAGCAGCTATGGCCGGTTTTGCTGATGTGCCGAATACCAAAATTATTGTGTTTTACCCCCAAGCCGGTGTTAGCCCGATTCAAAAGCAACAGATGATCACCCAAGTAGGCCAAAATGTTACGGTTGTTGGGATCGATGGAAATTTTGATGATGCCCAAACAAATGTAAAACATATTTTAAACGATAACATGATCGTTAAAAAGTTAGCTAGGAACCATATCCAATTTTCTTCAGCAAATTCAATCAATATTGGCCGCTTGGTCCCCCAAATCGTTTACTATTTTAACGCCTATGGTCAACTGGTTCAAAATGGCACGGTCAAATTAGGTGAGACGGTTGATTTTAGTGTACCGACTGGCAATTTTGGGGATATTTTAGCAGGCTGGTACGCGAAACAATTAGGGCTACCGATCAATAAATTAATTTGTGCGTCTAATGCCAATAATGTGTTGACTGACTTCTTCACTACTGGTGTGTACAATCGTAAGCGTGACTTCCACTTAACGTCTTCACCATCAATGGACATTTTAGTATCAAGCAATTTGGAACGCCTACTTTTTTATAGTTTTGATCAAGATGCTGCAGCTTTAGCTAAATTCATGACAACTTTTGAAACCAAAGGTAGGGCTGAATTACCGGATACCGCTCGGCAAAAGCTAACTGATTTTGTAGCTTTTTCTACGGATGAGGTTGACACATTGACAACGATTCGCTTGATGCAAACGAAGTACCAATATACAATTGACCCGCACACGGCAGTCGCAACTCATGCAGCCATCCAGTATAGCCAGGAACACAAATCTGAAGCTAGACCACTGATCATTTTATCAACGGCCAATCCGTACAAGTTTCCGGAAGTGGTCTTACATGCTTTAACAAATCACCAACCAAGCGAAACCGATTTTGCAGCGATCCAAGCTTTGTCTAATTTGATTGAATTGCCAGTTCCGAAGGCGATTCGTCGCTTAAAACATGCAAAAGTATTACATGAACAGACAATTCCAGTTGCGAAAATGTCCGATTTGGTATTAAATACTTTGAGTGAGGATAAAAGTAAGTCTAAGGACGTGAAGAATTGAATAGTCAAGATACTAAGAAGCAACGTAAACAAGACGATGCTTCACCAGCACGTTTATTTTTAGAATTTATTGTATTAGCTCTGATTTTTTTCGGGATCGGACAGGCTTTAAAAACTTGGGTCTTTGCCAATGAGCAAGTCGAAGGCCCTTCAATGCAGTCAACCTTTCAATCTGGAGATCGAATCATTGCCTTTCGTCATGCGAAAGTTGAGCGTGGCGACGTCGTGATTTTAAAAGCGCCAGACGAACCCGATACTTATTATATTAAACGTGTCATTGGCTTGCCTGGTGAAACTGTAGCTTCTCGTAACGATGTGATGTATATTAATGGCAAAAAGCTGAAGGAACCCTATTTAGACCGTAAATTAAGTACGGGCCCATTATAT
Organism: Agrilactobacillus fermenti; assembly: GCF_021030645.1. GTDB lineage: Bacteria > Bacillota > Bacilli > Lactobacillales > Lactobacillaceae > Agrilactobacillus > Agrilactobacillus fermenti. The sequence continues at coordinate 64,349 of NZ_JACGCJ010000007.1, read as the reverse complement.
ACAACTAATTTTTCGCTGAAAACATTAAATTTACCAAAAACTACGAAAGATGGCCGCGTCCCTAAAAATAACTATTTTGTTATGGGGGATCATCGCGATGTCTCTAAGGATAGCCGCATGATCGGTTTCATTCCTAAGAGCAGTATTATTGGTATTGTAAAATGGCGTTATTGGCCATTAAATGAAATGAAAACTTATTAAGTTCTTAACTGAATTGTCTAGTGAAATTAAAAAGGCTGGCCCAATAGAATTAGGGTCGGCCTTTTTTGACTCAATTAATTTGTTTTTTCTTCTAGCGGTTCGTTAAAATTCTTACGATAATAGTCAGCGTCAATTATTTTATAAGATCCATTGGGAAATTGAACGATTATTTTGTTTAGACCAACTGGCGTCGTTTGCCCTTTTTCGTCAATAAATAGTTGATCTGCCCGATATCGGACCACAGTATCGAAGTCATGCCCAAAAAAGTGACGCAATTGCGCCATTGTCGTTTCAGCTGTATAGGGTAAAAAGCGCGCCATCTTTGCAGTTGAAAAAGCGCTAAATTGTTCCTTGGGAAAACCTTGTAAACCATTTTGCTCGTTTGACATATAAAAAGCCTCCTTCAGCAATAAAAATAATAGTGCCTGTATTTTGCGCAGAATCAGGAACAATGCTATGCTTAATTTATGCAGAATGTGACGTTTAGAAACATTTTGAAACTTAAACTGAGGTGACTAATTTGTCTGAATTGAATCAACTAGCACAAGCAATTATCCACTTTGAAGAAAGAACTTCTATGACGGATGCGCAATTAGCTTTTTCCAGTCATTTTTCTGTGGAACGCATTCATGATCTTAAATCTGGAGAAAAAATAGCGATGCCAGAAGAAGCAGAAAAACTGATGAAGTTTATGAATAGTAATTAATTATTATCTTCCTCAACTAGAATTATCTTTGCTTAAGCGGTGGCTGAGACAAAACTAATGTTTTGTTTTCAGTCACCTATTTATTTGCGAACAATTAAATCTCAAACGTGTGCCAAAGAGCAACACCCTCACCTAACAACGAATGACTCAAATGGGAAGCCCACCATTTTTCGTAGTTCTTGTTAGTGCTCAGGTGCTGAGCGCCTTTACCTCACTCTCGCCTTTTGTTGTGCTTAAAAATAATACGGCATCTATCAAAGGTTCTTATCCATGTTGAACGTCAATTTGGATAATTGTAATCCCTGGGTCACAAATGCGCCAATTAAAGCATTAGCTTGAGCCTCAGCCTTTTCGACGATTTGGTAATTTGCTTTGGTCAAAAATTCGGTCAATTCATTCGCATCCAAATTAGCCGCTTGGGCATCAATTGCTTTGATTTGAGCTTTGAAAGTGCGACGGCTTTCTTTTAAGTAGTCAATATCTTGCTGAATAAATGCTTGATGATGCGATTCAACTAACATGGAAAGCGTTCGGAATAACCAGTAGGCACTCTTCAGATCCCAAGTCATGGGTGTTGTGCTATAACTTGGATGTGTATCGTTGGCATTGGTATAAAACGGCACATAAGGACTAAATGCTGGCATGCCAAGATTGAGCCACATAATTGCTTGAAAACTTGGGTCCACGTTAGGCCGAATCTCAAGGATATGAGAATTTTGAGTTCGGTTTAAACCAATTGGACGATAACGCAACTTATCATGTTCAGAACCGTTTCCTAAGGGATCAAAGTCAGTCTCGTTATAATGCGAGCCTAACAATGCTTCGATATCGTCAGTACCTAGCTTTCGTTTAGGTTTTACGATAAATGGCAGTTCACTAGATTCAGGCGTACCTTCAAAATCAGCGTCAAATAAATGATGGGCGTACCAAACTCGCGGTGTGTTATAATGACGATCTTTTTGTGTATCTGTCCCAAAAATATGGCGGAAATTGAAGCCTTCAAAATCGGGATTCAAATGGTTTTTAGTCACGAATTCCTGGATACCGTCTGAATACATAAAGTTACGAGCATCTGAAAAATCAACCCATTGGATCGCCACTTGATTTGCAGCCACGGCATAACAATCATCAGGAATACGTTGAGCAAGCCAATGATGACCAGTCACAATTTCCATGTACCAAACTTCATTTGCATCACTAAACAATACACTGTTGCCGGCTGCAGAACCGTATTTTTTAATTAACTGACCCAAATATTGGACGCCATGTCTAGCCGAATCAATGTATGGCAAAACCATTGTTTGCATACAGTCCTCATCAAGACCACTTTTTTCGTTTAATGGATCATAAGCTAATGTACGTTCATTGCCATAAGTACTTTCTGTACAGCTCATGGCGACATTTTTTTCATTAATACCACTTTCTTCATAATACCCTTGCTCTTTGTAATTCACGTTGGGTACAGCATTATAGCGGTAAGCATTTGCGGGCAAAGTTGCTTCAAAGTCATTAAGATAAGACTTCAAAACCCGACCAGGTTGGTTATGGATGGCCTCATGCATATAAAAACGCTGGGGCGCGATAGGTAAAAAGGTATCATCGTTTCTAGCAATTAGAGTTGAACCATTTAGACTGGCGTTTTTGCCAATCAAAATTGAAGTGCATGCAGAATCTTTCATAGGGAACCTTCCTTATTTGATTTGAAGTTTTTTGAACATTACTAATTTCTAGTATAGAGAAAGCTAGGTATTGAAACAAGCAATCTATTCAATATTTTAAGGTATTTCGCTATCCAAAAAATCACCATGATTTGGGATCTCTAATGTAGTTGACAGCTGATAATCATTGTCAGGTTTCAAATTGACACATAATTTGAATTTTAGCAGTTTTGATGAGTGAGAGATCATTCATTCAGTTATATTATTTGCGTAGAATCTTTTACACAAATCGGTCTGTGCTCAAAAAATGCTCTTGGAAAAGCCGTGTTGGCAATGGTATAAAACAAAAACCCCACGGAATGTTTTAATTCATTCAGCGAGGTTTTAAAGGATTAAAATGATTATCTAATGCCTAAAGCAATACGTGCATAGCGGCTCATGCGCTCGGTTGTCCATTGAGGATACCATACCAATTGAACATCAACATCTTTTACTTCAGGAACAGTACTCAGTGCTTGGTTGATCTGTTCTGTTAATAAGTCCGACAATGGGCAACCCATCGTGGTTAAGGTCATATTGATCGTACACAAACCGTCTTTATCTAAACTAATATCATAAATTAGACCCAAATTAACAATATCAATACCAAGTTCTGGATCAATAACAGTTTCTAGGGCACCTAAAATACGATCCTTAATATCATTAGAAGCAGCATCTGTAGCTTGAGTTTCGGGCGTAGTGGCGTTATTTTTTTCTTCTTCTGCCATAGCTGTCCCCTCCTTTGTTTTCTAAAAGTAAGTATAACGGTTATATCCATAAAGTACAACTAATCCTCTTCCTATTAGAATTAGAATCCTAAATTTGGCCTAGCAATCATTAAGAAAGTTTAAATCTCCACGAAGTGACAAAAATGTAATTACAATTTAAAGTCAATAATGTTACAATATGGTTACAGACAGGATATCGAATAGGAGGTATCATTATGAGACGTACGAGATTTGTAACCTTACTTCTTTCTGGAGTTATGGCTTTAGGATTATTTACTTTTAGCAATACAACGATCGACCAGGCACAAGCTGCAACAACAGTTGGTTACGTGAATTACATACCTGATCAAGGTATTCCTGTTTACCAAGTACCAAACGGCGCTAAGACAGGACAATATCTACCGACTGGCACAGCTTGGCAAATTAATGGATCACGTTATGATGCTCAATCTGGTACTTGGTTTAACGTTGGTACAAACCAATGGGTTCAAGCAGATTATATTGTCAACCAATCCAATATTGCTTACGATAATGGTGTTGCCTTTAACTACGCAAAAACAATTAAGATCAGCCAACCAACCACAGTTTATATGATGCCAAATGGTTACCCAACGCAGCGTATTTTAAATAGCGGTTCTACTTGGCAAACAGTTCAAGTTACCACGGTCCATGATGGCTCATTATGGTATAATATTGGCACTAATCAGTGGATTCCCGCCAAAGGTACATTTTTAACAAATTAATTAAATTAGAAATTTGAACAATAATTAAAAACAGTCGACGCTATTAGCAATCAGTGCTAAGTGTCGACTGTTTTTTATATATCTAAACGGGTTAAATCTGCATAAGATTCACGTTTTACAACGAGTTGGGCCTGATTGTTTTCAACAAAAACAATTGCTGGTCTTGGATTACGATTATAATTGTTGGCCATGGCATAGCCATAAGCACCTGTGACAAAAGTTGCCAAAATATCTCCTGGTACTGTTTTTGGTAATGGTTGATCCCAGATCAACATATCACCAGATTCGCAATATTTACCAGCAATCGCAACTGTTTCAATAGGCGCGGCTTCAGGGTCATTACACAAAGCGGCTTCATATTTGGCTTGGTAAAGCGCTGGCCGAATATTATCACCCATGCCACCATCAACAGCGACATAACTGCGGACATTTGGAATATCCTTACGGGCACCGATCGTATATAGCGTAGTACCTGCTTCAGCAACGATTGAACGTCCAGGTTCGATCCAAATGGCTGGTTGTTTCAAATGAGCTGCTTGCGTCTGCTTAAGGATTTCATCAACGATATCTTCAACATAGACCTGGGGTGCCAGCGGGGTATCGCTTGTAGAGTAACGGACGCCAAACCCACCCCCAACATTAAAGATATTGGTCGTTATATTTAATTCATTAGTCCATTTGGTTGCTAACTTAATTAAGGCATCGGCTGCTTTTTCAAAACCAACCGTTTCAAATATTTGTGAACCAATATGCACGTGCAGTCCATCGTATTTTAAAAACTTAGATCGTTGAATTTGTTGGACTGCTTTGTCTGCTTGGCCACTTTGAATGTCAAAGCCAAACTTAGAATCAACTTGACCAGTCATATCATATTCATGTGTATGTGCAGAAATACCTGGTGTGACGCGAATCAATACTTTCAACTGCTGCTGCGTTGCGGCTAAGATAGATTCCAACAATTCGATTTCATGAAAATTATCAATGATCACATGGCCAACACCAGCAGCCAGCGCCGCCTTTAACTCTGCCGCAGATTTATTGTTACCGTTAAAAGAAGCTTGGCTCATATCAAAACCGGCACTTTGAGCAGTATAAATCTCACCACCGGAAACAACATCCGCACCGATACCCTCTTCAGTAAGAATCCGATACATGGCCTTGGTAGAGAATGCTTTGCTGGCATAACTGATATGATAATCAATATTTCGAGTTTCAAAAACCCTTTTAAAAGCTCGAATTCGCTCACGGATTAAAGCAACGTCATAAACATATAATGGTGTCCCAAATTCTCGAGCTAAGTCTAATGTGTCCACCCCACCGATTGCAAGATGACCAGCAGCGTTTGTAGACATCGTCCCATAATGATAATAACTCATCAGATTACCTACTTATTAATTATTTATTTTTGTCACTATCTAAGATACCGCCAACAGCATAATGATCATGCTGCATCTCATTTAAGACAATATGAATGTGTTCAGCTGGGGCACCAGTATTTTTTTCAACAACTGCCGTCATTTCCTTGACTAAGTTTTTCAATTGCTCTTTGCTACGACCTTCTAATAAATCGACATGGATCAATGGCATAAAGTTTCCTCTTTTCTTAATTTTGTTAACATTATAGCGTAATTATCTCATGGACTCTAGCGTAATATGAAATTTTAAATAGAACATTCTCATTTTCATTTGAATGAATCTAACTTTAATGATTGTCAGTTATGATTGCTGTTTAGTGTGCATTGTATTATTTTCGGTTTCCCACGGCGTCACCACTTGAGCTAACTTTAATAATTGCCTTGTAACTTCCATATATTCATTTGGTGTAATCGCATAGCCCGCTTTTGATTGTGCTTGCGTGGGATCTTCATGAATGCTAAGTTTAACGCCCTGGGCACCCGCAGCAATAGCAGCGCGTGCGATTGGCCGAACAAGTTCTGAAGAAGCGCTGATTTTGCCTGGATCCACCAATAAAGGATAGTGACTTAAATTATGAATAATCGGAATTGTCGCAATATCCAAATCGGATTGAGAGAAGTCATGGTCAAAAGAGACTGTCCCAGAGGCCATCAAGATAATCTGCTGATTACCTTCACTGGCAATAAACTCGGTAGCGTTTAACCAATCCTCAATCGTAGCATCATTACTTTGATGTAGTGCAACAGGCTTTTTTTGTTTGCCTAAAGCTTGCAGCAATTCACTATTGCGCATATTTTCTGGACCAACTTCTAAAATATCAGCATATTGTCCAACTGTTGATATTTGTGAGCTATTTGTAACTTGACTCATCACGTCCATATTCATTTCGTCTGCTGCAGCACGGAGGTATTTTAAACCAGCTTCACCTAAACCAGCAAAATCATAAGGTGCATCGATGTTAACAAAATTACTGGCACTTAAAATACGTGCACCGCCTTGCTTGGCAACTCGAGCTAAAGTATGAATCATTTCCTCACTTTCAACAGCATCGGGTCCAGCAACTAATGTAAAGTTATTTCCACCCAAAGTACCATTCGGCAGCTTGATCAATGTATCGTCAGGTTTAAAATCTCTGCTGGCTAACACGAAACTTGGCTGCTCGGGAATCACGACATCAATGGCGTTCAGCTCATCTTGATTAAAGTCATAGTGTTCAATACCTAAAACGGTTAAATGATTATCAATTAAAAAACCATGTTTCCCCATCGATGCAAATTTTTTAGTTAAAATTTGAACGATGTTTGTTTGTAAAGGCTGTTTGAAATGGATGATCATTATTGTATCTCCTTTGTGGACAAAAAGTTAATGCTGTTGATCAACGTTCAATTCATTGATTTTTAAAATCAAGTCGGTAGCCTGGGCCATGGTCTGTGTGGAAATATATTCATAACGGCCATGCATATTTTCACCACCGGCAAATAAATTAGGTGTTGGCAAACCCATAAATGAAATTTTTGAACCATCGGTACCGCCACGGACTGGTGTCTCATCTGGTTCAATACCTAGTGCGTGCATGGCCTTTTCGGCAAGGGCTACGACATCCATATGATCCTTCATAATATCGATCATATTATAATATTGATCCTTCAAGGTGAGCTTGATGCGATTTTGATGACTATGGTTTAAATCAGCGGCTACTTGGGTCATCACCGCTTTTCGTGCTTCTAAACCATCACGTTGAAAATCGCGAATAATATAGTCCATAGTTGCGTGATCTACGGTACCGGAAAATTGATATAAATGATAGAAGCCCTCTTTACCACTCGTTTGCTCAGGAACTTCTTTTTGTGGCAAAGCGTTTTGGAAATTGATGGCTAATTGAATAGCATTGACCATGATTCCTTTGGCATTGCTAGTATGACTGTTTTTCCCTTGAATTTCTATATGTGCTGCCGCAGCATTGAAGGTTTCAAACTCTAGTTCACCTAATGGACCGCCATCAACCGTATAAGCAAAATCAGCGCCAAAATCAGCCACATCAAAATGATCAGCACCTGTACCAATTTCTTCATCTGGGCCAAAGCCAATTTTGAGGTCACCATGTTTGATATTGGGATGAGCAATTAGGTAAGCCATTGCCGTAACAATTTCAGCTACACCAGCTTTGTCATCAGCACCAAGTAAAGTTGAACCATCCGTTGTAATAAGAGTGTGTCCTTTATACCGCTTTAAATTTGGAAATTCTGCCGGGTCTAATACAAATTGACCTGCCTTGTCTAAGCTAATTTTTGAATGACCGTCATAGTTTTCATGGATCTGTGGTTTTATATTTTCAGCGTTGAAATCTGCGGTATCCACGTGAGCTAAGAAACCAATGGTCGGTACTTGCTGATTCGTTAAATTACTGGGCAGCTTTGCTGTTACATAGCCATTTTTCTCATTGTATTTAACCTCGGATAAACCGATCTCTCTAAGTTCGGCTGCTAATACTTGTAGAAACTGGACCTGATTTGGACTTGATGGAATAGTGGTCGCATGTTCATCTGAACGGGTGTTAATTTTGACATACTTTAAAAAGCGGTCAACTAGTTGGTCATATTTTGCCATGGAAAAACCTCCAATATTATATAAAACGAAACGGATCAGTCGATAGTTGTGAAGATATGCAAGTCACATCCCAATGAAATTGTACAGCCCACTGTTGAATCAATGCAGTCATTTTTGTTTTGACAATACTTTCAATATGATGTCCAGGATCGATAACGTTCAAACCAGCAGCTAACATATCATGGGCAGTGTGATAATATACATCGCCTGTAATTAAGACATCGGCATGAGCTTTTAACGCATTAGGATAAAACTTACCAGCATCGCCGCCGATAACAGCAACTTTCTGAACTAGCTTTGAAGGATCCGGGCTGACATAACGTAGCCCAGATAAGCCAAAGTCATGTTTAATTTGTTGAGCTAAAGCCTGCACCGTCACTGGCTCGGGTAAGTTCCCAATCCGGCCTAAACCAATACTTGGTGCTGTGTTAGCGAGAGGAATTAGATCAAAAGCCGGTTCCTCATAAGGATGGTTAGCTCGCATAGTTGCGACCATTGTAGTCAATTGTGTTCGTCGAATCAAGAATTCAATGCGAGATTCCTGAACAGTTTCCGCTTTACCTATTGCCCCAATTGTTGGATTGGCATGATTTTCGGGTAAAAAGCGCCCCTGCCCTGCGCCGGTAAAGCTGGCATGACTATAATTGCCCAACATACCAGCCCCGGCATCCCCTAAGGCATGTCGCATTTGGTCCGCATTTTCTAATGGTGTAAAAACAACAAATTTATATAATTGGTCAGGCTCTTGGCTAGCTAAAACTTGAATATCTTGTAAACCAATTTTTTCGGCTAACCAATCATTCATACCACCTTGAGCTTTATCAAGATTTGTATGCGCGGCATAAACTGTTATATGGTGGCTTAAAAGATCAGCATACATCTTGTTTTGTGGGTCACGAGTGTCCAGATTTCGGGCAGGATGAAACATCACTGGATGATGTGCAAAGATAAAATCAACATTGGCGGCAATCGCTTCGGCGACTACTTCTGGGCGGACGTCCAGAGTTACCATGATTTTATGGACTGGCTGTGTGGGATCACCTAGTTGTAAACCGCTAGGATCTTGAGGTTCTTTAAGCATTAATGGTGCAAGACTTTCGATTTGATGGATCAATTCAGTTCCCGTGGTCATTTTTGCAACAACTCCTCGATACTTTTAATAGCCAATTCGGTTTGACGAACTTTGTCCAGTGGTACAGTTTGACTTTGGGTCAGCTGTTTTAGAATTTTGTTTTTGATCAATAATTGGTGCTGCCATTTTTGACGGAAAGTTAGACTTTGCTGCCGAGCCAAAATTGGACCATATTGAATGTCTATTTGGGTTAGTGGCATACTTTTTTTCCGAGTGTCTGCAATGATAAATTCATAGTAATGACCATCTTCAAATAGAATGGTCTCGTTAACGATTTGAATTTGCTGGTCAGATAACCACTGACGGACAAGTGCTTCTTGGTTATTTGCTTCAAGAATCAAAGTCACATTTTTTAACAACGGTTTTGGTGCTGTTGCCAGTATCTGCCGAATTAATTCGCCACCCATACCGGCAATTACAAAAGTATTGATATGATCTTCATATTGAATTGGTGCGAGACCATTGCCTAGGCGTAGTTGAATTTTTTCAGCTAATCCGGCTGCTTCAACGTTATCGCGGGCAATGTTAAGTGGTCCAGCACCAATATCTGTTGCAATAGCAAAGTTTGCCATACCCATTTTGATAACTTCAATGGGTACGAATGCATGGTCAGTTCCGATATCTGCTAGACGTGCCTGTGCTGGTACAAAATCTATAAGTTTTTGAATGCGATCAGATAATTTCATAGTTCAGTCCCTATCTAAGTTTCTAACGTTAATTATAGCAAAGATGTACTAGAAACATAAAAAAGATTCCACAAATACAAAAATAAGGCATTCAAAACAAAACAAGAGTTTTATTTTGAACGCCTTATTTACAAACAATTTGGTATTAAATCTGGGTCAGAGCTCTATTCTAAAAAGTCTTTTAATTGTTTTGAACGAGAGGGGTGCCGTAATTTACGTAGAGCTTTAGCTTCAATCTGGCGAATGCGCTCACGCGTAACACCAAACACTTTACCAACTTCTTCAAGCGTCCGAGTACGGCCATCATCTAAACCAAAGCGTAACCGTAAAACGTTCTCTTCGCGATCAGTCAAGGTATCTAAAACATTTTCAAGTTGTTCCTTAAGCAATTCATAGGAGGCATGGTCTTCAGGACTAGTGGCATCGGCGTCTTCAATAAAGTCGCCTAAATGAGAATCGTCCTCTTCACCAATTGGTGTTTCCAAAGAAACGGGTTCTTGAGCAATTTTTAGGATCTCGCGTACTTTCTCTGTTGGCATGTCCATTTCTGCACCAATTTCTTCGGGCGTAGGTTCACGTCCAAGATCTTGCAGTAACTGTCGTTGGATTCGAATCAATTTGTTGATAGTTTCAACCATGTGCACTGGAATCCGAATTGTTCTAGCTTGATCCGCGATTGCACGGGTAATTGCCTGCCGGATCCACCATGTAGCATAAGTAGAAAACTTAAATCCTTTACGGTAATCAAATTTTTCAACAGCTTTCATTAGCCCCATATTACCTTCTTGAATCAAATCAAGAAATTGCATACCACGACCAACATAACGTTTAGCAATTGAAACAACTAAACGTAAATTTGCTTCGGCTAAACGTTGTTTAGCCTCTTCATCACCCTGCTCGATTTTTAAAGCTAATGCAACTTCTTCATCGGCAGTTAATAAAGAAACCCGACCAATTTCTTTAAGATACATCCGAACCGGGTCATTGATTTTCACACCAGTTGGGGCAGACATGTCTTTTAATTCTTTTTTAGTAACTTTATTTTTCTTAAGGCTACGTGCTGTAGGTTCCCCATGTTCATCGACAACACTAATACCTTGGTCTTCAATTTTTTGATACAGATCATCGATGGCATTACTATCCAATTCAAAAGGTTGCACAAGTTTAGAAGTTAGATCTTCTTGTGAGATTTCCTTTTTTGGTTTGTATACTTTGATTAAATCTTTAACAGCTTTGTTATATTCTTTTTTAGTTGGTTTTGCTTTTTCTTTAGCCATATAAATGATCCTCCTCAATTAATATTGGATGATGACCGTAATAAACGGTTCAAATCAAAAATTAAGCCCCCTTTAAGTAACGCGATAAACGGATAATTTCATTCGTCCAATGCAACTCTTCATCAAAATTTCCCGTTTCATTTGCGATTTTTAGGGCTGCCTGGGCATCTTGTAATTGTTGGTGGATGTCTTGGCGGGCAATCACTTCAAGTAAATCATTAATTACAAAAGAATCCGGGATACTCGGTAACTGACTCATTTCAATTTCAGCGACAACATTTTGTAGTTCCGCTGGTAGCTGATCAATAAACGCGGAAATACTATGATTATCATGATTTGTAGTAAACGTAAGCCACAACTCGAAGATAGTTTGATAAGGTGTATGGACAAAGTTAAATGTTTCATGGCCTACTAATTCTCGGCAAGTAGCTTCATCATGCAACAAATAGTAAAGTAATAATCTTTCAGCTTGTTCCACACGGGAAAATTTAGTGATACCAGCTGATAAAATCTGAGCACTCGCCTGTGTTTTAGTTTTTTGATATTTCGCTTTTGGCTGTTGACCATGTTGGTTTTCTTTTAATTTGACCTCAGCTAACTGAGTTAAAACTGCATCTGGGTCAAGTTGCAGTTCCTGAGCGAGTTGTTTCGCATACGTGCTTTGCTGTGTGGGTGTGCCAATACTTTTTAATAAATATAACGCCTTGTCTAAATAATCAAATTTAGCTTTTTCGTTCTGTAAGTTAATATTGCGTCGTAAATACCTTAACTTGAATCCAAGTGCGGTTTGTTCAGTATTCGAAATGATTTTGCGAAAAGCTGCTGCACCATGATGTTTAATAAACTCATCAGGATCCTGATCGTCAGGTAAAACGACTATACCAACAGAAAACTGGCTTTGATTTTGTAACATGTCCACGGCTCGATTTGCGGCATTGACTCCCGGCTCATCACCATCATAACAAATGATCAGATGGTCTGTTGTCCGTTTCAGTGCATACAATTGATCATCCGTCAGACTCGTCCCCATCGAAGCTACACCATTTTTAACGCCTGCTTGATATGCGGAAATAACATCCATAAAACCTTCTAACAAAATCGCACTGTGCGCTTCGCGAATCTCGTGTTTTGCCAAGTCATAATTAAAAAGTACTCGGCGTTTATTAAAAATTGGTGTTTCTGGACTGTTTAAATACTTAGGCATATTCGGATCCTTAGTTAAAGCGCGGCCAGAAAAGGCAATCGTTGCTCCACCTTGGTCTTTGATTGGAAACATGACTCGATCAACAAAACGGTCTATTTTTTGGCCATTATTCGTTGTTGCAAATAATCCCGAATCAAGTAAAGCCTGGGCATCATAGTGCTTCTCTTTAAAAAATAAAGTTAGCAAATCAGCTTTTGCAGGTGCATAACCAATACCAAAAGTATTAATAGTTTCATCGGTCATACCTCGATCATGTAGATATTTTAACGCTTGCTGCCCGGTTTGCGTATTGACGAGGATGTGATGAAATAAGGCCTGGGCATCTTGATGCATCTGTTTAAGGGTTTGGTGCCCTTGTTCCTGAGGCGATACTTGTGTATTCAAGTATTGAGGGTCAATTGAAATCTGGTTCATTTGTGCAACTTTGATAACTGCTTCAGGAAATGAAAGATTTTCAATATCCATTATAAATTTGAATACATTTCCACCCCGGCCACAACTAAAACAGTGAAAAATTTGTTTATCTTCAGCGACAGAAAATGACGGTGTTTTTTCTTCGTGGAATGGACATAGGCCAAATAAGTTTTTACCAGACTTTTTTAATTGTACATATTGACTGATGACATCAACGATATTAACTTGACTGCGAATATCTTCGATGACAGTTTCAGGAATACGTGCCAACATAATCACGACCATTTCTACGCTAAGGCAACTAAAAGCCGCATACAAAGTTGAATGCGACTTAATAAACTCTATAATAATACCACTATATCATACAACGTATAGTGATGAATTGCAAGCTTGACGCTTATTTAATGATTAATTGGTTTAGATCGCCAAAAGTACGGGCAAGCTGACTGACAATCATCAGCTGGTTTAATCGATTTTGCCGAATCTTTGGATCATCAGCCATGACCATATTTTCTTCAAAATAATTTTCGATTAATGGTTTTAAGCTTTGTAGAGCTTCATAAACTGATTCCATTGATCTAGATGATAATGAGTGGCGAATTTTTTCAACGGCTTCATATAATGCTGTTTCAGATGGGTTTTCGAATAACTCAGGATCAACCGTTAAGTCTTTTGATGGCTCTGCCTTGCTTGCAAGCCGCATCACCCGAGTTAATGCTTCCATGGTAGCTTTGAAAGTTGAATCCTGCCGATGCTGCTGTAGAATTTTGGTAGCTTGGAACATGTCTGCAATATCACTATTGCGATTTTGAACGACTGTATCAATCAAATCATAGGATTCATCATGGGTAGACAGCCATTGCTTCACGCGATCAATAATGAAGTTCTTTACATCATCTTGGTGAGCGCTAAGATTTAAATGTTGTTGACTTGTCTTTTCAGTCAAGGCTTGGGCAATTTCTGCTTGGAATTCGTCCAATGGGAAATGCCATTGTTTTGCCTCTAAAATACGGACAATACCAAAAGCTTGTCGACGTAACGCATATGGATCATTTGAACCACTTGGAATCATGGCCACTGCAAAGAAGCTTAAGATGCTGTCCAACTTATCGGCAATGGATAATACAGCGCCAACATTTGTCTTCGGTAAAGCACCCTCGGCAGAAGTTGGTAGATAATGTTCCCGGATTGCGGTTGCGACTGCCGGGCTTTCACCTTGTAGAAGGGCGTATTTTTCGCCCATGACACCTTGAAGTTCTGGAAATTCGCCCACCATTTGTGTGACCAAGTCAAATTTGTATATTTGAGCAGCCCGATCTAAATCTTTAAGCTCTTTAGCTGTTAAATCGAAATGTTGCCCCAGAAAGGCAGCGATATGACGCACACGAACCATTTTTTCATACATTGAACCAATCTTATCATGGAAAGAAACATTTTTAAGTTGGGCAACGTAATCAGCGATAGATTTCTTTTGATCCTCATCATAAAAGAATTGCGCATCTTCTAGACGAGCAACAAGAACTTTTTCATTCCCAGCAATGACATTATCTAAGTGTGCTTTGTTCCCATTTCTAACGCTTAAAAAATCAGGTTGTAACGTGCCTGATTGGTCACGTACGTAAAAATAGCGCTGATTATCTTTCATTGAGGTGATCAAGACTTCTTCAGGAATGTCCAAATATTTTTCATCAAATTGACCAGCAAAAGCAGTAGGATACTCAACTAAATTATTAACTTCTTCTAAAAGGTCTTCATCTAAGTCAACAACCCAATGATGATCATTGGCGATTTCTTCGATTTGTTCACGAATCAATTGTTTGCGGTCGGTGGCATTGGCAATCACAAATTCTTTTTTCAATTCGGTTTCATAGTCTGCTGCACGTTGAATTGTAACCGAGTTGCCTAAAAAGCGGTGGCCTTGACTTTTTCGACCAGTTTTGATATCCAAAATTTCGAAGGGAATAATCTCATTGTCAAATAATGCAACCAGCCAATGAATTGGTCGAATATATTCAAAGTCATAATTCCCCCAATGCATGCGCGTTGGAAATGTCATTGACATGATGACAGTCTTTAATTTAGGTAAAATCTCTGCCGTTGGTGCACCCTTCACATTCTTTTCTAAAAACACATAAGTTTTACCTTTGACATCTTTAAAGGAAAGGTCATCGACGCTGGCTCCTTGACCACGGGCAAACCCTTGGGCAGGTTTTGTCCAATTACCAGCTTCATCTTGAGCAATTGCTTTTGCGGGACCACGCAAAGATTCGTGGGTATCTTTTTGCTGTTCAGCCATTTGACTAATGAGCAGGGCTAATCGTCGTGGCGTTGAAAATTTTTGAATTGCTTTAAATTCGATTTGCTGATCATTCAAAAAATCCTGAACACGTTCTGCAAATTGATCGATGCTTGGGGTCACCACATGTGCAGGCATTTCTTCAAGTCCGATTTCGATGAGAAAATCTTTGGCCATTATTTTGCAGCCTCCTTTGAATTTTCTTTAGCTTCATTAGCATGTTTCAGTAACGGGAATCCGCGCTTTTCACGTTCCGCTACAAAAGCTTTCGCGATGGCGTGAGCCATATTCCGAATGCGCGCCAAGTAGCCGGCACGTTCAGTAACTGAAACAGCACCGCGTGCATCTAAAAGATTAAACGTATGACTACATTTGAGGACATAATCATAGGCTGGATGAACAAGCCCGAGGTTAATCAGACGTTTAGCTTCAGTTTCATAAGCATCAAAAAATTTTAAGAGCATCGCTTGGTTGCTTTCTTCAAAAGAATATTTAGAGTGCTCATACTCAGGCTCTTTAAAGATATCGCCATAAAGCACACCATCGCCCCACTCTAGGTCAAATACAGAGTTAACATTTTGAATATAGGAGGCTAAGCGTTCTAGACCATAAGTGATTTCTGAAGTTACTGGCTTAACATCTAAGCCACCAACGACTTGAAAATAAGTAAACTGAGTGACTTCCATGCCATCCAACCAAACTTCCCAACCAACACCAGCACAGCCCATAGAAGGGTTCTCCCAATTATCTTCAACAAAACGGATGTCATGCTCTAGGGGTTCAATACCTAGTTCTCGAAGACTATCTAAATAGTATTCTTGGATTGCTTCAGGTGATGGTTTCATCACAACTTGAAATTGATGATGTTGATATAAGCGATTTGGATTTTCACCATAACGGCCATCTGCAGGTCTTCTAGATGGTTCTACATAGGCTGCATTCCAAGGCTCGGGTCCAATGGCACGCAGAAACGTATAAGGACTCATGGTACCGGCCCCCTTCTCGGTGTCATAGGCTTGCATTAACATACAGCCTTTGCTGCTCCAGAACTTTTGTAACGTCAAGACAATCTCTTGAACTGTCATTTTATTAGTCATGTACTTGGCTCCTTTTTAAATTTTTACAGTAAAAAACCCTATACTGATAAATATAAATACCAGTATAGGGACGATGAAATCGCGGTTCCACCCTATTTCAGATTCTAATGAACCTGCACTTGATTAATTTGACTCCGAAACGCCAGAAACTACGTCGAATATGTGGTTCGCACCAGGCCACACTCACTGAAATTCAATTCGTAGATTCTCTTTTCATCACTGTCAAAGCTCATAATTACTAACATGTACAAAATAATATTACAAATTTTTAAATTCAAAGTCAATTAATTTTCAGGATTATCTGAGTTTGTTGTTTGATCAGGTGGTTGTAATTTTGTAGTCCATTGATCCATGTCGTCAATAAATTGCTTACTTTTTAAATAAATACCTACTGTATCACTATAAATTTGATCGATGATACGTTTAAGCTCACTTTTTGTGGTTGCTTTGATTTTAATAGAATTGATTCGCTCTAAAGAAATTGCTGAAAATAGGCGTAAAAAATAAATGGCACGCTGACTGGCATGGAAACGATGCGTATCTAAATGCCAATGCTGATCACATAATAGTCCACCGTATGTTTCAGAATAATCATAGGGGCGATCAGTCCGTTGACAAATGACACAACTTTCCAGGTGTGGTTGTACGCCAAAATTACGTAACAATTGGACTTCAACAATGTGAGTAATAATTTCTGGATCCAGGGCATCATCAATCAAACTTAAAGCCATCAAGGATTTATCAAACCACTCATTTAAAGATTCTCCATCTATAAATGCTTTGTCAACTAAACTTAAAATATAAGTTGCATAAGCATTTAGACGAATATCATTCGTAATCGTCCAAAAAGTTTTCGTGTCTTTGGCAGAATTGATAAAGGATAAGCCGTCTCTGATATCACCAATATAAGTACTTGTTGTAAATGGCAATAAGGCTGATTTAAGCCGATTTCTTGGCTTTTTTCCGCCACGAATCAAGAATGTTTTTTTACCAAAACGGTCTGTGAAGATTTTGACTAATAGGTCTTTTTCACGATAATCGTGACGATAAAAAACAACGCCTCTAAATTCTTCAATACCATGTGTAGACATAACTACTTAAACTCTTTCAAGTTGTAGCCTGAACGTTGTAGAAATAAAGGATCATCGCGCCAATTTTTTTGAACTTTGACCCATAACTTAAGATTGATTTTTTCACCCACTAATGTTTCAATTTCCCGACGTGCATTGATACCGATTTGTTTGAGCATTTTACCGCCCTTACCGATTACAATGCCCTTTTGACTATCGCGCTCAACATAAATTGTTGCTTCAACTTGAAGTTTATTATTGAGTCTTTGGTTCATTGATTCTAAAATGACAGCCACTGAGTGTGGAATCTCATCTCGGGTTAAGTGTAAAACAGCTTCCCGAATCAATTCAGCAACGATAAAATATTCTGGATGATCAGTCAATTGATCTTCAGGATAATATTTAGGGCCAACTGGCAAATGAGTTTTTAAATTAGCTAATAAAGTGTCAACGTTATTGCCCAATGTTGCTGAGATTGGGAATACGTCTTCAAAATTCAAAATTTCGGTATACCCATGCAAGATGTCTGGTAGTTGATCTGGATGGACGAGGTCGATTTTATTGATCACTAAATATACCGGTGTTTTAACATCTTTTAAAAGATTCATAATGTACTTGTCGCCGGGGCCAATTTTATCATCAGCGGCAACCATAAATAAAATCGCATCAACCTCTTTAAGTGTTGATAAAGCCGCATCATCCATATATGCATCAAGGTCATTCTTGGGTCTGTGAATACCGGGGGTATCGACAAAAACAATTTGGGCTGTTTGATCGGTATAAATGCCGTTAATTTTATTTCGCGTTGTCTGAGCTTTATCCGACATGATTGCAATTTTTTCGCCAATGACACGATTCATCAAAGTAGATTTGCCAACGTTCGGTCGACCGAGAATGGCTACGAAACCTGAGTGGAAAGTAGACTGAGTTTCAGTCATGGTTTAAATGCTCCTTTTTAAAACTATAAGGTAATAGTTCAGTTAGTGTATAGGTAATTAATTGCTTGTCTTGAGTAGCGACATATATTTTTGCTGTTGGTGCCATGAATTCAGCCATAACTTGTCGACATGCACCACAAGGCATAGGTTTGACGGATCGGCTTAAAATTAAAAGGTCATCAAAGACTTGATACCCTTGGCTGACAGCCGAAAAAATAGCATTTCGTTCAGCACAAATTGTTAAACCATAAGAAGCATTTTCAACATTACAACCACTGAAAATTTTACCCTCTGGCGTTCTTAAAGCTGCTGCAACTGGAAAATGAGAATAGGGTATATAAGCATGCTGTAAAGTTGTGTCAGCCGCATTAAATAAAACATTTATTATTGAGTTTGAGTCCAATATTCTAGCTCCTATGCAGACAATGTTCAAGCAAAAAATAGATGCCACAACGCTGGGATAAAGATTATTGCACCAATAACCGTGGCAAAAGTAGCTGTTAATAAAACGATTCCGGCAGAAAGATCCTTGATGATCTTTGCTAGGTAATCATATTGATGTTTCGTGGTTAGATCGACTAAATATTCGGCAACACTGTTCCAAAGTTCAGCTTGGATGACCAAAAATACCATGAGTGCTAACCAAAGGAAGTCGTACCGAGATAATTTTAATAAATAAGCCACAACAAAAACAATAATTGTAAAACTGACGTCACGTCTAAGATTTTTTTCATGAGCAATTGCAAAATGTACCCCACGAGTGGCATGTTTCAGTGATTGCCAAAACGTGTGATTTTTATCAGTTTGAGGTTTATGGGGTTTATCGTGTGAGACCATAACTCTCCAAAATCTCCTCTTGGCGTGCAATCATTTTGCGCTCATCTTCGGGCTGTATGTGATCGTAACCATTTAAGTGTAAGAAGCCGTGCACGACAGTGTATCCTAATTCACGATGATAACTATGACCGTATTGTTGTGCATGTTCTTTCGCAATTTCTGGGGCAATCATCAAATCACCAATATTTCTTGGAACTCCTAGTTCGGATTCTAAGGCTTCGATACCATCATCTTCATCTTCAATGGCGAAACTAATCACATCTGTGGGGCGATCGACTTGACGATACTTTCGGTTAATTGCCTGAATTTCTTGAGGTGTCATGAATGTGATAGACATCTCAGTATCTTCTGCCAGTTCAAGTTTGTTGGCAGCCAAGTCGATCAGGTCACGAACGATCTTAGTTTCTTCTGCCGTCAAAAGTTTTGCTTCATCGTAAATCTCTAAGTTCATGCATTTTCTCCTGATTTTAAATTATCTAATTTGGCATAGGCGTCAATAATACTTGCGACAACGGGATGACGGACCACATCGTTAGCGGTAAAGTTTACAAACTGAATATGCGTAATGTTTTTTAAAATTCGTTGGGCATCGATCAAGCCACTTCTTTGATTGTTGGGTAAATCTATTTGGGTAATATCACCATTAATGACCATCTTTGAATCAAAGCCTAGACGTGTCAGGAACATTTTCATTTGTGCGCGGGTTGTATTCTGAGCTTCGTCAAGAATTACGAAAGCTTCTTCTAGAGTCCGACCACGCATATAGGCCAATGGTGCAATTTCGATCACACCGCGATCAACAAGGCGATTGGTTTGTTCTGTACCCATTATATTGTATAAGGCATCATAAACAGGCCTTAGATAAGGATCAACTTTTTCTTTTAAATCCCCTGGAAGAAAACCAAGATTTTCCCCAGCTTCCACAGCTGGTCGAGTTAATACTAAACGCTGGACCTTCCCCTTTTTAAGCGCCTGAACGGCTTTTGCAACGGCAATATAGGTCTTACCAGTTCCGGCTGGACCAATTCCAAAAGTAACGTCATTATGGTCAATGGCAGCCACATAACGGCGCTGCCCCATATTTTTAACACGTATAGGTCGGTGTTTGGCATCGCGAATGATTTCTTGATTATAGAAGTCTTGAAAATATTCTAACGTTCCCTTCGTGGCCATTTTTAAAGCACTAACCACATCAGCACTGCTAATACTAATGCCTTTGGTCAGTAATTGATATAAATTATCTAAAACAGCATAAGCATCTGTGACGGCTTTTGCTGAACCTGTGATTTTAATAGTTGAGCCAAATGGATGCAGCACAACATCCAAACCCTCTTCAATCAATTGAAGATACTGGTCATTTACACCTAGTAAGCTCACAATTTGGTTGGCATCGTTAATTGTAAATGCTTTTTCTGTATTCACCGTTTCTGTCAATACATAAGCTCCTTCAAAAGTTTATACAAGTATCATAACATAATTTAACTTGAATGGGCGGTTATTCAAGACACCGTTAAATTAAAAAACGATCAAGAATTGAGTTTGACTCATTCCTGATCGTCTAATGATTGTCTATAAATTTGTTAAAGTAGTTTTGACAATCTCATTAACCTGACCGCCATCAGCTTTACCCTTAACTTGAGGCATTAATGCACCCATTACTTTTCCAAAGTCTTTAGTAGAAGTAGCGTGTACTTTTTGGATTGTTTGATCGACAAGATCTTTGATCTCTGCTTCAGTTAATTGTTTGGGCATGTAACCTTCAACGACTTCAATTTCATGATTAACATGTTCAATTAAATCGTCACGATTGGCTTTTTGAAAATCAGCCAGAGATTCTTTACGCTGCTTTAATTCTCTAGACAAGACTGCAAGTTCATCGGCTTCAGATAAATCTTGGCCAAGTTTAATCTGTTCATTAGTAACCGCGGTTTTCAACATCCGGATCACAGCTAAACGATCTTTGTCTTTGGCTTTCATTGCAGTCTTCATGTCTTCGTTTAATTGTTGTAATAAACTCAAAGGATCATTTCCTTAATCCTAGTATTTTTTACGCTTGCGGGCAGCTTCTGATTTTAATTTACGACGAACACTTGGTTTTTCGTAAAACTCCCTTTTGCGGTATTCTTGGAGTGTGCCGCTTTTGGACACAGAACGCTTGAAGCGACGAAGAGCATCATCTAAAGATTCGTTTTTATGAACGACTGTTTTTGACATTTGAAAATCCCTCCCTCCAATTGAGTGTAACGCTGTGCAAAAAGAGTTATGCAAACCGTTCTCAATCATTATATCTAATGAAATATCGTCGGTCAACAAAGATTATCAGTTATTTTTCATTAGCGGTTAAAAATTAAGTATTTCCGGCAAAATATGCTAATATTTTAATATATGAATGATGGAGGCGTTTTTATGGCAATACAGCAAAAAGTGATTTTATATTTAATTTCTGATTCCGTTGGGGAGACAGCTTTTAACTTAGCACAGGCTGCAATGGCCCAATTTCCAGATATTAAACCGATCTATTGTCGTTTTCCTTTTGTCCATACTCAAGAAAAATTGATGCGTGTCTTGGAACAAGCCAAAAGTGACCATGCCATTGTTCTGCACACATTAGCGACTGAGGGGCTAAGTGAGATCATTGCTAATTATGCAGAACAAAATGGTTTGGTTCAGATTGATTATATTGGTCCTTTGATCAGCGAAGTCGCTCACCGTACTGGTTTAAAGCAGTCGCATGAAGCTGGTGCGGTGCACCACCTTAATGAAAAATATTTTGATCGCATTTCGGCAATGGAGTTTGCCGTTATGTATGATGATGGTAAAGATCCCAAAGGTTTTTTGGAGGCCGATGTGGTTTTACTAGGGGTATCGCGGACTTCTAAGACACCATTATCGCTTTTCTTAGCTAATCGCAACATCAAGGTTGCCAACCTGCCACTTGTACCTCAAGCCCATATTCCCGATGAATTGTGGAAAGTAGATCCAAAAAAGATCATTGGCTTAACCAATGACCCGACAGTATTAAATAATATTCGGCGTGAGCGCATGATTGCTTATGGTTTGAATCCAGATACGACTTATTCTAATATGGATCAAATTCGGGAAGAGCTTGAATATGCCAATAAACTATACAAAAAGTTGGGCTGTATGGTCATCAACGTCGCGCATCGATCTATCGAGGAAACAGCAACCATCATCATGGAGGCTTTGAATTTAGAAGATTATGACTATAAGACCTCTAAGTAGTTATTGAGCTTGGATTTTAGTTAGCAAGTCAGGGTCAAATTCATTTTGGCGTAACATCGCAATCTCAAAGCCATAAGGCGGCCATTGATGTTTTTTATCAGGCCCGACGTACGGTGTTTCTAGAATCATCGGACGATCTTGCAGCTGTGGATGATGGGCGACGTAACTGAGTGCCTCAAACCCAATGGTGCCGAAACCAATATTGGCATGTCGATCTTTATGAGAGCCTTGTGGATTTTTAGAGTCGTTAAGATGAAGCAACTGCAATTTATCTAAGCCGATAATATGATCGAATTCATTTAAAACACCATCAAAATCGGATCGAATATCATAACCAGCATCATTAGTGTGACAAGTATCAAAAGTCACACTAATTTTTTCGCTTTCAGTAACGCCATCAATAATGGCCGCGATTTCCTCGAAGGTCCGTCCAACTTCAGTACCTTTACCAGCCATTGTTTCAATAGCAATATGTACCTTTTGATCCTTAGTAATAATTTCATTTAAACCCTTGCTGATCTGCTTAATTGCGACAGCAGCACCCTTGCCAAGATGAGCGCCTGGATGGAAAGCCATTTGAGTCGCACCCAAAGCATCAGCGCGAGCAACCTCCTGACGCATAAATTCAACGGCAAAGCCGTAATTTTGCGGCTTGACCGTGTTTCCTAAGTTGATAATATAAGGCGCATGAACAACGACAGATTGAATATTGTGTGCCGCCATATAGGCCTGACCAGCTGGAATATTCATTTCTGAAATGGCCTTTCGACGTGTATTTTGCGGCGCACCAGTATAGACCATCATGGTATCCGCATGGTAACCTGCTGCCTCTTGCGCGGATCCGAGAAGCATTTCTTTGCCTTTCATAGAAACATGTGAGCCAATGATCATTTTCATACCTCCAATTATTCTTGTTTTGGTTCATAAAAACGGCCGATAATCTTAACGGCACTGGTAATACTAACAAAAGCATGCTCATCCGCCAGTTTCATTGCGTTCTCCAAATCGTAGATCTCAAACTGAGAAATGACGGTAAATAAAATGGTTTTTTCTTGATGTTTATACGCCCCTTCTGCATCGTGAACAATGGTGATCCCCCGGGGCATCTCATTTTGAATTTGCGTAATGACTGCTTTGGGCCGACTGGTCACGATCATAACTTGCAAACGCCGATCTCGAGTGTAGAGCATGTCGATCACACGACCATTGATGAAAATACCTAGAGCGCTGTAAAAAGCATGGGGCCAGCTGTAAACAAAGCCCGCAGCAATCAGTATCATGACATTAAAGGCGATATTAATTGTGCCCACACTTCGACCTGTTTTTTTACGCAACGTGATGCCCAAGATATCTAAGCCCCCGGTTGAGATACCATTACGCAAAGCTAAACCGGTGCCGATACCATTAAAAATAGCTCCAAAAATAGCACAGATAATTGGATCATTGATCACTGTCTTAACAACAATTACCTTGATCAATATACTAGATAAAATAACAGATAGCATCGTAAATATTGTAAAATGATGGCCAATTTTTCGCCAAGCTAAGATAAATAGCGGTGCATTTAAAACAGTTAACATCACCGGTGTTGATAAGGGTACTGCCCAGTGTTTGGTAATCGTCGCCACCAATTGAGCTGCACCGGTAATCCCTGATGCATAAATTCCGCCCGGCTCCCAAAAGAAATTAAGCGCAAACGCAACGGATAGTGCGTAGAAAAAAGCACTCGTTGCTCTACTAAAATTCTGATGGCGCCGGACAATTCGATCTAATTCTATCATGAATTAATTTTGCCTCATTTTCCTTTGAGTTTGAATAAATTAGATTTTATCATATAACTAAAAAAAGGACAGGTTTGCAATAAGATTGCCCTGTCCTTTTTAGCTGTTTAATTTCATAAAAATTAAAGGTCAGCTTTTAATTTTTGTGCCAATGGCTTTTGATAAATTGTGCCCGGCCACCGGCTTCTTCTAAGGCATACCGGCTAGGATCTTTCTTATAAAAATCTTGGTGGTAGGTCTCAGCTGGATAAAATGGTTTAGCAGTTTCGATTTGAGTTACGATTGGTTTATCAAAGCGCCCACTAGCAGCAAGAGCGGCTTTAGACTTTTCGGCGATAGTCCGTTGCTCAGACGAGTTTACAAAAATAACAGGGCGATAATTATCACCACGGTCTTGAAATTGCCCCATGGCATCAGTAGGGTCAGTAACTTGCCAGTAAATATTAACTAGATCTTCATAACTCATGACATCATTATCGAATGTGATCTCAACGGCCTCAGTATGACCAGTTTTGTGTGTTAATACTTGTTCGTATGTCGGATTGGCAACATGCCCACCGGTATAGCCAGAAACAACTGAGATCACGCCTGGCTGGGTATCAAATGGTTGAACCATACACCAAAAACACCCGCCAGCAAAAATTGCTTTTTCAACTGTCATTAATATCACGCTTTCTGATTCGGAATTAGTCAAATAATTTTAAGTAAGCACCGTACCCCTGTGTTTGTAACTCTGATTTGGGCACAAAACGTAGGGCAGCTGAATTGATACAGTAGCGTAGGCCGCCTTTATCTTGAGGACCGTCCGTAAAAACATGGCCTAAATGAGAATCTGCCTCTTGACTGCGGACTTCGGTACGTTCCATTAGAAAAGAACGGTCACGCTTTTCTTTCAATTTAGCAATTGGTTTGGTAAATGATGGCCAACCGCAACCAGCATCATATTTATCCAGTGATGAAAACAATGGTTCACCGCTGACAACGTCGACGTATATTCCAGGTTCATAAAAGTCATCATATTCACCAGAAAATGGCCGCTCTGTCGCTGCATGTTGGGTGACATTGTACTGTTCTGGGGTTAAGCGTTGTTTTAATTTAGCTAGATCAAGTGATTTTTGATCCGTATCTTGGTTAGACATAAGCCACACCTCCAGATTCAATTATACCGAATATTCAATTTTGCACAATTAGATTGCTCAGCTAAGCAATACACGTTCACTTTTATGAACTAAGTTTTTTAACTACAAAAAAGTTAAATTAGTCTAAAGGTTTTTCGACTTCAATACCTAATTCATCTAATTGTTCTGCGGCAACTGGCATTGGCGCATTTGTCATTGGCTCAGTGGCTTTGGAATTTTTTGGAAAGGCGATGACATCACGAATATTATCACGGCCAGATAATAGCATGGCAAAGCGATCTAAACCAATTGCTAAGCCGCCATGTGGTGGGAAACCATAATTCAAGGCATCTAGTAAGAAACCAAATTGGCTTTCAGCTCTTTCTTTGGTAAAGCCTAAAGCACGCAACATTTTTTCCTGAACTTCCCGCGTATGAATACGAATCGAACCGCCGCCCAATTCATAACCATTTAAGACGATATCATAACTTTGGGCATGGGCTTTATGAGGGTCTTCACCTTCATCTAAGTAGTGCAGATCTGCCTCATTTGGCATTGTAAATGGATGATGTGCCGCTGTCCAGCGATGAATACCTTCATCATATTCAAATAGTGGCCAATTAACGACCCATAAGAAGTTGAACTGTGTTTCGTCGATCATATCCAAATCATGCGCAAAATGTAATCTTAAATAGCCCAAGCTATCGGCAACGACTTTCCGTGTATCAGCGACAAATAAAATTAAATCACCAGCTTTGGCATCGAGTGTTTGTAATAATTCGGTGCGTTGTGCTTTGATGAATTTGGCTACTGGTCCAGTTAGGTCGTCAGCTGTTACTTTTACAAATGCCAAGCCCTTAGCACCATAACGTTTGATGTGCTCTTGCTGAGCTTCAATATCTTTACGAGAATATTTATCAGCCGCATCTGGCACCACGATTGCTTTGACTTGACCTCCGTTTTGGATAGCACCACTAAAGACTTTGAAATCACTATCCTTAAACAATTCAGAGAGATCCTGTAATTCCATCCCAAAACGAGTATCTGGCTTGTCTGAACCAAAACGTGCCATAGCTTCATCCCAATCCATCCGTGGGAATGGCAGTTTGACATCAATGCCCTTCTCATCATGCATGATTTCAGCAATTAAGCCTTCAGTCAATTCTTGAATGCCTTTTGCATCTAAAAAGCTGGTTTCCATATCAATTTGGGTAAACTCTGGTTGCCGATCACCGCGCAAATCTTCATCCCGGAAGCAACGGGCAATTTGATAGTAGCGGTCAAAGCCGGCGCTCATTAACAATTGTTTAAATAGCTGTGGTGATTGTGGCAAAGCAAAGAAACTTCCTGGATATACCCGAGATGGGACCAAGTAGTCTCGTGCGCCTTCAGGGGTTGATTTTGTTAAATTAGGCGTTTCAATTTCAATAAAATCTTGACGATCAAAGAAGTGATGGACAGATTTCATGATTTGAGCCCGAGTTCGAATTGCCTTAGACATCTCTGGGCGGCGTAAGTCTAGATAACGATATTTTAATTTAAGGTCCTCTGAGGCGGCAACGCCGTCTTCAATATAAAACGGCGGCGTCTTAGATTTGTTCAAAATCTTGACATTGCTGACTTCAACTTCGACTTTACCAGTGGTCATTTTAGGGTTGATAGCATTTTCTGCCCGTGCCACAACTTTTCCCTCAGCTTCGATGACAAATTCTGCTCGTAATGTTTCAGCAGTTGCCAAAGCTGTCTCTGAAAACTCTTTGCTGAAAACCAACTGCAAGATACCTTCACGATCACGTAAGTCAATAAAAATTAAATTGCCTAAATCACGACGCTTTTGCACCCAACCATATAATGTGACTGTCTGACCAACGTACGACTCAGTAATTAAGCCCGCGTAATTTGTTCGTTTTTTCAATTATTTTTCCTCACTATCTCTAAATTCTTGATAAACACCCTTAAAGTTGTTGGTCAATGTTGCCATAGCAACTGATTTTTGTTGTCCTGTTTTCATATCTTTAACTTGTGCTGTTTGTTGAGCCAGCTCTTCATCGCCAATTGTAATTACTACAGCGGCGTTATTACGATTGGCAGATTTAAACTGAGCTTTGGCTTTACGATTCAAGAAATCCCGGTCTGCAGAGAAGCCTTGCGCGCGCAAGGCTTGGGCTAAAGCTAAAGTCGTGTCTGATGTATCCGAACCTAGCCCAACAATATAAACATCTAAATCGTGTTTCATTTTTGCTGCTTTAGCGGCATCAAGCAAAAGAATCAAACGTTCGACACCTAATCCAAAACCAAAGCCAGATGTTTCGGGACCGCCTAATTCTTTAACTAAACCGTCATAGCGGCCGCCAGCAATAACGGTGGTTTCTTTATTGTCAAATGCAGGACTAGTCGTCATAATTTCAAAAATCGTATGATTATAATAATCTAATCCACGAACCATATTGGCATCGATGACATAGTTAATTTTTAAATCGGTCAGTAATTGTTTGACAGTTTCGAAGTGTTTTTGCGCATCCGCTGTCAAATAATCCAAAATTGATGGTGCATTCGCAACGATTGCTTTATCTTTAGGGTCCTTACTGTCTAGAACACGAAGCGGATTTTTTTCAAGACGGACCTTGGAATCGTCGCTTAATTCATCAAAATGTGGTCTTAAGAAATCAACTAATGCTTGATGATAGTTTTGGCGTGTTTCGGGATCACCTAAGGTATTAATGGCTAGTTTAAGATCATTAACACCAAAGGTTTGCAATAATTGAACTGCCATTGCGATAATTTCAACATCTAATGCCGGATTTTCAGCGCCAAAAGCTTCAACCCCAATTTGATGAAATTCTCGTTGCCGTCCAGATTGAGGTCGCTCATAGCGAAACATTGGGCCCATATAATAAACTTTATAAGGTTTATTATATTCTGGACCATAGAGTTTGTTTTCCACAAAGGCGCGAACCACTCCAGCTGTGCCCTCTGGACGCAGAGCCATATGCCGGCCACCCTTATCGTCAAAATCGTACATTTCTTTTGTCACAATATCAGATGTTTCGCCTGAACTACGCGAAAAAACATCGTAAGCTTCAAATAAAGGTGTGCGAATTTCAGCAAAACGATAACGATCAAAAATTTGACGCGCAGTGGCTTCAATATATTGCCATTTCTCGGATTCACCCGGCAAAATGTCGGCTGTTCCCTTTGGACGTTGGTATTTCATGAAGTTCCTTCTTTCTAGAGATGGTGTATTTGAGAAATTAAAATCAAAAGAAAAAGCGCCCTTGTAAGAACAAGGGCGCTTGCGCACGGTACCACCTAGTTAAAATCAACTGAAATTGATAACGTTGTTGCCAACGGGCGCGTACCAAGCTTAATTCAAAAGTGTCAGAAGGCCATGATACTTTTCAGCTACCGTATCTCTCTGTACTAACCCTATGTATTGTCTTTCTCAAAAGCACATTATTATTTATTAATTACCTCTGAGATTACCGCATTTTACAGTAAAAAGTCAACCCAGAAATTGTAAAAGTCTTTAAGATTTTTATGTGATTTGTTAAAAATGAACGATTGCTGGTGGCAGTTTGATATATTATAGTATGAACTTTAAATACGTATATGGGAAAGATCACTATGAAACAAAGCCTACAGCTTCTAAAAAAATACTTTAATATTATTCTGATTGTTTTTGGCCTCTTGTTAGCAACTGGATCGGCAGTGGCATTAGCTGATCAAAATCAAATTCAAGTTAAGGCTGCAATCGTTAACGTCCGCACCGGGCCAAGTCTCTCATATGACGTGATGTCGAAAGTTAAAGCCGGACAGCGGCTTGACGTGATCGGTCAAAAAAATGGCTGGTACCAGATTCGCTTAGATGAAACGAAAATTGGTTGGGTGGCGAGCTGGTTAGTGGATAATACCGAAATCGGTCTGAATTCAAGTACAAAAAGTGGTCGCATCAATACGGCTGGTGTGGATTTATTTCAAACAGCAAGTGAGAACGGTCAAGTATTGGCCACACCACCAGCTGGCAGTGTGGTGACTATTTTGTACAACAGTGGTGATTGGACACAAATCAAGTATGGTCAACTTGTTGGTTGGCTAAAGAGCAGTCAGCTTAGTGAAATCAGTCAAAATGAAGCTCAGAAAAATCAACCAGCCCCCACAAATCAAAGTGCTGATTTAAGTAACACCATGGAACTAGTAACCAATCAAGCTGATACCAAGCTAAGAATGCAACCTAATACTGCGGCAAGCATTGTCACTGTCCTACCAGCACAAACGACGTTGACTTTACTTAAACAGAGTGGCAATTGGTATCAAGCTCGAACATCCGATGGTAAGATTGGTTATGTGGCGAGTTGGGTCGTAACAGAAAGAGCTAAAATCATACCGATCCAAAAACCAAGTCGTTTGTCCGCAGCTACGATCGTATTAGATCCTGGTCACGGCGGTGCTGATTCCGGTGCAGTTTCAGCGAATGGTAAGTTTGAAAAAACATATACGCTAAAGGTTGCTGAGATGACAGCCTCAAAACTACGGGAAGCTGGGGCAAATGTTATTTTAACGCGAAGTACCGACCAATTTGTTTCATTGGCTGAACGCCCGCAAATTGCGAATAAAGCCAACGCTGATGCGTTTATCAGTTTTCATTTTGACTCTTCAGAAGCAAAGAATGATGCCAGTGGCTTTACGACTTACTATTATCGTAAAGCTAAAGATGACGACTTAGCAACAACGTTAAATAAAAATTTTGGTAATTTACCATTGACAAACAAAGGCATCCGATTGGGTGATTTTCAGGTGTTGCGAGATAATCAACGGCCATCAGTGTTACTAGAGATGGGCTATATTAATACATCAAAAGATTTTGCTAAAATCACTTCCGAAAGTTATCAAGAAGCAGTTGCTGATGACATATACCGTGGATTAACGGCATATTTCGGTAATTGATTTTTCAAAATTAGGTAGAACTAATAAAGCACACAGGCTTTAGACAAATCATCGATTTGTTCTCGAGCGCGTGTGCTTTTTAGATATTATTTAGATATATTGAGTGATCTGTTGTAATCTTTGAACGACTGCATCCGCATGATGGTCATCATGAAATTGATCGACATCAAAATAGATCGTATGAATATTTGCATTTTTACCGGCAACCACATCTATGGCACGGTCTCCAATCATTGCGGTACGTGTTGGCTCTAAATTGTAAGTTTGAATCAAATAATTTAAAGCACTTGGATCTGGCTTTCGTGGAAAGTCACCATCAGACGTCACACAGCCAACAAACTTATTTTTCAAGTCATAGTTTTCAAGAAAATCAAACACATGGTTATCGCGATGAGTGTATAAAAAATTCTGTTTATTTGCGTTAACCACGCTTTTAATGACAGCAACTGTATCTTCAAAAGGTTTCGGTGCACTTTGACGCTCAAATTCAATTTTGTGGTAATGCTTGTTCAAAGCGTTGTTGTCAACGCCATATACTTGGTGAAAATGATCAATTGCAAAACCAATCGATTCTTTTTTAATTAATTTATAAAGTTCATTTTTGTCAAAGTGAAGCCCAAAATCACTCAAAGCTTGTTGAAAAGATTGTAAAATTGGACCATAAGTATCAAATAAGGTGCCATCAAAGTCCCAAATAAAATTGTCTAATTGCATGAAAAACGCCCTAACATTATTATTTATTATCTGTATCAAAAATTATCGTCACAGGACCGTCGTTAACTAACGAAACGGCCATATCAGCACCAAATTTACCAGTTGCTACTTTCAGCCCTGCCCGTTGTAAGGCTAAGTTGAAAGCATCATAAATTGGTTCAGAAATCTCTGGTCTCGCCGCATTAGTGTAGCTCGGCCGGTTACCTTTTTTCGTATCGGCGTAAAGCGTAAATTGAGAAATCGAAAGTATTTGGCCATCAACTGCAGAAATTGGTAAATTCATTTTACCAGCTTTATCCGTAAAGACACGTAAGTTGACAATTTTATGCACTAAATAGTCAATCTCTTTTTGTGTGTCTGTGGCTTCAATCCCAACTAATAATAAAAAACCCTGATCAATAGCGCCAACGATTTTGTCCGCAATACGGACATGGGCTGATTTTACCCGTTGTAAAATTACTTTCATTCGTTATCACCCTTGTGCCCGTTTAACTTCATAAATATCGGGAATATTTTTTAAGCTGTCGATCAATCGTTCAAGATGAGCTGAATTATTTACACCAACGGTTACGTGGATATTCGCCATTTTATTGTGATCTACACGGCCGTTTACATTGTTCAAATTCTTGGTTTGTGAGTTTAAAGACTGCAGGACGTCATTGAGTAAGCCATTTCGATTATAACCGTAAATCTCTAGATCAGTGTTATAAGCCTGGTTGGAGTTGAAACCATCTCGCCAAGAAACGTCAATCAATCTACCAGGAATCGACTTGGCATTTTGAATATTTGGACAATCGCTACGATGAATTGTGACACCTCGGCCTTTAGTTACATAGCCGACAATATCATCACCGGGTACTGGGTTACAGCATTTTGCTAAATGAACCAATAGATTGTCTACGCCTTGAATAATAATATTGTCATTGCTGCTTGTGGACGAACGCTTTTCGGTTGTCTCTGGTTTATGCGTATTTTTCCCATGAGTTGGATTACTTTCAAAGACTTCTTTTTCTCGCGCCTTTTGAGCCTCTACTTCTTTTTCTTTGCGATCCGATTCAGTCAGCCGATTAGTGACGATCAGTGGTGAAATTTCACCATAACCAATAGCCGAAAGTAGCTCATTTTCTGTACCAAAGTTAAAGCGAGCTAAAACTTTGGTCATCGCTTCTTTGGTTAGGTATTTTTTTGGTAAAAAGCCTTTATCTGTTAATGCTTTTTCTAGTGCTTCACGCCCTTTTTCAATATTAACTTCTTTATCAGCTAATTTGAAATAGCGCTTGATTTTATTTCTTGCCCGGCTAGTGTGCACTAAAGAAACCCAATCTCGACTTGGCGCTGCATTAGCTGCTGTCAGCATTTCAACAATGTCGCCATTCTTAAGTTGGTAATTTAAAGGGACGATCTTGCCATTAACTTTAGCGCCGATGGTGTGATTACCAACTTCAGTATGAACCACATAGGCAAAGTCCAAAGGAATCGAGCCTTTCGGTAATTCATAAACATCCCCGCGAGGTGTAAAAACGTAGACACGATCAGAAAAAATATCACCTTTGACACTTTCCATAAAATCAGCAGCATCGTTAGATTCATCCTGAATTTCTAAAATTTCACGAAAAATATCTAATTTGTGACCGTTCTTATCCAAGTTAACTGGATCTTTGATACCCTCTTTATAGGCCCAATGTGCGGCAACCCCAAATTCAGCAATGTGATGCATATCTTCGGTCCGAATCTGAACTTCTAACGGCTTCCCTTGTGGCCCAATGACGGTTGTGTGCAGAGATTGGTAGCCATTGGCTTTGGGCATGGCAATATAGTCTTTAAAGCGACCAGGCATTGGTTTCCATTTTGTATGAATCGAACCTAAAACGGCATAACAATCTCTAATTGAATTTACAATTACGCGGATCGCTAACAAATCATATAATTCATCAAATTGCTTGTGCTGATCGCGCATTTTTTTATAGATAGAATAAATATGCTTTGGACGACCATAAATTTCATATTGAATATCTAAATCGGCAATGGCATGTTTAATATCTTCAATTGCCAAAGCAATATATTTTTCACGTTCCGTTCGCTTTGAAGCCATCAAGTGAACGATGCGATAATATTGCTGTGGATTGAGATACCGTAAGGAGATATCTTCAAGTTCCCACTTGATGCGACTGATACCTAAACGATCCGCTAATGGGGCATAAATTTCTAGAGTTTCATTGGCAATCCGACGTTGTTTGTCGGGGCGTAAATGCTGTAATGTTCGCATATTGTGCAAACGATCCGCCAGTTTTACCATGATCACTCTTAGATCCTTAGCCATCGCTAATAACATCTTACGGTGATTTTCAGCCAATTGCTCCTGATGAGACTTGTACTTTATTTTGCCAAGTTTCGTGACGCCATCAACGATGACTGCGACATCGTGGCCAAAAAGTTCTTCCACATCACCTAGTGTAATATTCGTATCTTCAACGACATCATGTAAATATCCAGAAGCTACTGTTTCAGGATCCATTTTGAGTTCTGCTAAAATGCCTGCCACTTGAACAGGGTGAATGATATACGGCTCACCTGACTGACGCTTTTGTTCTTTATGAACATAGGCCGCAAAATCATAGGCTTTTTTAACGAATTGTAAATGTGCCTCATTCATATATTCACTGCAGATTGTCATAACTTCATCTTGACTTAATTCTTTTTCTTCAGCCATATGATCACTCCCCATATGTTCGTTAATTTTAGTTGTCATAAGATATTATAAAAAAGACTGGAACAGAGAACCAGCGGTCCACTTTGCCAGCCTTATCATATACTAGTGCCTATTTTATTGGAAATAAATTATAAAGGCAATTTTGAATGCTTAAAGTTGTTTAATTGGTTGTATGCTTATTTTTTTGATATAGCCCTAACGTCAGGTAAGTGATACCTAAATAAAAAGCGCTAAGCCAATAGACATAATCATTATATTTGAAAAAAGCGAAGATCAAAAAAATAATTGGGAAAATTAGCATTGACCACCATCGTTGATTTGTGCGCTGGATATCATAGCCCACCCAAATACAAAATAAAGTATCGATTACTAAAAATAACCACAGAATCCGTACTGCCTTGGGCACATGTAGTAGTGTACAAAGAATTGGGACCACCACTGCTAATATCAAACTAATAAGCCCATAAAAAACTGGACGTTTACGAACTAAAATCTTTATTTTTTGCATATTTCGTTCCATTCATTTCTAACTTTTTCAATAACTAAAATAATAGCACAAAGTTTTCTGAAACCCTATCATTTTTGGACGATTATCCTTTTAATTCGAAATAAAAAGATAAAGCACTCAAAAAATAAAGCGGAGCAGTTTCGGTACGCAAAATTCTCGGTCCTAACCCAATAGGTGTAAATCCTTGAGAAACTAGATAGGCGACTTCATTAGATGAGATACCGCCTTCTGGGCCAAAGACGCAGTAAGTTGGTGTTTTTGGCTGATGCGCTTGCAACGCTAGCACTAATGCCTTCGTTTCGCTGGACTTAGCACTTTCTTCATAAGCAATTAACTTGGTAGCTTGAACTTCAAACTTGAGATCTTTTAAGTTTTGCAGGAATTTAATCTCAGGAATGGTGTTGCGGTGGCTTTGTTCCGCCGCGGACAAAGCAATTGTCTGTAGACGTTGTAACTTTTTTATGGCTTTTTTCTCATCCCAACGACTCACAGCCCGCTCACTAGCAAAAAAGTATATTTTATCGGCACCGAGCTCAGTCCCCTTTTGGACGATCCATTCACTTTTCTCTCGTTTTGGTAAGCCACAAAGTAAAATGGGTTTTGCAGGTAACTCTGTCTGCCGATTTAATCCATTGATTGGTCTTACCTGGATTTCAGTACCGGAGATATCTATTTTTTGAATCACTGCTAGAAATGGTTGCTGCGTGGCGTCAACTAATTCAATTTGATCATCAGGCTGCATACGCATCACTTTAGCAATGTGATGTATAATCCGTTTATCAGTGACCGTATAAAGCCGGTCAACACTTAAAGAACCTTCAACAAAATATTGTTGCACTATAATTCATCCTCGCGGCCAACAATCAAAGCGACCCATTCTTTTTCCTGTAACTTAGTTTCGATTGCCAAATGATAGGCAGCCAAACGTTGCTCGATTGCTGGTAATTTGTCCTTAATAATACCCGAAAAAATAATTCGTCCCTTTGAACGTAGAAAAGTATCAATATCCGGAATCATTAAATCGATAATCTCAGCAAGAATATTAGCTAGAATCAGATCTGCCCGCCCTGTGACACTTTGAAATAAATTACTTGGCATTACCGAAATATTATTAACATCCGAATTCAACGCAACGTTTGCTTTCGCAGCAGCCACTGCGACCTGGTCCAAATCGTATGCCTTGACTAGACCAGCCCCCATTTTGCTAGCCGCAATACTTAAAATGCCCGAGCCGGTCCCAATGTCGAAAACAGTTTGACCGGAGCGCAGCACTTTTTCTAAAGCCAACAAAGCCAAGGTTGTCGTTGGGTGTGTACCGGTGCCGAAGGACATGCCAGGATCTAGAATAACCGTGTATTCATCTGGTGTTGTTGGATGATAAGTTTCCCAATCCGGAACAACTGTCAGAAAACGTGTAATTTGGGTTGGATGATAATACTTTTTCCACGCTTCAGCCCAATCTTCGTCTTTAATACTTGTTGTTTTAATAGTTCCAGCCCCAATAGATAACCCAAATTTTGGTAAGGCTTGGATACGTTGGTTCAGTTGTTGCGTTATGGTTTTAATAGATTGGTCATCGGCAAAATACGCAGCAACTACCGCGCCTTGCTGCAAATGTGGGATTGAAGCAACATCTTCTACCTCGCCGTAAGGTCCGATTGCTTCAGGATCGATGTGTTTAAAATCAGCAGCGTCTTGAATTTCAACACCCTTTGCGCCTAGTTCTGTTAAGATTTCGGAAACAGCTTCAACACTTTCAGAGGTTGTTGATACAGAAAGCTTAATCCATTTCATTTACTCATTCCTTTCAATTATTAATAACGGGGATATGCTAAAAAAATTTGTTTGTCAGAAGTTGGTCGATTTTCAAGTGTGGTTTGAAATTCATCTGCATGCCACTGTAATAAGAAAGTTTCCGCTTTACTGTTGGGATCTAGAAAATCCATCAAATCGCTAAGTCCGTCATCTAAAACATCTTGGAAGGTAATCAAAAAAGCATCAACTGTTGCCTTAGAAATCCCTTTTTTTCCATCAAAAGGTAATGTGACTAAATAATCGTCAGTAAAATCAGCGCCATTTAATTTTGTTTGATCATAAAATAACACCGCATCCTGATACTGTACGGCTTCGCCAGGCTGCGTTGGGGTCTGATCGTTATCCGTTAAAGTCAAAACTTCGCCAGATGTATTTTGGGCTTCCATTGTGAGTAAAACTTCGAAGACGTGTACTTGTTGATCCCAGTTCAATTCGATTGTGCCATCAAAATCTAGTCGCTGGATACCATCATATAAGTAATCATCCATGGTTTGTTTTTTCATTTTGCCAACCCCTATTCTGCCAATCAATTGCTGATTTAGGCATTTTTGAAACATATGGATTACCCCAGACAACAAAGCGCAAATTAGCTTCTGTCCAGCGGCCTTTATTGGGCACACCGATCCGTGGTAAGGCGCGGATCGTTTGTGGCTGCCGTATTTGTTGCCTTGATAGGTTTAAGGGGACCGAACCTAATTGCTGGCCATTATAGGCCAAAGTATGTAAATTGATCGCCTGCGTTAATTTACCTGGACCATTGGTCAATTCTGGGCCAGTTTTGCCATGACGATTTTGAATCATTTGAGGCAAACCTGCCGTTGGTTCAAGTCCGCGAATCAATATGCCTCGTGGTTTGTTTTTTGCTTCAGTAATGAAATTTAACAAAAATAAGCCGCGCATTGTGTATACATAAATAGACCCGCGGGGACCATAAAGTGCTTCATTACGCTTAGTTCTACGACCCTTAAAAGCATGAGAAGTTGCATCTCGTTCGCCTAAGTAAGCCTCTGTCTCTACGATCAATCCTCTATATTGCGTGTGACCATCATTATAGGTAAGCTCTTGCCCAAGTAACGCTCGAGCGACTGCAACAGTATCGTTACTTAAAAATATTTGATTCATCTTGATCCCTTCATTTACAACTAGTAATCATATCAAAATTAGGCCTATTATTGTAGTGGGAATTTTTTAAAGATCAGATATAGTTACGCAACAAAAAGTGGTCCAGGAAATTCCTGAACCACAGTTACACCGTTATCAAAAAATCTTAAGTTATTAGCAAAGCATCAACTATTAGATGTGAATTTTGAATTGCTGGGGACACCCCAAAAAGTAATATCATATTCGCCAGAATGGTACGGCGTCATTTCAATGCCTAATGTTGTTAGAGGTTCACTCAAAATACGTGCATAAGTAGGTAAACCAAATTGTTGGCCAATCATTAGCTGTGTATAGATATGTTTGGCAATTTGTTCTAAAGTAATTTGTGATAAGTTTTCCTCAGATTCAAACCACAATGTCGCAAACATCATTTCATTCGTATTACCATCAATAGATAGTTTTTTGTAATGCAAGCCACTATTATCACGCTGATGATAAATATTTGCAAAAAAGTCATCGATTAATTGTTGCTCAAAATTCGCTTTATAGATCATAATATGCCATTTGAAGCGTAACATAATATTGCCACCTCAGTTTTTATGCTTGTAAAGCATATTATACTCTTTTAGGCAAGGTCTGTGGCAGAATTAAGACTTAGAAACACATCTTTAATTGCTGAATTTTATCTAAAGCGGCCTCCATTTTTTCTTT
The DNA here is from genome assembly GCF_021030645.1 of Agrilactobacillus fermenti. Classification (GTDB taxonomy): domain Bacteria; phylum Bacillota; class Bacilli; order Lactobacillales; family Lactobacillaceae; genus Agrilactobacillus; species Agrilactobacillus fermenti. Next base: position 26,655 of record NZ_JACGCJ010000007.1, on the reverse strand, counting down.
AGCTTTTGTACGTCGACTATTTTGTTTTCTTATTATTTGTGAGCATATTTCGTTATTAAAAGGATCAATTGCATCGCTACATGCGGAAAGTGAAGCTTGGTACTGTTCTAAAGCTCTAACAATCTTTTTATGAGTCATTTCGTAATCATCCGGAACTGGCACAATGTTCATTTGATCACATAGTTGGTCATATTTAAGTTTATTTTTTGAATAATATTCTTTAAGGTCATGAAGGTTTTCGCTAGCAAGACAATTCCCATTATCAACATTCAAAATCGTTTTATCATACTCATTGAACACATCATCCATTACGTTGAACTTAAATACCTGATTTCTTAAAAACTCAATATATAACTTTGCAAATTCAAAATTTTGATAACCTGTTGTTTTACTCATTACCATTCATCTCCTTATTGTCCATTTGTTTACAAACTAAGCATATCATAATTTTATTTATAGTCAAGATAACTTTAATATTATAATTAATCACGTTTGTTATTTAATGTTGTTGTAATAAAAAACGACGATTATTATTAGTTGACCTGTTCAAATCGATGTGCTAATATACGTGTCAGATAAGGAGGTGATGTCTTTTGACAAGCGGAATATTGTTAAAGGCATCAGCTCCCGATAAAGCTGAATAATCAACTTATCGGTGACTGATGCCGTAACAAAAGAGCTACCTAAATTTATTAGGTAGCTTTTTATTTGCCCTTATTTATTTTGTGATACGATTTCTTTAATTTTGAAAAAGCATTCTGTACACTTTTCAAATGACTACTATCATTGCGAACAGTATTCATCAAATTCGTAAAATCGTGATCTTTTATGGGATTATATACTTCATGCGATGATTTATTTTTTTTGGCAAAAATCAATCTACTCACATCCTTCGTAAACATTATTATACAATGATTTTGAATAAAACTAAAATTTGATATGATATAAGTGTGGAGGCAGATAATGAGTAAGAAAAAAGAACATTTACACAAAACGTTAGTTGAAAAAATTCTTGATAAAGCTAATATTTCTTATGAATCTTTGGTATTTGCAACGCATCAAGAAGGCGATGTGCAACAACTAAACGTGGATCATATGGGGATCGATGAACATACCATCTATAAAACACTAGTATTAACTGGTAATAAGACTGGTCCTGTCGTCGGGGTCGTGCCCTTAGACAAACATATTGACTATAAAAAAATGAGTAAAGTTTCGGGCAATAAAAAAGTTGGTATGGTACCCTTAAAAGACTTAGTTAAAACCACGGGATATGAGCATGGTGCAAATACACCAGTAGGCATTCATGAAACACATAATTATCCAATCTATTTTTCCACAATTGCGCAGTCACAACCACAAATTATCGTATCTGCAGGAAAAATTGGACGCTCCGTCAAAGTTGCGCCGGATGCGCTTGTTTCATTTTTAAATGCATCTTACGCTGATATCACAGATTAGTAAGGAAGTGTAAATATGTTTCAATCTAGATTTGGTCGTTTTGCAACTGTTGGTGTCATTTCAAGCCTGCCAGGAGAAGTTATTGATTCGTTTTGGCATATTATTGATCGAAATCTTCAAGGTGTGATTCCATTGGAGAATTTGTTGCATTTTGAATTAAAACCTAAAGATGGTAAGTTGACCATCACATTTTATGAGGATAATGTTGATTTAAAAATGACTTTCGATCAACCACTGCCGTGGAATGAAGATTATCCTAACAAGATTCTCGCCTACGATGATGGCACCAGCCAAACGATTTTGCTACCATCAGAAGCGAATTAATTAATCTTGATAGGCTGGCTGATTAATGCCGGCTTATTTTTTTATGAAAAAATTTAAAATCCTACTTTCCGGCCACTCTGTTTTTTGGTATACTATTTCTTGTTGTGGAGAGTTGGCAGAGTGGTAATGCACCGGACTCGAAATCCGGCGAACCGGTTAATATCCGGCGCGCAGGTTCAAATCCTGTACTCTCCTTTCCCATATTTTCCAGTCCCTCATGAGCGGTCAAAATACCGTTAAATGAGGGATTTTTATTTTTTAAAAGAACATGAAATATCATGTTATAGCATCTGAACGTAATCAAAATGGTAATCAAATTAGATTTTGTACAATTGATTACCATTTTTGAATTTTGCACAGGTAAATAAATAGTAAGAGAAAAACAAATGTAAAAAATAAGCCCCTATCCAATTTTGGACAAGAGGCTTTTTTAATATTTAATTTGACCAGTAAGCTGATTTCTCAAAGACACCTTGACTGATTAGTTTGGCATATTTACTACGTACTTGATTATAAGCAGTCAATTGGTTGTTAATGCCAGTAATATCATCTTGATTACTATAATCATATGGCACTGCATCTTTAGCTAGGTCAGTCTTTAGTTGATCAACGTTGAGCCCTAGTGAATTTGCAGTGGTTTCGTTGACCTGTAATGAGCCAATCGATTGATGGACTTTAGCAATTGATTGATGCATCATATTGATCAAGTCAGTACGGTTCTTGGTGTTGTAGGCATTATCTAAAGCCCCAAAAATCGAACGTCCGCCAAAGTCATTCTTATACTTAAAGGAATTAGCTGGTGATGATGTAAATAAAGCATTGGCATTCCAGATAGCTGACTTAACATTAGTATATAGATCCTTTAGGTCAGCCACACCTTGGTCTTCCGGTTGCTGCTGCCAAACGTAAGTGGTAGTCGTTGCCGAGCCGTTAGCGTGGTTTTGCATGATATCGCTAGCCGAATAAAGAGCACCTTTAGGATCATGATCAGTACCGCCCTTAGCTGGATCAACGACTTGCCATTTGTTTGAAATACTTTGGTAGTTTCCAGTAGGATCATTTACGTCTTTGATTGGCGTATTGTTGCCAGGTGCATCAGGAAGTCTCATTTCAATATTTGTTTTTGTTGCAGGGCCTAATTTTAGCTCCCATAGATTTGGACAATTCATAAACATCTGGTTACTATATCCGTTAGGTACGTTGGAAGTATCAATATTTGAAAGATCTAACGCAGAAAGATCGGTACAACCGTAGAACATCCGAACCATGTTAGAGACGTTTGAAGTATTAAAACTTGATAAATCCAGTTTACTGAGTGATTTGTCACCTTCAAATAAAGAGTTCATATTTGTAACTTTTTGCGTATTAAAACTGCTTATATTCAATGATTTCAGGTCATCACAAGATGCGAACATTCCATCCATATTTGTCACATTACTGGTATCGAAGTTTGATAAGTCTAGTTGCTTTAGAGACCAACAGCCAGTAAACATACTTGACATACCCGTATCAAATGAATCCATCCCCGTGTAATAATCAGATACGCTTGAAGTGTTGAAGTTTGAGAGATCTAATGTTTGAAGACTCGAGCAGCCATTGAACATACCTGACATATTTCTGACCTTAGAAGTGTTGAAACTCGAAACATTCAACTGTTTTAAAGACCCACAGTCATTAAACATGTTTAACATGTTAATCACATTATCTGTATTAAAATTGTTAATGTTTAAATTAGTTAATTTACCGCAACTTTCAAACATACCACTCATATTTTCAACTTTAGAAGTATCAAAATTTTTAAGATCTAAACTATTTAACTTCGCACAGTAATTAAACATGCCAGACATGTCAGTTACTTTAGAAGTATCAAAGTTAGATAAATCAATATTGGTAAAACCGTAACCACTACAGTAATAGAACATATTGCTCATATCTGTCACTTTGGAAGTATTAAAGTTAGAGACATTGGGTGTATCTAGAACTGTACATTCGGCAAACATAGAACTCATATTGGTAACGTTAGCAGTATTGAACTTTGAAACGTCTAGGTGTCTTACCCAATCACAACCGTCAAATATATGACTCATGTCTGTAACATGCGAGGTATCAAAGTTCGAAACGTCTAAACTACGAATACGGGCACAGTCCTTGAACATGGAATTCATATCAGTAACATGTGATGTATCAAGATTGCTGACATCCAGACTAAATTCACCATCACGTAATCCATTGAATAATCCATCAAATAAGTGACTTGAATCCTGATTGGCTATAACGCCTTTGTCGACTTTGACAGCATTGATTTTATTCTTATACTGATCCCAGTTGCCTTTGCCAGCACCTAATGTCCCAGCGTGTATTGTCAAAGTGCCAGCGGAATCAATATCCCAATTAGCTGTGCCAAAAGTACCACTTGCAATCGTATTAGTTGCGGCCATTGTTTGCTGCGGTGCTCCAGTCAGATTCATACCATTGAATCCCGTCAATAATGCCGTACAACTTAACGCGACGACTGCAGTGCCAACTAAAACTCGCTTATTACCCAAATCTTTTGTTGAAATATGTTTCATCCTTATCCCTCCAAATATGTATTTTTGTTAAAAGCTTCAATCGCTTTCAACGCACAAGTCAAGGATACCACTGTTTGTTAAATTTGTTACAAGCAAATTATGATGGCATTATAAAAAGCCCCTACCTGATTTAGGTAAGAGGCTTATTTTAGTTAGTTAATTAATCGAATTTAGTACGTCATATTACTTCCCAGACCCGTGAGTAGAATCACTGTCCATATAGTCTAGGTCTGAGATTTGGTAGAACAAATGATCATTGATCAGCTTAGTGTCTAATACTTTCCATTGTGACTGACCTTTGAAATAATACTCTGATAGGCGCCAGCCGTTGCCATTCTCATCAACTGAGCGAAGTCCAGCGTCTTTTGGTCCGCGAACGGTGATGATGCCCGCTTGATCAGTATAGCTTTGTGGCACATAAAAATCAGCACCGATCAAATACTGGGGTTCGCCGGCGATTAATTTAATGCCATTAGCTTTGAACTGCTTGCCCTTCTGCAACATATTAAAACTGCCGTCAATAATATTGCCATCAGCATGAAACCCCACGGCATCACCAGCAGTGATCGTAATAACATCATCAGGATTGACTGGTTGACCTACTTGACTTGCTGCGTTGCCGCTAGTAGCGCCAAATTGTTCTGTGGTAAATAAACCGGTAAAGTCATAGCTCATATCTAAGTTCAAACCATTGAAGTTAGATGTGTGTTGCCAAGCCGCTGCGTTATCAACCCCTGGCTGACTCACACCATAATTGGCAACCCACAATGGATAGTTCGTTGGTAATTTACTAGCCCAGAACCATGAAGCCATGGAGTATAGGGCAACTTTCGGCCAACCAAGTTCGATCAGTCGTTTCAAAAACGTGTCGGTATTGTGCCAAGTATCTGTATATTGAATCTCTGGGGCTTCCACATCTGCCACCATGACACAATTACCAGCAAAACCAAGTTCTTTGGCAAAATTATGAAAGTAGTTGGCTTCATTGATAGCCTGCTGATAATTCTGAAATTGCGCATAGTGATATAAATGTACTTGAAGTCCTGCTTTCAAACCTGTTTGCGTTTGTGTTAGGGCTTTTTCGTTTTGATAAGTCGTCCCCTCTGTTGCTTTAACCACAACACCCTTAGCACCTAAATCGGCAATATATGAGATATCAGCTCGATTGTGAGAAGAAACATCTGCAAATGATTCTGCCATCACTGTTTCCTCCTATCTAATTTAGTGGTTTAGGCACATCAGCGTATTCAGATTCCGTGGTTGATGTCTTGTCTTGTTCTGATTCAGCCACTGCTGATGGTTCTGGACTAGTAGTATTAGTTGGGTAATTTTGATGTAGCTGCTGTTTCTTAGCAGAAAAGGCGGTTTCGATGATAGCTGGGATATTCATCCCTTGAGTAGAAATACCTAGTTTAGCAGCATCTTCCATGGTCTGTTTGACGGCTTGCTGTTTTTTGTCCACGCCGGCAGCACCAGGATCTGCACTAGCTTCTGCTTGTACTACATTCACGTTAGCTAGATCAGCAACTGTCTGTAACTTCTGTGCCAGTGCTTCATAGGTCTGCTTTTTGTTTACATCTTTTTCCGATTGGGCCTTGGCGCGTAGCCAAGGAATCACAAAAACAGTCACCGCCAACGCGATGACTGGAATGACGATATTATTAAAAATCTCTGCCCAATGTAGTTCACTCATATTTAATTACTCCTTCGTACACATTTCCTTATAGAATTCCAACTGCTCGTGGAGCATATCGATTGCCTCATCACGGCGTTGAATATCCTCTTTTAAATCTGCGTTCTCTAACTCTAGCTCTTTGATTCGGGTCGTTTTATCATCTTTCAATTTATCACCAACCAGGCTTAATATTCCTGTGATCAATGCGACAATACCACCAGAGCTGAGTAACCCAATGATCCAGTCCTTCAAATTCCTCAAGACTTACCAGCCCTCTCCTCCGTTCCCGTTAAAGCTACTCCAAAGATCGCCATCACGACAAAACAGGCATAGATCCAAGTCATGTTATGCGCCCCATCGCAATCCCGTACGTAAAATACAAACCAGATGGCCCCAGAGACAAACGCATTAAGTAGCAGTGTTAATAGTCGATAAAGTCGGACTTTTGAAACAACGGATATCATCATCAACATCCCCGCAAACACGATGCTGATACCGATATTACGATCATCTAACCAGCCTACTAGACTCGCATGCGTGATGCGGTCATCCAGATAGTTTTGGTGGGTAATGATATAAGCGCCAAGGGCAATGGATAATGATGATATTAAAAAACGGACCCAACTATATCGAATTGAGTCCGTGACCAATTTAATTTTTTGCATTCGCGCCACCTGATCCTGATATCAAAGGATTGTCCTTCATGACGTCATCATAGAAACCTTGTAGAGCCGTGGTCCGCTGTTTGAGTGTGGCAATATCCGTTGTCAAAGTTGTGATCTTATCGTTCTGGGCCTTTTGATCTGTTGCTACCTGAGCTTTATAAGTTTCAAAGTCGGATTTCAAAACGAACATATCAGATAACTTACCAACAACCTGCGTTACTTTAAACTTTGGAAAGGGAATCTTTCCTTTAAATGCAGTTGTTGTAGCTAACGATATATTGAAGAACCCCGCTTTGTTAATACCATCAATAAACTTCTGATCTGTTAAGGTCGCAATTACTTGTCCATTAATCGTTGAGTAACTAAATCCTGGAGGTGCTGGCCTACTTAATCCATATAAAGCTTCTTGTTGAATAATATTATTAAGTCTTCCAAAGGTACTTGTATATCCAAAATACCATTCAGCGTTATTACCAGGTTCTATTTCACCATAGGTTCCATTTACAAACGAAATATCCTTAATCTTTGTTCCAGCAAGGTCAAACCACATAACGACATTTGTCCTAGTTAGGTATCCATTGCGAACATTTTGATAAAAGCTTGGATTTTCGCTGACCTCAGTCGAAGGGTCATATGGTACGCCAATATAACTTTTTGAAGTATTTTGATCACCATATTTTGGGCTTCTAAATTGGCGTTGATCGAGAAATACTGGTTGAACCAATACACCATCTTTTATCGTGGCAGCTAGCGTATCATAATTTACGTGTTCTTCAGGATAAGTAGATTCAATAACTGTAATTCGTTTATCTTGCCCACTGATCGTCGTATCCTGACTTTTCTGACTGGTCTCTAACTTACCCATACGGTCAAGGACATCTTTTAAGTTAAACGAACTGGCTAAGTCCTTCAAAGTATCAAACTGATCTTGAAGTTTCTTAAAGTCGGCCTCACGGTCAGTTTTGAATTTATCATTTTCAGCTTTGATGTCATCCAAAATTGAATCCACCTGGGCTTTTTTGGTATCAACATCAGCTAGCGCCGTCGTTAAGATTGCAACTTTAGCATCTAATTGTTTCTGCATATCCGCTGAAACGGTCCCAACTTGAGTTTCAAAGTCAGCTTTAGCCTTAGCTAATTCGGCTTCACAGTCAGTCTTAGCTTGAGCAAGGGCATCCGCTTGTTTCTGTGCCTCAGCCTTTAAATCCTCGTACCAACTATCAGCTGTAATCTTCATGCGTGCTCGAGCAGCCAAGTCCCACTTGTTAATGGCATCATCCAGAGCATCTTGTGCTTTCTTGAAATCATCTTTCAACTCTTGGATTTTTGCTTGTGCAGCTGTATCCGCATCAGAAACCATTTTTTCGAGTTTTTCGATATCAGCCTTAATATCGGCATTCAACTGGGTAATACGGTCGTTAATTGTCTTAATATCAGCCGTAGCTTTAGTAGTCGCATCATCTACTAATTTTGTGAGAGTTGTGAGTTTAGTTGTTAAATCATTTTTTAGAGTATTAAACTGTTCAGTTAGATCTAAAATTTTATCATTCAATTTCTGCTGAGCTTCATTTAATGCTTGTTGCCATTTTGGAATGTAATCGTTGCTTTCGGCATTAACATCAGCGGCAGATTGTACTACAAAATCCATATCTCCTGTTGATTCAATCAGTTGACCCTTATCTTTAACTGTAAAGTAGGCTCTGTGCGCTTTCCCAGCTGCAGCCGTATCCTGTTGGTTAATAGTGTACGAAATTTGACCATTGGCAGCATCATTTACATTTGCCGCTGCGTCAATTCGAATTTTTCCGTCAGCTTTTTCAATATTAAAATACACCGTTAAACCACTGAGGTTATACGGTGTATTATCATCTTTCAATAATTGGGCATATATAATTGACCCACTGTCACCCTGTCTAATAAAAGTTGGCTTATTTAAACCATTCTTTTTACGATTTAGATTTAGGATTTGCTTGTAGTTTGTGGCCATCCTTGTCATCACCTCCTGCAAGAGATTCATAAATATCTGGATGGTTAGCCTTTAATTTATTAATAATAATAGAGTAGTTGGTCAATTTGTTTAGAAATAGTTGATTCGTAATCTGAATATTCGCCATATCCGAACTTTGTTGTTCTATTTGTTGTGTAAGTGCCTTGACCAATTCATCTTTTGAAAATTCATCTTTATTCATTATTTACCTCCTTAGGGCCAAAGAAATCTTCAATCTTATCATTATTCATCTTCTGTAAAGGTAGTCGTGTTTGTTCATAGCCACGCCTTTTAGCTGTTAGCCGCCAATCTACTGCAACATTTGGCATATTTGTTTTAATACTAAAACTGTGTGCGTTTTTAGAAGTTACAGTAGCACTAACAAAATCGTGTGGTTGTAAAAAAACATAGTATTCAATGTCAGTGTTGGCACCATCATAAAATAGGTCATCAATAGTGACATCTGCTATTCCGTTAACGTCAGTTGTGGTACTTCCAAAATCCTCGAAGTAAACTTCGGCAGACTCCACTGCTGAAAAACCACGAACACCATCACGAGTTGGAATCAATGCATTTTTATTACCACCAACACCAAAGTCGCCTTCAACATAGAACCTTGATCCCTTAACGCCTGTTGATCCATCTGTTAAAGCATTGATTTCTGAATTATACGTTTTTAAGGCAATGCCGTTACTATAAAATTGAACCCAACTCTTTTGCTGATAATTATCATAGATACTATGGAAGTTAGCGTACATATCAACACCTAAATTAAAACCCGCATGTAGTGTTCCAATAGGATTTTTGGCAAGTAATATGTCCGATGAATATTCATCATAACTGCCGCCAACATTGAATCCCCAAACCATAAAATCTTTATCATCACTTACATTGAAGGCTAACCCCTTGCGAGCAGTGTCTTTGATCCATTGAGTGACACCAATATATCCAACAAGGTGTGAGTTTTGATCAGAGTAAAAATGCATACCCATCCAATCCATTGAAAAGCGCCGATTAATATTGCTTGTTGAATTACCAACACCAAAATCAAGTGTAGCAGCATTAAAATGAGCCGCATGCCCACCTGAATCTGTTGAAAAGTACTCTCCACCATTTATAATGCCGCCATTAATTCGAGCACCGATAATGTCAATACCTTCAATCTTCTTGCCGATAAAATAATCAGCATAAACACGGCCATCATTAGTAATTGCCGTTTTAACCAACATATTGCCATCATAATACCCCAAACCCTTGGAATTAAAAATTAACCGACCTCGGCCACCGTCAATATTAGTTCGAGCCATAATATTGTAAACTTGGTTTCGAGTCGGTAAAAAGTCTTTACCTAGAAAGACAATTTCACCTAATTGATCTTGACCGGCAATATAATCAGAAATATCTTTTTGTGCACTGGCTACGTCATCTTGAACTTGTTTAATAAGTCCATCTGCCCTTTTTTCCCACTCTTCACGGAGTTTATTCCAGTCTTGTTGATTATCGTTCCATTTTTCTTGACCTTCATTCCAAGTATCTTGAATTCCTTTGTTTTCATCAACCTTGTCATTGATTCCAGACATATTATCGTCCATGTTATCATCAAGATTCTGAACGCGAAATAACATTTCATAAGCCCGTTGATAGGCCGATTTGACAATATAATCGCCAAACTCAGCAACTGTATTTTCATTATTTAACAAATTGCGCTGAAGTTTAAAAATACGTGTCTTGTAAGCAAACTTATACTGCGGCATAACAATTACAATGGCATCACCAAGCTTAACGTTACCAATGTCTGTTATTGTACTGGTGAATTGAATTTTAGGTCGTGCCATTTCTTGCAGATCAAGATAAGCAGCTCGCATTAAATCTTGTGGATCTTTAATACCAGGATAGTCTTTAATAAGGGTTTTGGGTGTGCCATCTGGATAACCAAAAAGAGCAGTTCTATCTGGCAATTCCAAATATTTTTGTCCTTTCGGTTTATCAACTGGGTCATTATCAGATACGTGCCAATCAATATCGTTAATGGTTATTTTCCGGGTGTAACCACCCGTTGTTTTACCCGATTCGTCTTTCTTTTGGACGCCATCACCACGAGGTACTACTGCAGTATATAAATTTAAAAAGGATTGTTCCCGAAGAATAGTGAGTGCTTTTGACCCATATGCAAAACGCTTACCAGTGTCGCGTCCCATTGTGCCATACACATCTACATATCGACCTGTAATTTGATTGTTTTTAATTGTATAAACAAAATTCACATCAATATCAAAGAGATCTATGATCGTTTTCAAGGCATCTAATCGACTAACGTAATAAAAATTTTGAGTACCATTTGGAATATCATCAGGTACTTGGCGCACTGACCATCGCGTTCCCTCAAAGACTAGACCTAAAAAGTAGTCTAGTTCTTTTAATACTGGACGTTTATCTTCGATGAAACCATAACCAGCCAGTTCAACATAGGGCGCATAGGTTCCTTGAAAGCTAATCGTCTTGTCATTAGCACTTTTAGCATATTGTTTGTAATAAACTCTGAATCTAGAATCATCATCAGTGTCGTCTGTGATTGCAAAATATGTTGCTTTATCAAAGTCCTCAATATAATTATCTTTAATTAGCGCTGTACCTTGTAATGTATATGCATCACGAATAATTTGAGTTTCAACAAACTCCTTCATGTATGTCGCAGGCACCCGACGAAATACTTTTTCATGTTGATCCAACAATAATAAAGGCGTACTCATAACAAACGCCTCCGATAGCCAATGGAAATTGATGCTGCATTTTCAAGTGTAATCAAATCTCCATTTTCAATAGTGAAATATTCTAGATAACTCAGGTAGTCAATATTATTGGAATCTACTGAACTTCCCCCGGTATTTGGGAATAAAGAAATACTTCCAGAGCCACTGACACCAATCCACATGCCTGTTTTCGTATTTTTTATTACACCATGGCCACTGACACCGTTTAAAACAATTTTATCAGGAATTGTTGGATAAATGAGTTGAGGATCATCAATTTTTTGGTTATTCGTCAATTGAACTGTTTTTGGTTCAGTATATTTATAGGGGTCTGGACAATGGATGGTAAAACTGCTAATAACACTCAAAAGACCGCCATCTACTTCGTCAACGTTGCTTAGTGTACCCGTGAAAAAAAACTCACGCTCATCATTAAAGTTAAATAATAACTTTTGCGCAGATAAAACCTTCATCAAAGTATTGTATTGCTCTCGGAATTTAAATTCATCTTCCGCTTGGAGTAAATACTTCACTTTAATATCTCTAGATGGCAATGTTGCATTCCTAAATAACGTCCCACCTCGACCTTCAACACTTTCTTCAGCAATATTATATTTAATTAATTCTCTGCCTGTAACTTGAAGTGTTTGATATCCTAAGACAAGTTCCTCTAAAGCTTGTTGTTTGCCATCCTGCTGAATAAACATTGCTTCTGCAGGAACATCAAAAGACTCACCCTTGCTAGTTTTTCGAAAAGGAATATATTGTTTCACCATGCCACCTCCTAATAACGATCCATCTCTAGATCGATGCTTTGCTGCGTAGAAATATTATCTACGAACGCACTAAATACAGTACCGCCCATATTTAATTGCACCTGTAATGGCTGCTGTTTACGGTTGTCATTAATATCAACTGATTGTTTTAGATTCGTGTTAAATAGTTGTGAATTATTCATCCAGCTTGTTGCACCTGCTACGCCGTGCTGGATACCAGTAATTAAATTTTGGGCTTCATCAACAGCGGATTGTGCATATTGCTTAATACCAACCGCAATACCTAAAGCTAAGTTTTTACCAATAGAATCTCGCATTAACCTTGATGGAGAATGGATTTTCCCCGCCTGACGCGCTTTCTCATTAACTCGATCAACCAGATTTTGCATTTCGCTCTCAGCTTGCCAAGAATTGCTACGAATACCGGTTGCAACTCCGGCAGCCATATTACCACCAATATTATCAAAGCCACCGACGCTTTTAGCACCATTCTTCGCAGAATTTGATAAATCCGTACCTGCATTTTTTGAATCATTTTTACGTCCTTTAACGCCACTTTGAAACCGATAGCCTGCTGTATCACCCACATCACCAATTTGTTTTTTCTTTGAGTCAGCTCCACTTTTGGTGTTGTCCGCTAGAATTGTTCCAGCAGCTTTCGCTGCGTCTTTTTGGTTCTTAACGTTTTTTACATAATCTTTAGCAGCGTTTTTACCACTATCACTCATTTTCTTCCTATTTGAATCAGCGCCAGCACTAGTTTTATCATTCAAATATTTTCCAGCACCAGTATAGTCGCCAGATTTGATAGCTTCAATGTACTTGTCCTTGCCTTTAGAACCACCCTGAAACAGTTTATTAGGAAGGTCTTGAATACCTTGTTGGATTTCATCAGTAAAAGCTGCCTTGATTTCCTCAGGTTTTTTGGTAGTTAGAGCCTTATGCCAGTTATCAGACCCTTGAACACCGTTTTGCTGCAGGTATTGAGCAATCAATAGCGTCTCCTGGTTAATGCTACCTCCATGGTCCCGCCATTCTTGTAGTATGCCTTGTAGTTCTTGCTTAGTCATACCTTTTTGCTGCTCCATAGCATTGGTTAAAGCATCAAGATTTGCTTTACCATTCTGCGAAGTAATCTGTACTAACTGTTGTCCGAACGTGGTCTCTGAATTTAAAATTGAAGCGTTTTTATCTTGCAATTGCTTGATTTCTTGTTCAATGGCCTTACGTTGTGACTCGTCTTTAGCAGTGTTTAATTCATCTTGTTTTTGCTTGATTAAATCATTGTTTCGAGCGATTGCATCAGAATTTAAATTGTACTCTGCTGTTAATGCTGCACTGACCTGTTCTTGTTCTTGCACCGATAGGTTTTGTTTCAATTTGATTTTATCTAGACCCGCTTGAACTACAGCACCGTTTTCTTTTTGTAAAGTGGCATAAACTTGATCAAACTGTGATTGCAGTGCTTGACGTTGATCCTCAGATAATTTATTGCCGTTAACATCTGTATTATTTTTTAGCTGTTGTGCATAACTTTCATAAACAGATAAAAGGTTATTGTAACTATTTTGATGATCCTTCAATAAATCATTAAGGGCATTTTGTTGAACTGTTTTGCGCTCTGATATGTCTTTCTTCTGTGCTTCTTTAAGCTTGCTTGCATAGTCCTTGTGTGCTTGGGTCATAGCACTAAGGCTAGTATTGACTAATGAAACCAAATCAGAATAGTACTTGTATACATCTTGCGTATCTATGTTATTAAAAGCACTACGTAAGTTTTCACCAGCTTCTTTGGCTTTATCACTCATTTTGCTAAAGCTATCCGTAATTTTATTGGCGTCTTTAGCCATTCTTTTGGCCACTTCATTACTTTTATCAGCTGTTTTTCCTGCAGCATTTACCGTATCCCATAGAGCCCCCGTTACTGAATGAGTGAAAACATCAGAAATATTATTTCCAGCATCTGAAAAGCCTTTTTTCATCTCATCTGCGGCACCTTTGAAATCACCTTTTGATGCCTTAGATATTGCACTACCAGTACGTACAATAATCTCTGCGAAAGAGATGAGAAGGTTAACTATTAGTCTCAGAGCATCAGCAACTAATGCCAGTGGTGTCAGGATACTTGCGACTAAACCTAGGTGGAATTTTTTCATACTAGCAGGCATATCTTTGAATGAATCACTTAACCGCTTGAAAGCATCCTTAATAGCGCTAAATGCAGGTTTGGCTCGTTCCCAGAAACCGTTAACTACATCGCGCATGCCACCAAAATTGGTTGACCAAGCTAATGCAACAGCACCTAATGCTGCAGTAATAGCTACTAATAGCGCCGTAATGGGGTTGGTTAACATAGCACTATTCAGTTTCGTGATTGCTGATACACCAGTGCTAAGCATAGATTTAAAACCATTTTTAATTCCTGTTAAGGCACCTTTGATGACATTGCTTGCACTAACTATTACAGGACCAGTGCCCGTGGCTTTCTGCCCCATTTTAGCTAGCCCTTCAACAAATTTATCCATTGCTTTCTTAGGTTCTCGAATATTATTGGTAAAAGTCCGTAGTTTGGGAAATGTTGTTTCTAAACTTGCTGTGAACCCACGGAAAAAGCGAGTGACGGCATTACCATCATCAAGTAATTTCATTTGTTCTCTTGCCTTGGACATATTTGTTATGAACAAATCTAGGTTTGGAAATAGCGCCAATAAATGATCGCCAAAAGCTTGTAAGAATGCTCGTATTGGACCAATATTTTCTAATTGCTCCAGTTCTTTTCGTGTTTTATTAATTTTAGAGCCAAAATCAGATATAGTTTGACCAACAGACAGAAATGGAGATTTGATTGTTTCCCACAAGCCAGTCCAACCACCAACTTTTTGTTGCCAGCCTATAGACATAAGATTACCTAAATCATTAAGTTTACCGTAAAAGTCCATTACGTTTTTACCAGCAGCAATGAATGGCTCACTCAATGTTTTAATAGCTTTGATTCCCTGATAAGCAAGCAATAGCTGACCAATGGATTTAATAAGATAAGCAATTTGGTTTGCGTGTTCTTTGATAAAGCCAGCCGCATTTTTTATCGCATCAGCAACTATACCCATGCCACTCTTAAAGGTATTGATTTCATCCTGTTTGGTCATGTTTCCGTACATAGATTTAAATGCATCTATAACTGCAGATACAGCTTCTCCAATTGCAGAGCCAACACCTTTAAAAGAATTATGGACAATTTCAAGATGTTCCTTGATAGTGTCGATCATACCCTTGAAGTGATCACGAACAAAACCGGCTACGTTTTTAACAACATTTGCAACGCCAGTCATGGCGTTCTGGAAAACGTTGATAGCACTGGTATCGCTTAGAGAACTAAAAAGATCACTAAGGGTGTCAAAAATTGTTTTGAATGCCGCGCCGATAATTTTACCGGTTCCCTGAAACGCGATGCCTAATGCTTCAGCATACTTTTGAAGTAAGTTCATCGCACTAGCAAAATTATTACCAACAAAGTCGGCAACTTTCTTGATGGCTTCGGCTACCCTATCCATAGCACCTTTAAATTTGTCTAAATGACTTGAATCATTCATTGAAGAGAACATGGTCTTTAAATAATTAATAATATTGCCGATAGCATTCTTAATTGAATCATCGACACCACTGAATGAAGTCCTAATAATGCTGACAAATGGTGTGAAAATGCCACTGGCTTTACTAATACTAGTACCAAAACCTGTTAGAACTGATTCCGAATGGCTACCAAAATCGGCAATCGTTTGTTTGATGCTTTTACCAAAGGTAGCTTGTACTAATGAATCAAATCCATTAATTGTCTGCGTTAACCCACGTGTAATAGCAGCTTTCATGTTATCAAAGGTCCCCTGCCAAGTCGCACCAGCTTCTTTTGCGGCATTAGCAATTGCGGGGAACCCTTCTACACCTTCATTAAAGGCTTTATGGAGCGTATTGAAGAAGTCCTCACTGCTGATTTTTCCGGCCGACAAAGCTTTCATAACTTCCTCTGTAGATTGACCAGTTGCTTGAGCATAGATTCGATAAACAGGAATACCCGCTTGTACAGCAGTATTCAAATCGCCCATATTTGCTGTACCTTTAGCAGCCATTTGTTGCATTTGGTAAGTAACCTGTTTTAGTTGTTCATTAGTTCCGTCACCATAAAAGGAGACTGCATTAGCAAAATCTTTAACATAATCAACCGACTTTTTAACATCTACCCCAGAAGTTGCAAACCCTTGGGTAGCCTGAGCCATAACATCCAATCCATACGCAGTACCATGTGAAATATCTTTAAGTTCATTTAATGTTTCATTTGCTTTTTCAGAACTACCGACCAATACGGTCATGCTTCGATTGAAGTTTTGCATTGTATCCAATCTGGCAAAAGCTGAGTGTACTTGCCCCATAACTAGGTTGACTCCAGCACTTGCAGCTTTATAGACACCCATTCCGGCAGCAACCGATGCAACCATGCCTTTAAAACTACCCATAACATTCATTGCTCCAGTGTGTTGCTGTGTAAAACTTTTAAGGGTGCCAATAGCCTTATTGAAGGTTGAAGTATAATTTTCATCATTTGCTCTCAGTCTTGCTGTGATGCTCCCGGATTCCATTGTTAGAATTCCTCCTTTCATTCAAGATTCGTTGCAATTTGTCGGCGGCTCGTTTCCGTGCTTCTAACTCTGAGACACGCTCATTCTCTTGACCGTTCCCGAGAACTTGATTAACCTCCCTTTCGTAATCAAAAAGGTCTGTAGCTTTTTTGACAAGTGGCTTTCCATTTTTATCATAGGCATTTAACTCGAAGGCCCAGATGGCTTTATTTAAGTCTTGCTGCTTTTGATCGAGCATTCTTAGTGCAAATCCACGGAGTCTTAAAACATATTCAAAATATGTCATGCGTTCAATTTCTGGCAGCTTGATATCAGGAAAACACCGAAAACAATTAGTCACTATCTCTTGATACTGTTCCTCATCAGTTCTTGGAAATCTTTGTCTGTGACTTTGTTGCCTTTGGTCATGATCAGATTGAACGTGCTTTCTGCTAATTTGTAAGCTTTCGATGTCAGATTGGAGCTGGCCAAGCTTTTGTTTAAAAAATCAATGAGTTCATCATAGTTAGCTTCGGATTCAATATAATGCTCGATATCCATTTCCTTTAAGTCCTTGTTAACAGCTAGGCAGGCTTTTGTAAGTTCCAATACCGCCATTGGATCGCCTTGAAAGAAAGAAACCAGCAATCCTTTTAGTTTGGCAGTAGAAGTATCATCTATCGTCATGATGTCTTTTAGTGCATTGATCTTTCTCAGGAATAAGAATCCAAATGCGGTTTCATATTCTTTACCATTAATTTTTAACATATTCTCTCTCCTTACAAAAAAAGACAGAAGCACTGAGGCTCCTGTCAATTTTATTCAATATTCTTACAATTATGGGGTTGGATTGACTGGCGTTTCAGTTTTTGTTTGTGGTTCATATAATGGTTCAGGTGCAATACCTTGTTCGCCCTTCAAAATATGATAGTAAAGTTTAACTTCATCAATTTCATCACTTTCGACAACCTCTTGCCCACCCAACATAGGGCCGTCCATAACTAAAGTTGTCTTGATTGTTGAATTGTTTTCGACGTCAGCATCAGCTTCCCAACCATTTAACAAACCTGTATTGTACAAGGAATGGTAAGTATTAGGAATTGGTTTGCCTGCATCATCCAATACTGGGTCATCAAAATCTAATTCCCAAGCCTCTAGTTTTAGATTATTTTGCATTGCGTAGTGCATCATATCCGCAACTGGGTTATTTTTTACATCTAAAGCTTCAATATCAATTGAAGATGTATAAGCACCACCCGCTGCTACACCACCGTCTTTTGTTTGGGCCGTATCAACAGAGCGGTCCTCTTTGATTGTATGCTTTGTTTGTAACGGGAGTCTTTGAGCATCTTTAAATGGACGCTCTGAGCGTAGACGTAAATAAAGTACCTTTTTTGCACCTTGAGAAGCGTCTACACTAACAGCGCCGCCTTTATCTTTTGCCATGTTGAATTCCACCTTTCTACAAATGTTTGATTGTCGTTTGAACAATACCATGCCAAAGCTTGTCGTTTGTGGTCTCATCCATAACCATGTTTTGCGTTATTGGAGCTTGCAATTGCCATTTAAAGTGACCGGTATATTCCAGCTCGTATAAAAACATGGCTATTTCATATAGAATTGCTGCAGTTTTCCCACGTTCATGGTAGTCATTGTAAATATGAATCACTAATGCCGATTCACCAAGCTGACGTGTTTTTGTCGGAATATCTGTATTAAACTGTTCACCTAGATAAATAAATGGATATGGATTTTTAACATTACGTGGTAAAAAGTCAAAAACTCGATAACCTAGTTTGGTAAACGATTTAAATAAACAATTATGAAGTTCTTCATATGGATTCATGTTACCCACCTCTGCAAAGAAGTCATCAATGTTTCTTTGCCTGCAAGATATCCACGCTTTAGATAAAATCTTCCCGCAAAAAAGCGAGTACCAAACTCAACATAAGCTGCATAATTCGTGTTGTAGCCCTTTTGAACCCCTAAGCCATCATCATCTAGCTCTAGTAGTCCTGATCTCCTTAAATTACCTGTTTGGACTGGTGTTGCTTTTGCCGAAACTTGATCCATTTGGGCCCCAGCTTCTTTAATAGCTTGCTTGACACCATTCAAATCAGTCATCTTTTTCATGAGCGTAATCAGTTCTCTATCGCCACTTAAATTTAGTTGATAGTCAGCCATGCATTTCACCACCAATAATTGTATATTGATGCCTTAGCTGTATTGGTTTTAGAACCTTGTATTGCTTTTGACCAATGATAAATTTATCAAAAGAAAACCCAGGCTTCTCTCTTAGCCTAATGACGATAGTTTCTTGATCAGGTCCACCAGTAATCAACGCTGCTTCCTCAATGCCTTCACTAGTTACACTGGCGTAAAGCTGATGTTTTTCTTCAAGCGATTCATAACGACCAGTATCAGGGTTATATGCTTCATTTTCCTTATTGATGAAAGTTACAAGTGTGTTATATCTCATGGTTGACCACCATATCCATTAATAAATTGGACACTACCTAACGAATTCAATTTGGCGTCGTTATTCTTACGCCATAATTCAATATCGGCAAGATAGGGGTCAAAATCACTATCATAAAACGTAATACCTTGGCTCGATTGAGAGTATTGTTTCATACCCTCATTTTCAATTCGATTGAACCGCGCCACAGCTACCTCTGTAACAATATAATTAAGCTCATCAGGTATCACTTTATTGGATTCTAGATTTATCTTTATTTTTAATGAGGATTCGGTATTTTTTAAAATCAATGACAGCAGTTTATCTCTATCAGTATTGGTGATATCTAATAGCGTTTTTACATCGTCTAAATTACTCATAACGTTACCTCTTTAAAGCTAAAGCCAACAAATCAGCTTTTTTTGTAATACCATCATGATTAATGTGATTCGCATCAAGATAAGCCGTGATCTCTGCCACTGTATTTGAATCATTCACGCCGCCCTGATTAGACGGCGGTGTTAGTTTCCCGTACCACCCGCTTCTTGCTTATCATCTTTTGTTGCAGCTAACAAGCCACTAACTTGCAAAACATTATCAGCATCTGCAAACGAAGGTAAAGCAGTGGCCGCTGCTTTTTCCCAAGTACCAATCGGATCTAAATTAGATTCATAGATTGTGACAAAGACATTGCCGATATTTGAATCTTGTGTGCCACCAGATAAATAACGATTTTCCTCTGGTGTTGGTCCATAGACCGTGTTTCCTAATGTATCTGGTCCAAACATTACGAAAGCATCCTCTGGAAAATACCGTTGTTTTTTATAAGTGCCATCAGCTTGCTGTTCACGATATTGTTGATCGTAGGTGACTAATGTTGGTAGACCAAATTGTTGCAACAGGGCATTTAAGTTACCAATAGTTGGAATCATTCCAGCTGTCTTAAAATACTGAGCAATGCCTTTATGCCGCAATAGAGCGGTTTGTACTTTATTAGAAGTTAATGCTCGAGTAGGTGCAATGTTCATTGTGGAAATCCAATCTTGCATATCTTGAATTGGATCTGAAGCTTCATCTGTCCAAACTTTAGCAGGTTTGACCTGGTGTTCAAGTGGTACCTGATAGTCAACTACCGTGGTTGGATTATCCTCAGATGCAGTGACTTTACCCGTCGATAAAGCCTGCATGCGCATTAATTCAACCCGAGCATTAACTCCAGCAACTAAGTTGTCGACATCGTTATAAACTTGTTGCTTGAGATACTGCTCTTCTTGTACTGTTCGTGGGTTATTTAACGCAATTAAATCTTCTTCTTTTAGTTGCATTTTACGTTTAATATAGCCTAATTCTGCCTCTTGGATGGCCGCTTCTCGGCTACCGATTTGTGCTTCAGTGTCAAATGCAGCAATAGGTGCGATAACAGGAACGTTAGAACCGGCTCTCAGATATTGTAATTTTAATGATTGAATCTTTGTCGCTGGGAATAAAGTTTCACCAAGTAATGTTGGAAAAGTCCGATTATTGATGTAATTGATCAATGTCGGTTGTGTAAATAAGTCAGTAATTCGTGACATTTTATCAACTCCTTAGTTTTATTTAATATTGCTAAATGTAATTTTGGATAGAGCAGTAATAGCAGCTGCAGCTGGTGTTGTCGGTAATCGTTTTGCGTTGATATAGCCTTCAACAATTACTCCAACTGGTTGAGTACCTTTGCTCAAATCTACATCATTGATTGTAATTCCCTCAGCACTACCATCATTCTTTGGAAAAATTGAACCAGCTGGTAACATACCGTCTTTCGTCTGATCTGCCAGGACAGATGGGTCGGCATACTTAGTAAAAGAAATAAACTTTTCACTATCTAAAAAATTAATCTGTGTTGCCGTTTTCCTTTTATCTACATACATGAAAATCCCTCCTAATTATTTTTATGCCATGGATCTTGGGTGATTGTATTTGCTTGATTGCGCACTTCTGCAGCCTGTATGCCTGGGTCTTTAAGTGATTGATGACTTACTTTTGGCGTTTGGCCAGATAAATATTTCTTTTTCTCCTCGGCTTTAACGCGATTAATCAGATCAATTAAGGTATTTGTATTAGCTTTGGTTGATGAGGCTTCTGTCGTTACAACAAGTGACAGATCATTCTCGTCAACAAGAATTCCTTCATCAGTAAATAAACTACGAGCCACTTTGGACATTTCATTTCGATCATTGATTGCTTTTTGGTCGGCCAACTCTTTTTGTAGTTTTTCAACCTGATATTTAGAACGATCGGAATCAGACATTTTTTTCAATTTCTCAGCTTCATTAAGTTCCTTCTCACGTTGACGGCGATCGCGTTCCAAACGTTCATGGATAATCTGATTCAATTCACTTTCAGAGTATGTTTTGTCCTTTTTTTGAGTATCATCTTTATCAGGCTCAGGTTTTGCACTTTTTGTTTCATCGAGCTTCGACTCTGGTTCAAGGTCACTTGACTCTTGGCTTGTGTCACCGACAGAAGGATCAGCCCCATCACTACCCGTATCAGGTGCAAAAGAGCGATTACCCAAGACGCTCAAAACATATTGCTTGTAATTCATATTAAAAACTCCTCTACTCTTTTTTAAGACTTGGATGTCTATCCTACTCACAGGTTTCTTTAAAGCCTGACCTGAGGAAAAAAGGCATAAAAATAGACCATGAATTAATTTTCATGATCTTATTGTTCATCGTTAGTTTTATTTTTTTCTTTAGCTGCTTTATAAACAGCATCTACAAACTCTTGATCGCGTTTCTTTTCTTCAGCGGTCAATTTTTTACCCTTCCCAACAGACTTTCCAAGAAGAGGATCATGCCATCGTTTATCAGAATATGGCTTTTTATTAGTCAATGACTCTCACCTCAATTATAGGCTTATGTTTATCCTTGCTAAGATATCGGTTAGTAACAAGAAACCTAGTACCTCGTTTAAATAATACTTCGGATTCAGATGGATTCCAATGTGAAATATCTCTACCAGTTTTTGAGCTTTTTATGACAAGCCTGACGGTATCATTCGAGTCATAAACATCTTTTGACGTTGAAATATACTGAGATAAATCTACCTCTTTTCCAACGATATATTGATTGACAAACTCAGAAATTTGATCATTGGGTAGAGAGATAGAACGATATAACTTATCCGTTTGATAAGGTGGCAGTTTATCTAATGCAGTGTCCAAATTGTTAATCCATTCATTTTGAGCATCTGTTAATTTACTTCCACGTCTAAGTGTATCATTTAAAGCGTATGCATCGGGAGAAACATATCGCGTTATAGCAGCATATTCTTTGTCATTTAATGGCGTATACCAGGCAGAGAGCGAACAACGGCAATTAGGATGTGCCGGTAAATACGGTACCTCAGATACTTTATAAACACCGACCATACCCCTAAAGTTTTTCTGATCTGCAATATTTCGACAGACTGAACAGGCACTTGGCTCAGCTATCCATTTACAGTAATCATAGCCATTATTTTTAAAACTATTTACTTGAGCTTTTGCCTGAACTCGAGCAGATTCAGTTCTCGCTAAACGTTCAGCTACATTAGTTCGATTTCGGACATCATTTTTGACTAGAGGCTTTAATTTGTCAGCTAGTGACTTAGGACTCAAACCTTGCCGTATACTTTGTGTTAATGCCTGATTGAGTTTGGCACGAAGTACTGCGTCATCATTCCATAGATTTTGGCTAAAATTAGCACCACCTGTTTGAGCATAGACAATTTTACTGATACTTTTGGTACTTGGGGATATAATATTTTGCCCTAAAATACCAGATTGACGTTTAATCTCGGATAAGTAGTCACCAGTCAGCTTAGCTTCGAATGCTTGATTGACGTGTATACTGGTTGCTAACACTTCCTGAGCTATTCGTGCCTTGATTAACTCTAAACGATTGATACGCATGGTTGCATTATAAAGCCTTAATTGTTGATTTATCTCATTTGAGAAGTCAGCATAAGTTACCTTGCCCTTCTCTTTATAAAGTTTTTGTGCCTCTGTAACAATTTCTTTGGCCCTATTAGAGAATGCTTGAACATCCTGTTCAGTAACTTTTTTACGTGCCTGTGTCATCGTATAATTGTTGCGATCTGCATACTTTAAATATTCATCATTGATTTGATCATTAATACTTTTAATTAAGTCATCATAATATTTTTGAATGATTTTGTTGAAGTCTTCATCCGTTTTGATGTTATCGTTAATAAAATTCGCTTCATCAGCTTCACGCCTTTTCCAGTAGGCCTCATTATGAATATTAGATGCCATTAACGTCATCCTTACTCAAGTTGAACCCTTTCCCAGCATTACCCAACATCTCTTTAGCTTGGGCTTCATTGAATGGAAATGAAGCTGTCAACATGGCTAACGCTGAATCGTATGGCAGTGTCTTAGCAGCAACCGATTGAACGATGTTTACTAACGATGTAATTTGAGCGCCATTTAAGCTAACTTTCTGAATCGTCGTATCACCATCACTAGCCAAAGCCGATGCCGATGCAGTGCTCTTTTGAATATCTGTCGCAGAAGCACTATCTTGAATAGCTCTCTTAGTTCGTTCAGACTGTTCATTCGCTATTTTATCCAATTCTGATTTAGGATCATCGACTAATGATAGGGCACTAAGTTTAGTTTCATCTGACACTTGACCATCCAACTTTTGTACAACGTCGGCTTCATCTGCTAAGTTGACCGGCATATTACGTGTAAATTTAAATTTTAGCTCTTCCCAGGCATCTTTATTCGATTCAGGAATAATTGTACCGGTGCTAAATAAAACTGCATAAAGATTGCGTAAAGACTGGGTAAACTTACGCTCTTTATTTTGTGCTTTATTCTTCATAGGTAATAATTTGAATTGTAAAGCTACTCCAGAATTATTCCCACTGAAAGCTTCATCATTTAAGTTTGGCACCATCGAAATTTGATAAATTAAATTAGTCAAACGATCAAGTAAGTGTTCTTGCATCGTATCCCCATCGGGTTTTGTTAGAAACTCGACTTTTGCATTTGCTGCATCTGCGTCAGGACTATAGATAACTTGATTTTCAATTAATTTAAAGTTGGGTGTACCATCTGTGTTTTCAGGCAACCGTAATCCTAAAATTGCCAGATAAGCATTATCGAAATACTCATTTTGATTTGCCTTTTGGCTTAGGGCCTTGTCTAAAGCGTCTTGCAATGTATCAATATTATCTAAAACGCCTTGACGCTCTTGAGTTTCAAAAAATTCAACTGCTGGAACGTGGCCATATACGTTAGGTAATTTTTCACCGTAATTAAAGTCATTATCAACTTGAACACCGTAATCAGAAAAATACACAGTCGCACTAAATTTATTACTGTCATCATAAATATAACGAACAAAAGCTAGTGGCTCTTGCTGAACGGTGTCATCGTAAATCATAAATGAGTGCATTGGGTCACTAAAGGCAATATGTGTTTTACTGTCTTCATTTTGATAGACGAATACAAATGAACGACCATAGATATCAACTTGTTTGCTAACTTCACTTAGTACATCTACAAATGAGTTACGATTCATCCACGCTTGCAATTTATCATTATTGACAGTATCACTTAACGAAATTTTAGGAGGTATACCTATAAAGTAACCATTGTAAGTATCAACGACATAGTGCGCCAGATTCGCCACATTTCGATTGTCGATACTACCATTTCGGTGGGTTTTTGACGTTAAAATATTATGTTTTCCAAGATATAGATTCATTTTATTTTGGTACTGGTTTAGCAAATTATTTTGATAATAATTGACGAATTGTTTGAGTTCTACTCCACCTAGATCTTGATCCTTAGGATAAATAAAAAGGCCATTATCCGTAATAGACCCTGGCACAGAAACTGTATCAGCGATAGTACTCACCTCCTATATGAATGTGTTGTTTAAAATAATAGCTTTTGGCTTCGCTTGCCCATTAATTTCTTCAACGGCATATCTAACAGCGTCAATCAAATGGTTATATGAATCCACTGGTTTATTGAGATATTCACCAGTCTTTTTGTCTTTGACATAAGTGTAGTTTTGCAGCTCTTCAATGAGCTTGACACAACGATCATCTACGACGAATTTAAACTGTTGAAGAAAAGAAAGACCCTGAATAATGCTATCCGGGCCCTTTTTGGCTGGTCTGATTCGCGAAATACCATCACGTTTAATCTCTTCAATTGACTTCTTTTCAGCAGCATCGGCAGTGATCACTTCTTTGCTGTAGCCCATCTGCTTGATAGCCTCAGCAATCTGATTATTTAGTAGGCCTTTGCGTGCATATTCTTCCATGAAATAGATCACTTTGTTTTTCTCATCAACTTTGACGTGAATAAATGCTGACGGATCATTTACAAAACCGAAATCCAAGCCAAATAACGACTTGATATTTCTGAGCTTGGGATCATCTTTATTCAATCGCCTAGTTTCAAAGTGGGGGAAAACCAGTTTGTCTAGGGTGGCAAATTCACCCAAGGCATAAATGCGATAGTAAGCAGGATTTGATTTCTCCAACATTTCGATATTTTTACGCGAGCGCTCATCCAAAAACTGATTATCGTGATAGGTAGATTGAATAACCTTAGTGTCATCTTGATTCACCTCAAAGAAATGTTTGTAGACCCAATTGAGCTTACTGACTGGATTGAACATCAAGTAGATTTGTTTGAACTTATGTTTTTTCTCTCTTAAACGTAATGTCAATTGTGTATAGTCCTCCAAATTGAACTCTGTTGCTTCCTCCATAACTACATCAGATATGCCCTTAATGGATTTAATTTTCTCGGGATCATCCATACCTTTAAACAAAAATACAGCCCCATTTGGTAGCTGTATCTCAAAGTTTGATTGATTTATTTTGCAATATGTTAGTAGGCCTAAGCTAGATAGCCCTTGCTTAACATCTTCAAAGATTGAATCACGAACACTGGTCCCAACTTTACGCAACCATAAAACCTTACGTGGATATCGCCAAGGCTGGCAGGCTTTGATGATAACTTTCTGAACAACACCATGGCTTTTACCTGAACTGGCGCCACCATAGTAAACTTCCGTAAACGTTTTATAATCAAATAAAGATTTATAGAATTGCTTGTTGAAAACCTTGCTAGGTTTCGGAATCTGTATCGTTATTATCGTCATCACCACCAATCACAATATTGATATCTGAACTTTGGATGTCTAGTTTATCCGTCCATAATGAATACCGCTTGCCCAACAACTCAGCTGCCTTATTTGCATCAGAGACCTTTGTTCTGATTTCAATGACATCTGCCGTTTCTTCATAGACTACCTTGTCATAGGTTGTTTTCTCGCCATCAACGGTCAAAACTTTAGGTTTCT
>NZ_JACGCJ010000006.1 GCF_021030645.1 Agrilactobacillus fermenti | reverse complement strand
GACGCATATTCCATAACGGGCTTCTTCATCACTTCGATCAGATGTCAAACGGTGTGGGTTTGATATTCGATCGAAGTGATGAAATAATCGCCCATCGGAATATCGAAAAAAATCTCTCAAATCGTGTCCAAGATATTGACTCAAATCCAATTAATTGCTCAAAATTAACTTAATTAGTTTAGCGGTTACGGGAGGACTCATAATAAATAAAATAATCATAGCTTTCAAATTTATATTTGATTTGAAAACCACGATTATTTTATTTGAATAACTTATACATGTTTCACTATCATTAATGGTAAAATTCTGTTAATTTGTAAACCAAGTTATGGACGACATTATACCTCTATACCAATTAGCTTTTTTTTGAAGCCTATTTGATAGGTCTAATAGGGCTTTCGGTGCTTGAAGATGATGCTTTAACAAATAAGTACTAATTGAGTGCTCTAGTTTGGTTGCTACAATATTATCAGCAGTTCCCTCATTTAATTGGGATTGGGCACTAGTTAGAAGTGCTTTCAACTCGGTATTACGCGATACATCATCGTTCAACAGTGTCTTATTTATTAGTGTATTAAGTGGTTCTTTTGGCATATGGGACATACTTACTCACTTCTTTGCAGAATAAATTACAAGTATATTATATTAGTACCTATCGAAAGATAAAGTGAAATTTGTTTAGAACAAGTTTTCTTAAAGAAAATCACACTTTTATCCTTGAGCCCAGGGACCATGTTCTACCCAACCATTGACGGCGATGCGCCCAACTGCTCCCCAAGCCTGACTTTGGTCTAACCAACAAGTCTTTGAGTTACAATGAACACCATTGCCATAATATTTTCCACCAATGATAGAGAGTAGTTCCTGATCAGTAAGTATAATTTCACAGTTTTTATTTTTTTTCATAATTGTATCTTTCCTTTCTTGAAACGTGAATGTTTAGAATATAAGCTTTACCCAAGAGTGTAAATCCAATAACTAGCAGAAGCAGGTGAAAGAGGCTGCGGGAACCTTGTAAAAAGAAATACAAGTCGTACAAGACTATAAGAACTAATAGTCCATTCATATATAGATACTTTGACTTATTTTTCGACATGGCTCTCTCCTTTCATTAGAGTTATCAAATAGTTATTTTCCTGGTAATCACCCCCTTTATTGAGTAAAAAGGCAAAATTAAGTTATAGTAATCCAAATTTATAATTCCAATATAAATAACTTTGGCTTCCTTGATTTATATTTTCAAGATCTTGAATGGAGGTATCTGATCCGACTAGGATATTGGTAGCTTGGCCGTTTGATACTTTTACAATTGTCGGCGTCGAATCAAGCTTGACCTGTCCGTAAATAAACTTTTCAATTTTTTGAGCAGTGTCAGGAGTTACGCCATTTAGTATTTGATCATCAAGATTGACATAATAAATCGGAAGTTTTGATTGGTATTTGAACTGATTTAAGGTTGTTGAGAACTCGCGGCAGTAAGGACATTCCTTATAACCAATAAATAGGAAATAGTCCGTATTTGATGATATGAGATTATTTAGTTCATTTCCGTTTAAAGAATAGATACCATGTAAATTATCTGCATACTGTTCTTGTGTGACTTTTGTTACATCTGACTCACCACTCGTAGCAGCCGAGGTGCGAGATACGGATCCTAAATTGAGAGTAAAGATAATAACGATTAATGAGATAATAAAAATTGATTTTCTTTTGTTCATATCTAATGAGTCTCCCTTTGTTTATTCTTGGTGATTCCTAACTGATGTCTTTAGTATAGCCGATGGTTAATCGGATGTGTTCGTACAGTATTAAACGTGACCATACTGTGATTAACGTTAGAAAATTGACGATATATTACGTTTATCACAAAAACTACTACGTTAAAAACATATTTAGCTTTAAATGAAAATGATTTAGTAATATTATTATTGTAAAAGAGAAATAACTACTTACGTAGGAGGAAAACGTGAAAATTCAAATTAACCATAATCAAGTTTCTCAGAAGTTAGGTGCCATGAGCCAGTTTGAAATATTGAATACAAATAAGTTGAGTCAAATATCTGGAGGTCAAGGGTTTTCAGCTTTTGTAGTTGGCGACTATAATACTAATACAGTCGGTAAGAAACTCGCACATTTCCTCAGCAATTTATTTTAGAAATGTATGAGGGATTTACTTGGGATGTTTGTGTTGTGCTTGCTGTATTATTACCTGCAGATCAAGTTTTTGGGCGTTTAAAAGTTAAATCTATTTCTTTTAACTTTATGATTGCAGCAACACTTGCAATTTTGAGTTATTTCCTAAGAGATACAGGAATATTGATTGCAATTTTAATAAAAATTTTGATCCAGAGAATTAAATACAAAGTACCTTTGATTTCGGATCAAAGCATTGCACTGTTAGCCATAGCAATCGTAGTATTTCCTGTTGGTAATATGATTATCAAGAGTGTTTCCCTATTAAAAATATTACTATCTGAACAGTCACCACTTTTAAATTGGCTAGCGCCTATAATATTATCGATTTTAGTGGTTATATCTATGTGGATAATTTATCACTATGCAATAAGGATAAACGAATTAATTCACTTCTTAAATCAAGATAGGAAGATTCTTCAGGCAATCACCACGTTCTTAACTGCGCTTTTCTTGCTTGAGTTGGGCATATCATTAGTTGCAGTACAGCTCAATTTAGAGGGGATTTTCCAGTCCCTAATTATCTTCAGCTTCACGGTTTTCATTATTGCAACATTTGTTATGATGTGGTATTTCGTTGCCAGTTATCGGCGGTCAATAGATGCTAAGACTAAACTAAAGGACTTTCAGCAGCAGCAAGACTATTTGAAAAAAGTTGAAGAGAATTATGAAGCCCTGCGTCAAGCACGGCACGATTATCAAAATCAGTTGTTGTCGGTTCAAAGCTACTTACAGGGCAGTCACAGCAAGGATGGTGAAGCTTACGTCCAGCAATTGCTTAATGAGACCAACGCCAGTACCCATTTGGATCAACGAATCTTTGCTGACTTGTCTAAGATTCAAGTCCCCAGTATTCGGGGGTTATTGTTTGCTAAATTAAAGCAAATGGTTCAGGCCAAAATTCAGGTGACTTTTGAAGTAGAGCAGCCGATTACCGCGACGCCCCAGGCAATCGTGGACGTGGTGCGGATCATCGGTATCTTAATAGATAATGCGATTGAAGCTGTTCAAGCGCAAAAGAATGGGGCACTTCATTTGGCCTTGGTTTCATATACGCCAACGACCTATGAATTTATCATTGAAAATACAGTCACTGATCCTGAATTAGATATCGATCATTTATTTGAACGCGGTTATTCTTCTAAAGCAGCGCACAGTGGCCTTGGCTTAGCGACGGTACAACAATTGACGGCAGTGTCGGATGAATTGTTATTCGAGGTCAGTAAGCATGACCGCTATGTGCGGTTTAGTTTGTTGATCACTACCGCCGAGAAAGGAGCGACACATGCTTGAAGTATTGATATTGGAAGATAACGACCTGCAGCGGCAAATGTATCACCAAATTATTCAGCGGCGCATCGAAATCAATGACACGCCGAAAGCCTATGACATGGAAATTGCTGTCTGTACCCCTGAACCCAAGGATATCTTGAACTATTTGAATGAACACCGTAATGCTCGAGTGTTTGCTTTATTAGATATTCAAATCGATCGTAGTAACTTGAATGGCATTAATGTGGCCGAAAAAATCCGGACACAGCAACCCTTTGCAGCCATTGCATTTATTACGACTCATGATGAAATGCTGAAGCTGACCTTGTCCCGAAAAGTGGAACCGCTGGATTTTATTTATAAAGAAGCGGGGTCAGAAAACGTGACTCAGTTCATTCGCGAAGATGTGGATACAGCTTATGAACGGTATCAAAAAGATACACGGAATTCAGAAGTCATGTTTAGCTATGAGGTAGCGAGAGATCGATTTCGTGAATTGAAGTTCAGTGACTTGTATTATGTTGAGTCCTTGAAGGATGCCCCCCGTAAATTGTTATTGCGGGGACGTGATGTGCGTGCAGAGTTCAGAGGTGAATTACGGCAGGTTGAAAAGGATAATCCCAATCTGATCCGTTGTGATCGGAGTATTTTGATCAATCCACAAAATGTGGTCATTTTTGATTTTGAACAACGTGTGGTTTATTTTGATGAGCAACGCAAGGTTAGCTGTAAGGTCAGTGCTCGTAAAGCGGCAATGTTGCGGCGCTACTTAAAGGGCATAGCTGAGATCAAGCAGGGGGTGTAGCGAAAAATGAAGTATTTTAAAAACCGGCGAGATTATGTCCCTCAAGTAGACGAACGGGATTGCGGGGTGGCCGCGCTAGCTATGATCTTACGTCATTTTGGGTCGCAATATTCCTTGGCACACCTGCGTGATCTAGCGAAAACGGATATGGCTGGGACCACAGCTCTAGGGATCGTTGAAGCCGCGGAAACATTAGATTTAGAGACGAAACCGATCCGTGCGGACGCTACCTTATTTGACGTGCCTGATTTGCCTTTTCCATTTATCGCCCATGTCTTGAAACAAGGCAGGCTATTACATTATTATGTGGTTTTTGGGCAACGGGGGGACAAATTATTGATTGGCGACCCGGACCCTACCGTAGGCTTACATAAAATGGCCAAGGCGGACTTTTTAAAAGAGTGGTCTGGGGTGGCTATTTTTTTTGCCCCGAAACCTGGTTATCAAAGTGCCCAAGAGTCTAAGAATTCGCTATTTAGCTACGTCCCGATGATGTTCAAACAACATCATTTGATCACAAATATTATTGTGGCGTCGATTTTAGTTACCCTGATCAGTATCCTCGGTTCTTATTATTTACAGGGAATCATTGATACTTTCATACCGAGCCAGATGGTCAATACGCTAGGTATCATTTCCGTGGGTTTATTATGTACTTACATATTGCAGCAGGTTTTAACATTTGGTCAAAATTACTTATTAGCTGTTCTAGGGCAGCGGCTTTCGATTGATGTGATTCTCGCTTATATTCGGCATATTTTTGAACTACCCATGTCATTTTTTGCGACCCGGCGGACGGGGGAGATCATTTCTCGGTTTACAGATGCTAATAAAATCATTGATGCCTTAGCCAGAACGATCATTTCTATGTTCTTAGATGTTTGGATCGCTTTGATTTTAGCCATTGTGCTGGCAGTGCAGAGCACGCAGCTGTTCTGGATCACCTTAATTGCGATCCCCCTATATATCGTAGTGATCTATGCTTTCGTCAAGCCCTTTGAGAAGTACAATCAAGATACCATGCAAAGTAATGCTATGTTGAGTTCTTCAATCATTGAAGATATCAATGGCATTGAGACCGTCAAATCCTTGAATGCTGAAGATAATAGTTACCAAAAAGTGGATAGAGAATTTGTAGCTTATTTACGCAAGTCATTTACCTACCAAAAACTGGACCTCTTACAACAGGCGCTGAAAGCAGGGATTCAACTAGTGGTCAATACCTTGGTCCTTTGGTTGGGTGCTAATTTAGTCATGCAAAACAAATTGAGCTTAGGCCAGCTGATCACCTATAATGCTTTACTGTCGTATTTCACCAATCCCATTCAAAATATCATTAACTTGCAGACAAAGTTACAAATGGCTCGGGTGGCAAATAATCGGTTGAATGAAGTGTATCTAGTCGAGTCCGAATTTAAGCAGGCGCGGCCGATCAAAGATGTGACTAAGCTCAAAGGTGCACTTGAATTTGCCAAGGTTGATTTTAAGTATGGCTTTGGGCGCAATACATTGACAGCAATCAACTTGAAAATTGAGGCGAATAGCAAACTGGCGATTGTGGGGATGAGTGGTTCGGGAAAGACGACCTTAGTCAAACTGCTGGTGGGTTTCTTTGAACCAACGGCTGGTCAGATTCTAGTGAACGGCCATCAGACCACGGATATCGATAAGCATACGTTACGGCAATATGTGAACTACGTGCCGCAAGAACCCTATGTCTTTAATGGCACCGTCTTAGAAAACTTAACTTTAGGCAGTCGACCCGATGTGACCACCGAAGACATTACGGCTGCGTGTGCTTTTGCGGAGATTCAAGCAGATATTGAAGCTTTACCCTTAGGCTACAAGACAGAATTATCCGAAAACGGCGCCACTTTATCCGGCGGCCAGAAACAGCGCTTGACCATTGCCCGCGCCCTATTAACCAGTGCTCAAGTTCTGATATTTGATGAATCCACTAGTAACTTGGACGCGATCACGGAACAAAAAATCGTGCAGAAATTATTGGCGTTAAAGGATAAGACCGTGATTTTTATCGCTCATCGCTTAAATATCGCTAAATTGGCGAACAACATTGTGGTTTTGGATCATGGCAAACTGGTAGAAAAAGGCACACATCAGTCATTATTAGATCAAGCGGGTTATTATGCCGATTTGGTCAACCAATAGGAGGGGTTAGGTATGAATCATGATCTAAGGTTTTTGGAGAGTACTGAGTTTTATCAGCGCCGCTACCAGAATTTTTCAACGCTGATTATATTACCGGTTGCCCTCCTGTGTTTGGGCCTACTCCTATTTTCTTTCTTTGGTAAGCGGGAAGTGACCGTCAAATCCGTGGGACAGATCGAGCCACAAGCCACCCCGGTGACCATTCAAGGCACAGCTAGCAGTCGAATTTTGGTCAATCACCTCCGAGAAAATAAAGTCGTTCATCAAGGTGACCCCTTATTGGTCTACCAAGATGTGACCGATAAAGGCCAAGCAACGTTGCTTAAGCAACAAATTGATGAAACACAGAAACGCTTACAAGGCTTAGATCAATTCAAGACGGGCGTTCAGCAGAACAAAACGACTTTTACCCAGGCGGATGCTTTCGGTTATTCTGATCAACTCGCTAATTACTTAGCACAACGGGCGATTTATCAATCAGAGGCCAGTTTGGCGGATAAGACCCAACAAGATAATAACCATAAATCAGATAAAGTGGCCCAGTTATTAACCAATAATTTGACGACTTTAAAGGCGCAATTACAAGACTATCAAGCGTTACGCGATAGCATTGATCAGAACAAAAATGTGCTGGGTAAAAATTCAAATCTAACTTATCTCTGGAATAGTTTTCAAGCTAAAAGTAAGGCTCTCTCGGGGGATGACCTAGCCCAGTTAAAAGAGAGCTATTTAGCCAATGCCAATAGTCAGATCAGCCAAATCCAGTCTAGTATCGATAGCATCCAAGTCCAGCAAGCCCAATTAGCCGCCCCACAAACAGCAGGCATTACGGATGCCCAGGCGCAGCAAAAGCTAACGGCATTGCAAAATCAACAACTAGCCAGTGTGGCTAAGGAACAAGCACAGCTTAAAACCCAACAAACACAGCTTAAAGACAAGCTGACTGTTTTGACCAAAAATCGCCAAAACTATACAATCCGTGCTAAAAAGACCGGGATTCTCCACGTGGACACCCGCAATATCGGCAAACAATATTTGGGTGCTGGGACAGCTTTAGCCCAGATCTATCCATTGATTGAAGTCCAGACTAAATTAAAAGTAGTGACGATGATTCCGGCTGATCAAATCGTCGGGTTAAAACAAGGCCAGAAATTACGGCTGCGTATCGCCCAGAAAGTTCCGCGGCCGTTAGTCCTGAATGGGACGGTAACTAAGATCGATGTCGCCCCGACCACGATAAATAAAGGCAATTACTTTCAAGTCACGGCACGCATTGATCCATCACTAGCCCAACGGCGCAATCTGCGCTACGGTCTGAATGGCACTGCTAGCGTAATTACCGGTGAGAAGACGTTCTTTAATTACTATAAGGATAAGGTCCTGGGGCAAAACAGCTAAAAACACCAAGCGGTGAGCGGAGATAAAGGGTGTTGCCTTTTTTTAGCTAAAATTGTTCGTAAGCAACGCTCATCACGAAATAGCCACGAAAAAAACAAGGTGAACTTTTTTGGTACAGGACAAGTACAATAGTGGGCACAAAGAATTTTGAATAATTTTGCATGATTAGCGAGGTGTGCTAACTTGATAATCAAATACTTGAATGCAGGTTTCATCACTGGTATCGGCATTTTAGGAATCATAGGTTTTGTGGGTTCAATTATAAAATTGGACAGCAAACGTTCAGCGGAGAAAATCTTTGCTGGCAATATGGTATGTTTATTCTTGGGCTTGCTGCTGACTTTGTGGCAGTTATCTTATTTTACCGTGTTCATTGCTGCCTCAAGTGCCTTTAGTATGTATTTGCAGTGGCGAAAGCTGTATCGAAAGGTACAAGATTGACAAACCGCATTTGGTAATTAAGCACGCAGCCTAGGTGAGTATGTGATTTAGGAGGGCCTGGTAATGATAAAAAATATTTTGATGATCCTACTTATTATGTTTTCAGTCTGGTTCATGGCAACGTTGGCAGTAACGCTTTTACAGATTATCTGGGCGCTCTTGCCATTTACCAAGATGAAGTCAAAGTCGTTTATTGACCGATTTTTAGATAATAGTGCTTGGGTGCCTAATTTATTTTTATATATTTTACCGTGAGCCTTGCCAGTGCTCGGCCGCTGAGCGCTTTTTGTCAGCTATTTCTTAAACGTGCTCCAAAAAGCAACGGCCTCACCTAACTGTGAATAGCTCAAATGGAAAAACCACCATTTGTCGCAATTCTTGTTAGTGCTCGGTCGCTGAACGCTTTTTGTCGCACTCTGATATAAGGGGTAATCAACATGCGTAGTGTCAGATCATTCAAGAAAAATGCCATGCTCATTATGTCTTTTGCGACGTTTTGGTTGGCTAGTGGGACAATTATGTCTGTATTATTTACACAGTGGCTTTCATTTCCAGGAAGCGTTTTTCTGCGGATTGGGGTGCCAATAGGGTTACTTGGTTATCTTTTGGTAATTTATTTTAAGCGTAAGATACGGGATCTAAAATGGCTGATTTACATCGTTTCTGTCTTGCTGGTACTTGTCATTGTCTTTTTGTTGGCGAGTAATAATTTAAGTGAATTGTAAAGTGAGCTAAAAAATGATTATAGTTAAGTAAGCGCCTAGTTGTAGAAAATCAATTCTATGGTTAGACGCTTTTTTTACCTAAATAGATGTGGAAATGTTATTCTTAAGCTGTAAGGAATAAGACTTATTTTTTCGGAGGCTAGCTATGTGGCAATTATTCAAATTTGAACAAAAGCGATTATTCCAGCAGCCACGCATTTGGATTCTTAGCGGCATTTTCGTGATTGCCTGTTTGATTATTGGCTTCGGGTTCAAGCAAACCAATGACGGAGAACGGGTGGATACGAATTATCAATTACAGAACACATTAAATCTGATTCAGGGGAGTCAAAATCAGTCACATTCGCAATTACAGCAAGATTTAAGCCAGCGCTATCGGGCTATAAGACAGGCAAAACAATCTGACCGGCAATTATTGAAGTACCAACAACAGGATTTACAGCGGTATTTCACCACGGGAAGCTATGTCACCGATGTCGGTGGTAATGAACTGTTACCGCAACAGAGTTTAGACCAATATGTGTTACACCGGCAACAGCTGGTGAATTACTTGGTTAAACAAAAAATGGCTTATCACAGTGTCCGCTATGGGGCGAATTCAGTGATGTTGCTGATCAGTATGTTGCCTATTTTGACCAGTGTGCTGGGTATTATTGTGTTGCTGTTGATTTTTGCTTTACCCCAGTTGCAGGCGTTAACGACGGAAAAATTAGGCTGGCTAGATACATTACCGATTCAGCGTCGCGCGAGTTTTAATGCGCAATTATTAGTTTTTGCCAGCAATACGTTAGGTTTTATCATGATTTTGAGTATTGTTTTATACCTTTATGGCGGGATATTAGGCGGCTTTACGACTTTGAATTATCCTATTTTGACCTATTGGGCAGGAACCACGCAATTAAAGCCAGCAATTCAAGTGATCGGTCTAAGCTTACTTTTATTTTGGATCAACCTATTATTGGTTTATTTGTTGCTGCGACTTGTCATTGCTTTAATCAAACCCATTCGGCAGCGGCTGTCCTTGGCGTTTGTTGTTTGCGGCTTAATGCTAGGTGGTCTATTAATCCTGGCCCAAACGCCCAATATTGTTAGTCGTACCATGGGCGCATTTTTACCGAGCTCGTATCTACAAAGTAGTCAGGTATTGTTTGCGAATAGTTATCAGGCCCAATCTTGGTTAAATGGCAATACGGTCTTTTTCACATTGGGGGCGACCAACTTTTTCTCAATACCATATGAAAATGTGAATTATTTCTTGAATCAAACGGTGGCTCGATTGCAGCAAAATCCGCATATAACGATTGAATTGGGGTTAGTTGTCAATACCATCGCAGCTGGGCTCAGTTATTTAGCCGCAAATAAGCTTTATCGGCAACGGCTGAATTGAGGTGGGGACATGCGGAAAATTAAACTTGCTTTAATGTGCTTAATTTTAGTAGGCCTAACTTTTTTAGGATCAACTTACGGTCCGGTACAACCGGCCCAAGCAGCACTCGGAGATGCGGCAGCAACGCCTTGGTCCAGTGCTCAAAGCCAGTCGTCCAGTGGTCAAGTTGTTGTTGATCATGCGAGAATCAAACTACTTCGACCCAAAAGTGGCATTGTACAGTCGGGAACAACACAAGGTTACCAACTGCAGTTAAAACCGGGTCAGCAAACCCGTTTAGTATTTACCATTGCTCAAGAAGCAGTTTCAAGTAATACTGATGATATGCCAGATGAAACATACGTGCAATTAAGCACACGCAGCGTGACCACAACGCCCAATTTAGCAGTCAGTGATCAAAAGGATGCTTATTATCAAAATAATAGAAAGCAGCCAAACTTTGACATGTTTTTTCCTAAAGATGCCCAGAATCTTGAGGTTACGGCTGAACCCCAGCAGGTCGAGCTACCAGTACGGGTACCGCGAAATGTTAAGACCGGTACTTTCACGGGAAATTTGATTTTTCATTTCAGAGATATGCATGAAATGGGCGTGCTGACTTCAAATGGTCGCGATCAACGGATACCAGTGACAATTATGATTAATAGCGGTCAGCCTCAAAAACTGAAACCACTGCAATTTAAACGGGCTTTGACGGACACACATAATTATAATGATGGCTTTTTACAAGCGACTAATGTGCATGGGTTACGGCTAATTGCCATGAATCCGAATCCAATCGCAATTTCTAAGCCCAAACTGCATTATCGTTTTTATCAGCGGGGGAAGTTGGTGGCACAATCTATCCAAACTGGAGATGCGCTGGCAGCTAACGAAACTTTTAGTTTTGTGCCGTTAGTACCATATTTAAATCCAGGCAGCTATCAGTTACGGATCGATACTCAAAGCCTCAGTGGCCAGCTGGAGACGCAGCGGCTTACCGTTAAAATACCAACCGGTGGGAAATTGGGTCAGTCGATGACATCAAGCATGAATGTGACTCAGAACTGGGCAACGATACTCGGTAGTAGTCTAGTCGGACTAGGATTGATCAGCGGTGGGTATTTAGTGATTTGGCGTAAGAAGATAGGCGAGTGATAATATGACGATTTTAGATTTACAACAAGTGACGAAAAGATTTGGCACCCATCAGGTTTTGCAAGCAATTGATCTACAAATTCAGACACCCAAAATATTGGCCTTGGTCGCGCCCAATGGTTCAGGGAAATCAACATTGCTCAATATTATTACAAATTTATTGAAACCTGATAGTGGCTCGGTCAAAGTATTTGATCACAGCAACACAGATGCGGCGATTTTTAAGCAAATGACTTACTTGCAGGATAATCGAGTGTTGTTCAATGATTTATCTGGTGCAGCTCATGTACGACTGGTCCAAGATGTCTATGGTCTACCCCAATCGGAAGTGGACCAATTGTTGGCACGGTTAGATATGACGGCCTATATACACAAGAAAGTTGCGGCCTATTCCTTAGGGATGAAACAACATTTACTATTCTTGCTGGCGATTTTGCCCAAGCCCAAATTATTACTCTTAGACGAGCCGCTCAATGGGCTAGATCCAGTAGCGGTTCGAACAGTCCAACAGATTTTACAGGAACTTTATCAGCAAGGGACGACGATTCTTTTTTCATCGCATAATTTAGCCCAAATTGATCAATTAACGGACCAAGTGATTTTTCTACACGAGGGTCAGTTGGTGGCTGCCAGTACATTACGGCAAGACAAACAGCATTATGATTTGGTTTTTACCGATGTTCACCCAGTCCAGCAATATTTGGCAGCGCAAGACTTAGCGGCAAGTTTGAAACAGCCACATAAATTAAGCGTTGATCTATCAGCTAGTCAGCACCAGCAACTTGTCACTTGGACCAAAGCCAATGGTATTGAACTATTAGATGAAGAACGCACTACGGAAACAACAGATGAGTTGTATTTCCGCATATTTGGAGAAGATGCTCATGAGACGCTTTGAATGGACACGCTATCTTAAAAATGGTCGTTGGCTGCTCCTGGTGTTGGTCTTATTGGGTCTGGTTTTTGGCTTTTATTTATCTGCACAACAGCATGATAAGCAGGCCAAGCAGCAGGAGATCAGTCAATTGATTTCTTGGCAGACGCAGTTGCGTAATCAAGCGCGGTTATTGCAGAAGCAAAAGCAACTAAGTCTTAGTGAACAAACAAACTCGGAAAATTTATTACAACACCTAGACACCTTAGTTACAAATCTCAGTTCCGCAAATCCAGATGAACAAGGTTTGACCCAGCAGTATTTAGTCTTTTGGCAGAGCTATCAAAGTTTGACGCGGCATAATAAAAAGCTCCGTATAGCCGGTCTCTCGGCGGCAACAGTCGCGGCTTCTGTGCGCAAATACCACTTATTAGCCCAGAAAAATGCGCCTTGTTTGGACTTTAGTCTGGCGACAACTATGAATGGCTTCAGCAATTATTTCTTTAGTAACTACGGGGCCTTGTTATTTTTGATCTTAGGCATTTTTGCGATTTTTGATTTGATCACACGTGATTTTGAACGAGATAATATTCGTTTCTTATATACTTTACCGGTCTCGCGTCAACGCTTCTTTCGCATCAAACAACAGTTGCAAGTGAGGGTATTATTAGGCCTATTGTTGATTTTATGCCTAGGTCTGATTGGTTTCCCAGCCGTTATGGGTCAGCCATTAGTTATGTTTGGGTACCCACTTGGGGAGACGCGCTTGTTTGGCCAGACGCTGTCGGTGACTTTAGGGCTGAACTTAGTTAGCCTGTTGCTTCTTTTGATTTTATGGATATGCGTACTCAGCCAGCTGGTGACTTGGCTGGCCTTACGATTCAAACAAAGCAGTATCGTCTTTGGCGGCGTTATTTTTGCAGTACCTTTGATGAGCAGTTTATTTATTGGCACTGGTACATTCCAGCAGTTCTTTCCTTAGGCTAGCCTTGCCAACCGGTACTTAATAGCGCTATCTGGCTATGAGCCGCTTTGGGGTATGCAGCAACTGGTAATTTTATTAACCTTGCTTATAGTCATTGTTGGATTGCGCTGGCGCACGCACTTAGCAATCAAGAAAGCTTGAAGGCGCCATTGAGATGAGGAGGGGCTGTCATGAAACGTATTGTGAATTTTTTCGTGGTCGCGGCACTGGCAGTAATCTTTGAATTGCTAGGGCAGTCATTAAGTTATGCCGATAGCGATGACGATCAGAGTCAGCCTTGGACCAGCTTTAGTGATCAAATTTCCGGGGAAGAGACGCCACAGGTCATTAGTGGACTGACGGTCAAACCAATCGGTCCCCAAACGTGTATCTTAAATGATGGTTACCAATTACGGCTAAATTCAGGGCAAAGTTTGCAATTGCAACTTGTTGTGCGTCAAGAATCGACCGAAAGTGACTATTCTAATTTTGAGTTCGGTGGAGCTAATGCGATTCAAATTAGTGTTAGAGGTGAAACGACCCTGCCAAATTTGTCTATGGATGATCGAAAAGCGATTTTGCTGCAGAATAAACAGGCACAACCAAATTTTACGTCATTCTTTCCTCAAAAAAAGCGATTAATAACCGCATCTGAACGGCCTAAAACTGTTCGCTTGCGCGTCAAAGTGCCCAAGACGCAAGTATCAGGCACCTTTACGGGAAATATCATCATCACTTCCAAAGATGCCAAGAAAATTGGTGTCTTGAGTGAAGCTGATTTGTCACAAAAAATTCCTGTAACCGTGATTATCAA
This sequence comes from Agrilactobacillus fermenti, assembly GCF_021030645.1. Lineage (GTDB taxonomy): Bacteria > Bacillota > Bacilli > Lactobacillales > Lactobacillaceae > Agrilactobacillus > Agrilactobacillus fermenti. Next base: position 89,909 of record NZ_JACGCJ010000006.1, on the reverse strand, counting down.
TCATGGGCAATCCAAGCACCTTAATCCTATCCGAATCCAGCACGTTTTGACACCCAACTTTCATTATGATGACGGCTTTTTGCAGGCGGCCAATGTTCATGGCTTGCGTTTTGTGGCCACAAACCATAATCCAGTCAACATTCAAGCCCCGCAGTTTCGTTATACTTTTTATCAGTCAGGTAAAGTTAAGGCACGAACAACTCAAGCAGGGCAGGCAGTGGCAGCTAATGAAACTTTTACGTTTGTGCCACAATTGCCTTATCTGAAGCCAGGGCACTACCGCTTAAAAGTTGAAGCAGCGAGTGCTCAAGGTAAGTTGGGCCAACAGTATTTGTCGGTGCATATCCTGGCGCCTGCGCAAGCGATACCTAAGCACATGCCATCAACGCCGCGGCAGCAGCTATTCACGTTCATTGGGTTAAGTTTTATTGGCGTTGGGATAGTTGCCATGGGATATTTATTAAAGGTCAAACAAAAACTAGGTACTTGAAAAGTGAAATAGATCAAATTAAAACACAGCCAGAGCAAATTTTGACCGTGCTTTTAGTCTGTCCTTAAGACGCTAAACACAATATAGCGACGTTTAAAATTATATAAACTACTATCTCAATGAGCATCTATAATTAAGAAGTGTGTTGTATTAGGGACAATTAAGGGGGATTATAGATGATAAAGTTGAATAGATATTTTTACAAAGATATCAGTTTTTATGTTTCATTAATATTGTTTTTACTGGTTCTGAATGCACTTTTTAGACATAACTTGATCAGTACCATATTATTGGTTATTGTCGCAGCAATGCAATTGGTCTATGCCTCAGTCCAGATTAAGCGGCCTAATGATCACCAATCGTGAAAAAAGTAATCATTGAAATCTCTGACTAACTTAAAAACCCTCCGAATTTAACTTCAGAGGGTTTAAAATTCACTATTTTATAATTACACGAAACTGACTATTAATGTTTTGCCTAGTGCATGAGCAATGGCCTGTAACTTCTCAAATGAGACATTATCACCACGTTCAATTTTGGCAATGGTAGCTTGAGTTGTATGGGCGCGTTCAGCTAATTCTGCTTGCGTCAAACCAGCATTCTCTCGAGCGTGATAAAGTGCCACAGCCGTTGCTAGTTTTTCGCCTGCCTCTTTATAGGTTTGATCAAATTCAGGATCTTGACGTTTTTCCGCAATTAGATCATCTATTTTCATTATCGAACCATTCCTTTCTAAGTGTTTTGCCGTGTTGGATTTGACTAAGTGGCGTTTTGTTCTGCTTTTTTGTAAAACCATGTGTAATGATATATCGTGTACCGTCAACATGGAAATAAAGTGCACGTTGAATATTTGAACTGACTTTACTTCGTAATTCGTACAGGTTAGTATCTAATTTTTTTATCCACTGTAATCGCTGGGTAACTAATAAACCATTTTCCTCAGTTTCATGAATTACGCGCAATAATTTAGCACTATCCTTGGTAGGTATTTTTGATAGCCACTCCACGAATTCATCATGACCATTGGGTCGCCGATAGCTTTCAAAAGTTACTTTTTTCATAAGCTAATTATATTATATAATAAAAAATATTCAATCTTTAGGAATATTATGATTACTTAATGTTTTGCTGTATTGATGCAAGGTTGGATAAAAAATGTCAATTGTTTTAGTTGTCATCAACGTTGTTTTAATATCTTTTAGACAGCTTAAAAAACCCCCTGAATTTAACTTCAGAGGGTTTAAAATTAAGCATTCATATTTCAGTTTGACTGGCAGACGTATCTTTTAGCAACTGATATTTCTTGGAGAAAGTTTTTTTGGAGATGACGCGATGATTTGTGGCATCTAGGAAATCGCCTAAATATCCCACAGTATACATATCATAACCAGCAAAGCCGCCGCCAATTGTGCCCACAGCACCAAGTTTTAAATTCTTAGTCATCGAAGGTTTCAAGCCACTGATCAAAATACATAAATGATTATCAAGCCAATAAAGATAATGTTCTGCGAAAGCCAGTTTGACCCAATCTGGACGTACATTGGTTCGACTGATTTGCCAGACATCTGCGGGGTGACCTTTGTATAATGCTTTCATACGCGCACAACTCCTTTAATTATAGGCAGACTGACGATGAGATTTGATAAGGAAAGTAATCAATAATCCTGCAAAAATAACTAAACTAACGACATTTGCCAGCAACTTCAAGCCATGAACTGGCTTTAGAATGTTACTGAAACTTACCCAGATAAACAATGCTGCGATCATGCTAGCGCCCATATAATTTATTTTTCTCATTTAAGCTCATTCCTTTCAGCTTCGCTTGAAATCTAAATTAAGTATAAATCGGATATTTAGTCGAGCGGTCGTTTTGTTTTGAAAGTCGCTAATCTGTGTTTAACGTAGAATACACAACCTTAATGATGCAAAAAACGACGTTAATTACAGAATCTGGACGTTAAAATAAATAATTTCCAAGGATAGTCGTTAGGGCGTAAACTTTAAGTAATATATTTAGAGAGTGAGACAAAAGGTGATCAGCGCCTAAGCACTAACAAGAATGACGATAAATGGTGGTTTTTCCATTTAAGTCATTCTTCGTTAGGTGAGGGCGTTGCCTTTTGGAACACGTTTAAACAACGAATATCTGTAATTAAATCAGCAAAGGAGAACGAATAATGACTGTACCTCAAGAACATGATTATATGCTGACGATTGGTGGCTTACTGCTCAGCGTCGGTGTCGTAGTATTGGCTAATTTACAGGTGCCAGCTCTGCCCTTCATTATCGCGGTGATTGGCATACCATTAGCTTTCTTACCTATTTTTTTGCGTAAACGCAGACAGCGGCGCATTGTCCATCAAATCGTCATGGAGAGTGATGATGAGAGTAATGATTTATTGCTGGACCAGCTTGAGATCGTATTTCACATTACCTTAATCCAAATGGCCAACTATGATGAAACAGGCGAAGGCTTAACATCAAGCGAGCTGTACCACGTAGAAGGCTGTTTTGATTTCCAGTTTCAAAGAGAACGATTTTAAACAGAGTGCGACAAAAAGCGGTCAGCAGCCGAGTGTTAAATCTAAGTTATTTCCAGTAATTTTTAAAGATTACACGTAAAGTCAGTTATAATGAGAGGAGATATCGATGACTAAATTTAAATAGTTAGACACGTAAAGGAGCTGGATTGCTGTGGCTAGAAATGACGAAAATTTACAATTAAAAATCACGTTAGAAGGTTTCCATCCCCCAGTATGGCGCCGAATTATTGTCCCGGGTAATATGACTTTGGCTGACTTACACACAGTTATTCAAATCGCTTTTGATTGGGATGATGCTCACTTGCATGATTTTCATGAGACGCGTGCACTCAAACGGCATTATGGCCCGGCATCAGATTCAGATCTAGCTAATCAAGTTTCTGAAGACAAAATTTCAGTGCAATCGATCATAACCCAGAGTAATTTAATCTATACCTACGATTTTGGTGATGATTGGCGGCATTTAATTCACCTAGAAGATGTTTTGACGATGTCGGGGTCTCAGCAAATAACAGGGCCTTACTGTGTGACCGGTCGCGGGGCAAGTCGTCTGGAAGATTCGCGCGGCGAGGAAGATGGCGAGGGTGCACCGTTTAATAAGGATCGAATCAATAGTCGGCTGACAGCCCAGTTTAACGCTAACCAGCAGCAAACGAAACAAAGTCAAAAAGTTGTGTTGTTTCCAAAGCAAGATCAAGAAGAAGAGGCCGCACTAGAATTAGATTTGGACCCAGACCATCAAGAAGTGGATAACTTTCTAAAAGATAATCCTGAGATAGTACAATCTATTTTAAATCATCGGCCATTGTCGAAAGAAAATCAGGACAAATTGGGACAGTTCATGATCAAACAAGCAATCAATCAAGATGAATCTCACACAACTCCGATAACAGATGCCGACTTGACCCAGCGGTTGACGGAAATCAGTGCAAAAGCGCCTAAAGCACAGCATGAGGCCTATCAAATAATTCAAGCAGCTCGGTTGACGGAGGAACAGGTCAAACATGTGGTGCAAACCATTCTTGATAACGAATTAGTGCTGTCGCATGTTACAGATGAAGCGGAACACTGGATTGCGACGCGGACACATGCGGCAGGGCTTCTAGAAAACATGTTGAACCGTGATGAGATTTCAGAGATGGTTTCCAATGCTATTTTGACAGTGCAACAGCGACGTCAGATTTTTGACGTAGCCACACAATATGCACGTAAAGAACGGGTCATGTTACCAGTAGGATGGAACGACGATCTGCCGCCATTGAGTGCAGCGTTAACGCTTTTAGGAACGGCAGTTAACAACGATCATTATCCTAAACAGCGATTAACAGAATTAGCGCCGACATTAATTTCGGTTTTCAACAATATGCACACGCCGTTCTACGGGACCGAATCAGAGACCATTTTGAACATGTTATTAGAGCTCGAGGAGAGTCCTCAACTCACGAATGCTGAATTTATAAAAATAATCGGTTCAGTCGCGGACCCTGTTTTTTATCAACCTAAGAGCAGTCCCTTGCAGACTATGCGGGCACGTAGCTGGGTCCAAATTTTGTTACCATTAGTTCTAGCTATTCAAGGCGATCCAGAATTGGACTGGCTTATCAGCGATACACTTTTTAAGCAAGTGGATGACTTCTATGCTTCTCAAGGCGTCATGTTAAACAGGTCTTTAGACTATTAAGTACTAAGAGAAGTTACTAAAAAACTTTAAAATAAAAAACGCTGTAACTACATGAGCTACGGCGCTTTTTCGGTATCCATTACTAAAACGCGGTAATTTACTTCTTTAAGTGTTCTTCTACGAAAGCTTTGACTTTGTCATCTGAGGTGTCGGCGTATTTTTGCATATCGTCTTCAGTTTTCATGGTATCATGTTTATTTTCTTCCATGAAGTAGTCCCATAAGGCATCCCGTACGGGTGTGTCGTCTTGACTCCAGTCAAAGACCTCCTTCATTTTTCTATCAAGCAATGCTGTTTTTTCAACTTCTGCTGCTGTCATAAATGAAGACCTCCTTATTTCTTACTACAATTTCTATTATAACTCGATGAAACAAAGTGGCACAAAAACAGCTTTATTCTAATTGAAATTTAATTTTAGGCTTTATTTTTGATCAAAAAATAAAAGCAATTTTTCAAGACTCAGTTGTTGAACTTGACGTAATCATTGCGATATCAATAAAAACGGAGGTATTTAATGATGCATTATCAAATTACAGCAAATCAGACTTTTCCTGTTGTTGAGATTTATTTAACTCAAAATGAATCCATTCAGATCGAATCGGGTTCGATGATTTATCATAATGGACAGGTGGCCTTAGAGGGACACATGAATAGCAATGGCAAAAAAGGTATGGGCGGGCTATTGAGTGCCTTAGGCCGATCCGTGACCAGTGGGGAAAGCTTCTTTATTACAACTGCTACTGGGCAGACCGATCAAGCCACTTTAGGTATTGCACCAGGGAACCCTGGCGTGATCCGTGCCTTAGAATTAGAACCAGGTCAACAATGGCGTTTGAACACAAGTGCTTACTTAGCTGGCGATGCAACAACAAGCTATACCATGGTTCGACAAAATATCAGTGGCGCTTTCTTTGGCGGGACCGGTGGCTTATTTGTCATGGAGACAAAAGGGTATGGGACAATGTTGGTCAGTGCCTATGGCGATATTTTAGAAGTTGAGTTAGATGGTCAGCAAGAGTATGTGGTGGACAATAGTCACGTTGTTGCTTGGCAAGAATCTCTGAACTATAATATTGAGCCAGCTTCTGGTTTTATTGGCTTTAAAACTGGCGAGGGCTTGGTAAATCATTTTAGTGGTCGTGGTAAAATTCTGATTCAAACCCGAAGCATTGAAGCCTTGGCGAGTCTCGTTGCCCCGTTTTTACCAAATAAAGATAATTAAACTTGAATATTTTTGTAATTCCATATAGAATGATATGATGTATATTATTAAGGAGGTCCGAAGCATGTCACAAAACACCCATACTGGTGTATCCGAGAACCGTCGTCCGGTTAACCAAAAAAAGGTTAAATTACGCCGTAAAGAAACTGAACAAGTAGTTGAATTTTTAGCTAAGCGCGCAGAAGCTGAAAAAAAATAAGGTTCTATATTTTTGGTGTTGGTGGACGTTAATCTACTGACACCTAATTTTTATATTTTTTGTTAATGAGTGCCGATGAATATTTAGGGTATAACGATCCCAATAGCATTGAAAGAATAGCAAGTCTAGCTTAACTAAAAAAGAAATATATTATGAAAAATAAATCTGAGAACCTAGTATTAATAGCATTATTAATGCTTGTAATTGGTACTATTCTTGACTTACTAATGATATTCGGCAGTAGAATGCTGCCACATCAGCTGACACCTTTACTAGCGATAGGTGCGCAACTGATGATATCGCTAGCAGTGTATGTCCTTTATAAAAAATTGAAGTAACATACTTTTTAATTTTCGTAGAAAGATAATAGGGATTTCAGGCTGAAGGCAAAGCAAACTATCTCGATAGTAATTACGACTATAAGCGAATTGAACGATAGGTGTCTGGCTCAAAACAATTGTTTTGTTACCAGGCTCTTTTTTTGTCCCCAAAATGCCACAAATAAATCAGAATTGGTCTATGAGTTGTTGTACTATATAATATAGTAATTGAATACTTATTTTGGGGGATAAGGTATATGAGACAACAAAAGCTATCTTCAGCACAAGAAGCTGCATTAAAGCTGTTCAAGAATAATCTAGAATATTTTAATTTATTTGGTAATGATATCCGACGTAAAATTGTGATGTTTTTCTGGGCGCATCTGGATTCTGGATTTTCTACTGAAGAGATCGTCGCTTTTGTTGGTGGTGATCGTGCCAAAGTTGTCTACCATATCAATAAACTTCAGGCTGGACATTTATTGTTTTGTATTCGGGAAGGGCACCAAAATGTTTATTACTTAGACCTGGACCAAACAATTGAAAAATTAGAAACACTTGTCAAATTGATTCAAGCAAGCTATCCTAATTCCACAGCGGCAAAAGTTAGCCGCAAACTTGCACACAATCAATAGCTTTGGTGATCAGATAGGGGCTAACCTCAATGGCAGCAGAAACAAAACCAAAACAAAAAACAGCACAACGCGTCCGCGAAATCATCAGTGTTTTTCGCCAATATGATGTGCTGAAGTCTTTAAGTAATCAAATCAATGGGGCCCAAGTACGGCGAGCCTTTGAAACGCTAGGTCCAACATTTATTAAGATTGGACAGATGCTCTCAACGCGGCCGGATATTGTGTCTCAGCCATTTGCGGATGAGTTAGCAAAACTCCAAGATAATGTGACTGAAGATCCCTTTAAAGTGGTTCAAAAAACGCTGACTCAGGATCTGGGGCCAGACATCATGACACACTTTACGGACTTCGAGGTGCAGCCCATTGCGTCAGCTTCAATGGGCCAAGTCCATTTGGCACGGCTCAAAAGTGGGATTCGCGTTGCTGTAAAGATTCAACATCCGGGTATCAAGACTACGATTTTGACCGATCTGAAGATTTTAGGGCGTTTGGTGCGAATGATCAATTGGCTGCCCAGCAGTGGTGTGATCGATCCTAAAGAAATTTTTCAACAATTCAAAAAAGCTTTAGAGATGGAATTGGATAGTGAGTTAGAGGCTAAGAATACTCAGAAATTTTATGAATTAAACAATGGTGAAGGCGTTTTTCGAGTCCCCCGCGTATTTTTAGATTATTGCTCCGCGCGGGTGATTACAACGGAATATATGTCCGGTCAAAGTCTGAATAAATTTTTGCAGCAGGCTGATGAGGGTCCAGTTACCAAACAACGCCAAAATATTGCTAATGACATTGTGGCTAACTTTATGAAACAAGTCTTTGAAGATGGCTTTTTCCATGCGGATCCACATCCAGGTAATATTTTGATCCAACCAACTGAAACTGATTTTTCTGACTTTGGGGCGGATAGTTTGCCGCAACCGTTGAATCGCACCAATCAACACGCCAATTATCAACTCGTTTATTTAGATTTTGGGATGATGGGCACCCTAGACAAAACCTTAATACATAATTTAGCTGACGTGGTCGTGGCAGTGAATTCTAGAGATCCGTATAAAATTGGGTCGGGGCTGTTAAATATCAGCAAAGTCGTGGGCCCTATGGATAAAGCAAAATTTTATGAAGAACTGGGCGCTTTTATCGAGCCTTATTATAATACTGGTCTAGGTTCCATCGATTTAGAAGAGATGGCTTTGAAAATCGTAGATCTCTGTCGGCGCAATCATTTGCAGATGAATCCTGATGTTTCACTGCTTATGAAAGCTTTTGGTACTTTAGAAGGTGTGGTGCAGCAGTTAGATCCAGATATTTCTATGCTAGAAGTTGCACGGCCATTTACGCGGGCCTACGTCTTAAAAAATGTTAATTTCCGTAATGAATTAGAAGATCGACTGTTGGATGCTTACCAATTGACCAAAGATATTCCCCAAGTGACCAGTCGGTTAAAGGCGGCCTTAGATGCACTTGAACGGGGGCGTTTGAAGGTGGGGGTCGATTTTGGACACCGAGATCAGGTTTTAGACCGAATTGAGTCTATGGTCAATCGGATCGTGATCGGTTTGATTTTAGCCGCCTTGATCGTAGGTTCTTCACTGTTAGTCCAAGAAAAGGATAGTCATACTTGGATCTCACAACTGGGCATTGCTGGCTATATTGTGGCTGCAATTTTCATTGTAACTTTTTTAGCGAGCAGTATGTGGCACCGATTGTCACGTTGGCGGCGGAAGAAGTGACTTTGGTATAATGAACTTAAACGCTTTTTGTTAGGACTTAGGTACGTTTCCAAGAAAAGGAAGATCAACATGTGGCCAGTTAAAGAGCACCAAATTGACCGACTGTTCTCGACCGCTTTATTATTGACGTTTGCGGGTGGCTTTGCCGATGCCTATACTTATTTAAATTTTGGCTTTTTTGCAACGGCACAAACGGGTAACGTCATTTTATTAAGTTTAGATTTAGCCAATGGTAATTTTTCTGGCTTGCGCTTTAAACTATTACCGCTACTTGCTTATACTGTGGGTATTTTTATTGTGAAGTATTTAGACCGACGCCTATTACCGATGTTGAAGCAATACTGGCGTCTTTTAGTATTATTGATTGAAATCGTTGCGTTGGTATGGTTGGCAAATATGCCAGCATATGAAGATCCCAACAGTTTGAAAATCACGGTGGCGTTAACGATGTCCTTTGTGGCAGCTTTGCAGACAACGAGTTTTAACCGTTTCGGCGAATCAACTTATAGTTCTATGATGACCACTGGTAATTTGACCAGTTTGAATCAAAACTTTGCCCAGTACTTATTTACTAAGGATAAACAAGCCCTTAAACGTGCCTTCCAATATGGCACGATCGTCATTGCCTTTGCCCTGGGCGCCGTTGTTGGTGGCTTTACCAGTACCCGGTATCAACAAATGGCTATTTTATTTGTGGTTATTATTGTTGGTCTGGTGGTTTTGCGATTGGGTGTTTCCCTGTTGTTGTTCCGTTTCAATTTGATCGATTATCGCGGCATTAATAAGTTACTTCAGCGTAAGCTAAAGGCAAAAGAGAAAGAATTAGATGACTGATAATTTATTATCAATGATAGTAATATTTTTTCAAATTGTTGTTGACAACCGGGTAGGGGATTGTTATATTTGAAACGTAAACAAGAATTAAACAAGAAACAGACACGAAGATAGCAACTAGTAGATAGATGCCACTAAAAAGAGAGTCAGCGGTCGGTGTGAGCTGATTAGGGGCAACTGTCGAATCCATTGCTTAGTAGATACCAATTGAAGGTACTCCGGTAAAGGCCGATATCCTTTCGAGATTGCTTTTTTAGCATAAATTTGGGTGGTACCACGCTGATAACGTCCCTTGGCTTTTTGCCAAGGGGCTTTTTTTAATCCCATTAATTGTTTGTTAAGAAAGCAGCGGTAACTATGAAGCAAGGAACGACTGCGTAGCCTAATTATAGGAGGAAAAGATTATGATCAATCCAAAAATTATCCGTCAAGATCCAGATATGGTTAAAGAGAAGTTGAAGACAAGAGGCGTTGATCCAAAAGAAATCGACGAATATATTCAACTTGATAAACAAAATCGGGCCGCCATTGCTAAGGTCGACGACTTAAAACGACAAAAGAACGAATTAAGCAAACAAGTCAAAGCAGCTGATCCTAAGTCTGAAGCTGGTCAAAAATTGATTGCACAAGTTAAGTCGATCAATGAAGAAACCAAAGCAGTTGAAGCTGAGCAGCAAGAAGGTGCTGAACGTTTAAACTATATCGCTGTACGTTTGCCTAACTTACCAGATGATAGTATTCCAGTTGGCCCAGATGAAGACAGTAACGTTGAGATCCGCAAGTGGGGCGAAATTCCTGAATTTGGTTTCGAACCAAAAGCCCATTGGGAAATTGGTGAAAACTTAGGTATCTTAGATTTTGAACGCGCTGCTAAGGTTTCTGGCGCCCGCTTTGTTTATTATAAAGATGCTGGTGCTCGGTTAGAACGTGCCGTTTATAATTTCATGTTAGATCTACATACGCAAAAACAAGGCTATCATGAAATTATTCCACCATATTTGGTTAATTCCAAAACGATGTTTGGCACGGGACAATTTCCAAAATTCACTGAAGATGTTTACACCGTTGAATCTACTGGTGAGACGTTGATCCCAACGGCTGAAGTGCCTTTGACCAACTATTATGCCGGCGAAATTTTAGATGAAAAGGATCTGCCAACTTACTTTACAGCCTTCACACCTTGCTTCCGTTCTGAAGCAGGGAGTGCTGGTCGTGATACTCGTGGGTTGATTCGGATGCATCAATTCCATAAAGTTGAAATGGTTAAGTTCTGTAAACCAGAAGATTCTTTTGACGAATTGGAAAAATTGACTTTAGACGCTCAAGAAGTCTTGAAACAATTAAACTTAGCGCACCACGTGATCGTATTATCTACGGGTGACACTGGCTTTAGTTCTGCTAAGACTTATGATATTGAAGTTTGGATGCCTGAGCAGGGTGTTTATCGTGAAATCAGTTCTTGCTCTAACTGCTTAGACTTCCAAGCACGCCGCGCCATGATTCGTTATCGTAAGGAAGATGGCTCTGTGGACTACTTGCATACCTTGAATGGTTCTGGTTTGGCAGTTGGCCGGACAGTTGCTGCCATTATTGAGAACTATCAACAACCAGACGGTACTGTACGTGTTCCTGATGTCTTGGTGCCTTACATGAATGGCCAAGAAGTTATTAAATAGAAGTGTGGCAATAGCAGGCTTGAAAATAGTCAGGGTTAACACTTAAGCTGACCGTAGTACAAAATAATTGAGTTCCCAGAAGTTAGACCAAAAATCTAATCTCTGGGGGCTTTTTTGCTGAAATAAGTGTTTGACATCATATCTGATTAGTATATCATTAGTTAAAAATTAGAAAAAATTAATGCGTTTATCTGTCTGCTAGAAAAAGGTGATGCGATGTTACGTCAAAAGAGCTATCTTGCTTCACGTACCTTAGGGACCCTATCAAACAGCCTATTTATGTTTACTGTGATTTGGTGGTTTCAAACCGAGACTGATCGTTCTTCCACAGTAGGCATCATGAATGCTTTATTTTCGATTACAGCCAGTTTAGCAGTAATTTATGGCCCTTTTATTGATCGTCATGCTTTGAAAGTTGTTAGTGTCGGCGCTTTATGTATGCAAACATTCATTTTTCTTCTATTAACACTATGCATCTTTAAGGCCAAACAAATGATATATCCGATTTTGATTTTGGCTACGCTTGCCTCAGTTTGTGATGAATTTTTTATACCTGCTGACCGTGCGATTATAAAAAGTGTAGTTAAAGCAGAACGTGAATTAACGCAACTGAATTCACGTATCAGCTTGATCGATCAATCCACAAATTTCATGGGGGTTGCCTTAGCGGGGGCATTATTGGGATTTTTAGTCGTTGCTCACGTGATGGCTTTGGTCACAGTGCTCAGTTTTGCTGGCACGCTTTATTTGATGTTCGCCATCCATAAATTAGTTGAACCACATAAAGAAAAACAGCAATCGGATCACTACTGGCAAGAAGTGCTGACTGGCTATACATATATCAAACAAGATCATTTTTTGTTTCGCTATCTATTCGCTTCGACATTGTATTCTTTTGTAACGCCCATGTTGATCGTTTTTCTGCCATTTATTGCTAAAAAAATGGGATCAGCCATTTATTATAGTGGGTTTTATATTGCTTTTTTTCTGGGCTTTATGGTGGGGGCACTTTTAGCTGGTAGACTTAAACCACTAGTCAAAACAATCAGTCTCTATTGGTTGTTAAGCAGTTTGCCGCTTTTGCTTATACTTGGTGCACGTACCAACGGGGTTTTAATTGTTTTGGCTATTTTTTTGTTTGGCTTCACTTCAAGCATTCAAAATATTCTATCGGAAACATTAATTCAAATTCGAACACAGAGTGATTTTTTAGGCCGAGTCATGACCACTTTCAAAACGTTTTATTCGATTGGTGGTCCAGTTGGATCGCTTCTAGCAGGCGCGTTACTGGACCACGGACAAGTCCAAATGCTGGTGATTTTTTCAATGGTACTGATTATTTTAGGTGGCTTAGTTTTATTTTTACAACAGAAAGAAAGGAAAATTGATTTATAAAAAAGTCAGATCTTAATGATCTAGCTTTTTTGCAACAATCAAAAAGCGGTCTTCATTGGTCGCGATGTAGCCTTGGCTTTGAATCAAGTCCTGTAGTGTTTCAAGTTGCTCGAGACAATGTGTCACAGAAAAATCGGGGAATTCCCAAGGAATAACGGTGGCATAATAGACAATGGCGCCGACGTCGAAGAATTTAAGCTCAGGATAGGCTTGCTGTGCTGTTAAAATATGAAAACCAGCGTTTTGCAAGGCGGTTTGCGCTACCAAGAGCGTATTGTCTGGATAAGCGGGTGTATAGGCAGGGCTTAGGTAGCGTGACAGGGAAAAGTTATTGGTAGCACCGACCTGTTCGGTGATGAAATAACCGCCAGGTGTCAACGCCTGAAAAAGTGATTGGGCTTCAAAAGTCCCATGACTGTTAGTGATCACATTAAACGGGTGCTTCATTTTAGGGAGATCAGCTTCATGGACTGTTGAAAAGACATGAACGCCGGTTGAAGCCAGCTTTTTTTGTAATAACTGAATATTTGGCAGCCAAGATTCAGTCACAGTCGTTAATTGATTTGGATGATGAAAACTTTGCAGTAATTCACCGCCGCCAGTGGACATATCTAATAATCGGTCTGTTGTTTTTAGGTACTGCAATACAGTGGCAGTGTAATCCCAAGGCAGCGTGGCATTAGACCAGCGACCGGCTAAATGCTGAAAGTCCCAACCTTGCATGCCAACGGCTGCTTCTTTTTCCCAAGATTTTTGATTCGCATGAGACATAGGCACACCTCACAAATTATTATTTTTCTAAGCATACCTGTTACTTAGAATCATGACAATGCCGGTATTAGCTTATAGTGTGAAAATGTCGCAAAACAGGCTATAATGATAAATAAATGTATCATCGAAAGGATGAGGTCGTTGCGAGTATTTGATGTTTTGAAATTAGTCACGGTCAATCATGGGGAGATTCCAACGCAGCAAGTCGTAATGACTGACACTACGGGTAAGCCTAGTGGCGTTTTGACAGATTTATTGCGTGATGTGTTAACAAAGACTCGATTGTTTGTGAACTTGAAGGATATGGCTGATGCTAGTGATGTGATCGATGTTTTACATAATAGTACGCCGCTACCAGATGATGTTTTAGAAGAATACGAAAAAATCTTGACCCAAGAGATCTCCAGCATTAATTTTGCGACTCGTAAGGATACCATCGAATTGGTTTATGATGAGTTGGTTCGATAATGACCACAGGAGTTCATTTGCGTTGCGTTTACTGTGGGTTAACTTTACCAGCAAGTTTGTTTCACGTTGATCAGACATATTTTAGTTTGTGTTATTTTTGCCGTCAGAGGGGTCTAACGAATGAAACTTTCTATAATCCTTATGTTTTCTATTATGCACAGGCACGAGAACAGACCTATGTGGGGGCAACTACCGCAGTGGCAGCACCAACGAAGCTAGCTTTGTCCAAACAAAAACGCCGAGCTTTGACGAAGTTGATCACGGATTATTTAACTGGGCCAAAGCGGCTGCAAGAACTCGTGCCGTTGGCTCAATTTGCCAAAAGTGTGCTTGCTTTGGAAGACCAATCAGGATCATTACCTTTAACAGGGGTGTTGTTAGATGATTTGGAACACTTAAAGTTTCACGTGAAACAATATTTTCATCAGAACAAGTTAGACTATACGACACGGCAAATGGTTCGCGAAAAATACCATTATACTTGTCAGTATTGCGGCCGCTATGCAGATAGTGTGGATCACAAGAATCCAGCTTTTTTGAGTCAGGATAATCACATTGATAACTTAACGTTAGCCTGCAAAGAGTGTAATCGGTTGAAAGGTGACATGCCCTATGATTTATTTGTGACTTTAAATCAGCGAATTATGCCCTTGAATCATCGCCTGGTACAGTCAGAAAAAACGTTGCGTGCCTTACAGAATGAAATTGACCATAATCGGCGTCAATTAGCTGCTCGGCAACATTTGACCGCTGATATTCAAGATGCCCAGCTACAAGCTTTTCGTCACCGTGCTAAAGTCTTACAGTTTGTGGCCGATAGTGTCACGAGCGACTATCAGCAGCAAATAAAGTTACGACATGATTTTATTTTGACCCAGGCACAAATACAAGCAAACTTTGGGGGTGGGCAAGATGCTGGCTTATCTTAAGTTACACATGAAACAGCTGATCACGGTTACGATGGATATTATTTTAGGCATTCTAGCGCTATTAATGGTCATTTCCATGATCCGTCAATTATTTGTTTTAGGCGGTCACGTGTTAAGCGCCAATCATGAATTATCATTTGCGACGACCATTCGAGGAAGTTTGTCGTTCTTTATGTATTTTGAGTTTACCATGATGATTCGTAAATATATCGATGAAGATCACCATATACCGATTCGTTACTTAGTATATATTGCGATCACGGCGATTCTACGGCAGGAAATGGTGATCCATGATGATGCCGTACAGACCTTGATATTATCCGTATCGATTTTCCTATTGGTTTTAACGCTGATTGCCTTGCAGTTTAGCGAGTATCGTATCCCTTTTTTGAACCATCGACATGAAGCAGATGAAATTAAGCGTAAGTAAATAAATTAAAGCTAAAATCTGGCGAACACTTGTTTTTTGTCAGATTTTTTGTTTTGATTAAAGCACACGATAGAGGAGAGAGTGAGACAAAAGGTGTTGCCTTTTGGAACACGTTTAAAATAAATCTGTTCGCACACAATAGAGGAGTGATTGAAGTGCGCTTATTACATACAGCGGATTGGCATATTGGTCGGCGTTTACACGGCTTTGATTTAACAGCTGAACAAGAGCATGCGTTTAAACAAATTGAAGCGATTGCCTTGGAAGCAAAAGTTGATGGCGTCATTATTGCCGGTGATCTATATGATCGTAGTTTGCCTTCTGAACAAGCAGTGGCGTTATTAAATGACATGATTCAGCGGTTGAATTTACATGACCAGTTACCGATTTACGCCATTTCAGGCAATCATGATAGTGCCATCCGATTAGCAACGGGGGCGCCTTGGTATCAAGCAACAAATTATTATTTAGCGACGGAGCTGGCACAAGCTTTTGAGCCGATTGAATTAACTGATATCCAAATTTTTCTCTTGCCTTATTTTGAGACATTTCAAGCACAGCAATATTTCAATGATCCAGCAATCAAGAACGTAGCTGCGGCAATGGCACGAATCGTAACGCGAATGAAAACCAAATTTGATGCCGATAAGCGCCAGATTTTGGTCGCTCATTTCTTTGCGGATGGCAGTGCCACCACGGACTCAGAGACGCAGTTAAAAGTCGGCGGTTTAGGTGCTATCCCGGTCAATTTACTACAAGATTTTGATTATGTGGCATTGGGGCATCTGCATGGTAAAGATGCTTTACATGCTGACAATGCGCGTTACAGTGGATCGCCAGTGAAGTTCTCATTATCTGAAGCACATCAGCAAAAGGGGGTCTGGCTAATTGATACGGCAGATATGTCTCGTACTTTCAAACCACTAACGCCAATCAATGATGTCGTGCAATTGACAGATAGTTTTGCACATTTGACCGATCCCGATTATTACGGGCAATTAAAATGTGACGACTATTTGGGCATCACACTGACGGATACCAAGCCAATTGTGAACGTACTAGCGCGTTTACGGGAAATTTATCCGAATATCATTAGTTTGGAACGTGCCCAAGGTTATACCACTCAGGTGGCTATGCAAACTTTGGACTTAGCCCATAAATCACCCTTAGATTTGCTGAATGATTTCTACGAGCATGTAGCTAAAGAAGATTTGACAGAACAGCAAAAACAATGGGCGGCAGCAGCTTTGAAACAAGCAAATGAGGTGCAGCAATCGTGAAACCCTTAAAATTACAACTAAAGAACTTCGGCCCTTATGAGCAGGAGACCATTGATTTTACAGGTTTGGATCAGGTACCATTATTTCTGATCTCAGGCCAAACGGGCAGCGGTAAATCAACGATATTTGATGCCATGACTTTTGCCCTCTATGGTGAAAGTGCGACTGAAGATCGTCCAGCACCGAGCTTGCGTTCTGATTTTGCTGACAATGATACACCTACGGAAGTCACTTTTCGGTTTGAACATCAGCAAACAGTCTATGAGATCTGGCGACGGCCCAAGCAGGTTCTGGCTAAGAAACGGGGCAATGGTGAAAAAGTCTATAATGCGGAGTGCCGTTTACGGACCTATCAAGCGGAGCAAGTGACGGCGGAGATTACTAAGGTTGTCGATGTTAATTTGAAAATTGAAGATCTACTGCAGATCAATCGGGCTCAATTTTCACAAATTATCTTATTACCTCAAGGCGAGTTTCGGCGCTTTTTAACGGCTAGCAGTGATGACAAAGAAAAAGTGCTGCGTAAGCTTTTTCGTACCCAACTCTATCAGCGCTGGGGGGAGGCTTTGCGTAATCAGTTAAAGGCGGTTAAGCAAAAGAGCCAGGGGTTGCAACAAGTCGTTGATACGAATGTGGCAAAGATCCACTGGCTAGAGCGGCCAGAAAATTTTAATGACTTATCTTTTAATGATAAATTGCAGTTAGCAAAGACCCAAGCCCAGACTTTGCAAGCACAAGTGACAAAACTGAAACAGCAGCAGACAGCTTTACAGCAGCAAATAGAGCAACAGCGGCAACAACAAAAACAACATGAACAAGTAAATCAACAGCTTAAACAGTTACAGGATCTGCGGCAACAGATCCAGACATTAGCGCAACAAGCGACTGAAATCGAACAAATAAAAGTTGAGCTTAAAGCACTTAAATGGGCGCAAACGCAAGCAGCTGATTACAAACAGCTGCAAGCTTATCAAGCGCAACAATTGAATTTGCAGGGACAGAAAGATAAAGCAACACAGCATGTGGCAGAGTTGACCAAGAGTACAGCGCTTTTACAGCAACAGGTCGCTCATTTAGCCCAGCAGCAGCCTGAACAAGATGCGCGGCAAGCCCAAGCGGCCGTTTTAAAACAACAGCGGCCAGCCTTTGAACGCGTCCAGACTTTACAAGGTCAAATGCAGGTGGCCCAAAAAAACGCTACAGTGATTCAAGCTCAAGCGGCAGCACAACAAGATGAGTTGCAGCGGCAGCAAGCGAACATTGCTAAATTAGAGCAAACGATTGCAGATTTAGCTCAAGTACCAGAACAATTGAATCAACAGACGAATCGTGCTTTGCAGCTTAAAAGTTTGTCAAAGCAAGCTGCCAGTATCGATACACAGGTCAAGGCTGCCAATCGATTGCAGCGAGCCGTTCAAACACAGCAAGCACAGGCCACAGCGTTGACAAGTCAAGTTGCAGATGCCAAACAAGCTGCCCAGACAGTGCGTCAAAATTGGATTCGCAGTCAGATTTATAACTTGGCTCAAGAATTAACGCCAGGACAGCCTTGCCCAGTATGCGGCAGTACGGCGCACCCGCAGCCAGCGGTGGCTGTAGCGACAACCGTTGTGACTGAAGCGGAGTATAAACAAGCCAATGCGCAGGCCAATGCGCAAGTGTCAAATTTGGCGGCGCAGAAAAGTAAAGTGGCCAGTTTAGAAGAACAGTTTCTGACAGTACAACAGCAGATACACCAAGCGCAAGCTGAATTTGAGGCCGAATTAGCGACATTAGCGATCCAACCTGAAACAGCGACCTATGATGCTGCAATCACTGCTTTACAACAAGCAATTAGACTGAATCAACAACGTCAGACAGCACTGCAAACGCAAAAACAGCAATTAACAACGCAACAAACAACATTACAACAGGCACAAAGTCAGATTCAGACATTGACGACAGCCCAACAGCAAACCCAAGCACGGGTACAAGCAGCGCAGCAAGCTTTGGCTAAAGCGCAAACACAATTAGAAGATGCTCAAGCTCAAGTACCAGATGCTTTTACTGATCTAGCAGCTTTGGATCAACATTTAACAACGTTGACCCGGCAAATTACAGATTTTAATACCGAACTAAAACAAAAAAATACCGCATTGCAGGCTCAGCAAGAACAATTGGCTAGTGGTCAGTCTCAGATCAAAGTTTATCAAGCACAGCTGCAAGATACGCAAAGTAAACAGGCCCAGCTAAAACAGCATTTAGAGCAAGCAATTGAGGCACACTTTGGTATGGTTGATTGGTCTGAATTTGAACACTTGTTAGGTCAAGTGGAAACGATGGATCGTAAAACTAAGCAGGTCACCGATTTTGAAGCCACACAGGCTAAACTCCAGACCCAGATCAAGACTTATGAAACGTTGGTCGCTGGTCAAAGTCCTTATGACTTAGCGGCTGATCAGGAAACGATTCAAGCATTGATGACGCAAAAACAAACTGTGGATCAAACGTACGAGACTCAATCGGAAACACATATTTTAAACACGCAGACTTTGGCAGAAATTCAAACGAGCTATCAGCAAATCCAAGCTCAAGCCGAGACACTGAATCAATTGCAATTATTAGTGGAAACCATCACCGGTAGTGGCGAGGCTAAGCTTAGTCTGGAACGTTATGTCTTGCGGGAACATTTATTGGAGATCCTAAATGTTGCCAATACACATCTACAGCAGCTGAGTTCAGGACGTTATCAATTGCAACTACATCAAGAAACAGGAACATATCAAAAAAATACCGGGTTAGAAATTGATGTCTACGATGATAATGTTGGTAAATCGCGTAGTGTGCATACCTTATCTGGTGGGGAAAGTTTCATCGCCGCCTTGAGTTTGGCGCTAGCGTTGGGTGAAGTGATCCAAAATCGGTCTGGTGGCATTGTGATCGATACATTATTTGTAGATGAAGGGTTTGGCTCGCTAGACCAAGATGCTTTGCAAATGGCTCTAGCCGCCTTGGAAAACATCGAAGGCGATCATCGTATGATCGGCATCATTTCCCATGTTCAAGCGCTGAAAGATCAAATTCCTTACCAAATCCAAGTAGTAGCTGACGGTCAAGGTCGCAGTCATACGAAGGTGTTATTACCAGAAACTTAATTCAAGGAGGTAGGCAAAAGATGCGAACATTGGTTGTGATTGCGCATCCTGATTATGACAATTCTGGAACGCAGGCTTTTCTACAGGCAAGCGCGCAGTCCTTATCACAAGTGACCTGGCATATATTGGATCAGGTATATCCTGATTTGCATATGGATATTATTGCTGAACGGCAATTAATACAACAGGCAGATCAAATTATATTTCAATTTCCACTTTATTGGTATAGTGCACCGGCCAGTTTGTATGCTTGGTTAGATCAGGTATTACAAACCAAACATGAAGAAACCTTGCCAGATTTCTCTGGGAAAATATTGGGGCTGGTGGTTTCTACGGGCACGGATCAAAAACAATTCGCTGCTGGGCGGCAAGAACAGTTTACCTTATCGGAATATTTACGTCCCTTTGAGGGTATTGCCCGTAAAGTGAATTTACAGTATCGCGCACCGCTTATCATTTCGCAATTTAGCTATTTGTCAGAGCAACAAAAGATGCACTTATTAATCACCTATCAACAATATCTCACATTGAAAACAGATCATTTTGCCCAACGGCAAACGTGGTTGATTCAACGCTTGCAAACTTTGGTGAAAAATACTGAAGCTGAGTCACAATTAACTGGTATTATTGCAGCTTTAGAGGCAAATCAAGAGCATCTAACTGATTTAACAGAGACACTGCAGATGTTAAAAGGTGAACCATATGAATAATGAAGCCTTGATCCAACAATTAAAAATGTTACAAAAAAAAGCACCTGCTTATGAAACACGGGCACTTTATCAAGAAACAATTATTTTATTAAAGGCACAAACTCGTCGAATCGAACAAGCTGAGGCTGAAATCGATGGGCGCACCTGGAACCATGAAACCTGGTAGTTCTTACCTTTTGTCGTACCCACGAGTTATACTTGAGCCAATTCACTTGTCAGTGCTTGATATAATTGGCCCACATATTTCAAAGGCACATCAGTCACCAAATCGATACCTAATTTGGTGGCTATTTTTTTAAGCTGCTGACCCTCGCCAAAATGAGTATAAATATTACTAGGTTTGCCAAAGCGCTGTAATAAGTCGAGCAGCCACTGCCGAATATTTTCAGCTTCAGTCAGTTTAGGATCAAGCACATCTTGACTGATCACTTGCCCACTGGTGTGATCCATTGCTAAAAGTAATTGAGGGTAGAATGCTTTTTCCTGTGTGTTGGTGACCTGCTGTGGTAGATAAGTGACGGCGAATTCAACACTAAGCGGTTGTAATGGGGCGTTTTGTAAGCGGCTTAAACCGGTCGTTTTAATACTAGAAAATAAGGCAGACTGCCGTGGCAGTTTAAATTGTTTAAAACTTAAATGGTTGGTTGTTTCTGTAAATTGTAAAAAAGGCACTTTATGCTGATCTAGTTGCGTCGTGATACGTTTATGACTGGGCAATTGTTGTAATAAGTCAACTAACTGTAATATAACAGTTTCAATCGTAGCTTGGTCTTCAGCATGCAAGGGTTCTGTGATACCAGCAACCTTTTTGGTAAAAGCCGGCTCAGACCGTAAATCGATTGCTAAATAGTCCTGGTAGAGTTGACTGGGCTCCCAAACCTCGAAGCCAGTTTCCGTTTGAATTCGTAAGTACCGTAAGCCTTGATCGGTATAAGTGATACGCCAATATTGTGGACTTATGAACTGTACTACCGCAAATAAATTAGTGTGTGCATTTGCTAAGGCAAGTGGGTCAGATGGCCAAAATACTTTCCAGGGGGCAAACGTCTTAATTTGATCGATGGCAAGATGAAGTGCTTGATTTGTCGGCATTACTAAGACCTCCAGCTAGTTAGTATGCTTATCATAAACTATTTTGGCAATTTTTATAAATAATATGATTCCACAAGAGAGAGTTAGACCAAAGGCGCTCAGCACCTGAGCACTAACAAGAGTGGCGAAAAAAGGTGGTGAGCCATTCATGGTAACTTCAGGCTTGGATTATCACCTCACAATTAGTTAATAGTCAAAACAATACGCTAAAGAAGTGAATAGAGTATTTATAAAATTGAATGAATCTATGAAGATTAAATAGAATTAGAATTTTCTGTGAATTTTAGATAACCATGGTTTTTAAATTGGGGCCTAAATAGAAAATAATAATTGTATAAAAAGTTGATTTGATGGGGGTGCTATCGTTACCAGAAATTATTTTTTAAAAAAGCAAAAAATAATTTCTAAAAAGTCATCATTATCATCTATAATAGAATATGAATCAGATAAGATAATTAGAGGCGAGCTTATGAAGACTGTGACTAATCGACGAAACTCCCTAGGTCGTTTACAACATGAATATCAAAAAGTTGATCCACAAATGTTTGCATTTGACGTAGATACTGCCATTTGCACGTTGCGTAGTCATCAAACAATTTATTTGTCGTTAAGTGGTCGGCGGGCAAGTTTGACGGACGCAGGCTATACGTTAAGTTCATTTGAGTATTCAATGTTTGATGAGACACAAAAGCAGTTGTTAACTGAGGTGTTGAATCAGACCGGAGTTGAAATGGATCCAGATTATGAGTTTCATAAAGATATTCAATTAGATGAGATTGATCAGGAATTAGAAAATATGGCCATTGTAATACGGATGGTTAAACAGATCCAGTATCGCAACGATCACTAATATGTAAAAAAATACGGTATGTTCTAGCAGAGTGCTAAGAACGTACCGTATTTTTTATTGGGCTAATTATTTTGAGCTTCGTATAGTTTCATTTTACCTTGAACGATCGAATCGCAGAGATCTTCATAACTGATACCCACTGCCGCAGCTTCTTGTGGTAGCAACGAGAGTGGTGTCATGCCAGGCAATGAATTAGCCTCGATAACATATAAGCCATCAGCCTCATTCCAAAGAAAGTCGATGCGGCCGTAGTTTGCCATACCTAAAGCTTGGAAAGTTTCAGCAGCAATAGCTTTCATATCTTCGTGAATAGCTTCTGGAATATCTGGTGGGGTAACAAAAGTCGTTTTGTTATCCTGGAATTTGTGTTCAAAGTCATACCAACCATCATTGACTTTAATCTCAATAGCGGGCATAGCTTGACCGTTCACAAGACCTAAGGAGAATTCACGACCCGTAACAAAGGCCTCAATTAGCAATTCGTCATCAAAGCGAAAGGCATCGTCGAGTGCCCCTGACAAATCAGCTTGCTGCCGCACAATATGTGTCCCAATACTTGAGCCGCCATTGCTGGGTTTGACAACAACCGGAAAGTCAAACGGCAAACTTGTTGGGCGTGGATCAGTCGCGCGGACAACGATGAAATCAGCCGTTTGGATATTGTTATATAACATGATTTCCTTGCTGACTTTCTTGTTCATTGCCATGCCAGATGCCAGTGGGCCGCTACCAGTATAACGAATTTCAAATAAATCTAAGACAGCTTGGACTTTACCGTTTTCACCATCTTCACCATGTAAGCCTAAATAAACAATGTCGGCTGATTGTAAAACTGGTAAAACATTCTTGCCGAACAACCCCTTAGTGCCATCCGTTCTTAATGCATTGATATCATCATCTGTCAAAATTGCATCGCTGATCTTATAACTTGCTTCAGTTTGGGCTTCTGTGAATAGGGCGTCAATTTCAGCGGGTGTCTGGGCATCAACACCTAGAAACAGATCAACCAGAGCAACATTATGTCCCTTGCGTCGCAGCGCATTAGCAACTTTGGCACCAGAGGACAGTGACACATTGCGTTCAGTGCTACGACCTCCAGCTAAGACAACAATTTTCATTAAATTTACCTCCAGCATAATATAGAACCTTAAGAATAGCATAAAACCAAGCCGGACAGCTTTAAAATTAGATAAAAAGTCATTATTGTTATCCATATTTAATAATTGTGTGATGCTTTTTCTAATATTTTAAACCTAATTCGGCAGAAATATTATTTTAAAGGGGTTTACAAATTATACAAAGATGATAGAATTCTAATCATTATCTTTTTTAAATGAATTGGAGGGATTTGCATGCCAGATACTTTAGGCTTTAGTTTAACTGGTGCTGATATTAAAAAAAGAAGTGACAAAATCAAGGTAGGTGTGGATCAAGCACCTGGCCGCAGCTTATTATATGCGACGGGCCGCGTGCATAATGAAGACGAGATGAAGAAGCCTTTCATTGCAATTTGCAATTCGTACGTCGAGATCGTGCCAGGGCACATTCATTTACGTGAATTAGCAGAAGTGGCTAAAGAAGCCATTAAGGCAGCCGGTGGCATTCCCTTTGAATTCAATACGATTGGCGTCGATGACGGGATTGCCATGGGTCATGTGGGTATGCGCTACTCATTACCAAGTCGAGAAATCATTGCTGATTCAGCCGAAACAGTGATCAATGCTCATTGGTTCGATGGCGTATTGTATATGCCAAATTGTGACAAGATCACACCAGGGATGTTAATGGCCGCAGCGCGAACCAACGTCCCAGCAGTTTTTGTATCTGGCGGCCCGATGCGTGCTGGTGTCGACCCAAATGGGAAAGCAACCACGTTATCTAGTATGTTTGAAGCAGTTGGGGCTTTTAAGAGTGGTAAATTGTCTAAAGACGACCTACTCAAATATGAACAAAACGCCTGTCCTGGCTGTGGTTCTTGTGCGGGTATGTTTACCGCCAATTCTATGAATTCACTAATGGAAGCTTTGGGGGTTGCTTTACCTTATAATGGCACAGCTTTGGCAGACACTGAAGAACGTCGAGAATTAGTGCGTCAAGCTGCTAAACAATTAATGAATCTAGTCAAAGATAATGTCAAGCCACGAGACATCATGACAAAAGAAGCTTTTGATGATGCTTTTGCTTTGGATATGGCTATGGGTGGCTCGACCAATACCGTCCTACATGGACTAGCAATTGCGCATGAAGCGGGGATTGATTATTCGGAAGATGATATTAATGAAATTGCTAAGCGGGTGCCGTATTTAGCTAAAATTGCACCATCTTCACATTGGACCATGCAAGATGTTCATGCCGCAGGGGGCATTCCGGCCATCTTGAACGAGTTGATCGAAAAAGGTGGTATTTTGCATCCAGATCGGCTAACAGTGACACAAAAAACGTTGCGTGAGAATGTGGCGGGATGTCACACTAAGAACGAAGCAGTGATTCACCCAATTTCTAACCCTTATTCTAATCAAGGTGGGTTGTCGATCTTGCACGGCAATATTGCCAAAGATGGCGCTGTTATCAAAGTTGGTGGTGTAGATAAAGATATTCATCAATTCACTGGTAAAGCCATTTGCTTCAATTCCCATGATGAAGCTGTCGAAGGTATCGATAGTGGCAAAGTACAATCAGGACACGTAGTCGTCATTCGCTATGAAGGACCAAAGGGGGGACCAGGCATGCCTGAGATGCTTAATCCAACTTCTAGTATTGTTGGCCGAGGTCTTGGCCGCGAAGTGGGCCTGATTACAGATGGCCGTTTTTCTGGGGCTACCCGGGGCATCGCTGTCGGTCATATTTCACCAGAAGCAGCTGAGGGCGGCGAAATTGCGCTGATCAAAGATGGTGATGAGATCACTATTGACTTGGTAAACCGAACATTGAATGTTCATGTTTCTGATGAAGAATTAGCCCAACGGCGTCAGTCTCTGAAGAAATTCGTACCTAAAGTAAAAAGTGGCTATCTCGCTCGTTACCAAGCATTAGTGACGTCTGCAAGTACAGGCGGGGTCATGCGTGATGTTAATGAACTTTTTAATCTGTGAGGGGGTTAAGCAATGCATAAAGTAACTGCAGTTGGTAATTGGCTAAGTAAATGGTTTACCTTATTAGTTATTATTTGGGCCGCAATCAACTATTTTGTACCTCAAATGAGTTTGTGGATCGCACCCAAAACTTCTATCCTGTTAGGGATAATTTTGTTCGGCATGGGGCTAACCTTAAAGAAAGATGATTTTGCCAGGATTTTAAAACGACCAGTACCTGTTGTTTTAGGAACTGTCGCACATTATCTAATCATGCCAGCCATTGCCTGGGTTCTTTGCTTGATCTTTCAGCTTAAGGGCATGACTGCTGTGGGCGTTATCCTAGTTGGTTCATGTCCAAGTGGAACTTCGTCTAGTGTTATGGCCTTCTTGGCAAAGGGCGACGTTGCCTTAGATGTTTCTATTGAAGCACTATCTACTTTATTGGCGCCTGTCATGTTACCACTACTGCTGAAGATCTATGCGGGCAAGTATGTCGCTATTCCAACGACCCAATTATTTTTAAGCACACTTAAAATTGTAGTGATCCCAATTATTTTGGGTGTCGTGGTTCATACTTTATTTGCCAAACAGGTTGAAAAGGTAACGCAAGTCCTACCCCTGGTTTCACAACTAGCTATTTTAGCCATCATCGGTGCTGTTTTTGCGGCGAACCATAATGAACTTTTCTCTGCGCAAACAGCCTTAGTTATCCCAGTCGTTATGTTACATAATTTAAGCGGCTATGGTTTGGGCTTCTTGTTCAGCAAGTTGATCCGCTTGAAACAGCCACAGCAAAAAGCGATTACTTTTGAAGTCGGTATGCAGGATTCAAGCTTAGGCGCCACCTTAGCGATGAAGTATTTTTTGCCAGCTGCAGCAATCCCATCAACGATCTTTTCGATTTGGCATAATATTTCCGGATCGATTTTATCAAGTTGGTGGCGGCAGCATACGTTGGTTACGGCAGACGAATCGGCGGCAACTGAATTAGCAACAGATCCGTCTACGAATTAGACAGTAATTGGAAACAAAACGTTATCTGTTTTGGACTCTAAGGTATAAAATTTGAAAATAAAGCCACCAAAATTAGATTCTTTCAGTCTAACTTTGGTGGCTTTTATTTGGTACTGACCGTTTATTTTTCTAGGTCCAATACGACGAAAACTTCACTATCTTCGATTGCTTTCATATAATGAGGATCGCCTTTTTCCATAACAGCGATGCGGCCAGGATAGAGCTCCTTAGGACCATCAGCTGTCCCAAATTCAATTCTACCTTTGACCGGAATCACGACACCGTGCGCAGGTGCGGGATGTAACGTAATCTTATCGTTTGCTAGGCCTTTCGGTAAGATGCGATGGCCAATACGTTGATGGCCTTTATTATAAACATGTTCGTGTACTAAAGGACCTTGTTGTCCGTCAATGATTTCCATGAAAAACACTCCAATGTTATTTATTTATTGCTCTTCCAATCTAAAACTATAAGAAAGGGCTGTCAATGGGCGCAATATTTATCGAGCAAAACTTAAAAATTAAGCAAACTTTTTGTTAAAATTCTTTCTTTTTTTAGTTGAAGCGGTTACACTATAAGCAAGCACGATATTGGTATAAAAACATTTGCTATTTAGGAGGCTAATTATGGACGTACAAATTCCAACGACCTATGAGGGCGCAACTCGGTTATTACGATCAATGCAACGTAAGGGTATAGATATTGGTCTAAACCAAGTTATCGAAGATGCGGTAGTCAATTTTACCCAATCGATTTGCGATGAAGGCCTTGAGGGTAGCTATGTCAGAGTACATTATGCCGATGAAGAATTAACCATTACGGATGATGCTACGGATGAAGTGGAAACAACGATTTCAGCACCAGGCACATGCAACTCTTTCCAATCGGCTTTCAGACGCGATGCACCAAAGCTGATGCATTACTTAGAGACACAAGTACACGAAGCATTAACCAAACACCAAATTCATTGATTCGGATAATTTGTGAGAATGAGATAAAGGGCATTACCTTTTTGGCACATGGTTAAATAATAAATAGTGGTGTGACTGGGATAGAACTAACGTTTTGTTTTCAGTCACTTTTTGTTTGCGAATAATTAAGTTTTAAATGTGTTCCACAAAGCAACGTCCTCACCTAACCGCTGATGGCTCAAATGGAAAACCCACCATTTTTCGCAATTCTTATTAGTGCTCGGGTGCTGAGCGCTTTTTGTCTCACGCTTATCTCTGTTTATTTACAAACAAACGAATAGAATAAATAAAATAATATTCGTTTAATTTCGAATAATATGTTGACATTTTTCTGAAAATCAGTTATTTTTAATGAGTAAACGAACGATGGCCATCTAGTTTACCAAAACATTCAGGAGTGTGGATCACATTGGCAAATATTTTTGCAGATATCAACGTAGCACTTGAAACATTAAAAAATGGCGGGATGATTATTTTGGCAGACAATGAAGATCGTGAAAATGAAGGCGATATTGTCGCTTTAGGTGAAGGAATTACAGCTGAAACAATCAACTTCATGATCACGCATGCAAAAGGATTGTTATGTGCACCAGTGAGTGCTGAACTTGCTGAAAAACTTGGTTTTAAGATGATGGTAGATAACAGCACTGACCCTAACTTGACGCCATTTACCGTTTCCACAGATGGCGAATTCGAAGCGACAGGGGTAACCACAGGTGTTTCTGCACCAGACCGGGCAGCAACGATCAGTCACTTAGCTGATGCTGATGCCAAACCAACACATTTTAATCACCCAGGACACATCTTTCCTTTGATCGCCAAGCCAAAGGGTGTGCTAGAACGTGATGGTCATACAGAAGCTGCCGTTGATTTAGCAAAAATTTGTGGTAAAGCACCAGTTGGCGCGATCATTGAGATCATTAAAGAAGATGGGACAATGGCACGCCGGGATGATTTAGCAGAATTCTCTAAAACTTGGAATATGCCAATGATCACAATTGATCAGATCAAAAACTATTTACGTGAACAAGCCAACGTGACTGCTTCTTAAAACGTTTGGTTTTCAAATATAACTCATAAAAATGCAGAGTGTGACAAAAAGCGTTCAGCGGCCGAGCACTAACAAGAATTGCGACAAATGGTGGTTTTGCCATTTGAGTAATTCGATGTTAGGAGAGGCCGTTGCTTTTTGGAACACGTTTAGAATTAAATTATTTGTAATATAAAAATGCGCCAACTTCAGACAATAATATGTTTGAAGTTGACGCATTTTTATATTATTCGATCGCTTAATTCTTAAACGAGTGGATTGGTGCGGGTATGCGGCCGCCGCGGGCAATAAACTCAGCGGGGCTACTTGTATTAACCGCCATGACAGGGGCATGGCCAAAGATACCGCCGAAGTTAATATCATCACCAACGTCTTTACCCGTTGCTGGGATCACACGGACAGCAGTCGGTTTATTATTGATCACACCGATAGCAGCTTCATCAGCGATCATCCCGCTGATCACTGCGGCAGGTGTATTGCCAGGAACAGCAATCATATCCAGACCCACCGAACAAACGGCCGTCATGGCTTCTAGCTTTTCAATGTTGAGGTGTTGGTTCGTTACGGCTTGAATCATCCCACTATCTTCAGAAACAGGAATGAAGGCGCCCGATAACCCACCCACATGCTCACAGGCCATGACACCGCCCTTTTTAACGGCATCATTTAACAGGGCCAAGGCAGCAGTAGTACCAGCCGCACCGACACTCTCCAAACCCATCGCTTCTAAGATCTCAGCGACAGAATCACCTCTAGCTGGCGTGGGTGCTAAGGAGAGGTCCACAATCCCAAAAGGAACATGTAAACGCTGGGCCGCAAGGGTGCCGACAAATTGACCCATGCGGGTGACTTTAAAAGCTGTCTTCTTGATGGTTTCGGAAACGACATCAAAAGGAGCACCCTTAATTTTCGTCAGGGCATGTTTAACGACACCAGGACCGCTAACGCCCATATTGATCACACAATCAGCCTCACCAACTCCATGAAATGCCCCCGCCATAAAGGGATTGTCTTCAACAGCATTGGCAAAGACGACTAAATTCATACACTTAACTGGGTCAATTTCAGCTAGCTGCTTGATGACACGGCCCATCTCTTGAACAGCATCCATATTGATGCCCGAACGCGTAGCGCCAATATTTACAGAGCTGCAGACACGACTCGTTTCGTTTAATGCTTGGGGGATAGATTGGATCAAGCGATGGTCACCTTTGGTATAACCTTTGTGCACCAAGGCAGAAAAACCACCGATGATATCTACTCCGAGCTCTGTAGCTGCTCGATCTAAAGTTTTAGCAAAGATGGTGTCGTCTGTGACATCACTAGCACCGGCGACAATAGCTATGGGCGTAACAGAGATACGCTTGTTGACAATGGGAATCCCATATTCCATTTCAATCGCTTTAGCGACAGGCACTAAATTTTTGGCATAATGAGTGATTTTATCGTAGATTTTCCTAGCGGCTGCTTCAGCATTAGGATCAATACAATCTAGTAAAGAGATGCCCATCGTGATCGTACGAATATCTAGGTTTTCTTCTGAGACCATTTGGATGGTCTCTAGGATTTGTTTCTCCTCCATGTGAATGCCCCCCTATAACTTTTGAATCGCATCGAAGACTTCTGAACGTTGCACGCGGATCACCACGCCAATTTCAGTGCCCAACGCTTTCAATTCAGTCTGGATCTGAGCTAGATTCGGCGTATCTGTTTTTATTTCACCCATCAAAATCATCGTGAAGTTCGTTTGCATCAATGTTTGGGAAATATCTAAAATATTGACCTTTAAGTCAGCCAGCTTACGACTGACTTTGGCAACAATACCAATTTGATCTTGACCAATAACGGTGATCACAATTTTCATATTTGGCCCTCCTAGGCTTTGGGATGAGAGCCATAAGCCCGTTTAGACTTATAGCCTGCT
This sequence comes from Agrilactobacillus fermenti, assembly GCF_021030645.1. Lineage (GTDB taxonomy): Bacteria > Bacillota > Bacilli > Lactobacillales > Lactobacillaceae > Agrilactobacillus > Agrilactobacillus fermenti. The sequence goes on along the minus strand of NZ_JACGCJ010000006.1, from coordinate 59,486 downwards.
TTTAAGATCATCTTCATATCGGTAATATGGCGCTGTTTGGTTGCCTCTGCTTTAGCGCCAAAGATATAACGCGCCCATTCACGCTGATAACCGGTAGTTAGGCTATCAAAAAAGGCTTGGACATCGGCATCCTCTTGTAAAAGTTGAGAAACTTTTGGAATATCAATTTCGTAATCAGCTAAAGTTTTTTTATCAGCCACAGTGGTCGCATCCTTTGTTAAATTATTTGGTTACTACTAATTTACTCAATTTAATAAGTGGAAGCAATCCAATTAGTCAACGGGTGTGGACGCATGAAGATCTTTGTGCTCAACGGTGTCCGGAAAGCGGGGCTGTTTATTGCGTGGGGTCAACTTCAAAGCACAAAACGCGCCGACAATCGCTAATACGCCGCAAACGGCATACGCGATATTGATCCCATGCAGTTGGGCTAAGCGAGCACCTAGACGCGTGGTGTTTGTGCGCGCAACAAGACTCATCACCGTAATCAAACTAGCTGTGCCAACCGAACCAGAAACTTGGCGGATCGTGGTGTACATCGCTGATCCGTGGGGAATCAGTTCTCGAGGTAAGGCATTAAGTGCTTCAGTTTGCAGTGGCATTGTGACCAAACCAATTGCTAAACTGCGCACCGATTGACTGATAATGATATAAGGAATACTGGTATTTTGTTTTAAGTTTGCGAATAGGAAAGTACTGACTGCTAAGACAAGCAAACCACTAAAACTAAGATATTTGGCGCCATACCGATCATAGAGATTACCAGAAATCGGCGACATGATTGCCGTAATAATGGCACCTGGTAAAAGCACGAGCCCAGAAATCTGAGCCGACTGATTCTGAACATTTTGAATAAATAATGGTAATAATAAAGTGCCGCCATATAATGCCATCATGACAAAAATATTGGTGACCACACCTAGTGTGAAATTTCGATATTTGAAAACGTCGAAGTTTAATAATGGCACTGGCCGCTTCAACTGCAAACGGATGAAAGCAAAGATAATTGCTGCACCAATGAAGATCAAGCCGATGACCGACCAAGTGAGCCAGTCGCCATCACCAGCGTTGCTCAGTCCGGCTAATAAGCTTCCCATACCAAGAATAGACAAGCTGATACTAACTATATCGAACCGTTGCTTAGTAGTTTCACCGTAGTTTTGTAACAGAAAGGCGGCTAAAATCACGTCGAGAATAGCTAAAGGTGTGACCATGTAGAACAAGTACCGCCAAGAGAAATTTGTGACAATATAGCCTGATAAGGTAGGGCCAATGGCGGGCGCAAAGTTCATGGCTAACCCGATAAAGCCCATGGCGCGACCGCGACGGTCAATTGGAAAGATACGCATCGTAATAACATTCATTAAAGGAATTAAAATGCCTGTACCAGCTGCTTGGAACATGCGCCCCATAATTAAAATCCAGAATTGAGGTGCTAGGCCGCCTAAAATAGTACCCACAGTAAACATAGTCATAGCGGTCAAATAAAGATGCTTAGTTTTGAAGCGATTCATTAGAAAAGCTGTCAAAGGGATCATGACCCCATTGATCAACATATAACCGTTAGCTAACCACTGACCTTGGCTGGCAGAGATGCTAAATTCGCGCATAATACTAGGTAGTGCGACGTTCATTAAAGTTTGGTTCAAGAAACCTAAGAAGTTTCCGATCATGACGATCAACAAAATGTTGCGGTCACGACGTGTGATGTTCATTGATAAACCGCCTCCAGTTTTTTTATAATTTTTAATTGAATCGTTAAGTACTGTTCTAATTCTTCCGTATCTAAGTCTAATAAAGCTGTTAATTGCTCATAAAATTCGGCGTAAGCTGAAATGGCGAGTTTGGAGCCTGTTTGGGTTAGATGCAAGGTCAGTTGTCGTTGATCGGCAATTTTTTTTTGCTTATAAATCAGCTTATTTTTCAGCAGTCGATCAACAATTCCGGAAACCGAACTTTTTGACAGATGCAGCTGGGCGGCTAATTCATTCAAATTTAAGCCGGGATGTGTCTTGAGAATCTCTAAGGTCAATAGCTGGGTGTAAGTGACTTGCCGCTTATTAGCAACTTGAGCTGATAGCTGACGGGTCACGCGGCGAAGCTGGCGATTTTGTGATAGCACTTTTTGAAGCAATTCAATTTGTTTTTGAGTCATACGGCCTCCTTTTTCAAATGGTTCGCATACGAACAATTAAAGTGATATTGTCCGCCCATTTGCATTTAAAGTCAAATATACCTCGGCTTTGCGGTGTTTACATGAAAATTATGCTATTATTATTCCTATGATATTCGGTTTGAAATCTGGTTTGATAATTAAGGAGTAGATATGGCACCAAGAATTCTAGTGACGCGTCCCCAAATGAGTCTGCCGCCAAAATTGCTGACAGAGCTGTTATTAGCACAGGCAGATTTTGTGAATTTACATGAATTAAAGCCGGTGCATTTACACCAGAAGGCTATCAATCAACTTTACCAAGCAGACATGTTGGCAGTCACGAACCGTTATGCTTTAGAAGCGGTTGCGCCATTTTTTCAAAAACGGTCGGTCAAACCTAAGATCGCGACCACCAGTCCAATAATTGAAACCTTTGCACGTAAACAAGGATTCAATACAGTGATCTTAAGCCGCAGTGAGCAACAAGATTCATTAGCGACTATGTTGCGCGCTCGCATGTTTGCGGATGAGGCCGTTTTATGGTTGCGGTCAGATATTTCAAGGAAATATCACCCGCTGAATTTAAATAAGCCGAACTGGCAAGCCTTAACAACTTATTTCTATCATATAAGTTATGAAACGAGTACGAATTTAAGACGTCTGTTGCGAACCAAGCACTACACACATATTTTGATATCTGATCTGCCGGCTTTTGAAAAAATTATTGCTCTGGAACCAGATATTACTGCCATCTTTGTCACCTTAAATCACCGCAGCGCACAAGTTATTAAGTCACAAGGCTACCGCGTTATTTTTCCCCATCGAAAGAATGAACCAGCTTTGGAAATGGCCGTGAAAATGATCGTTTGAATACAGTGAAATTTGACAACTTTTATTGATAAGGGTACTATTTGCTAGTCAATTATTTTGATGATTGAAATAATTTTAGGAGGTTTATCTGTGGCTAAACTCTCAACAACGGAGATCACGAAGCTGATTCCAGAGCAACATGAGCAGTTGATGGTAGATCAGGTTCTGGAGACGGATGCACAACATATTGTGGCACATCAATTCATTTCAGAAGATGCGCCTTATTTTCAAGGCCATTTTCCTAGTGAGCCAGTTGTGCCAGGTGTGTTACTGGTCGAAGGCCTACAGCAGTCAACGCGGTTATTTTTAAAACTCGAGGCACCTGATTTAGATGTCACACTGCAGGCTTTGAGTCGAGTGAAATTCCGCAAAACGGTTGCGCCCGGAAGTGAACTTACCTATGATGTGCAGTTGGTCGAGCGTACGACACAGACATTGACTTTCAAAGGCATTGTCTTTTTGGCAGATCAAAAAGCATGTCAAGCAAAGATTATTTTTGCAGTCAAAGGTGGTCACCCTAGTGTCCAATGAAATTGAGAAGCGGATCAACGATAAACTGGTAAAAGCTTATCGAGATATTTTGACGATTGAGGAACAAGCACTAAAAACGGGGCCCTTTAGTGACCTGTCAATCAAGGAAATCCATACGATCAATGCGATTTCTTTGCATCAGCATAAGACCAGCTCAGAAGTTTCCCGAGAATTATCCGTACGTCCGGGAACACTGACGGCTACGATTCATAATTTGGTCCGTAAAGGTTATGTACAACGTGCACAAGGCAGTACAGATCGGCGCATCGTTCGTCTTGGTTTGACGCGTAAGGGCCGCTGTGTTTACCGCCTACACGCTGAGTTTCACAATAAAATGGTTACTTCGTTTTTAAACGGTTTCTCAACTTCAGAAGTCAGTTTGATCGAGCGAGCAGTTGATAATTTGATCGAGTTTTTAGAGCGTGATCGGCGCTTAGTTGCCAACTAAACATTGCAGATAAAGGAAGGGACAATCTTGCTAAAAATCACCCAAACAGCACATTATGTACCAAGCAAAGTCGTCACGAATGATGACTTGTCTAAAATGATGGATACAAACGATGAATGGATCCGAACGAGAACCGGTATTCGGCAGCGCCACGTTGTCACTGATGAAGATACCACGGATTTGGTAGTCAATGTTGCCAATGAATTGATCCAAAAAGGTGGCATTTCTGGTGCAGATATTGATTTTATTATCGTTGCGACTGCCAGTGCTTCTGAAGCTGTGCCAACCGCTGCTGCTGAAGTACAAAAGGCAATTGGTGCCAGTAAAGCTTTTGTATTTGACCTTAATGCCGCTTGTTCCGGCTTTATTTATGGGATGAGCGTATTGCGTGGCCTATTTACAAATCCTACATATAAGAAGGGCATTTTAATTGGCGCTGAGGTATTATCCAAATATACAGACTGGTCTGATCGGACGACTGCTGTGCTGTTTGGCGATGGCGCTGGTGGTGTTTTGGTAGAAAAGGATGCTGCCGCTGGCAATATGTTCCTAGGTGAAGATCTGTTAAGTATGGGTGACCTTGGTGATAAGATCACTATGGCCGGAACGACTAACGAGTCGCCATTTAATGATGGGGCAACCGCTGATAATCCTGGAAAATGGGTCACGATGGATGGTCGTGCCGTCTATGCCTTTGCAACACGTAATGTTCCGAAGTCAATCGAACGTGCTTTAGCACAAGCGGATTTAACTTTAGATCAGATTGACTTATTCGTCTTGCATCAAGCCAACTATCGAATTGTTGAGAGTATCGCCAAACGATTAGGACAACCAATCGAGAAGTTTCCTATGAATATTGCTAATTATGGGAATACATCTGCTGCCAGTGTGCCAATCTTATTAGATGAATTAAATGCTGCTGGTAAGATCAAACGCGGTGACACCATTGCTTTAAGTGGCTTTGGTGGTGGCCTAACATTGGGTACTGAAATTATTAAATTTTAACAAACAAATTAAATTAAGGATGGTAATTAAACATGGCTAACAACGAAGAAACATTCAAAAAAATTCAAGAAATCATTGCAGATCAATTAGATAAAGAACCTGAAGAAGTTAAGATGGAATCTAATTTTAAAAACGACTTTGATGCTGACAGCTTAGATATCTTTGAAATTATCAACGAAATCGAAGATGAATTTGACGTTAAAATCGAAGCTGAAGAGGGCATCGATACGGTTAAAGATCTCGTTGAATTTGTCGAAAAACAAGCTTAATTAAGGAGCCTGAAGTAATGAAAGCTACGCCATTTTTTCAAGAACTTGGCATTAAGTATCCTATCATCCAAGGTGGCATGGCCTGGGTCGCTGATGGTCAATTAGCTGCTGCTGTTTCAAATGGCGGTGGGTTAGGCATTATCGGCGCTGGAAATGCACCAGGAGCCGTTGTGGCTGAACAGATCAAAGTGGCACGTTCATTAACGGACAAGCCGTTTGGTGTCAATGTCATGCTCATGTCGCCCTTTGTTGAAGAAGTTATTGAAGTTGTTCTCAAAGCTCATGTCCCAGTTGTGACGACGGGTGCTGGTAATCCGGGGAAATACATAGATGATTTTAAGGCGGCAGGCAGTAAAGTTGTCCCAGTTGTGCCCTCTGTTGCTTTAGCCCGAATGATGGCTCGCATCGGTGTGGACGGCGTTGTCGCTGAAGGCGGCGAGTCTGGTGGTCATATTGGTCAATTGGCGACATTGCCGTTAGTACCACAAGTTGTTGACGCTGTGGACATTCCAGTTTTTGCTGCTGGTGGGATTGGCGACGGTCGTGGTGTGGCTGCTGCCTTTATGCTAGGTGCAGCTGGTGTTCAAATGGGCACACGCTTTTTAGCAGCCAGCGAAACCAATATTCATGAGAATTATAAAAAAGCTGTCATCAAGGCTAAAGATATTGATACGCAAGTAACTGGACGTTTTGCAGGCTCACCGGTACGCGTTTTGAAGAATAAAATGAGTAAGAAATTCCTGAAGTTAGAAAAAGCAGAAGCTCAAAAACCGGAACCTGATTTTGCTAAATTAGACGAATTAGGCAATGGTAGTTTGCGCCGTGCTGTCCAAGAAGGCGACAAAGAAACCGGCTCATTTATGGCTGGTGAAATTGCCGGTATGGTCAAAAAAGTACAACCAGCTGCAGAAATCATTCAAGAAGTAGTTGGTCAAGCAGATCAACTTTTATCTGATGCAGGGAGATTTGTTTAATCATGAAATTAGCTTATCTTTTTTCAGGTCAAGGGTCTCAATATGAAGGTATGGGCCAAGATCTTTATGATAACTATCCCGAATATCGAACGGTGATCGATGCTGCTAGTCAAGCTTGTGGGTTTGACATTCAAGCTAAAGTGCAAGATCCGGCAGCTTTAGCCAATACGGCGACGTTACAGCCGATGGTTGTAGCAATGAGTCTAGGCGTTCATCAATTACTGGCACCACAGTTACCTGTAGCACAAGCGCACTTAGGCTTGAGTTTAGGGGAATATAGTGCCTTGATCGCAGCCGACGCGATGACGTTACAGTCTGGCATTCAGCTAGTTACGAAGCGTGGTCAATTGATGCAAGCAGCCAGTGAAAAAACAGCTGGCAAAATGGTTGCCGTAATGACCAAAGATCATGAGCGCGTGGCGTCGATCTGTGCGGGCATTACCGATCATGGGTTTGTAAGTATCGCCAATTATAATACAGCGAAACAAGTTGTAATTGGTGGAGATGCTGAAGCTGTTGACCTAGCTCAAGGTCTATTGGATGCTGACGGATTCAAAACAATTCCATTAAAGGTGGCTGGTGCATTTCATACACCTTTGATGACTTATGCGGCAGCCAATTTAGCAGCCGATTTACGGCAAACGGCTTTTCAAGACCCACAGGTACCAACAATCAGTAATACGACAGTAAAACCGTTTGATCATGTGAACTTGGCTGAGACATTGATTGACCAGATCACCAACCCGACACACTTTGCCCAATGTTTAGTGCAATTAGGGGCGTTGGGTATTGATACACTAGTTGAAGTCGGTCCGGGGCACACGTTGACTGGTTTTACCAAAAAGACGTTGAAAGGTGTTAAAACTTATCATGTTGAAAACCAGGCAAGTTTAGAGCAGACGATCACGGCGATCCAAGGAGCGATGTAAACGTGAATTTGACAGATAAAATTGTATTTATTACTGGTAGTTCTCGAGGCATCGGGTTAGCGATGGCGCAAGCTTTTGCTCAAAAAGATGCGCAAGTTATCCTAAATAGTCGTCACGAGCTCAAACCAGAGGTATTGCAGTTGTTTGAAAAAGCAACGCATCAGCCAGGACAGGTACTTGGGGATATCAGTGACCCAGAACAAGCCCAAAATATGATCAAAACGATCAAACAAACCTATGGACAATTAGATGTTTTGATCAATAATGCTGGCATTACCAATGACAAAATGTTGTTGCGGATGACAAGTGCTGATTTTGAACAAGTATTACAAACCAATCTGGTAGGCACGTTTAATGTTTTGCAACCAGCTTTGAAACTAATGTATAAGCAAAAAGCAGGGACAATCATTAATATTGCCAGCGTTGTCGGTTTGACGGGCAATATTGGCCAAGCAAACTATGCTGCCGCTAAAGCTGGTATTTTGGGTTTAACTAAAACAACGGCTTTAGAAGGGGCTTTACGCGGTATTCGCTGTAATGCTATTGCTCCGGGTATGGTGGCCACCGATATGACAGATGCCCTTAGCGAAAAAGTCCAAGCAGAATTAGTCGCTAAAATACCATTGAAACGAGCAGCAAAGCCTGAAGAAATCGCACACACCGCTATTTTCTTAGCTGAAAATGAATACATCACTGGTCAGACGATTACCGTTGATGGCGGTATGGTCATGCAATAAAATAGAGTGTGACAAAAAGCGGTCAGCGACCGAGCACTAACGAGAATTGCGAAAAATGGTGGGCTTGCCATTTAAGCAATTCGACGTTAGGAGAGGGCGTTGCTTTTTGGAACACGTTTAAGGAGCAGAAGACAAAAAGCGGTCAGCGACCGAGCACTAACGAGAATTGCGAAAAATGGTGGGCTTGCCAGTTGAGCAATTCGACGTTAGGAGAGGGCGTTGCCTTTTGGAACACGTTTGAACCGAATGATTTGTAACAAGCAAGTGGCTAGAAATCAGACAGCAAGGTTGATGCTAGTCGCAGCCATTGTTTTTAAGATAAAGAAGCGGAGGAGTTACTTTGCGTAGAGTTGTTGTTACTGGCGTTGGTGCTGTGACACCGATCGGAAACGACGCGCCGACTTTTATTGATAATATTTTTGCCGAAAAAGTTGGTGCCGGACCAATCACGAAATTTGATGCCTCAGATTTGAATGTCACTTTGACAGGAGAAGTAAAGGATTTTGATCCAGTCGTCCGATTACATAAAAAAGATACAAAACGAATGGATCTATTTTCCCAATATGCCGTTTATTCAGCAATTGAAGCGATGACAGATGCTGACTTTGACGAGAATACAGTGGCAGATGAACGACTAGGGGTTATTTTTGGTTCGGGTATTGGTGGTATTACAACCATGACTGAGCAAGTTGTTAAGATGAACAATAAGGGTGCTGATCGCGTATCGCCAATGTTTATTCCAGAAGCGATTGCCAACATGGCAGCTGGCAATATTGCGATGCGTTTTAATGCCAAAAATATGTGTCAGTGTATCGTGACTGCTTGTTCTTCTTCCACAGATGCAATTGGTCAGGCATTTCACCATATCCAATCAGGACGAGCAGATATGATGATTTCTGGCGGTGCTGAAGCGGCTAACAACGTGATGGGTGTTGCTGGATTTGCAGCATTAACGGCAATTACCAAAGCAACCGATCCAAAACGTGCGTCGATTCCATTTGATAAAGATCGAGCTGGCTTCTTATTATCTGAGGGTTCTGGGACTTTAGTTCTGGAAGACTTAGAACATGCGCTAGCACGCCATGCCAAAATCTATGGTGAGATCGTTGGTTACGGCAGTATGTGCGATGCATATCATATGACTTCGCCAGATCCAAGTGGCCAAAGTGCGATCAATGCGATGAAGCAAGCAATCGATGAAGCCGATATTTTACCAGATCAAATTGGCTACATTAATGCCCATGGGACCAGCACCAAAGCCAATGACTCGATGGAAGCGCAAGCAATCCATCAGTTATTTGGTGAAAAATCACAGGCCTTGGTTAGCTCCACTAAAAGTATGACGGGCCATTTGTTAGGGGCAGCGGGTGCAATTGAAGCAATTGCGACTTTGGCTGCTTTACAAAAGGGCAAGCTGCCAGTGAATGTTGGCTTAGAAACGCAAGATGAAGCGTGCCCAGTTAATCTTGTAACGGAAGCAAATCAAACACAAGATGTGGATTACGCCATCAGCAATTCCTTTGGTTTTGGCGGTCATGATGCCGTGTTAGCAATGAAGAAATGGCGTGGGGTGTAAAAGATGGACCAAGAGACATTATTTAAACTACTAAAAACATTTGATGATTCTTCTGTTCGTGAGATGGACTTAAATTTTGACGGGGCACATATTTATTTGAATAAAAATGAAGTTGCAACCCGTGCGGCCGCTCCAACCTCGGCAGCAGTACCAGTAGCAACAGCAGCGGCTAGTTCTGAAACGCAAGGTAATGCCACAGCTGCGGCGGCCCCAGCCTCAAAAAAAGACGATTCGGCTAATTTTAAAGTGCTCAAGGCACAGTTGGTCGGAGTGGTATATCTACAACCCGCACCAGATAAGGATAATTATGTTCATGTTGGTGATCACGTTAAAAAAGGGCAAACCGTTTGTGTTGTTGAGGCTATGAAGATGTTAACAGAAGTGAAAAGTGATTATAGTGGCACAATCGTCAGCATTGATGTGAATAATGAAGAAATGGTTGATTATGATCAACCACTCATGACGATCCAACCAGATTAAGGAGCTTTTTATGGCTGAAGTAGAACTTGATATTAAAAAAATCTTGCCTCATCGTTACCCCATGCTGCTAATTGATAAAGTAATTGACGTGCAGCCTGGCAAAAGTTGTCAAGCCATTAAGAACATCACTAATAATGAGGCTGTGGTACAAGACTACGCTGATGGGATTGCGCGTTATCCACAGATGTTAATGGTGGAATCCATGGCACAGGCAGGGGCAGTGGCTTTATTGTCTTTGCCAGAATTTAAAGGGCGAATTGCCTTTTTTGGTGGCATTGAAAAGGCTAGTTTTAACGGTTGGGCTTATCCAGGGGATACGTTGGAATTAGCGGTTGAGTTAACAAAGCTTAAGCAAAATGCAGGTATTGGTGAAGGTAGGGTTATGGTTGCTGGTAAGGAAATTTGTACCGCAACGCTAACTTTCTTAGTTTCTTAAAGGAGCAATTATATGTATCACAAGGTCTTGGTGGCAAACCGTGGTGAAATTGCCGTTCGTATTATTAGGGTTTTGAAAGAATTGAATATTCGTTCCGTAGCAATTTATTCAGAAGCAGACGTGAATAGTTTGCATGTCAAGTTAGCGGATGAAGCTATTTGTGTGGGGGGTGCCATGCCGGTATCCTCTTACTTAAATGAACGAAACATTCTCTCAGCCGCAATCTTAACGGGTTCAGAGGCCATTCACCCTGGATTTGGTTTTTTATCCGAAAGCAGTGAATTTGCCCAAATGTGTGCTGAATGTCAGATCGACTTTATTGGACCACGTCCTGAAACAATCGATTTGATGGGCGATAAAGCTAAAGCACGACACACAATGCATACCCACGGCATACCAGTGATTCCTGGTAGTATTGGTACCGTTGATTCCTTAGCTGAAGCTCGGAAAATAGCTGATTCTGTGGGCTATCCAGTTTTACTCAAAGCAGCTGCTGGTGGTGGCGGTAAGGGGATTCGGCGCGTCAATTCCGCTGATGAACTTGCAGCTGCCTTTCAAGATGCCCGGCGAGAAGCGAAAGGTGCGTTTAACGATAGTGCGATGTATCTGGAAAAAATTATTTCACCAGCGAAACATGTCGAAGTTCAAATTTTTCGTGATCAGCATGGGCAAGGGGTTTATTTTCCAGAGCGCGATTGTTCATTGCAACGGAATCATCAAAAGGTTTTGGAAGAAACACCGTGTCCTGTATTATCCGCTGAAGAACGGCAGCATTTAGGTGAGGTCGCATTACAAGCGGCGACGGTCATTGACTATATCAATACTGGAACAGTTGAGTTTTTGATGGACCAAGAACATCATTTTTATTTCATGGAAATGAATACTCGAATTCAGGTGGAACACCCTATCACTGAGATGGTTACAGGAGTGGATCTTGTAAAAACCCAGATTTTAGTAGCCGCTGGTGAAAAATTGCCATTTGCGCAAAATGATATTCAACTCAATGGCTATGCACTGGAATGCCGAATCAATGCGGAGGACCCTAAACGGAATTTTATGCCTTCTGCGGGACATATTGATTACCTTTATTTGCCAACTGGCGGGATGGGTGTTCGGATCGATAGTGGCGTTTATTCTGGCGGTGAAGTGTCGCCTTATTATGATTCGATGATCGCCAAGTTTATTACCCATGGTGATACTCGAGATGAAGCGATTGGTCGGATGCGCCGAATCTTAGATGAGTTGGATATTGAAGGCATTAAGTCTAATCGACACTTTCAACGTAAGTTATTGGATGATGCCAATTTCTTAGCTGGGAAGACCAATAATAGCTACATTGAACAATATTTCCTCAAAAACTACCTCAAGGATCATGCAAAGGAGGCGCCAAGCCGTGCATCTCTTCAAGAAAAAGCCGTACGTTGAAACGCATCCCCACCGCCAGCCGGAAAAACAAAATATGCAAAAAGTGCCAGATAATTTGTTTATCCAATGTCCTCACTGCAAACAGGGGTTTTATTATAAAAGCTATGGCGCCTTTCGCGTTTGTCCAAGCTGTGGTTATGGGTTGCGCTTAAAGGCGTTAGAACGCTTAGAAATGTTGACTGCCGATTATGCTTCTTGGGATGAAGATCTACAAACAAAAGATCCTTTGGCATTTCCTGGGTATGACGCTAAACTTCAAAAAGCTCAGGCACAAACGAATTTGAATGATTCGGTTTGGACAGGTCGTGCTCGGATTTCTGGGGCAGATATTGCTTTGGGGATCATGGACCCATTCTTTATTATGGGTAGTTTAGGGACGATTACCGGCGAAAAGATTACCCGTCTGTTTGAACGAGCAACTGAGCAAAAGTTACCGGTGGTTTTATTTACAGCCTCTGGTGGAGCACGAATGCAAGAGGGTATGCCAGCTTTAATGCAGATGGCAAAAATTTCGCAAGCAATTGCCAAGCATAATGAAGCAGGCTTGTTTTATTTAACCATTTTGACTGATCCAACGACCGGTGGTGTCACAGCTAGTTTTGCAATGCAAGGCGATATTATTGCGGCAGAACCGCATACATTAGTCGGCTTTGCTGGACGCCGAGTGATCGAACAAACAATTAATAAAAAATTACCTAAGGATTTTCAAAGTGCCGAGAATCTATTACATAACGGTTTCGTGGATACAATTATTAAGCGCGAGACTTTAGGGGCGTTTATTGCTCAAATGGTGCGACTAAACAAAAGGGAGTTGACGAAATAACGATGGCACAAAAAAATCGACCGGCAGCAGAAGTTGTGAAAGCTGCCCGTAGCGCTGACAAAATCACAACGCAGAAGTTGATTGATGGTCTGCTGACAGATTTCGTCGAACTCCATGGTGATCGCGGTTCTGGCGATGATCCGGCAATTATTGGTGGTGTTGGTCTATTGGGTGCACGGCCCGTCACGATAATTGCGACACAAAAGGGTGAAACTGTAGAAGATAAAATTGCCACCCACTATGGTGATCCCGAGCCAGAAGGTTATCGCAAAGCGCTACGCTTAATGCGGCAAGCGAATAAGTTTGGGCGCCCCATCGTGACGTTGATCAATACAGCAGGTGCCTATCCGGGTGCGGACGCTGAAGCACATGGTCAAGGAGAAGCAATTGCTGCGCTGCTAGAGGCGTCTTATGATTTAAAAGTGCCCTTCATCGCGGTTATCTTTGGTGAAGGTGGTAGCGGTGGTGCTTTAGCCTTGGCTTGTGCTGATGAAGTTTGGATGTTTGAAAATGCCATCTATTCGGTGCTATCACCGGAAGGGTTTGCATCGATTCTTTGGAAAGACAGCCAAAAAGCTGATGAAGCAGCTGATTTAATGAAGCTGACCCCCAATGACTTATTAGACATGAAAATAGTGGATCAAATTATCTCTGAGCCCACGAATCAAGATCGTTTGGTTAAAACATTGAAAAAGAAATTAATGTTAAAGTTAGCTGATTTAAGCGAGCTTGAACCTGATGACTTGATTGAAAAACGAGTGGCAAGATTCCGTCAGTTCTAAGAAATGAAGGTAGATTTATGGATACGAATTATGATGTTGTCGTATTAGGCGGCGGTGTTGGTGGCTACACAGCTGCCATTCAAGCGGCCAAACACCACTTAAAAGTTGCTTTGATCGAGGCACAACTTTTGGGTGGTGTTTGTTTGAATCAAGGCTGTATTCCAACAAAAACATACTTAAAGAGTGCTGAAGTATTACGTACAGTACAAAAAAGTGCCGACTTTGGTATACATAACGAACAGGCATCTTTCCAGTTTGATGAGATCCATCAACGCAAGGAAAAGGTGGTTACCCAGCTACGCCAAGGGGTGACCTATTTGATGCAAAAGAACAAAATTACAGTTATTTCTGGCTTTGGTAAATTACAAGATGGCCGGACCATACAGGTAACAACCGAGAAAACAACCCAAACGCTGCATTTTAAAAACTTGATTTTAGCAACTGGCGCTCAGCCCAAAACACTGCCTGGCATTGAAATTGATGGACATAAGATTGTGACTTCTAAAGAATTGCTTGAGCAAACGGATTTACCTAAGTCTATGGTGATCATTGGTGCCGGTGCAATTGGTTTGGAATGGGCCTCTTTACTAAATGATTTGGGCGTTGATGTCAATGTTTTAGAATATGCTGACCATATTCTGCCTACCGAGACGGTAGCTGCTGGAAGAGCCTTGTTGCCAATTCTTAAACGCCATGGGCTTAAAATCACGACCACTGCCAAAGTGCAGTCTGCAAAAATTGTTGCTGAGCAAGTGGTTGTAGGTTATGAAGATGCTCAAGGCAAGGCACAAGAATTGACGGCTGATCAAGTTTTAGTTGCCGTTGGGCGTCAGGCGCAAACGGAAGGCATGGGTCTTGCCGAAGCAGGAGTACAGTTAACAGCCAAAGGGACGGTTCAAGTGGATAACCATTATCAAACGAGTCTCCCCCATATCTTTGCAATTGGTGATTGTATTGATACGCTTCAACTGGCTCATGTTGCTATGGCAGAGGGCATTCATGCCATTGATTTCATCAGTGGGCAGTCGGTGGAGCCGATTGATTATGATCAAGTTCCGAGATGTATCTATACTTATCCCGAATTGGCTGTTGTGGGGCCGACTATGATTGCGCAACAAAAACAGGATCAAGTCAAAACGGGAACTTTCCCACTGCAAGCTAATGGCAAGGCCTTGATTGAAGGAGAAGCAGAGGGCCAAGTACAGGTCACCGTGGATACGACCACTGATGATCTGCTACAACTGATGATCATCGGCCCACATGCAACGGACATGGTCATGGAAGGCGGCTTGGGCTTATATTTGAATGCCTCAGCCACAGAAATCGGTGCCGCCATTCATCCCCACCCAACGTTATCAGAAGCCGTTCGGCAAGCAACATTGATGACGAAAGATTTGGCAACGGATATTTAGTAAGATTCAAAACCAGGCACAGAATGTCTAAAGGAGTGTGTAATATGACAGCTCAATTATTGGATAGTGGTTTATCCAAGACCACTTTACAGACAATTTATAAGCAAATTTTAAGTGCTAGACGGCTCGATGAACGATTGATTCAATTACAACGTACGGGGAAGACCTCTTTCAATGTTTCCGGCCAAGGTCAAGAAATTGGTCAGGCCGCTATGGTCGCTGCTTTTGATATCAAAAAAGATTATTTTCTACCTTATTATCGTGATATGACTGCTTTTATGCTGTGGGGCGCTACGATGAAAGATATTTTATTAGACTCATTTGGCCGCGCTGAAGGGCCTTCGTCTCATGGCCGCCAAATGCCGAATCATTATGGTGCCAAACATTTAAATGTGGTCTCACAGGCTTCAACGGTTGCCAGTCAATTTCCACTAGCAACGGGGGTGGCTTATAGTGCTCGGTTAGAACATAGTGATCGGGTGACGCTGGTAACGACCGGGGAAGGTTCTACGGCTGAGGGTGAGTTTCATGAAGCTTTGAACTTTGCTGGTGTGGCGAAATTACCGGCTATTTTTGTTATCGAAAATAATCATTATGCGATTTCTACTCCAAGTGATGAAGAATATGCTGCCAAAAGTCTGGCTGACCGTGGGGCCGCCTATGGTATTAAAGGTGTCGATGTCGATGGCTTAGATTTTACAGCGACTTATTTGGCTTTCAAAGATGCTGTAGCCCGGGCGCGGACTGGTGCTGGCGCAACTTTGATCAATATGAATGTGATTCGTTTGTTGGATCATACAAGTGATGATAATCAGCGGATTTATCGTTCTAAAGCTGAATTGGCTGCTTTAAAAGCTAAGGATCCTTTGAAGACCATGACACAACAAGTTTTGACCGAAGATATTTATACACAAGCTGAATTAGATGATTTAGAAGCAGCTATCAAAAAACAGATCAATGTCGCTACTGACCAAGCGGAAGCTGCACCACTCCCAGATGTGGCTTCATTAACAGAACAAGTCTACGCACCGAAAGAAAAGGGGAATGGTATTTATGGCTGAGATCGATTATTTACAGGCATTGAACCAGGCGATGGATGAGGAACTGGCTCGGGATGAAACATTGACGATTTTTGGTGAAGATGTCGGTGGTGTTAAGGGTGGTGTCTTCAACGCCACGCAAGGCTTGGCTCAAAAATACGGCGATGAACGCGTCTTTAATTCGCCTCTAAGTGAAGCCGAAATTGCTGGTTTAGCCATTGGCCTTGGCGTTACTGGACATCACGCCGTTGCTGAATTTCAATTTGCAGACTATATTTTGCCGGCAACGAATCAGATCATTTCTGAAGCTTCGCGGATGCGTTACCGCACCCAAGGCGATTGGACAGCACCCGTTGTCTTTCGGGCACCTTATGGTGGTGGCGTTGGTGGCGGCTTTTATCATTCTCAATCTACTGAGAAAGTATTTATGGGCCAACCAGGGTTACGCATTGTGACGCCTTCAACCGTACGGGATGCCAAGGGGCTACTTAAAAGTGCAATCCGCTGTGAAGATCCAGTTTTGTTCTATGAACATAAACGGTTATATCATAGTATCAAAGCAGATATTGATCCAGATGAAGAGATTTTGACACCAATCGATAAGGCTCAAGTGTTACGTGAAGGTGACGATCTTACGGTCATGAGTTATGGGATGACCTTACAATACGTGTTACAAGCCGCTGAAGCCTTAGCAAAAAAAGGCATTTCCACTGAAGTTGTCGATATTCGCAGCTTGTATCCACTCGATAAGGCAACCATCGTTGCAGCAGCGAAAAAGACAGGTAAAGTGCTGCTTGTTAATGAGGATAATCAACAAGGTGGTATATTAGGCGAAATTTCAGCCATTATTAACGAATCAGCTCTGTTTGACTTAGATGCTCCGATCCAACGCTTGGCCGGTCCTGATACACCAGCTATGCCTTATGCGAAGAACCTAGAAAAAGCATTCTTAGTTCAACCCGACGACGTTCAAGCAGTAATGGAAAAATTGGCACAGTTTTAGTCTGTCAGAAAGAAGTGAATGGCAATGCAAAAAGAAATGACCATGCCCCGCTTAGGCGAAAGTGTCACTGAGGGTACGATCGTGGAGTGGTTGGTCAAAGTTGGCGATCAGGTTGCAGAGTACGATCCTATTTGTGAAGTTCAAACGGTTAAAGTGGTCGCTGAAGTGCCAGCTAGTTTCTCTGGCACCGTTAAAGAAATTTTGGTGCCAGTAGACGAAACCGTTTCAGTGGGCACGCCAATCGTTGTGATGGAAACTGAAGCCGATGCCGATGCCGATGCTTCAGATGATGATCAAACAACGACCACACCCGCACCGACTACGACGCAAACACCGGCAACAGCAGCCACGACAGCAGCAGAATCTACGCCAGCTGCGGAAACAACAACGGCTGGACCAAGATTTTCACCTGCTGTGGCGACACTATTGTCTAAATATCAACTAGATCCTAACCAAATTACCGGCACTGGTCATCAAGGTCGTTTGACACGTAAAGATGTTGAAAACTTTGTGGCACAACGATCTCAGCCCCAAGCACCTCAATCGACACCTGCTAAAACAGTGGCGCAAGCAAAACCAGTTCAGTCTGGTTTGATGGGGCGGTTAGCGACGGATACCGTGCAGCCAGCTAGTAGCATCCGTAAAGCCATTGCAGATCATATGGTCCAAAGTAAAGCTGAGATTCCACATGGTTGGATGATGGTAGAGCAAGATGTTTCAGATTTAGTTAAATTACGGCAATCTGAAAAGGCAAAATTCCAGCAGTTGGAAGGATACAAGTTAACTTACTTCCCATTCTTTGTAAAAGCGGTAGCTCAAGCACTGGTCAAACATCCACGGATCAATAGTTCTTGGCAAAATAATCAAATTTTGACGCATCATGAGATCAATATTTCGATTGCCGTAGCTAAGGGTGACGAATTATACGTGCCAGTCATTAAACATGCGGATAATTTATCTGTTAAAGGCATTGCCAGTGAAATTACCCGGTTAGCTAATGCTGTACGAACGGGTAAAATTACGGCAGATGACATGCAAGGTGGAACCTTTACCGTCAATAATACGGGTTCTTTTGGTTCGGTTGCTTCTATGGGTATCATTAATTATCCGCAAGCAGCGATTATCCAGATTGAATCGATCCGTAAGGAATTAAAACCCACACCAGATGGTTTAGGCTTCAAAATTGCCGATATGGTCAATTTATCTCTGTCTGTGGATCATCGTTTATTGGACGGCGTTGCTGCAGGGGGCTTCTTGAAAGATGTCAAAGCCAACCTCATGCAATTTAAACCAGGATTTGAGTTATATTAAAAACACCGATCTGAATTTTTTGCTCTAATAAAAACCACCTCGTATACGATCGTCATTGTATACGAGGTGGTTTTTAAGTTCGTGCTCCGAAGCTGACCAGCTTCACTCGCGCTCTGTTATAAGTGTTCCAGATGGGCTATGATGGCTTCATTAAATTGAGGGATGTCATCGGGATTGCGGCTGGTGACCAAGTTATTATCGATAACGACAGCATCGTCACTGACTTGGGCACCGGCATATTTCAGATCGGGTTGTACGGTTTGGTAGGCAGTCATTTTGCGACCTTCCGTGAGGCCGGTTTGAATGAAGAGCTGTGGGCCATGACAAATGGCAAAGACAGGTTTGTCATTTTCTAGGAAGTGCTGGACAAGATCAACCATACGCTGATCAGCGCGCAGCTGGTCTGGGGAAAAGCCACCAGGAATTAATAAAGCATCATAATCAGCTGCTTGAATATCATCGATACCCTTATCTACGGTGACTTCTAGACCTTTCTTACCTGTGATCGTTTCACCAGCGGTTTCACCGACTAAGGTAACCTCATGGCCTGCTTGTTCTAAAGCTTTCTTTGGTTCAGTATATTCAACATCTTCGAATAGATTTGTCATTGGAACAATAATTTTTGCCATCTTTATTTGGGCCTCCTCTAGGAATTTGATGTTACCTATTAAGCATAAAGGCTTCCCAAAAATTAGGCGAAAGTTAGGCTTATAAAATAAAATCGTATGCCTAAATCATTATTATAATGGCGTTAAATAGTTAAATTTATTTCCGACGTTTATTAAAATTAAAAAAACACCTGTTGGCGAATCGAATCAGGCGTCATAATGTTCAAAATGGCGGGTGGCGAAGTAATTGGCAAAATGACTGCAGCCAAAGAAGAGTACTAAGCCGACAAAGCCAGTTAAAAATTGAGCCATAAAGTGTTTCGGCGCTAGATCATTTAGATTGGTTTGAAAAAAGGGACTAATAAAGAATAAAGTTTCAACTAAAATAATGCCAATAGTTAAAACAATGGTACCCCAAATGTAAGCACGGCCGATCCGGGTGGGGTCTTTAAATAAAATGGGATAAAAGGTGAGATTAAACAGACCTAATAGCGTCAGACCTAAACCTAATAGTGCTAAGTTGGCTTGACCAGGAATCACATTGAGGTCAGACAACCAAAGTGTGCGTAGATAGGCAAAGGGCAGGATCAAAATAACTTGAATCAGTTCGATGATCATGATGAAGAAGAGCCGGGTTTTGACAATATCAGCTTTACTGCGTGGTAATAGCAGGCTGTAACGTAAGTCATTGTTTTCCCGAGAATTCAGTTCAATAAAGAAGAGTCCCAGTGTGGTGTAAAAGAAGATGACTAAATAAGGGTAATTAGGGACTAAAACTAAAGCACTCAGTAACCAGAAAATGGGCACAGTAGGATGTAAGCTTAGTTTGAATTCTTTGCGTAAATTAGTTAACAAGAGCGACACCTCTTTCAATATGAACCATCAAAGTTTCAAGGTCTACAGCGGAACGTTGGCTGTCTAGAAATAAATCTGGTTGCTGCGTGAGGCCGCGCCACAGTTTTTGACCATTGACCTGTTCGGCTTTAGCGTATTGAAAGGCTTGCTTTTGAGCTTGCGATAGGTCGGTCGGATCAGTAATGGTAATCAATTGGTAGCGTGCCAGTAATTCAGTTAACGGCGCATCAAATAATAACTGACCTTGGTGTAGGTATAAAATATTATCAGCACATTGTTGTAAATCATTAATGATGTGCGTTGAAAATAAAATCGTCACACCTTGAGCCCTTAAATCCAAAAAGATGGTCAGGAGTTCATCGCGAGAAACTGGATCTAGACCACTGGTCGGTTCGTCAAGAATCAATAGTTTGGCATGATGAGATAAAGCAACAGCTAAAGCATATTTGATGCGCATCCCTGTAGATAATTCATGGGGCGTTTTGCGGTCATCTAATTGGAATTTCTCCAGATAAGTTTGATAACGTTGGGCATCCCAATTGGCATAAAACCGGGCTGTTGTATCTGTTAAGGTACGTAGCTTTTTTCTGGGAAAGTACGTGATACCACCATCCACAAAGGCTAAATCTTGCTTGATCGCGGTTTGGTTATGAAAAAAATTCTTGCCAAAATAGGTAATTTGGCCGTGATCTATATTTAATAAACCCAGAATCGCTTTTAGAGTCGTGGATTTACCAGCACCATTGGCACCAACAAAGCCAGTGATCGTTCCAGCAGCTAACTGAAAAGAAATGTTGTCCAGTTGAAAAGTCGGATAATATTTGGTGAGCGCAGTCACATCTAAAACAGTCATAGATATCCCCCAATTATGATAGTATTATGATTCATTTTAAACTTTACGGGTGCGATTTTCGAATTTTATATGTTATGCTTATTTTATAATAGTGGTTTAGGAGGTACATGATTATGAAAATTGGTATTATCGGCGCAACCGGCAAAGCTGGCGTGGAATTATTTTTAGAAGCGCAAAAACGCGGCCATGAAGTGACAGCTATTGTGCGCAATGGTGCTAAAGCCCGGGATCTTTTTGGCGCTGACGTTACTTTGTTAGAAAAAGATGCCTTTACGTTGACGCGTGAAGAATTGCTGAATTTTGACGTGATCATTGATGCGTTTGGTGTGCCTCTAGGGACACAAAAGGGTTATTTACATTTAGATTTAGCCACGCATTTGATCCATGAATTGCGAGAAACCGACAAGCCTAGAATTGTCTTTATTTTAGGTGCAGCCAGTCTATTAGATGGCGATCAACGGCTGTTAAAGAAACTTCAAACCTTACCGAATCATGAACAATGGATCGATGTACCTGAAAGTCAATTCCACGAGCTAAATTTTTTGAATTCTGTTCAGAATGTCAATTGGGTGGGTGTTTCGCCACAACGTGATTTTGTACCTGGGGCACGCAGCGGCTATGTTCGCGGGACGGATAAAGTCATGTATAATGCTGCTGGCAAATCACAAGTGACAACTGGCAATATGGCCGTGGCTATTTTAGATGAAATCGAACACCCACAAGTTAGTCGAGATCGGTTCACAGTTGGAGATAAATAAGCTGTCGTAGAATTGAAGCCAAGATAAAAAGCCCGATAACTGTTAGCCAAAACAAGCTAACGGTTATAGAGCTTTTTTGTGAAGTGAAAAAGTCGAGATAAAAGGGGCTCAGTACTTGAGTACTAATAAGAATGACAACAAACTGTAGACTTCTCATTAACGCATACAATAGCTCAATCGTCTGCCTCGGGTGCTTCAGCTTTAACGGAGGTTGCACTGGCTTTCTTTTGGGTAAAATCGATTCTGTATTTGACCGAGTCAGCAATTTCGTGTTTGTCTTGGTTACGCAATTCACCCATTTCAAATTCATAAAAGCCATTTTGAATTAGTTTCTTAGCTGATTTTTTAGTGGCACCCAGGTAGAGCAGATCTGTTTGCTGCTTTTTAGTTTCGTTGGCC
Organism: Agrilactobacillus fermenti; assembly: GCF_021030645.1. Taxonomy (GTDB): domain Bacteria; phylum Bacillota; class Bacilli; order Lactobacillales; family Lactobacillaceae; genus Agrilactobacillus; species Agrilactobacillus fermenti. The sequence continues at coordinate 37,807 of NZ_JACGCJ010000006.1, read as the reverse complement.
TTTAAGCGTAAGCGCGTTTTATCGGCTGTTATGCTTGGAATGATCTCAACGTCCTTGCGGTCAGGTTGTTCATATTCGTCATTGAAAAAACCAGTAGTATAGACGGTTTCATTAGTCGTATTTTTCAAATCAAATTTCAATTTTAAATAGTAAGCCGTATCTTTACTAGTGAGTTGTCGGTATTCAGATTGGGGTAATTGTTGGCGTTGCTTTTTGGTTAAATTGGTATATTTGTACAATGTGAAACGGCCATTGGTGTAAGTTACCGCACCTTGGTTGAAAGTGGCTATTTTACCGCTAGATACCTGTGTTGTCTTGGCTTGAACGGCATGATCAACTGATAAACCACTAACACTTAATCCGATTAGTAGTGACAGAATAAAGTATACATAGTGTTTTAACTTCATGATGGACCCTCCTTAAGTAAGTGGCATAATTCAATTGCTTTAATTATAACGAACTTTTTTAAAATAAAAAATCAGAGTGAGCGTGAAGCTGGATAGATTTGGCGTGCTAGCAGAATTGAGTACAAAATAAAAAACCAGTTCAAAACAAAACACTAATTTTGTCTTGAACCAGTTTTTATATTGGGATTGGGAAGGATGAAATAGCCTATCTCTAGGCAATCGAGCTAGTGGGAATCGAACCCACTTCAGATAAATATCCGGTTACCAAAGCCATAGCTCATTTTATTTTGGGAGGAAGATAATGAAGAAAATACATTTTAAGTTTGGGTATCAAGTAACTTCCTTGGGGGGAGGAATGATTTACTTGATGAATACAGCATAACGTTGATCTGTGACAAAATGGTGAAGAAAGTGCAATAAAAATATCAAATATTTATGGCGTTAAAAAATTTTAACTGGGGCATTACTTGAACAACTGACTTAAGTCTGGATAAGTTGCGCTCGTTGCACCAGCATCAACTACAATACTGGCGCCATTAACATAACTAGAAGCGTCATCCGAAAGGAAGAGTGCCACTTGGGCAATTTCGCTAGGATCAGCACCGCGTTTGAAGGGAATGTTTTTCATCATTTCAGCGTTGATTTCAGGGTTCTCACGCATCGATTCTGTCAATGGTGTATTCACAAGGCCTGGCAGAATGGCATTTGTCCGAATATTAAAAGGTGCCAGCTCTAAGGAGGCACTTTGAGTAGCCATTTGGACGCCAGCTTTGGCAATGGAATAAGCAGAGCCAAGTGGTTCAGGGACGAGTGCATTGATTGAAGCAATATTGACAATCGTACCAGGCGTTGCTTGTGTTCGAATCTGACGGCCAAAAGCTTTAATAAACATGACGACACCGCGTAGATCGATATTTAGAACAAAGTCATAGTCAGCCATAGATTGATCTAGGAGTGGCCCTAATTTGTTAGCCCCAGCCACTAGAAAAGCATTATCTAAATGGCCAAATTTTTGAACACCGGCTTCAACAGCATGGTTGACTTGGGCTTCATTACTAACGTCGGTGGGAACACCTAAAAAAGTATCGGTACCATATTTTTCCGTCAGTTCGGCCAACCGTTGCTGATTAAGATCAGCGACGACCACTTGACCACCTGCATCAATATAATTGCTAACAACAGCCAAACCGATCCCTGACGCGCCACCAGTTATCAAAGCAACTTTGTGTTTAAAATCGAATTTCATGAGATAACCCCCTTTTGCTTTTGTAAACGTTTACGAAGCAAGTATAAAGGAACTTATCAATAGGATGGTAATCATTTGCTTAATCTTTTTTTCGTCGATGCTTGGGCTGCGGTTGGTAGATATGGAAAAATTTATAACGCGCATAAAGGCTATAAACGATGGAAATTATGAGCGTGGCGTTGGCAATTAGAAGCCAAACATTTGCTTGAAAAGTTTGATGATCTTCAGATGAACGAAAGCCAAAAAATAGAATAATCAGATTAACGGCTAATTGGGAGAAGCCCAAAAGTGAGAACAGCTGCAACGCCCGCTCAATCTTTTTTTCATAACTCGTATAATAATGGGCTAAAGTGCGTAAAAGGATAAAGGCCAAAATCAAAATGAGCACAATGCCACTCGTCAGCAGTGTATCTATCAGCTGTTTATTAGTTAAAAAAGCCAAATTCGTGCCTACTTTCCAAAAGATTACTCCTATCATACCGGGCAGTCGGGGGATTGGTCAACTGTAGTTGAGATTGGGAATATACACATTTTTTACATTAAATGTGAATATTTATGAATTTACTTGCATTAAATTACGTTAAGGTGTATATTCTTTACAACGATTAAGGAAACATTAAAAACAAAAGGGGTTTTTCTAATGGCAAATCAAAAAGTTGTTTTAGCTTATTCAGGCGGACTAGATACTTCTGTGGCGATTCAATGGTTAAAAGACAAAGATTATGATGTCATTGCTTGCTGTATTGATGTAGGCGAAGGTAAAGACTTAGAATTCATCAAAGAAAAAGCCCTGAAAGTCGGGGCAGTTGAATCCTATACATTAGATTGTAAAGCTGAGTTTGCGGATGAATATGCTCTGATTGCCTTACAAGCTAACGCTAAATATGAAGAAACTTACCCATTGGTCTCGGCATTGTCACGGCCGCTGATTGCCAAAAAGTTGGTCCAAGTGGCTCAGCAAACTAACGCCAGTGCGATCGCGCATGGTTGTACCGGAAAAGGCAATGACCAAGTGCGGTTTGAAGTAGCCATTCATGCTCTAGCGCCAGACATGAAGATTTTAGCACCAGTTCGAGATTGGCACTGGTCCCGGGAAGAAGAGATCAACTATGCCAAAGAACATAATATTCCCGTGCCAATTGACTTAGATAGTCCTTATTCCATTGATCAAAATCTATGGGGTCGAGCTAATGAAGCTGGTGTTTTGGAAGATCCTTGGGTCACACCGCCGACGGATGCCTTTGAATGGACGAGTAATTTAGAAGATACGCCTGATGAACCAGATATCGTTACGATCGATTTTGAAAAGGGCGTTCCCATTGCTTTAGACGGGCAAAACTATAATTTAGCTGACTTAATTTTACATTTGAATCAAGTGGCTGGTAAGCATGGAATTGGCCGGATCGACCACATTGAAAATCGGTTGGTCGGTATCAAATCTCGGGAAGTTTATGAAGTACCTGGGGCAGAAGTCTTAATGACAGCGCATCAAGCTTTGGAAGATCTGACTTTTGAACGAGATCTTGCCCATTTCAAACCACAGATCACCAATCAAATGAGTAATACCATTTATAACGGCTTATGGTTCTCACCTTTGATGCAAGCCATGATTGCCTTCATTAAGCAAACCCAAGTCGTCGTTACAGGACAGATCCGGGTAAAATTGTTCAAAGGCAATGTTGTTGTTGAAGGCCGGAAGTCACCTTATTCTTTGTATGATAAGGACTTAGCTACTTATACCGCATCAGATACGTTTGACCAAGCGGCTTCTGTAGGCTTTATCAAACTTTGGGGCTTGCCAACTCAAGTCGCTGCACAGGTACAAAAGAAAGGCGACGCGGAAGTCACTTCTAAGTAAAGGGGGTAATTGTCAAATGGCAACAACAAAATTGTGGGGTGGCCGGTTTACGGCAGAACCAAGTGAATATGTGCAACGGTTTGGCGCGTCCATTGAGTTTGACCAGCTATTAGCTGAAGAAGATATCCAGGGTTCTTTAGCCCATGTACAAATGTTGGGCGAACAAGGCATTATTGCAGTGTCTGAAGCCAAGCAGATCGAAGCTGGGCTTAAGCAATTACAACAACAGCTTGAAGCAGGTAAACTACATTTTTCTATTGCGAATGAAGACATTCATTTAAACTTAGAAAAAGCACTGACCGATTTGATTGGGCCCGTTGCCGGAAAGTTGCACACGGCCCGCAGTCGTAATGATCAAGTGGCATTAGATATGCACTTGTATTTACGTAATCGTCTGCACGAGATTCTGCCGTTGATCGTGGCACTGCAAAAAACGTTGGTTGCCAAAGCTGAAAGTCATGTGACGACGGTCATGCCGGGGTATACCCATTTACAACATGCTCAACCCATTTCCTACGCGCACTATTTGCTGGCCTATGAGAATATGTTCCAGCGAGATTATGAACGCTTGACTTTTAATTTGAAACATACCGATATCTCACCGCTGGGCGCGGCAGCCTTAGCGGGGACAACTTTCCCAATTGATCGAGAGCGGACCGCTGAATTACTGGATTTTCCAGCGGTTTATCATAATAGTTTAGATGCCGTGTCAGATCGGGACTTTATTCTGGAGTTTCTCAGCAATACAGCGATCCTAATGATGCACCTGTCACGAATGTGTGAAGAGTTAGTTCTCTGGTCAAGCCAAGAATTCAGCTATATTGAATTGTCTGATACTTACTCAACTGGCAGTTCGATTATGCCACAAAAGAAAAACCCCGATATGGCAGAACTGATCCGGGGCAAGACTGGACGAATCTATGGTGACTTGTTTGGCTTGTTAACAGTCATGAAGGGGCTGCCTTTGGCCTATAATAAAGACTTACAAGAGGACAAAGAAGGCATGTTTGATGCGGTCAATACAGTGATCATGTCCTTAAAAGTAATGCAAGGCATGGTGGACACACTACAAGTTAAAACGGATCGGATGAAACATGCTACTGTTCATGATTTCTCTAATGCCACGGAGTTAGCCGATTATTTGGCTAAAAAAGGTCTGCCTTTTCGGCAAGCCCATGAGATCGTTGGTGAAACTGTCTTGAAGTGTATCAAAGCTGGTAAATTCTTGAAGGATCTCACTTTAGAGGAATACCAAAAAATCTCGCCATTGATCGAAGCCGATGTTTACACGGCTTTAGATCCAATGACCGCCGTAGCCAACCGTGATTCTTTAGGCGGCACTGGCTTTGATGAAATTAAAAAAGAACTTGAACGGGCAAAAGTACAACTTTCAAATCATTCGACTGATGAAGAATAAGCACAATCAAAAACGGATTATAGTAGCTGGGGCAAAACTAACGTTTTGTTTTCAGCCACTATAATCCGTTTTTTAGCATTGGTCTTATGAAGATATATGTAATTTGGCGACTTTTTCTTTTTTAGGAAATAAATTGAGCTTGGCACAATTCTTTAAGACTAGGGCGCCATAATAGCCGCAAATAATGAAACAAGGCAACCACATGAATAAGTACCGAGTCGTACCCCCTTCGAAAATCAATAAATAAATCATTTGTCCCACGATAGCTAATTGCGCGCTTTGCAGTACGAGGGAATGCTTCACTCGGCCAGTAAAAGCACTAAGCAATGTTAACACTAATAAAACGATCCAAGTGACTTGGTTTAGAAAGCGCATAATGGGACGGGCATGCCCTTTGCTGTAATTGAAGCTCATACTGAACTGCGCTAACTTTGACTGATGGGCAGGATTATTTTTAAAGGTGAAAGACCGGTCGCCGTCCCAAACAAAGTTACCATTCGCCACGTTATTATGATGTTTAACAAACAAAAAGTTAAAGTAACCAACGATGCCGTATTGTTGCAGGCGCTGTTTGATTTTCCGACGATTCAGCTGATCGCGTGCTTGATAAGTTTTGGCTTGATAACTTTCAGCAGCATCCCTGCCGTTAAAGCCACCAATCCCCTTTAAACCCATAGCGATGAAATGAGTGGGCGGCAAGCGCAACTCAGGATCAAGGTTACGCCATTGACCAGACACATAGAATTTTTCATCTTGGTAAATATAGTGGTGATAATATTTTGCACCTACAGCAAAAACCGTTAGAAATAATAGCAGGCCGATGAAGAGTCGTGAGAAGTTCTGTTTAAGATTATTGGTACGACCAGCTTGAATGAGCATGCTCAAAATAACGGCAATTGAGAAAATGAGGGTGGTAGGCTTTAATAGGTAGGCAATCAAAGCCATAATCGTGTATAGCAACAGTAAGCTTAACTTCTGCCAATACATATGGGCGCGCCGGAGTTGGCAGACGATTAAAATTAATAATGTCAGCATATACAAGCCTAATGTATCAGAATAAAAAACCAGTACCCAAGGAGAAAGGCCAAAAAACAGCAATCCCAATGAAAATAGAATCGTTCCAAGCTGCCGGTCTTTGAGACGGTTACCAATAAGATACATATTGAATACGGCTAGATCAATGATGATCGCATTGGCGAATAAAAGGGCATGGGGGAGTGATGTAAAGAGACCAGGAACGAGTAAGTGATAGAGCAGCCGTTCAATTGTTAAAAGCAATGTATTATTGTAGTTCCAAGAAAAATAAAAAAAACCGATGGGATTAGTGACGTTTTGCATAATCACCCCTGGATCCCATACCGGTTCGAGAGTAAGGGGTAAGTAAATGATCAACTGCCAAATAAACAATAGAATAAGTAAGCCAATTACTGGACGAGTCGATAATTTGAATCGTTTGAGGCGTCGGTAGGTGTGAAGTTGGGAGAGCCAGTAAAGGAGAGCAATACTAGCGAGGACACCCAAGACACGCAGCCAATAGTGGCCGTCAATGTGAATCGCCTTAAAGTTTGGTGTCATAAAGGCCATGGGTAATGAAATTGCCAGAAAAAAGACAAAAATATTACGAATGAGATGTGTAATAGTTATACTAATTTTTTTCATAATAGCCGCCTAATGATAAATTAGATGTAAAAAAATATTAACTATTTTATCATAGTTGATTTTTAGATTTTCAGCAATCACTGGACTGGTAAAATTAACTGAAGTCCGTTAAGATAGCACTAAATCACACATATATTACTAGGGGGTGTTGCACTTTGCAGAAACAGAGTGGGTCTTTCTTGTCTAGTGATGGGCAGCATCGGATTCATACGGTTATCTGGCTGCCCGCGCAAGGACCGAAGGCAGTGCTGCAAATCGTTTATGGGATGGCAGAATACGCCGAACGCTATGAACCAGTGGCTCGTTTTTTTACAAAACAAGGCCTTGCAGTGGCAATTCACGATCATTTAGGTCACGGCAAAAGTATCCGGAGTCGTCAAGAGTTAGGCTACTTTGGACCTAATGGGCAAGAAAACTTGATTGAGGATAGTCATCTTTGGACACAACGCCTACATCAGATTTGGCCCACAAAGCCATTATTTATTCTCGGCCATTCCATGGGTTCAATCATTACAAGCCTAGTTTTAGGGCGTTACGCTGCAGATTATACGGGTGGCATTTTGATGGGCAACGTTTATTTGCCAAAGATTTTAGCACCGGTAATGCCCATGATTCGATGGAAAGCTAAACTAACAGCTAAGCGGCCAGACCATGGGCTGAATATACTGGCCTTTGGGTTGTATAGTTGGTACTTTGACCGCCTTGAATTTTTTTCGTGGCTGAGTAATGATCCAGCTGAAATTGAAAAATACAAACAAGATCCATTGCTAGGCTTTACTTTTACGACAAATGGCTTTTTAACATTATTTACACTGCTGCAAATGCAGGCAAAGGGCGACTGGCTTGCACAGCTGCCTAAGGACTTTCCGTTATTAGCCATCAGTGGTCGCAAAGATCCTGTGGGTGATTTTGGCAAACAACAAAAGTGGCTGGCACAGATGGTTGCCAATAATCGGTTAAAAAAAGTTACAAAAAAAGAATGGCCCGAGTTACGACACGAACTATTCTTTGAAAGGCAACCTGACCGAACACAAGTAGAAACCTATATTGCTAACTGGCTTCAGCAGCAAATGTTCTCATAATTCAATCAGATGATGATGAATCGCGTACTGAATTAATTCAGCGCGATTTTTTGTTTTTAATTTTTTCATGATGTTGGCTTTATGAGCTTCAACGGTTTTCACGGAGATGAAAAGCTGTTGGGCAATCTCTTTATTGCTATAACCTAAGGCAACTAAAGGCAAGACTTCTTTCTCACGGTTGGATAAGTTATTGTATTCTTTAAGGTCTAATTCATTGGCACCACCGGCGTTGATTGCTTCAGCCGACTCTTCAGAAAGTCGAATATTAGCATCTAAATAAGTCTCGTTTGTAATGACTTTATTCAGCGCATTAAGTAATTCTGAATCGGGTGAACTCTTGAGAATATAAGCACTGGCGCCATTTTGTAAGGCTTGGCGAATATACTCTTCTTCTTCATGCATGGACAAGATCACGATTTTAACATCAGGGAAATGTTCATGGATCCGTTTTGCCGTGATCAGCCCACTTTCGCCTGGCGGCATGGAGAGATCCATCACGAGTATGTCGATGGGATTTTGCTCGACTTTCATGTAAATCTGGTTACCATCTGCTGCTTGATCGACCACTTGAAAATTTGCCTGTTGGTTGATCAAAAAAGACAAGCCGTTACGCACGATGGCATGGTCATCTGCGATTAAGATTTTATGCAAATTTACGCCTCCAAATGTGCGGAACGAACAGGGAACTCGACTTTGACAGAGGTTCCTTCGCCGACTTTGGAGTCAATGGTAAAGACACCATTTAAGGCTTTTACCCGCTCATTCATATTTAGTAAACCTAATGAACGGCCATTGGGTTGGGTCATCTTTTGAGTGTCAAACCCGGTACCAGTGTCAATAACTTCTAAAGATACTCGTTTATCATGGGCTAACAATAAAAGCGTGATCTCATCAGTGTCCGCATGTTTGATCGCATTACTCATAGCTTCTTGGGCAATCCGATAGAGGACGATGGCAATATCATTGGGGACCGTAATAGCTTGCAGTCGGTTGATGAACGTAATCTTAATACCGGTGTTCTCCTGCAGCCGCTGAATCAACGTTTTTAGAGCTGGAACTAAGCCAAGGTCGTCTAAGGCAGAAGGCCGCAGATCTAAAGCCATCCCTTTTACTTCATTGAGCACTTCTCGTAGTTGATTTTGAATCAATTCACCTTGATTGGCAAACTCTGCTTTAGAAGTTGTGGCTTGTTCTGAAACTAGGCGGCCGATACCCATGATGGCTGTAAAAATACCCTGAGCGATCGAATCATGTAGATCTTCAGAAATATGTTTACGTTCATCTTCGTGGGCACGGTTGATGTATTGGATCAACGATTTTTGCATCGCCAGCTGGTCCACTCGTTGTTTGGCAACCAGGCTTTTCAGCGTGATCGTATAAACATTTTGTGTTTCTGATAATTGTTGATACACCAAAGAGAAGGATAGCGGTGTATCGCTGTCCTTATTTAAAGTGACGGGAATCGTAATGTTACTTAATTGTCCTTTGATGGCGCAACCAAAGCAGTCATCACTTTCGGAATGGTCCCGCTTAATGTATGTTAAAACGATTGCCTTGAGGTAATCGAGATCAATTTGGGATTGATCAATTAAGTCTTTAGCTAAATCGTTCATTAATAAAACTTGATCATCTTGAAAAATAAACATGGCATCACTGGCCCGGGTAAAGTTCTCCATGACCCAATTAGACATTTCAAGCATAACTTAGCCTCCTTAAATTAGGAAGATTGATGGTGTTCGCTATGCTTTAAATAATACCCCAATTTTGCAATTGTTGCATGGGTAACGTTTCGATTGTCACGGTAACCTGCTAATAAAACACCAGTCACCAGTTGGGTAGTGGGGTCCACGATAGGGATGGCTGCGGCCGCAGTGAGTTTTTCTACTACGGTAATGGGCGTGTACATAAATTCTTGGGGCTGTTGGTCCAGATGATTATCAAAGTAAGGTTCACCTGTACGAATGACTAAACCAGCAATACCTAAGCCGGTTCGTAATATGATGCGTCGATAGCGTTGACTAATGTTACCGATGACATGGCGCCAGCGAATCTGACCGCCGTTCAAACGGTCTTGAATCGCCACACCGACGAAGTCAAAATCAGCATCTTGATAAATTTTTTGGACAAGTGAATCATATTGAGACTGTTCGGCTAAATCGGCCATGGTCATACCTCTTTTCAACTTCTTTCTGTCAAAGTTTTTTCAGGGCTGTTCGTAACTGACATCGATCGTTTTGGCAATGGCTTCATCTACAAATGTCTGGTAGTGCCGATAATCGGCAGCAATACGTTGAATTTGTTGTTCTGTGCGGTCGATTTCATCGTCTTGCTCTAAGGAGCGAGGTTCTGCTTGGACATCTGCCATATGATTTTCAAGTAGGGTTCGGCGAATACGCAAGTCGCTTAAAGCAATTTGCAATAGCCTTTGAAAATCGCCTGAAGACATCTCAGCTTGGGCTTTCTTTGTGGTCATCATGGAGACTCCTTTGATTATTATTCTGTAACTGTGATCGATAATGTGCTGGTAGAATCAGGGGCTGGCAGTGGCAGGTCTGTTTTAGAAAATCCTGTAAGCGCCGATTGCCCGTTTGTAAGAAGTGGTGGACTTGAGTAGCATTGGTTTCAAAATGGCTAACTGTATAGTGCGCTTGACCTGAAACTTGGGCATAGACATTTTTCTGAGCTTTCAAATGCCTTAATAAATCAGTGGTCAGCGCTCGATAATCAGTAGCCGCCAATAAAATATCCATCCATAGGTTGTTTTGTTTTGCAGTGGCATAGATACCACTTAGAGGGCCCTGGTCAATATAGGGCACCCGGTCTTGAATGATTTGGACTTCAGGCATTGACTTAAATAGTTGGCTTAAAGCGGTGGCGTTTTGAGCATTCGCACTGATAACAACTTTAGAAACCAGTGGTGCCAAGACTTGGTAGACTTGTTGAACTTGAGGTAACTGTCCTCGGGGTTGAAACAGGGCTTTATCGGTGCCAAAGCGTCTAGAATGGCCACCAGCTAGGATCAGACCAATTGGAGCGGTCTTCATGCTTCGGTGCCATAAACGAAATGCCCACTTTTACCGCCTGATTTTTCCTGTAAATGGCAATTATTTAGGATCATGCCGCGATCCATAGCCTTACACATATCGTAGATCGTAAGTAGGGCGGTTTGACAAGCAATTAATGCCTCCATTTCGACCCCAGTCACATTTTTAGTTTTGACTTGCACGGTTGCATAAATCGTATCTTTCTGATTGTCAGAGAAGTGGATGTCAACACCTGTCAAAGGAATTAGATGACACATGGGAATCAATTCACTTGTCTTTTTTGCAGCCATGATTCCCGCCACTTGAGCGACGGCTAAAACGTCGCCCTTTTTGATTTGTCCTTGTTGGATACGTTGTAAAGTTTCGGGCTGCATCTTGATCTCACCAACAGCAGTCGCTTGGCGAAACGTAACGGCTTTAGCTGTCACATCAACCATTCTTGCCCGATCTTGATCATTGAAATGGGTTAATTGGTCATTGGGTTGGGATTCAGACATCGACTTAGCCTCCTTTAAATTTTAGTACAGTTGTTTTGATTGAAACGTGTGTACAGGCGTTAACCGCCTTTTGTCATCTATTTCTTAAACGTGTTCCAAAAGGCAACGTCCTCGCCTAACCACGGATCATTCAAACGGAAAGATCACCATTTATCATGATCCTTGTTAGTGCTTGGCCGTTAACCGCCTTTTGTCAGCTATTTCTTAAACGTGTTCCAAAAGGCAACGTCCTCACCTAACCACGGATCATTCAAATGGAAAGATCACCATTTATCATGATCCTTGTTAGTGCTTGGCCGTTAATCGCCTTTTGTCACACTCTTTTTTAACCAGGCTTGAAACCAAGCTTGGCGTGCTTGGGGATTGCTAAAATCTTTTAGTTTTGGGTTTGCAGCTACAATTTCTGGGAAAATACTAGCTTGGGCGATCACCTGCTGTAAAGCAGAGGGCTCAAAATCAATAGCCGTTTTATTCAAGACAATTTTTGGATAGGCAGCGGATTTATAGCCCTCAATGAGAATTAAATCTGTGTCTGGGGCAACGTATTGTTGAACCAAGCTTTCAGCGGATTGGGTGACTAGTGCTGGCTTTTGTTGGCGGATGAATATTTCAGAACGGGACTGCAAAATAATTTGCTGCGCCCCTAGCTGATGAAATTGCCCGGTATCAGTTGCCGCTTGATCCAAGCTGGCTTCATGGGCATCATGTTTTAAAACAGCAACGGTGTACTTTTTTGCTTGGGCAACAGCTAAAAAGTCTTTAAGCACCGTGGTTTTGCCGCTTTTTTTGTAGCCAACTATCTGTAAGGTAAGAGCCATGTTTCGACCTCGCTAAAGGGTTTAATGGGACGATTGCTACTAGGAATCTTGAACAAGCAGGTCGTTTGTCCTAAATTACCTAAAGCACCCGACTTATCACTGCCGACTAGCTGGACATAATAGTGGTCATGGCTTATGCGGAAAGTGCCTCGAAGGATGCGGTCATAACCATTCGTTTTTTGATAAGGTTTATCTAAAATAGCTGTCACGCGGCGAACTTGTGAAGCCTGCTTAGTAAACTGCTGCAATAGGGGTTCCGCAAACAGATAAAAGCCGGTAAAACAAGCGCCAGGATTGCCAGATAAAGCGACGATGGGTGTTTCTTGGTAAACGAAAGCAGTGGTCACGCTCCCAGGCCGCATTTTTAATTTATTAAAAAGTAGGTTTTGTGATGATTTAGCCACCGTAGCCAAGAAATCGAAATCGCCAACTGAGACACCACCTGTGGTCAAAATCAGATCACAGGTCGTGACTAGTGCATTCAGTTTCTGCCGTAGCAAGTCATAATCATCTTCAATTTGAGTATAGGCCACAACTTCACCGCCGCATTCAGTGACAAGGCCTTGTAGTAAAGGGCCATTACTGTTATAGATGCGGCCGGGCTTGAGCGGGTCCCCTGGTGTTGTTACTTCAGTGCCGGTGGTGATGATACCAACCTTGGGCGTTTGATAAACCGAAACTTCAGTGATGCCAAAAGCCGAAAGCAGGCTAAGGTGACCAGGATTTAACCGTGTATTTTGTGGGATCAATACATCACCACGTCGAAATTCAGTACCAGTTTCCGTAATATTGGTATTTTTAGCAGTTACCATTAATTTGACTTGGTCTTTATGATCTGGAACTGGTCGGCTTTGTTCCAACATGATAACTTTACCGGCGTTAGTCGGCACAGCAGCACCAGTCATGATCCGCACCGTTTCATTTGCTTTTAGCGGCTGATCATAAGTGGCACCTGCCTGAACTTCAGCGACAACTTTAAATGTTTTAGGAAAGTCATGATCATCTTCAGCGCGAATGGCATAGCCATCATAACCAGAGCGCCGGAAATTAGGAAAATCATAGGGTGCAGTCACGGGCTCAGCCAACACGCGTCGATCAGCAGCCGTTGTGGCTACGGCTTCTACCTTAGGTTCTAAAGTTAACGCTGCGATTTTGGCTTGGGCAGCGGTGATGGTAATAGGTTGACGTCTATCTAACATAAGTTAACTTCCTTTATTTGTGACGTTCACGTAATAAATGTGTCAGTTCAGGTAAAATAATTTGTTCTAGTGCTAAGCTATTTGCTTTAGTTGAACCAGGCAAGATAAAGCACAATTGGTTGCGTACCGTAAAACCCGCTTCAGCTCGTGAGGCAATAGCATGCGTGCCGACATCGGCGTAGCTCAATTGTCGGAATAATTCACCGAAACCAGGAATCGTATCTTGTAACAATGGTTTTAGCGCGGTAAAGGTGACATCTCGTTGAGCAATGCCGGTGCCGCCGTTAGTGATTAGCAGGTCGTTGTCGGCCAATGCCAAAGCTGTAAAAGCGTGTTGAATTTCTAAAATATCATCTTTAACAACCAGTCGTTGCTGAATTACAGCGGTTTCGTTTTTGGTTAAGTAATTGGCAATGGTCTGGCCGGTTTGATCACTAGTGAGGTTGCGGGTATCACTTATCGTTAAAATACTAGCTTTGATCATGATTGAGTCTCCAGTTTGAGTTGAGGTTGGTCTAAGACCTGTGTTAATTGTTGATAGGCCGTTTGGGCAACGGTTTTGGTGGGGGCATCGTAGATCATTAATTTATGATTTTTAAAAAAAGTCATTGCCAAGGCCTGCCATTTAAATTGAACGCCTAAAGGATTAGCCTGTTGTGGGATTTTTTGTGCGGTTAAATACTGTTTTAGCACCGATACGCTAATGGTTTCAGGCAAGTAAATAGCGTAAACATTAGTGCCGCATAAAACGTGAAGTTCATTTTTAAAATCAGCCGCCACTTCAGTAACGGGTCGTTGGCAAACAGGGCACTGAGGATTTTTAAGAATCGTAAAAGTGTCTTGTTTTAACGTCCAATTATTAATGGTGATTAGCTGGTTAAAAGCCATTTGATCAGGCGCTATGAGTAGCTTTATCGCCAAGGATACCTGTAAGCCGCTGACAATCGGAATCAATGCTGTATTGACACCTAGCAAATCACAGTCAGTTTGTTTTAGAGCTTGCAGGTTTGGGAATAAACAAGCTAAGCAAGGTCCAGTTTGGGGGTCGATCGCCATCACTTGACCACTGACCCCAGCACAAGAACCAAAGATGTAATTGAATTTGTATTTTAAAGCCAATTGATTCAACAGCTCTCGGGCCGCAAAGTTATCGGTACAATCAATGGCTAAGTCGAATTTATCTAGCGTTCGTAGGCGGCTTTCCGATAATTCATAAGGATGTCCGTGAACGATCACATGATGATTGATCTTGATCAAATTTTTTTGGAGCGCGTCAACTTTGAATGTATCTTGCTGAGCATCTTGCTCCGTAAAGATGGTTTGGCGCTGTAAATTCGTTAGGCTGACTGTATCAGGATCGAAAATATCTAAGCGACCAACGCCGGCGCGAGTTAAGAGCTCTGCACAGTAACTGCCCAGCGCACCAGCACCAACAATTAAGACATGCGCTTGGTTAAGCTGATGTTGGCCAGCGGGACCGATTTGGCGGACACGTTCTTGGCGATCATAACGATTAACAGTGAAACCATTCACGACGGACATGTGACTCACCTCACTAGTAACTGAATTAGGTTTTTCCCTAATCGAAGTATAGCATTGTCGGTGCTATCTTAGTATTAGGGAAATGACTAACAAGCATTTTGGTTACCTTACTGAAGGAAAAGGAGTTGAGGTCATGAAACAGTCCCGCTTTTTCAAGCGTGTGGAGAAGTTCAATGGGAATTTCACCCAATTAGAAGAGAACTCTAGACGCTGGGAAAAATTATACCGGCGGCGTTGGAGTCACGATAAAGTGATTCGGACGACACACGGGGTAAACTGTACTGGCTCTTGCAGTTGGAATGTTTATGTAAAAGAGGGCATTATTACCTGGGAACACCAAGCCACTGATTATCCATCTTGTGGCCCAGATTTTCCAGAATTTGAACCTCGCGGGTGTCCACGTGGTGCCAGTTTTTCATGGTATGAATATAGTCCGGTAAGGATCAAATATCCTTATATTAGAGGCAAATTGTGGCAACTATGGGTTCAAGCTAAAGCTGAGCACCAAGATAATTTGGTTCAAGCTTGGCGTAGTATTGTCGAAGATCCTAATAAAACAAAAACTTATAAATCGGCCCGGGGTCATGGGGGCTTAGTTCGAGTGCACTGGGATGAAGCTTTAGAGCTGATCTCAGCAATGTTAGTCTATACGATCAAAAAATACGGGCCAGATCGATTAGCTGGCTTTACCCCAATTCCAGCCATGTCCATGATCAGTTATGCGTCTGGTGCGCGTTTTCTTTCGCTACTAGGCGGCGAAATGCTGAGTTTCTATGATTGGTACGCCGATCTGCCCCCTGCATCCCCACAAGTTTGGGGTGAACAAACGGATGTTCCTGAATCCAGTGACTGGTATAACAGTCAATACATTATTATGTGGGGCTCAAATGTACCTTTGACGCGGACACCAGATGCCCATTTTATGACCGAAGCGCGCTATAAGGGGACTAAGGTGGTTGCCGTAAGTCCAGATTACGCTGAAAATGTTAAGTTCGCTGATAACTGGTTGGCACCACACCCTGGCTCTGATGCTGCTTTAGCCCAAGGCATGACTTATACGATCTTGAATGAATTTTATCAACAAAAACAAGTGCCAGAGTTTGTACATTATGCGAAGCAGTACACTGATCTGCCATTCTTAGTCTTGCTGGATCAAAGTGATGCCAATCGTGATCACTACACTTCTGGCCGGTTCTTACGGGTCAGCGATATTTCTGATGAAACGATTGCCAATGCGGATTGGAAAACTTGTGTCGTTGACAGTCATTCTGGTGAGATCGTTGTACCTAATGGGACCATCGGCCAACGCTGGGAAGATCATACCGATTGGAATCTGGTTTTGAAGGACAAAGAGGGCCACGAGATCGATCCTAAGTTAGGCATCGATGCGGACCAAACCGTAGTCGCTGATTTTCCTTACTTCTCCGCCCAAGGCAATGATGTGCTACCGCGGCATCTAAAAGCGCGCTGGGTGACTTTTGCTGACGGCAGTCGTCACTTAGTCACAACAGTTTATGATTTGATGCTTTCCCAATATGGGTTGCCGCAAATGGCTGAAGATGACTTGGCTGCTAAAGGCGCTACGGATGCTGCCAGTCCTTATACCCCTGCTTGGCAAGAAAAGGTGACTGGTGTCAAACAAAGTATTTGTGTGCAAATTGCTGAAGAATTCGCCCAAAATGCCATTGATAGTGGCGGTAAATCCATGGTGATCATGGGTGCCGGCATCAATCACTGGTTCAATAGTGATATGACTTACCGAGCTATTTTCAACTTGGTCTTATTAACTGGCTGTGAAGGGGTTTCTGGCGGTGGCTGGGCCCATTACGTTGGTCAAGAAAAATTACGGCCTCAAGAAGGCTGGGCAACTGTGGCTTTTGCCAATGATTGGCAAGCTGGTGGTGCACGTCAACAAAATGGGACTTCTTTCTTCTACTTTGCTAGTGACCAATGGAAATATGATGAGTTAGATAATAAGGCTTTGAAGTCGCCGGTCAAAAAAATTCAGCACGCTTATGATCATCCCGCTGATTATAATCAATTGGCGGCCCGCTTGGGTTGGCTGCCAAGTTACCCACAATTTGACCGCAACTCTTTAAGTTTTGCACAGGATTATCAAACCAATAATTTGGATGAGATCAAAGCTAAAGTTGTTTCAGAATTAAAAGCTGGCGCGCTGAAATTTGCCATTGAAGATCCGGATGCCCCCCAAAATGCCCCGAAAGGGTTATTTGTCTGGCGCTCCAACCTCTTTACCTCCTCTGGCAAAGGGCAAGAATACTTTATGAAACATTTGCTGGGTGCGGAAAATGGTCTGTTAGCTAAGACTAATGATCAATTTAAGCCTGAAGATATGGTGTGGCATGAAGATCCTGTGGAAGGTAAGTTAGATCTAGTCGTCGACTTGGACTTCCGGATGGTTTCCACACCAATGTATTCAGATATCGTCCTACCAGCTGCTACTTGGTATGAAAAAGAAGATCTCTCTAGTACCGATATGCATCCTTTCATTCATCCTTTCAATGCGGCGATTACACCACTATGGGAGTCGAAGAGCGATTGGGATATTTTCAAGAATTTGGCTAAGAAGTTCACTGAATTAGCTAAAACAGAATTACCAGAAACACAATATGATTTGAAGACGCAACCGCTAGGCCATGATTCGCCAGCTGAATTAGCCCAGCCACTAGGACAGATCAAAGATTGGAAGAAAGGTGAGATCGAACCTGTCCCAGGTAAGACTATGCCGATCTTGCAATTGATTCCAAGAGACTATACCCAAGTTTATGATAAGTACGTGGCTTTAGGTCCAAATGCTGGCGGTAAAGTTGGGGCAGATGGTATCAGCTATTCTGTTGCTGAGCAGTATGAAGAATTAAAGACGCGCAATCATACTTACTTAACACCCGGTGTGAATCAGGGCTGTCCTAAGATCGACCAAGCCAAAAAAGTCGCTGACGCTATTTTGATTTTATCCAGTGCTTCTAATGGCGCAGTGGCGCAAAAAGCTTGGGCAGTGGAATCAGAACATACGGGCCTAGACTTGAACCATATTGCGGCCGGTCGCGCTGAGGATAAAATGACCTTCAAGAGTATTACCGTGCAACCACGGGAGGCTATTCCAACGCCGATCTTCTCCAGCTCCAAGCATGACGGTGAACGTTACTCACCATTTACGGTCAACATTGAATATCTCGTGCCATTCCGTACGTTGACCGGTCGGCAGCAGTTTTATATTGATCACGAGATTTTCCAAGAATATGGTGAACAATTGACTACTTATAAGCCAACTTTGCCACCACAAGTCATGGGACCTAAAGATACCGAGATTGCTGATGCCAAAGAAATTACACTGCGTTATATGACACCGCACGGTAAGTGGAATATCCATACGACTTATCAAGATAATTTAGAGATGCTGACGTTATTCCGTGGTGGACCTAATGTTTGGTTAGCTAATGAAGATGCGCTTGAATTAGGTATCAAAGACAACGATTGGGTCGAGCTTTATAACCGTAATGGGGTCGTGACAGCCCGAGCGGTTGTCAGTCACCGCATGCCAAAAGGTTCCATGTATATGTATCATGCGCAAGATATGGATATTCAAGAACCACTCTCTAATATTACGGGTAATCGTGGCGGGAGTCATAATGCACCAACACAGATCCATATTAAGCCTACCCAAATGGTCGGCGGCTATGCGCAACTAAGCTACGGCTTTAACTATTATGGTCCCATCGGCAATCAAAGAGACTTATATGTTAATGTCCGGAAATTAAAGAAGGTGAACTGGAATGAAGATTAAAGCACAAATCGGAATGGTTTTGAACCTGGATAAGTGTATTGGCTGCCATACCTGTTCGGTCACGTGTAAAAACACCTGGACCAATCGCCCGGGGGCAGAATATATGTGGTTCAACAACGTGGAAACCAAACCTGGTGTGGGTTATCCTCGCGGTTGGGAAGATGAAGACCACTATAAGGGCGGCTGGCAGCTCAACAAAAAAGGTAAGTTAGAATTAGTGGCCGGGAACAAATTGAATAAGATTGCGCTAGGTAAGATCTTTTACAATCCTGATATGCCTGAGTTAGATGATTACTATGAACCTTGGACCTATGATTACCAAACGCTATTTAACCCAGAAAAGAAACATCAACCGGTAGCACGGGCAAAATCACAGATCACTGGCCAAACGATGGACCTTCAATGGGGCCCCAACTGGGATGATGATCTAGCTGGTTCCCAACACACGCAAGAAGATCCGAATGTGAAGAAGATCCAGACTGAGATCAAGACTAATTTTGAAAATGCCTTTATGATGTATTTACCGCGTTTATGTGAACACTGCTTAAATGCCCCTTGTGTGTCTTCTTGTCCGAGTGGTGCCATGTATAAACGTGATGAAGACGGTATCGTTTTGGTTGATCAAGAAAAGTGCCGCGGCTGGCGTTTTTGCATGACTGGTTGCCCTTATAAAAAAGTCTATTTCAACTGGAAAACGAATAAAGCTGAAAAATGTACTTTCTGCTATCCAAGAATTGAAGAAGGCTTACCAACGGTTTGTGCGGAAACTTGTGTGGGTCGGATCCGTTATATCGGCGCAATTTTATATGATGCGGACCGTGTTCAAGAAGCAGCTGAAGAACCAGATGAAAAGAAACTTTACGAACGTCAATTAGATTTGTTCTTAGATCCTAATGATCCAGAAATCATTGCTGCTGCTCAAGCAGCTGGTATCGCTGATGATATGATTGAAGCCGCCCAAAATAGTCCGATCTATAAGATGGCCGTTGAAGAGCGGATCGCCTTTCCATTGCATCCAGAATATCGCACAATGCCAATGGTTTGGTACGTACCACCGCTGTCACCAATCATGAATTACTTTGAAGGTAAAGACTCGATTCATAATCCAGAAATGATTTTCCCTGGTATTGATGAAATGCGGATCCCAGTAGATTATTTAGCAAGTATTTTGTCTGGCGGCAATACTGAAGTGATCAAGAACGCACTATATAAGCTCGCTATGATGCGGCTGTATATGCGGGCTCGGACTTCTGGTAAAGCGTTTGATACTGATAAACTCGATCGGGTTGGCTTGACTGAAGATTCAGCGACAGCACTTTACCGCTTATTAGCCATTGCGAAATACGAAGATCGGTTTGTCATTCCTAAAGCTCATAAAGAACAAGTGGAAAATGCTAGCGCGGAACAGGGCGGTTTAGGTTATGAAGAATGTAAAGGTTGTTCTTTAGCCAATATGCATGCCGGTATGTTTGAACAGTCTAAAGCAGGTAAATCCTCAGAAGAGATCTATGCTGAGAGCTTTTATGGGGGGATTTGGCGTGATTAATCTAGCCCAATTGGATCAAAGCCGGGGTGATTTCTATACGCTGTCCCATTTGATCGACTATCCACAAGCTGAAATTCAAGGTTCAGATTTTATGGCTAATTTTGAACGTGAGTATGATGCCAATTCGGCTGAGAAAGCCCAAGTACGTGACATCATCTCGGCGTTTCAACAACAACCGTTAACCCAGCTGCAACAAGAATATGCCAGTCTTTTTGACATGAATAAGCGTTTTACCCTCTACTTAACATTTTATCGCTTTGAAGATTCTCGGGAACGCGGCGGTGTCTTAGCCAAACTAAAGATGCTTTACGAGATGTTTGGTGTTTCCGCCGTGGATCAAGAATTGACGGATTATTTACCATTGATGTTAGAATTCTTAGCCTACGGTGACTGGGAAAATGAAGTGGCCGAACGTTTAAAAGATCTACAATTACTGTTTTCAGTAGTTGAAGACGGTACCTATCAATTATTGCAAAATGGAATGATCTATGCGGACAAACCTTACTTCAAGCTGATCCGTGTGATTCGTCAAGAACTTGGTAAATGTGTGGCGCAGCACCAGATCAACGCACAACAGGAGGTGAAATGATGGCACATCCAGTGGATTGGTTCTTTTGGACCGTCTATCCGTATTTGATGTTACTTTCATTTTTCTTTGGCACCATCATTCGGTTTGCCTTTTATCCCGCTTCAGTAACCGCTAAGTCCAGTGAATTACTAGAGAAAAAGAAATTAATGGTCGGCAGTATTCTCTTTCATATTGGCATCATCCTAGTATTTTTTGGTCATGTGGTTGGTATCTTAGTACCGAAATTATGGACAGATGCATTAGGCATCCCGGATCATATCTATCACCTATTTGCTTTAGGCGGTGGCGGTGTTGGTGGCGGCTTAGCATTGATTGGCATGCTGATCCTGACTTATCGGCGCTTTAGTGATGCCCGGGTGCATCTTGCAAGCTCTACCAGTGATTTGATCGTCAATGTGGCTTTGTTGGTGACAATTATCTTAGGTCTAGCTGCTTCATTTATCGCTGGGCCTAGTCATCCAGCTTTTAACTATCGAGAAACGTTATCCGTTTGGGCGCGGCAATTGTTCTATTTCCGGCCAAATTATTTATTGATGGTGTCAACACCAATGTTATATAAGATCCATGTTGTTTGTGGTTTAGCGATTTTTGGGTTCTTCCCTTACACACGACTGGTTCATGCTTTAGCATTGCCGTGGCAGTATATTTA
The DNA here is from genome assembly GCF_021030645.1 of Agrilactobacillus fermenti. GTDB lineage: Bacteria > Bacillota > Bacilli > Lactobacillales > Lactobacillaceae > Agrilactobacillus > Agrilactobacillus fermenti. The sequence continues at coordinate 16,449 of NZ_JACGCJ010000006.1, read as the reverse complement.
CCGGCGCTATTTGGTTTATCGCCGAAAACCACAAGTTTAAATATAGAAGTGTTTGTAAACAGATAGAGAGTGAAAGCAAAGTGTTAATTTTGTTTTCACTCTCTTTTTCTAAGGCCAAAATAGGTGTGCATTTTAATACTTAAGTCTGATAGGCACTTGCTCGAGATAGCGGTAATTTAGAATTAGCCATTATTTGGAAGGTGGGGGTTTTATGGATCTAATAATAAAGCAGCTAAGTAAGCACTACGATGGCACAAAGATTTTTGCAGACTTACAAGCGGAGCTTCATTCAGGCAGGGCGATTGGCCTTTTAGGACCAAATGGCGCGGGCAAAACAACATTATTAAAAATATTGACCACTTTACAAAAACCCACTCATGGCGCCGTCTACTTGAATGGTACAAATATCATCACGCACCCTAAAACGATGCAGGCCGTACTAGGTTATTTGCCACAGAAAGTTCCGTATTTCCCCAATTTAACCGCTCAGGAATATCTGACCTATCTTGCCAGTATGAAAGGCATGACCAAACAAGTAGCACAAAAGCAAATTGCGCAATTATTACAACGAGTTCATTTGAGTCAAGTGGGACAGAAACGCTTGCAAGATTTTTCTGGTGGTATGCGCCAGAGGGTTGGTATTGCGGCGGCTTTATTGAATGAGCCAGCCGTGGTGATCGCTGATGAACCAACCACGGGGCTGGATCCTGAAGAGCGCGTCACATTAAGAAATTTGTTGGCCGAGCTTGCTCGTGATCACTTGGTGCTGCTTTCGACCCACATCGTATTGGATGTCGAAGCCATCGCCAGTCAAATTTTAATTTTACATAAAGACCGCTTTCTTTACCAAGGGGCGCCCAATACCTTGATTCAAAAAGCACAGGGATTTGTCTGGGCTTATCCAGTTACATCGGAACTTCCAGCGATGTCTCAATATTTAACCCAAGATACAAGTACATTGGTACAAAAACCTGAAGGTATTCAAATCCGTGAAATTACGCAAAAGCCGCGGCAAAAAGAGGCCCAGCAAGTTTTGCCGACCTTAGAAGAAGCTTATCTTGGCATGTTAAAGGGTGTGGTACCACTATGATTACAAGTTTTCGGGCTACTTTTCGAGAAAAAGTGCGGCGCCGTTCTTTTCTAGCATTATGTCTTTGTTTAATGTTTTCAGTGACATTGATGTTACCAAAACAGGCGGGGGGTAATGCGGCCATTGATTATTGAGCCCAGCCGTTATACTCAGGCCGATAATGCGACTTGGACGGCCATTAGTGTTGGTTTTATTATCGGCTTTATTTTACCTGTGCTCGGTGCCATCTTTTTAAGCAATAGCATTCAGCTAGATCGAGAGAATGGAACAATGGCTTTATTTCTGACGAGCTCATTCACGCGTCGGCGCTACATATTTGGGAAATTCTTGAGTAATTGTTGTTTCATGCTGATTTTCTGGGGTATAACCGTAGCTTTCACATTAATCGCGACGCTGATGAAGTATCGAACGGTGAATTTAGGGCAATTTCTGATGGTATTTTTAATATTATTACCCGGGTTATGTTTTGTGGCGGCGCTAACTTTGGTGATTGAGGTGCTGCCCGGGTTACGTGGCCGTTTGGGGACTGTATTGTTAAGTGCTTCTTTAATTTTTTTGTATGCAGCTGGTACGGATTATCAGACGACACCTAGCCGATTGGTAAATATTTTTAATCTTTCTGGTAGTCATTATTTGATTGAAAACATCAAACAGGCGTTGACCGCCAGTGGTGGTGGGTCACTGCATGTGCTGCGGGTGATCGGTAGCACTGGCACACACTATACCGGTCAGCAATCACTCGTTTTTCCAATGATCCGGTTAACTACCACAGACTGGGTGAATATAAGCGTACTGCTCAGTTTAAGCTGTTTACTGGTTTTACTAGCGACGTTATTTTTAGAACATCGACCGCTGGTATTTAAGCCAGCAAAGCGACGTGACCCGATTAAGGTCACAAAACCATGGGTCACTAGCTTCAAACAGTCTCGGCTATATCTTGCCTTTCGCTTACTAACTGGTGATGTTTCGCGCTATTGGCTATGGCTGCTATTGATAACCTGGCTATGGAGCTGGACAACGACAACTCACCAAATGGGGCACCTAGCCTTACCCTTACTTTTCCTTCTTGCGACCCCACTATTTGCAAATTTAGGTGCCACAGCGGTTCAAACCGGGGTTGCCCAATGGTTGCAAACCGTTCCTGACGGGCAGCGACGGCAAAAATGGTGGGCCAGTATTAGCGGTTGGCTTTTAGCGCTGGGTTTAATTTTACCGGTCGTTCAACAAACTACTGTTATGGTCTATTTGGCATTATTGATTTGGGCTTTGCAGTTGCCACTGGTAGCGCAATTAATCAGGTGCTTAACCAAGAGTCAAAGGCCATTTCAAGTGATCTTAGTCGTATTTTTCTACCTATATCTTAACGGAGCACCATTGCTGCCGTTTGATCAGGCGCATTTATTTTTGCCAACGCTGCTGTATTTGAGTATCGGTAGTTTAGCAGCGCTGGGATTATTTGGGTTAAAAAACAACGCTTTCAACTAGATCCAGACGCTGAACGTCTTTTGGAATAGACATTAGTTTTTCGATTGCATACGACTGCGCCGCGTACCCAGAGCCTGTAAGAAAGTAGTCAATAAAATTAAGATACCACCGACAGCCTTGGGTAAGGTTAAGGGCGTACCTAAAATAGTCACCGCTAGAACAGTAGCCGTCAAAGGTTCGAAAGCACCCAGCATGCCAGTCGTTGTCGGCGCCAAATATTGTAAACTTTTTAGATATAATAGGTAAGTTAACGCTGTACCAACCACGACGACGATGCTGATCCAACCCAATAACGCTGGTGTCAAAGGCACACTTTTATTGGTGAAAGTATTATAAGTGAAAGGTAAGCTGCCGATCAACATAGCCCAACCGATGACAAACTTAGCATCGTAAGTACGCAAAAGACGGCGTGGCATCAAAGTATAGACCGCAGTTGCGACACCAGCAAGTATGCCCCAGAACATACCCTTAGGCGTGAGCGCAAGATGGGTAAATTGCCCATTGGTGGCTAACATAAAGGTACCAAAGAGGGCGATAATGATAGAGATCGTGTCGATTTGTCGGGGCAGACTGTGATTGGCAAGGGCGACAAAGATAATAATGAAAAGCGGACCTAGGTTTTGCAGTACGGTAGCTGTGGGCGCATTGCTGGCATTGACCGCACTAAAATAACAGAGTTGTGAAGGCATCATGCCCAGTAGACCGAAGAGGATCAGGGCAAGGGTGTCTTTTTTATGCCGAAAAATAGCAAATGTTTCGCGCCCTTCAGTAATCAAAGACCAAAGTAACAGGACCAAACCGCCAAAAAGGAGCCGAATACCCACCAACCAAACAGGTGACGGATGATACGTGGCAAACAGATATTGAGCAATCGTTCCCGAAACACCCCAAAGTACGGCACCGCTGATAGCATAAAGCATCCCAATGATTTTGTTTGATTTTAGTTGATTCATGACATTGCCCCTATCTCTTTGATATTCGATAAAATTAATTATTCCACGATAGCGGATTGTAGTCTATAAGACAATGGTGTTTAGCAACATGATGCATAAAAATACCCCAAAATCGTTAGTGTATTTGCCTAACAATTATGGGGCACTTTATTTTTATCATGTACATAGTCAAAACCAGATAGAAACCAACTTATGAGCGCTCCGTTGATTCTTGCATAACATTTTGCGTTGCTTTAGTGGTTTTAGACTTAGTTGTTCGCAGGGCGATAATCAGTGAAACCGTATTGATGGCTGCCAAAATAACCAAAAGAATCAAAGCGTTTTGAGCGCCAAGAGCGGTGCGGCTCGCAAAAGAACCAGCGTGGCCTTGTTGGGAAAAGGCAACAATTGCTGAAATAATCGACGTACCTAGCGCACCGGCAAATTGCATGGCCGTATTGAAAAGTGCGTTGCCATCGGCGCTTAATTGTTTGGGCACTTGTTTTAAGCCATTGGTCATGATGTTTCCTGCTTGTAAACCCATACCTAACATGAAAAGAATATAGATTATCGAAAGCGCCATTGGCTGAATGTGACGTGCGAAAAGCATTAGTAAAAATAAAGCCACTAGCTGGGATAAAATACCGGTCAAAATAGGTTTACGTGCTCCAAAACGATCCATAATACGGCCGCCAATCGGTGCAAAAACAGCACCTAATGCGGCGCCAGGTAACATGAGTAAACCCGCAATCAACGCCGTTCGATGGTTCACGATTTGTAGATAGTTCGGTAAAATAAATGAAATCCCTAAGTTAGTTAATTGCATCAAGAAGTAACTCAATAAGTGGAGATCGAACCGTTTAAACTGGGTGATCGATAAATTGATGATTGGTTGAGTGACGCGCCGACTACGTATCACAAAAGCAGTTATGGCAAGAATGCCAGCCACTAGATAAATTAAGAAAACAGGGAGCTGTGTTTGTAAACTGTTTAGCTTAGTGGCAGCATTGATCACACCGAAAAAGAAGATGGCGATCAGCAGCCAGCTGATGATGTCTAACTTAGTTTCCTTGTTGAAAGCATCAGCTTGGATCGCATAAAGCCCAGCTATCAGTGAAATCAGCATAACAGGTAATAGGAAGATAAAAATGTAATGCCAAGTCAATGTGCTGACGATCAGGCCACCATAAGTTGGGCCTAAAGCAGGAGCGATGGCTGTGACAAGTGTGCCGATGCCCATTAAGAAACCGATTTTCTGTAGAGGGGCATACTCAATGATGATATTAAACATTAATGGTAAGGCGATACCAGCCGCCATCCCCTGAACGATACGGCCAGCAATTAACATAATAATGTTCATTGCGAAAGCATCAATTAATAAACCAACGATAAAGCATAAATTGGCGAAGATGAAGAGTGTCCGGTTGCTAAAGCGCCGTTTAAGGAATGATGAGATCGGCACAAAAATTGAAACAACGAGAAGATAAGCCGTTGTCGTCCATTGAACAGCAGTGGTGCCCACACCGAATTCTTTCATCAATGTTGGAAATGTGATGTTCATAGCTGTTTCGACAACGATACCACAAAAAGACATGAGTCCAGTGGCAAGAATAGCGAGATATAATTTTTTGTTACTGATTTTTTGCATAAAGCCTCCTATATAGTTCTAAATAGAACTATTAGTCATGCTAGCATATAATTCATTTTTATGTAAGGGTAAGGTTTGGTATTATATTAATTAATTTACAAAAAATAAAATTAGTACAACATAGAACTTAAATTTTGAAATGAGGTCGTAGTTATGCCTAGAACAATTGGTATCGCTATCAAACGTGCCAGTAATTCAATGCAACGATTCACAGAACATCAAGCTAAAAAACTGGGTTTAACCGGTGTTCAGATGAGTATCATCGATTTTATTTCTCGGGAAGAAAATCAACGGGATATTTTTCAACTCGATGTGGAACAGGAATTTAATATTCAAAAATCATCGGCAACGGCTTTACTGAAACTGATGGAAAAAAGAGAACTGATCGTTAGAGTGGCTGCGCCCAAAGATAATCGATTCAAACGGATCATATTAACACCCAAAACCCGAGAGCTTTTACCGCAGATCAAAAAAATTTATGCTGAGGATGATCAAATACTGCACGAAATTCTAGATCAAGATTATCAAACAACCCTAAACAGTTTGAATACCATTATTCAGTTCTTTAATGCCAAAATGCGCAAGTGAATAAATTCATCCGGATAAGTCGTTGATGCTTTGTTGCGGGCAATCTACTGACGACACTGGCTCTTACTTATGATGTCTTAGCTTTTTCTCGGGTTTTAACAGCTTTGGGTTCCGGTACAGCGATATCGGTTACCCTGACTTTTGCTAATTATATTGCCCCGTTACAAAAACGGGCTTGCTGGTTTCTTGGGTTTTTTCGGGTTTTAGCATTGCCGAAAGACTTGCAGCAGTCCAGTGCCCATAGTATTCGCAGTCAATTAGTACTTTTTAAGGACAAGCGCGTCATGTTGGTTGGGTTGATCATGTATTTATTGAACTCACCGATCCAGCCTTATTTTCTGAGTATTTCCGAGCGAGAGTTCCCCAGTCAATGATGTTGGCCTATTCTTTAATATCGCTATTTTTCGATTGATAGGCGTTTTTATTCAGGGTGTTTCAAAAGGGAAATACCTCACTTAATCACAAATAATTAAAATAGAAAATAAAGTGTTTAACGGCATCCCTCTTAGTGTTCAGCCGTTAAATACTTTTTAGCATGCTATAAATATTAGGGAAATAACTGATAGTAATTCTCATTTGGTTTTTGGATAATAAGGATGGTTAAAGAATTGTGAATAGATTCGCTATTATAATTAAGGAGGCTTGGAGATGGCCTATGTCGCTATAACTGACACACCCATTGACGTGACTGAGCTTTATCATAAATTAGTCGATCCTAAGTTTGGTGGTATTGTCACATTCGTGGGTATTGTCCGCGAATGGACGGATGCCATTCAAACCAAGTCCATCACTTATACGGCTTATCAAGAGATGGCCGTGAAGCAAATGGCTCAAATGGCCGCAAAGGTTGAAGCTACTGGTAGTCGCGTGGTCATGGTCCATCGCATAGGCCATTTGGAACTAACTGAAGCAGCTGTCTTTATCGGTGTCGCCGCACCCCATCGGAAAGCAGCTTTTCAGCAATGTGAGGCTTTGATTGATGAATTAAAGCAAACCGTGCCCATTTGGAAAGAAGAATTTGACGCCGATAAGACGCGTTGGGGAGGTTTGGAAGATGCTGCAAATTAAATTATTTGCTTATTTGCAAGAGATGCTTGCAGCAGATGAGATTTCAGTCGCCGTAACTGAAAAAACCTTGACGGCAGCGCAAATCAAACAGCTGATTGCTCAAGCCTATCCCAAAATTGCGAGTTATCTGCCCAATACGCGTTTGGCGGTCGATCAAGTTTTCATCAACGATGCACAGACTATCGACCTGACCGCAAGACATGAATTTGCATTGATACCGCCTGTCAGTGGCGGCTAAAGCGAGATTATATACGCCTATAAAAAGGATTCATTAAAGTAAAGCCACTTCAAATCATGATTAATTTACATAGATTGTCCCAACTTGGGAAAGGAAGTTTTTCCATGGAATTGTTAAAAGATAAATTTGGCCGTGTCCACGACTACATCCGTATTTCTGTCACTGACCGCTGCCCGCTTCGGTGCGTGTATTGTATGCCCAAAGAAGGGTTACCATTCTTTCCTAGTGACCGAGTCTTATCCCAAGATGAGATCGTTCAGGTTGTCAAAAATTTTGCGCGTCATGGCGTTCATAGCGTACGGTTAACGGGTGGGGAGCCTTTGACAAGAACAGATATTGTGGATATTATCCGCCGTATCAAAGCTATTGATGGTATTGATGATGTTGCGATGACGACTAATGGCCTTTATTTGCCAAGAAAAGCACAAGCACTCAAAGAAGCCGGCTTAGATCGCTTAAATATCAGCTTAGATACCTTCCATAAGGATCGCTATAAGACCATTACCCGCGGTGGTAACATCAAACAAGTTTTAGAAGGCATCCGAGTTGCTTCTGAACTGGACTTTACGGCAATTAAGTTGAACGTTGTGGTGATCAAGGGCCAAAATGATGATGAGGTCAAAGATTTTTTAGATTACACATTGGATCATAAAGTGAATGTGCGATTTATTGAATTTATGCCGATCGGAAATGACCGCAAGACTTGGCAGAGTGAATATCTGAGTTTAAGTCGGGTTTTTGAAGTTTGTAAAACGGCCGGCTATGACTACGCACCGATCGAGTCGTTGCAAGGTAATGGCCCTTCAGAAAATTATCAGATCAAGGGTGCCCTTGGCAGTTTTGGGTTGATCCATCCAATTAGTTGCCGTTTTTGTGAAAGCTGTAATCGCTTGCGCATCACTGCAGATGGTTATATCAAAGCTTGCTTGTATTGGGATGAAGAAATCAATATCCGTGACGTGATCTATGATGAACAGGCTTTCGATGCCTTGATCCAAAAGGCATTAAATAATAAGCCGGAGAATCATGAGATGGCGTTAGCTCAAACGGATCGAATTATAGATAACAAGCCTACTTGGCGTCATATGAGTCAAATTGGAGGATAATTGTATGGAGAAAAGCAACAAAACAGCCGCTATAATGGCGTTAGTGATGGGAACATTAGCCATGCTAGTTTCATTTATGGCTTGGTCATCATTAGCGCCGTTAGCCAACCAAATTACTAAGATGTTATCATTGAGTGTGTCACAAAAGACCTTTATGATCGCGACACCCGTTTTATTGGGATCAATTATGCGAATTCCCATGGGCTACTTAAGTGATCGTTTTGGCGGCAAAAAGATTTACATTGCTTTGATGATTTTTGTATTGATCCCGTTGTTTTTGATCCCGATGGCTTTAAACAGTGGTTCTTTTGGCCTATTGATCTTCTTAGCCTTTCTCTTGGGTATGAGCGGGACTTCTTTTGCAGTGGCCATTTCTTATGTTTCTGTTTGGTATCCACCAGAAAAGCAAGGCCTAGTTTTAGGTATCGCTAGTGTGGGTAATATTGGTAACGCCGTCGCAGCTTTGACATTACCAAAAATTTCGCAAAGCTATAATTTATCAACCGTTTATTATTTCTTAATGGTTTTGTTGGTCATTATGATTGTATTATTCTTCATCTTTTGTAAAGAAATGCCGACGAATAAAGATAAGACTTTAGGGCAAGCCTTTGTCGTCGCCAAAGAAGCCAATACTTGGTATTTGTCATTATTTTATTTCTTGACCTTCGGCTTATTTGTTTCTTTGAGTAATCTATTGCCAGCTTTACTGTCAGACCAATTTCAAGTGAATCAGATCAATGCTGGTTTATGGGCAGCAGTTTTTGCTGCGGTAGCCACGTTAGTACGGCCAATCGGTGGGTCGATCGCAGATAAGGTCAATCCGATGAAGTTGTTACAAGTTCTTTTTACTTTAATGGCACTAACCGGTTTATTGATGGCCTTTGCCTTAGATAGTTTGGGCTTATTCATGACCGGAATTATCGTTGTGGCTGTTTTGGCTGGTTTAGGTAACGGCATCGTCTTTAAGATGGTACCGTTTGTTTCCAAAGGTAATACTGGTACTGTAACGGGCTTTGTAGGCGCAATCGGCGGTTTAGGCGGCTATTTTCCACCATTAGTTATGGGCGTTATCAAGCAGCAGACGGGGAGTTATCAAATTGGCTTTTTCTTGTTGGTAACTGTCGTTTTGATTTGTTGGGGCGTTTTATATAAGGCCTTTATTAAATCAGGTAATTCGGATTTTAATTAGAATTAGATATTGATGAGATTGGAGGCGGCACCCGATGACGAATTATCGGTCACAACAAAGATTCTATCGAATACTAGTTGTTGTCGCCTTGGCTTTACTGGTCATCATGATAGCGGCGGCACTTTGTGTGGGCCGCTATTTTTTACCACTGACGGCAGTTTGGCAAAGTTTGGTACATGTAGCCCAGCCCATTAATCCTGCTAATAATACGATTGTTTGGCAATTACGATTACCACGTATTCTTGGCGCTTGCTTGATTGGCGCAAGTTTGAGCTTGAGCGGCGGTGCCTACCAAAGCATTTTTCAAAACCCACTCGTTTCACCTGATTTATTAGGTGTCACAACTGGGGCAGCGGTGGGCGCAGCTAGTGCCATCATCTGGCATCAAAATACTTGGCTAGTCATGATCTGTGCCTTTGTGACGGGATTATTGACGGTCCTGATTACAGTGAGTGTACCAAGATTTATCCACAGCCATAGCAATTTAACTTTGGTATTGGCTGGTGTTGTCGTGGGTGGTTTTATGACTGCAATTTTGGGTTTACTGAAGTACATAGCTGATCCAGAGAGCCAATTACAGGACATTGTTTATTGGCAATTAGGTAGTTTAGAAAAGTTGAATTACCACACGTTAGCGATGATGCTGCCAATTTTTGTAGTTGCTGGGGGCTTGCTTTTAGCGCTGCGTTTTAGGCTTAATGTATTATCTTTAAGTGATATGGAAGCCCAAACAACAGGGATTAATGTTAAGTGGGAACGGTTGTTGGTTATCTTATGTGCAACCCTATTGACAGCCGCAGCAGTGGCGATTAGTGGGACCATTGGTTGGATTGGTCTGATCATGCCACATATTGCCAAGCTATTGACAAAGCAAAATAATCAACGTGCTTTACCATTAATGGCTATTCTAGGGGCAATGTTTTTATTATTGGTAGATACATTAGCACGAACAATTAGTGCGGGCGAGATTCCGATTGGTATCTTAACCGGCTTGATCGGCACTCCATTTTTTATCGGTATTTTAGCAAAGCAGAGGGGGCATTTAACATGACGACCCTAAAGACACAACAATTATTTTATAATTTCCCGGGAAATAAAACGGGATTACAGGCAGTTGATCTTCAAATCCAGTCGAGTCAGATTTTGGCTATATTAGGGCGTAATGGGATTGGCAAATCAACTTTATTACGGCTACTATTAGGACTATTAACCCCTAAAAGTGGGCAGGTATTGGTTGATGGTCAAGCTGTGACCAATTTATCGCCAAAGCAGCGGGCGACTTATCTTGCGTTAGTGCCACAGATGGGCAGTGTCCAAACATTGCCATACAATGTGTTGGATTATTTATTGCTTGGTTGTGCCGCAAATATGGGTTTATTCAGCCAACCACGACCAGCTGATCGTCAGCGTGCCTTGGCGTTACTGACAGAGCTTGGGTGTCAAGCGTTGTGTGATTTGAATTGTCAACAGCTCAGTGGCGGTCAATTGCAGCTGGTAACAATTGCTAAAGCATTGATGCAGCAGCCTAAAATTTTACTTTTAGACGAGCCCACCGCAGCTTTAGATTATAAAAATCAACGCCAGATCATTCAATTATTGCAGCGGCTGGCTAAACAAGGTTTGGGGATCATTCTCACGACCCATGATCCAAATCAGGCGATTCTTCTAGATGATCAAGTTGCTTTGATCGATGGCAGCGGGCGATTGACCAGTGGCCAAATGATCGAAATGATCACCACTGATAAGCTGCAGCAGATCTACGAGACAGCGCTGCAGGTTGATTATCTGCCAAGTTGTCAACGCCTTGTCTGTACGATGTCCGCGTGAAATTTAGATGAGAACTGTTTATGGAGGAAAAAATGAAGCAGCAGACAAAATTCTTTGTGTTCGTTACATTGCTGATGGGATTGGTTTTAGGAGCATCTGGCAAACAGTCAGTTCAAGCAGCTACCCATCAAGTAACTGACCTAACTGGGGCCAAGGTGGCTGTGCCCACCAAAGTGACACGGGTAGCTGACTTATGGCATGCTAACAATCAAGTGGTTTTATTGTTAGGCGGCCCAAAAAAATTGGTTGCAACGACACCAATGATTCAAAAGATGCCCTGGTATCAAACGGTTTACCCTAAAATCAACAAAGTTACGGCGCCTTATAATGGCACTGATTTACAAGTGGAAGAATTGTTAAAACAAAAACCAGATATTGTTTTGGCAGCTGACCCCGGTACGGTGCAAAAGGCGAAAGCGGCTAAGTTACCGGTAGCCAATATCATGTTTCAAGACTTTGCGGGTTTGAAGCAATCCGTCACGGTTACGGGTCAGATCTTAGGTGGGCAAGCGCCTAAAATTGCCAAAACCTATCTGAAAGATTTGAACCATAACATTCATTACGTCAAAGATCGGGTCAAAGGCAGTAAAAAAATTAAAGTGCTTCACGTAGTCGCTGCCAATAATCTACTTAAAGTTGATGGTACGCATTCGATGATCGATGAATGGCTCAAGATTGCTGGTGGGACTAATGCAATTCGTAAGTCAGGCAACATGATCACGACCACGCCTGAAGAAATCGCCAAAAGTGATCCTGATGTGATCATTGTGGGCCAAACTACAAGTAAGCAGGCTTTAGCTGTTTTTCAAAAAGACCCTCGTTTTGCAAATTTAAAGGCTGTTAGAAATAAGAAAGTTTACGGCAATCCGCAAGGTACTTTTCCTTGGGATCGTTACTCCGCTGAGGCCGCCTTGCAAGTACTCTGGGCTGGTAAATTATTACATCCCCAAGATTTTAAAACCTTAAATATGCGGCAGGAAACACAAAAATTTTATCAAAAATATTACCATTATCAGTTATCTAAAACCCAAGCTGAACAGATTTTAGCAGGGAAACAACCAAAATCTTAAGGAGCCAGTACATGTTAAAAGTAAATGCCAAGAAGTTTTTAGCAATTGATTATGATGAAGTCATGATCTCAACGTCAGGTTTATATGCAGCACCGGGAAATGATCAGAATACCCGGCAAAAATTATTTGAAACCTTGCAGGCCTTTTTTAAACAAGAACAAGCAGACAGCTTTTTTGCGCTGTCATTGATGGCGACAATGTCAGAAGTTGTTGTGGCACCGCTGGGTGTGATCGATATTGAAGCTGTGAAACAATTCGACACGAATGCCAACCTAGATTTCGATCATCTACAAGACACCGATCAATTGCAGTGGCCATTGGCGGTGAAGTATATTCCCCATACAAAAGATGAAAATCCTGAACAAACACTTGTCAGCTCACCTTTAGAATTGAAAAGTGACTTTGCAGCTACATTTGAGCAAGTGTGGGCAGTGGTTGCCAAATATTTAGCAAAAAACCAAGCGACTATGACGGCTACATTAGCTAAGCTGATTGCCGATAGTGACCAGATCGAAACCGATTTCATGCAAGGACTGCAAGAACTTAGCGATGACCAACGACAAGAAAAAGTGGGTTTTGATTTGCCGAAAACTGAAATTGGTCAATTTTCCAATTATATGAGTGATTCTCATGAAGTGATGAATATCGTGCGTTCGGCCGCTGACTTTGTGAAGTCTGAACTCGTACGGGCGCAGCCTTTCGCCCAAGTCTTTAACGATGCCCGGTATCGAACAACTTATTACTGGGTGCTGGACAATACTTTTTATCAGACACTCTATTATTACATTCAAAAATATACCCCGAAACATGAGAAACTCGCCAAGTTTTTAAAGCATCGCGAAGAGCAGCTTTTGCACCAGATGCGGCAATCCGCCTTAAACTATTCACAAAAGATGGCCGAAGAGCCTAAAGCAAATGTGAGTCCTGACGTGGCAGCCTTGTTTGATCGCATCTTTTTACCAATCAATGAAAAAATCATTGCCGCTATTCTAGACTTTGGTATTAAGTAAAAGAGCGTGAGTGAAGCGGGTCAGCTTTGGAGCACTAACAAGAATTTCAGAAAGCAATGGGCATAACAGTTCAAAAGTTTGCCTTAATAGCCTATAATTGAATCATAACTTAGACAAAGGGCAATTTACGTTGGTGCCAGCCACGCAATTGCTCTTTGCTTTTGCGCAAAAAATGAATGAAGGGAGCTGGAAGTGTGCAAAAACAAGGATTGGGATTACGCTGGTTATTGGTTGGTTCATTGATCACCAACACGGGGATCAGTTTTATTTGGCCTTTGACCACGATTTACATGCATGAATATTTACATGAGACACTGACAGCGGCCGGGATTGTTTTATTCATTAACTCCGTAGTCATGATTTTTGGTAATTATGTTGGCGGTACGTTATTCGATCGCTGGCAGCCTTATCGTACGATTTTATTGGGGATATCCATTAACGTTGTTTCGGCGATTGCCTTAACATTTTTCCACGGGTGGCCGAGTTATGCTATTTTATTGATCATTCTTAGTTTTGGAAATGGGATCGTGGGGACTAGCATTAATGCCTTTGCAACTTTAGTAACCAGTCGGCGCACTAGTTTTGTATTTAATGTGCTTTATTTTATGAGTAACCTAGGTTTGGTCATTGGGACTTTAGTCGTTGGGGTGATTCTCCCATTTGGGATTGAATATATTTTTGCTTTTGCCAGTTTATTATTTGTTATTTTTTGGTTCGTGGCTTTCTTCCGCTTTAATGTGGCAACCGATAAGAAACGGCGAAAGAACAAGCAAAACGTGACCCGGTTAAATGCGGCGACACGAAATCGAATTTTGTCGTTACTAGCCGTGTTTATCGTTTCTTGGATTGCTTATGAGCAGTGGCAGAGTAATATTTCTACTTTCATGGTTCATCATGGGATGACGGTACAGGATTATACCTTTGTTTGGACTTTTAATGCCATCGTGATCGTGGTCTTCCAACCGGTATTGACTATTTTTGATAATTGGTTATTTCAGCACATTCGCACCCGATTAAACGCTGGATTTTTGTTATTCGGTTTGTCCTTTGTTGTTCTAATTTTTGCCCATGATTATTGGCAGTTCTTATTAGCCATGGGTATTTTAACGTTAGGTGAAATCTTAGCTTTTCCAGGGGTTTCCACCTATGTGGACAGTGCCGTGTTAGAAGATCAACGTGGTAAATATCAAGGCATCGTCAACGCCGGCGCTTCTTTTGGCCGTGCGGTTGGGCCGTTGATCGGGGCACAGATCATTGAACGTACGTCTTATCACGCCCTGTTCGTGAGTTCAATTTTAGGCTTGCTGATTTTCTTGATTGGGTTTAACATATTTAGTCAAATACGCTCACGCGACCAGGATAACCAAGCAGGAGAAAAGTAATGATTACAGGTAAAACCAAGTTATATGGCTTATTTGCACATCCGGCTCAGCATAGTTTATCACCAATGATGCATAACTTAGCTTTTAAATATCATGGCATCGATGCTCGATATATGGCATTTGACGTGGCGCCTGAGGCTGTAACCGCTGCGCTTAGCGCTATTCGGACACTTGATCTTGGCGGAGTCAATTTGTCAATGCCCTTAAAAGAACGCGTGCTGCCACAGTTGGACTGGGTTGCTGAGAATGCCCAATTAATTGGTGCCGTGAATACGATCAAAAATGATCATGGTTTTTTAAGAGGCTATAATACCGATGGCTTAGGCCTGCTGCAGGCGTTGCCGCAGACGAGTGGGCTCGAAGGAAAACAACTCCTAATATTTGGTGCTGGTGGTGCGGCTAAAGCAGCTGCCGTTGAAGCTGCCTTGAATGGGGTAAGGCAAATTACGATTGTGAATCGACATACTGGACCGAACAGTCGAGGGCAACAATTGGTTACAACTTTGCAGCAGGTCTCAGGTGTGGCGGTTGAACTATTGGCTTTAGCCGACTTAAGCCGACTAAAAGCAGCGATGGCTACCGCAGATATCGTTGTCAATGCAACTGGCTTAGGGATGGGCGCCCATTTAGGCGAAAGTCCGGTCCCAGATAAAAGTTATTTTACAGCGCAAATGATTGCCTTCGAGATGATTTATGCGCCTGCAGAATCTAAATTTTTACAACAAGCGCGACAAGCTGGGGTGCAGCAGAGTTTTAATGGGTTACCAATGTTGATTCAGCAAGGCGCCGCTGCCTTTGAGATTTGGACCAGCCAAGCGATGCCAATTGAATTGGTTAAGAATAAATTAAATAATGATTAATAAAAGATTTGACTTTTCAAATTTAGCCGTGTATATTTAGATACAATAAATTAAGGAGTCGATCTTAAATGAAACAAGCAATCAATATTTTGAATCGATACTATCAATTTAGCGGGTTTACCCAGTAAGGTCTTATCAAGATAGATATGGCCTTCGGGACATATCTATGCCGGCTAAATTGGAGTTGTTCATTTAATTGACTCACGGTACCGCATAGATGAAGTTAAAAATTCAACTATGCGGTTTTTATGTATTTAGAATATGAAATTATTCTCATACAAGATCCTGCTAGTTGTAAAAATTAGCAGGATCTTTTTGGTAGTGCGCCCGGCATGGGCGCTAACTTGGTGGTGAAAGTCCACTATAGACCGTAGTAGTCGGAACTATTAGTTGAGGACAAGGGTGTCCACCGTGAGGTGGAATCTGAAGGAAGTCTAAAGCAAAGTGCTGAACCAATGAACAAGAAGTGGCTATAAGGCTGTTTGCAGTGGATAAGGTTGCTAAACAAACTGAAGTCCCATACTACTCGAAACTGTACGCAGTAAAGCCAATGGTTACATGGCACGAAAGTTAGCGTTCTTACCCGGGGAGGTCTGTATCATACGTTCCCGACAAGAGAAACGGAAAGTTTCACAGGTACAAACTAGGCAGTGATGTCTAGCTGAATGATACAGAAGTCAGCCGAGGCCATAATAGTTGTCCTTTGGACAACGAAGGGCCGAACTTTAACAATTCTCGTCAAAATTGGAGGTAGAAATCATGCAACAATCGCAGAAAACAGAACCATGTTCTGGTCACCGGCGGATGGTAGACCTGGAAGGTCAAGAGCAACCCGGGGCGCGTAGTGTGATTTCCGGTGAAGATAAGATGTGGAATGGCGTTTCATTTCAAGATTTAGTTTTGTCCCGAGATAATTTGAATCAAGCTTACCTTAAAGTCAGAAGCAACAAGGGTGC